>NZ_JCAXDV010000002.1:0-596077 GCF_059758585.1 Acinetobacter sp. GQ146
CACGTTTGCTGCCATGGCCATGATTGGGCCAAAGTTACGTGCCGATTTACGATAGACCAGATTGCCCCAGCGGTCGCCTTGCTGCGCTTTAATCAAAGCAAAGTCGGCTTTGATTGGATATTCCAAGACATAATCTTTACCGTCGATGTGACGGGTTTCTTTGCCTTCGGCCAATAAGGTGCCGTAGCCAGTTGGCGTGAAGACTGCGCCGAGTCCCATGCCTGCGGCTTGAATACGACAGGCCAAATTGCCTTGAGGCACCAGTTCTAATTCGATTTTGCCTGCACGATAGAGTTCATCGAAGACCCAAGAGTCGGACTGACGTGGGAATGAACAGATGACTTTTTTGACGGCACCGGCTTTCAATAACTTGGCTAAGCCATAGTCGCCATTGCCAGCGTTGTTGCTGACAATGGTCAGGTCTTTACGTCCAAGCTTGATCAGCCCGTCAATGAGTTCAGCGGGTTGGCCTGCTGTGCCAAAACCACCGATCATGATGGTTGAACCGTCTTGTATCTGGGAGAGCGCTTCCGTTAAGGTCGCTGCACTTTTATCTATCATTAGATAACTCCATTGTGCATCATGCAAATTTGAAAAGGCGCGGAAAACTAACTTATACTGGAGAGTAATACTGCTAAAACCACATTCCCTAGTCTTTTAGTTCGATTTCCTTATGTGTTCATTTTTTATCTTTTATTCAGATTAAACTAGATGCTTACACTTGGTTTTGTTCGATGATCGAACATTTTTGCTTACTATCGAACAAAACCTGATTTTTTCAGTCAGATTTCACGCTATAGTAAAAATTAAAAGCACAACAGCGATAAGGAAATCACCAAGATGGATCCGGAATTGCAGAAACCTGAAAAACTGCTCCAAAATAAGGACAATAAAAAAACCATTCGCCATGAAGATTTTGTGGCGGGTATTAGTAAAGGTATGGCCATTCTGGATTGCTTTGGTGCAGACCGTCATCGCTTAAATATTTCTATGGCTGCCGAACGAACGGGGATGACCCGCGCGGCTGCACGGCGCCACTTACTCACTCTGGAATATCTGGGCTATTTGGAGTCGGATGGACATTATTATTATCTCACCCCCAAAATTCTCAAATTTTCAGGTGCCTACCTGGGCGGCGCACAACTTCCTAAAATTTCTCAGCCCTTGCTCAACCTGCTCACCAACCAAACATCACTGATTTATTCGGTCATGGTGCTCGACGGTTATGAAGCGATTACCATTGCCCGCAGTGCTGCGCATCAACAAACCGATCGGGTTAACCCTTATGGTCTACACTTAGGAAATCGCTTACCTGCTCATGCAACCTCGGCAGGGAAAATTTTACTGGCCCATCTGGAACCCAATGAACAACTCGAATGGCTAGAAAAATATCCATTACAACGACTCACCAAATACACGCATACCGATAATGAAACTTTTTTAAACTTACTCCATGAAATTAAAGAGCAAGACTGGTGTTATTCCTGTGAAGAACATGAATTAGGGGTACATGCACTGGCCGTGCCGATTTATGAGCAAAAATCCAAAGTGATTGCCGCACTGAATATCGTGTCGCCTACCACCCGAACCACCAAGGAATATCTGATTCAGCATATTTTACCCTTGTTACAAGAAACGGCACGTGAGTTACGTAATATTTTATAAAAAGAAATTAAGAATAAAAAATGAAGGTTTTTATTTTGCAGGTTGAACCCTCGATCCGCCATTGATGCATTTTAAAAATGAGAGACCGCTACAAAATAGCGGTCTCTCATATATGGTGTTGATCATTCAAATGCCACGGCTTTTTGGCTATATCGGCTATAGAAAAAGATCAATAAGCCGAATAAGTATAAGCAACCAGACAATAGAAGTAATGAAACACCTGCTGCATACAATAACCACGCTGCATAGATCACAGCAACCACCGCAATCGCAATATGCTTACCGCGCTTATGTTTCAGCGATTCTTTTAAATAGAAGGCAGAAACCAAAAAGTACGGCAAAAGAATCATCACTGATGAAATCAGCAACAATTGCGTGTAGTTCTTATCAAAGAAACACACGGCGATGAGAGAACCTTGTACCACAATTGACGTGAGCCACAACGATGCAATCGGTACACCATTAGCGTTGGTTTTTAAAAACACAGCTGGAAAAGCTTTATTCTTAGCTGCTAAGAATGGAATTTCCGTGGCAAACAAGGTCCAACTTAAATACGAAGAACTCACTGAAATAATCAAACCGAGAGTAATGATAATCGTGCCGGGTAGCCCAATCAGTTGTGCCAGTATGGTAGCCATAGAGGGATTATGCATATTGGCTATTTCTGCACGCCCTGCCACACCATAAGCCAGTACTGTGACCATGACATAGAAACTTAAGGCCAGCAGCACACCCAATACGGTGGCACGACCAATGTCACTTCTGTTCTTGGCACGGGAGGATAAAACTACGGCTCCTTCAATCCCTGTAAACACCCATAGGGTAATCAGCATCAGATTACGCACTTGCTCCCAAACAGGAACTTGTAAGGAAAAATCAACAAGATTGAGCTTGAATAGGTCCAGTTTGAACGCGACAAAGCTACAGGAAATAAAGACTACCAAAGGCACAATTTTGGCAATGGTGGCAATTAAATTCACCAAAGCGGCTTCTTTAATGCCCTGACTCACCAGCCAATGCACAATCCAGACAAAGATGGAGGAACCAATTAAAGCATAAAGGGTATTGCCTTCGCCAAAATAGACATGTTCGGGGCTATCGGTAAATAAACCCACCCCTGAAAATGCAATGACCACATAACCAACAATACCAATAGTGGTACAGAGCCAGTATCCCCATGCAGAACAGAAGCCAATCAACTCTCCAAATCCTTCGCGGGCATAGTTATAAATGCCACCATCAAGGTCTGGGCGTTGTCGTGTTAAAAAAAGCAAAGCAAAGGCCAGAAACAAAATGCCCACACCAGTGATGAGCCAAGCCATCAGCAATGCCTGACCATTTGCCACTGCAGCCATATTTTGCGGGAGACTAAATACCCCTGAACCCACCATTGAACTAAAGACCAAGGCGGTTAAGGAGAGTAAGCCAATTTTAGCTGTAGACATAAGAAAGTATTACTGTTTAAAAAATTGAGAAAGTTCTGCGATATGTTCAGGACCAATGCCACAACAGCCCCCAATCAGCGTTGCCCCTGCAGCCTGCCATTGCTTGGCAAAACTCAAATACAACGCAGGATTGAGGTCAGCACGGATTTCATCTAAACCATCATTAGCTGTGGCTTCACTGTTTTGTGGTGGAAAGGCATTGGCATAAGCCCCAATTTGCACCGATTCAGGCAGTAGCTTTTTAATTTCTCCAATGGCTTGTAAGACCACTTCAGGCTGACAACAATTAAACAGTACGGCATTGGCATTCAGTCGAGTAATTAATTCAGCCGCTTGTTCAAGGTTTTCGCCTGAACGCAATAAAGGCTGCTCAAGCTGAATTTCATCCTGCAAGGTAAATGACACCCAGAACTCTCGTCCATCCTGAGGCAATAAAGCATGTACAGTTTCGACTTCTTCAAGGCAAGATTGAGTTTCGGCAAGCCAGAAATCCACATCCGGTGCAAGCGCAGCAATAATCGGTTCGGCTAGGGTTTTAGCTTCCGCTGCTTGAAAGAGATCGGCACGGTAAGAACCAAATAATGGCGGTAAACACCCAGCAATACGTACTTCTTTTCCGCTCTCTGCAACCGCTTTTTTGGCTTGCGTCACGGCAACTTTCACCAAGCTCATGACTTCATTGGCAAAGCGCTGCTCCCCAATATGAAAAGGAACCACCGCATAATTATTGGTCGTAATGACTTCTGCACCCGCTTGAATAAAGTCTAAATGCACTTGCTTCACAATGTCTGGTGCTTCGGTTAAAGCCAATGCAGACCATTCAGGTTGTCTAAACGGCGCACCACGACGAGCCAATTCACGACCAAAACCACCATCTAAAATTTTCATAAAGTTAAGTATTATTAAACAAAGATGCTGATTATAGAGAATATCTAATAGGATTTAATGCTCGAATCCGCCAAACAATATCTTTATTTCAGCTAATCAAAATTTATTTTACTCATAAAGTAATGGATTCATCAGGCCAATTTTAAAGTCGTTTTCAAGTCTGCCATCAGTCATTGATCAGCCCAAAATGCGTCACCCTAAATAAGTGATCCCTATTTTTTCACTCGCACTTTTTTGTATGTGAATTTCTTCGCTTTGAAAGATTACTTCAGCATAATGACACCTATCAATACAGCCAGCACGTGAAGCTTGGCATGATGACCAATCCATAACCGCATGATTTAGGGTTAAGCCTGCATGAAGCAACCACACAATACACCAGTCGCTAATGAACAAAGCGCTGTACCTTTTAAGCAAGCACTTAAGTTCTGGCTAAAATTAGGCTGGATCAGTTTTGGTGGTCCCGCAGGTCAAATTGCACTGATGCATGAAGAGTTAGTACAAAAGCAAAAATGGATTTCAGAAAAGCGTTTTTTACACGCGCTCAACTACTGCATGCTGCTCCCGGGTCCTGAAGCACAGCAATTAGCCACGTATATGGGCTGGCTCATGCATCGTAGCCTAGGGGGAATCATCGCGGGATTATTATTTATTCTTCCCTCCTTATTCATCATCATTTTACTTGCATGGGCCTATCTTCAATATGGTGATGTGCCGCTTGTTGCAGGACTGTTTTATGGTATTAAGCCAGCGGTAACAGCGATTGTCTTTCATGCCACCTATCGGATTGCGCAGCGTACCCTCAAAAGTATAGCCCTGTGGATGATTGCCCTTCTAGCCTTTGTCGCACTCTTTGTGTTTCAACTGCCCTTCCCCTTGATTATTTTCAGCGCAGGATGCTTAGGCTATTTTCTGGGTCAATACGCTCCCACATGCCTAGACTCGGCCCACACGGCTGGGACTAGTTCATCTGATGAAGATATGCAAACGCTAATCAATGACTCCAATCCTGCTCCAGCACATACTCAGTTTAAATGGCATCGGTTCATCATCATTCTTTTCAGTGCAGCACTGTTATGGATGGTTCCCGTGCTGGGCCTCAGTCTGAGCTTAGGCTGGGAGCATAGCTATACGCAAATGGCTTGGTTCTTTACCAAAGCGGCATTACTGACCTTTGGTGGCGCATATGCCGTGTTGCCTTATGTTTTTCAAGGGGCTGTTCACCAATATGGCTGGCTTAGTGCCAGCCAAATGATAGATGGTCTGGCTTTAGGAGAAAGTACCCCCGGTCCCTTAATTATGATTGTTGCCTATGTCGGTTTCTTGGGAGGATATACGCAGGCACTTTTAGGCGGTGAGCAATTATTCTTGGCTGGGGTCATCGGAGCATGTATTGCCACATGGTTTACCTTTCTATTTTCTTTTGTTTTTATCTTGGTTGGTGCACCGCTTATTGAAACCACCCAGCAACACATACGACTGCATGCTCCCTTAACCGCAATTACCGCCGCAGTGGTTGGTGTAATTCTCAATCTGGGATTATTTTTTGCCTATCATGTGTTATGGCCGCAAGGCTTTAGTGCGCAGTTTGATTGGGTTGCCCTGCTTTTAACTGGGCTTGCTGCAACATTGCTGTTCTATTTTAAATTAAGCATCATACGCGTCATTGTCATGACTGCTCTGCTCGGTCTGCCCGCGTATTTCATATAAGACCATAAATTTTGATCAGCCGCGCGAACCTGTGAAGCTTACAGTTTCAAGACTTGAAGAAGTTAGGCGATATTTAAAGCGTTGGCATCTATTTTGCTTAATCGTATTACGTTTTTCAAAATTCGTAATACTAGGTAGGCAAGCAATATGGGCTATGTTGCAACAGAACTTAACCACAAAAACAAGCTGATTCTGGGCTTTTGCTCGTTTCTGATTCCACTCTTAATTTGGTGTGCAGTCAGCTACTTACCTTTTGTGTGGCATCCGCAAGTGCAAATTACCGATTCAGGCAGTGTGTCTTATTTTCAGGTCGATAGCCGAGTCGATAAAGCCTTGTTCTATAATGAAGCACAAAATGCCGTCAATCATGGTGATGCGCCACCGCAAGGCAAACTGGTCAACCCAATTTATTTGCCAGCACCTGACCAAGTCGCCACTGCTTTAGTGACTGCTTTTACTACTCCTCCTGTTCAGGCTGATGCTCCGTGGTTTCATCAAAGTCTATGGCACAGTATTAAACTGGTGTTTAGTGCCTTTTTCTTGTCTTCACTGATTGGCATACCTTTGGGTATTCTGTGTGGTTTCTCTTTAAAAATTTCCACCTTAACCGAACCCTTTGTTGAATTTTTCCGCTATTTGCCTGCACCTGCTTTTGGCGCTTTGGCCGTGGCTATTTTAGGCATTAATGATGCACCGAAAATTGCCATTATTGTGATTGGGACACTGTTTCAACAGATTTTGATTATTGCCAATACCACCCGCATGGTCGATCGAGGCTTAATTGAAGCTGGCTACACGCTTGGCACCAGCAAAATGAAAAGCTTGTTTCATGTGGTCATCCCTGCGGCATTGCCAGATATTTATCGTGATTTAAGAGTACTGCTCGGTTGGGCTTGGACTTATTTAATCGTGTCTGAACTGATCGGCACCACCTCAGGGATTACATGGTTTATTACCCAACAAGCCCGCTACCAAAACTTTGACAACGTTTATGCCGCCATTCTGATTATTGGGGTGATTGGCTTGGTCTGTGACGTGATTTTAATGAAATTGGGCGAACGCCTGTTTAAATGGAAAGCAGGAGCAAAATAATGAATCCGACAGAAAACTATAACGCACAGCACTATTTTGATCAGATTTATCAACGTCCTGTCATTCTGGAAGCTAAGAAACTCACTCAAGTGTTTCAACATGGTAAAACCCAGCGTACGATCTTAAATCAACTGGATTTAAAAATTCATAAACGTGAATTTATCTGCGTGATTGGGCCTTCAGGCTGTGGTAAATCAACCTTGAGCCGTGTCGTGGCTGGGCTCGATCCTTATCACAGCGGTGAACTTCTGGTGGATGGTCAGCCCATTACAGGCCCAAGCCCAGAACGAGGTATGGTATTTCAGGGCTACACCTTGTTCCCTTGGAAAACCGTCAAAGAAAATGTGATGTTTGGACCGCTCATGAAAGGTGCCAGCCATGCCTCGGCAGAAGCGCATGCGCGAGAGTGGATCAATATTATCGGCTTAGAAAAATATGAAAATCAGTATCCGCATCAACTTTCAGGCGGCATGAAACAGCGGGTTGCCATTGCACGAGCCTTGGTGAATCAACCTAAAATTTTACTGATGGATGAACCTTTTGGTGCACTCGACCCACATACGCGTCAAAAAATGCAAAAGCACCTCATGGATTTATGGCAGAACATCGACATCACTATTATTTTTGTCACGCATGATATGGATGAAGCCATTTTACTGGCAGACCGTATTGTCGCGCTGAAAGCCAATCCGGGGGAAATTAAAGAAATTATTGAAGTGGATTTACCCCGCCCACGCAATGCAGAGCTGATGTTAAGCCCTGAATTCAAACAATTAAGAGAACGCGTGGATGCCTTGGTTCATGCCCAAGAAGATGAACTCGACCCTGCTTTAGCAGAGTTGCCAAAAATTCCACGTATGACCCAAATTAGTACGCAAAAGTAAAATGACACCGCATAGCCTTTGGGACGACCCAAAGTGTTTTCTTATAGGTTGGACGACCAACGCTTGGTGATCAACATGCAACAGGATTATGTATTACCACTGGTAGAAATTTCACAACTCAATAGCCCCAATTTGGAAGATCGCCTTGCTGTGGCACAAGCCCTCGATCAAGCCTGTAAAGATGTGGGATTTTTATATCTGTGTGGCGATCAGTTCCGCCCTGAACTGTTTCAAAATCTGTGCCGTATAGCCGAGCAATATTTTGCTCAGGATGAAAGCGAAAAAATGCGGCATTATATTGGTCAGTCTGAAAACCACAGTGGCTATGTGCCGATTGGGGAAGAACAGTTTGTCAGTCAGAGCTATGACTTAAAAGAATCCTATGATGTGAACTATGACTATTTACTCCCCAAAGGTCGACGTCCCCTACTCGGTCCGACGCAATGGCCCGATTTTCCTGATTTTAAATTACATGTAGCCAAATACTATCAGCATCTCAAACAGATTGGACATCAACTGTTTCGCTGCTTTGCCCTTGCATTAGGTTTAGACGAGCATTTTTTTGATGCACACATTGCCCAAGCACCGAGTCAGCTTCGACTCATTCACTATCCCTTTAACCCTGCGGCACAGGATCGTGAAGGCATTGGCACTCATACCGACTATGAATGTTTTACCTTGCTGTTACCGACGGCTCCGGGATTACAAGTCCTGAATAAACAAGGCGAATGGATTGACATTCCCTTACTCGAAAATACCTTGGTCATGAACATTGGCGACATGATGGAAATTTTGTCTAATGGGCGTTATTTGGCGACTAAACATCGAGTCAAAAAAGTTCAACAAGAACGTTACTCCTTTCCCTTATTCTTCTCTTGCGATTATGACTATTTGATTCAACCCGTCATCGACACCGCACAACCACGTTATGCCCCACTGATAGGCGGTGAACACCTGTTTAATCAAACCGCGCAAACCTTCAATTACCTCAAACAAAAAGTTACATCAGGGGAAATTGCGCTGAATAATGCCCGCCCACTGTATTCCTTTGGGCTAAATGAACACAAGGAGCTCTTATGAATCTGCTCGAACTTTGTGACCATTTAGCCCCAACAGATTTAACCAGTGTCACGCTGCCACAGGCTGTGTTGGGAGCCTTTCGACGCAAAAGCATTAGTTTTTTTAACGGATCAACCGATGAAAAAACCATTGTTTACTGGTTCCAGTCTGCATCCTTCACCATTGATTTACGCCTGAAAGATTCTAAGAATACGCCAATTTTGCAACGTCAAGGCTGGATTGGGGAAACCTTATGGGATTCCGAACAGCAATTACTGTCTTGGAAGGTAGAAGCGCATGCCAATTATCAAAACCATATTCAATGGCCTGAACCTGCCAAATTGCACTGCATTAGCAACTGCATTTTGGAGTTTTCACCCAGTAATGCCTATGTAGAAGATTGGCGTCAGCAAGCCAGTCAAGGCATGTATTTGGGACTGCGTTTAGACCAAGCGATCCATCTTGGGTCGAATACCCCCGTTCAGCTCGATGCCGGACTGATTATTTGTGGCGATTGGGTGGCTTATGCCCAATCGCGTCTGCCACAAAATCAGCAAGCTTTAGCATCCTTCAGCCATTTAGATCAGGCAAATCAGGCTGGGATTGATTTGGAACACATCAATCAATTTGAGGTTTCAGTGGGTTCATTATCTACAGGGGTTCGATTCAGCACAAAAAACCAGCGCGTACAGCAGCCTTTTATACTAGATGATTTTGAGGTCTTAGACTGCCAAACCCTTCTGCAAATCAAAGAAATTGCAAGAGAAAACTACGCCTTATATTTCAAGGTTGATATGTATCAACCGCACTTTGAGTTCCAAACCCAAACCGCTACATCATTAGATAGCCAAACTTGGCTCACACAAGAAGCAGAGCATCTGTTACATCATGCTCAAGCCACATATTAAGCAGGTGAAACATTGATAGCTTTTTTCTATTTAAGCATTGCGATTATTGCAGAAGTCATCGCCACCTCAGCGCTAAAAGCATCACAAGGTTTTAGTGTGTTACTCCCCTCGTGCATTACTGTACTGGGTTATGCGATTGCCTTGTATTTCCTGTCTTTAACGCTCAAAACCATCCCCATGGGAATTGCTTATGCCATCTGGTCAGGCGCAGGGATTATCCTCATTTCTCTCGTCGGCTGGTTCGGTTTTAAGCAGCAACTGGATATCCCCGCGCTGATTGGTTTGGCACTCATGATTTCAGGCATTTTAGTGATTAATATTTTTTCTCAAAGCACTCAGCTCTAGTTTTTTTCTAAACAAAAAAAATGCCCAGATTAAAAGACTGGGCATTTTAATATTCTGCTTCTAGTTATTGTGCGGCTTGCACCAATTCTGGATAAATTAAACCATCTACATCCAATTTGGCTTTATAAATACCATTGCTCACATTAAATTCATTCACGTGGTAGGTTGAACCATAAATCGAATCGAAGCCTGAACCTTTGGTAAATACTTTTTTATTGGCAGCTACATCTAACAAATGCGTTCCCCCAATAAACTGTTCATACTGCTGCGGATCAACCCCAACACGATTCGACATAATTTTGACCGCATCGGCATGGGTTGCAGGGTCATTAATATATTTTACGGTTTTATCCCAAACCTGAATCAGCTTTGCCCACTGCGCTTTATTGGCAGCTAAATGACTCATGTTTACCGTTAAAGTGTCATAAATCAGCCCTGGTTTATCTTTAGAAGTATAAATAATCTTAGAGCCCGCAACCGATTTGATTGCCTGATTCGCCACAGGTTGCCAAACGGCAATGGCATCTATCTCTTTACTGGCGAACACCTGTGGTAATTCATTGGTCATTGAATTGACCAACTTCACATCGTTGGGTGGAATGTTGGCATCGCTCAAAGCGGTAGAAAGTAAGAGGTGATCGACCAGACCTTTTTCAGTCGCAATCGATTTACCTTTTAAGTCTGCTATGCTGTTGATGCCTTCTTTGGCAATAATCACATCATTCCCCGCAGAATAATCGGTTGCCATAATCATGATGCCTTTGGTTCCACCCGAAGCGGTCACCAAATTATCGCCATTGGTCACTAAAACCGCATCGAGTTGGTTCGCTGCAAATGCCGACAATGACGCTGAATAATCAAACCATTTAAATTCGACATTTAAGCCTGCTTCTTTTAACCAGCCTTTTTCAATCGCCACTTGCCAAGCCACAAAGCCCGGCCAGTCACTATAACCAATGGTCATGGGCTGTGTCGCTGCTGCTGTTTCAGTCTTCTTTTCAGCTTCAGGCACTTTGGCGGTATTATCACACCCCGAAAGTAAAATACCCGCAACGACTGACATTGATAATACGGCTTTTTTCATCATTTTCAGGTTCCCCTTAGATTATTCAATATTTTGTGGAATGGGTGGCATCACCGCATCCATCAGTTCAAGATGTCCGTTAATAACCCCTTTCAAGGCAATAAATTGCTGGCTGATGAGCTTCAATTCGGCACTTTTGCCCTGCAAAAGCATGACTTCCATAATCTTTTGTTCATCTAGCTGGATATGCAGCGAGCTAATTACTTGTTCTAAATATTGCTGTTGTAAATCCATCAACTGCACTCGTAAGGGCATGGAACTGGCGTCATACAGCAAGGTTAAAGTTCCCACCATGACCGCATTTTGCTGTTCCTCGACTGCAATTAAGTGCTTGTGAATCATGTCGACAATGGCTTGCGAGCGACTTTCATAACCTTGCTCGACAATTTTCTGATCTAAAGCACTTAAGGTGCTTTCAGGAACAGTCACGCTAATTCGCGCAAGTTTGGGTTTAGCCACGATTTACTTCCGCAATGATTCAGGATGATGAGGATTTTGTTTGATATAAAAACCTGCCCTCACGCTCAGCAATTCCAGTAAAAACTGTTTAAAGAGCTGTGATGTTTTCTTGGCTGGGTTATGCGGCTTTTGCATCTCTGGCTCCTTATTGGTATTACCAAATTCGAATTTTGTATTACTCGAATAAATGCAGAAAGCGTGCCAGTTTGATGAAGAATATTTAGGGAGATAATGGCTAAAAAAGCTTAATATTTGTGCAGAAAAATTGACCCTGCTCTGTGATGGGGCTTTAAATGAAAACCAATTAAAGTTAAATATTTAAAAAATGAAATTTTTCGTTATATTATTCATGAAACTTACTTTATTAGAAAAAAACTATGCCTGAACCTTTAATTACAACCCTCGCTTTAGTTGCTCTTAGACCAGCTTTTAATGAAATCGCTAAAAACATTAATTCTTTTCTTCGTGATGAGTTTTTAAAACATTATCAATTAAGAAAGTTTTCAATCAATAATGAACAGCTTGTAGACTCAATTGAAAAAATAGGTTTAGTTAAAACCCTTTATACAGGTGCAAAAAATCCAGTAGAAATTAGTAGTTTCTTTTACTCGCCAACGATTACCACTAAAGATGGTATTACCAAAATTCATTCTTTAGATGAAATTCACACTAAACATAGCATTCTGATTGAAGCAACTGTAGGGCAAGGAAAATCCATTTTAATGCGATATTTGGCGCTTCAAGAGGCTGCTAAAAATTCAAGAATTCCTATTTTTATTGAATTAAAGAACATATCAAAAGATAAAAGTTTAAATAATTTAATTAAAGAAAAGATATTTTCTTGGACAAACAACATTACAGATGAACAAATCAAATTCATATTACAGTCAGGTAAAGTTTCCTTATTTCTTGATGCTTTTGATGAAATAAGTAAAGACTATATAGCTGATACCTTAAGCTCAATTGAAAGTCTAGCTAACAATTTTAAAAGTTTAAAACTTATTGTAAGTAGTCGACCCGAACATGAAATAAAATTTTCAAATTTTTTTGAAACAGTTAATGTCAACCCATATAACACTGATGACCAAAAAAACTTAATTAATATTCTTGTCACAGATCAAGATGCACGAAATACTTTACTTAAATCTATAGAAAATAGTAACCCTGAAATTCAAAAATTATTAACTACTCCTTTAATGATTGGCCTGTATGTTAAAAAGTTTAATGTAGACTTCTCTCCTCCTGAAAATATTACCAGTTTTTATAAAAATATTTTTGAAGTTGTCGCAACAACTCATGATCGTACTAAAGGTGGGTATAGTAGAAAAAGCATCTCAAATTTGCCACAAGATAAATTAGAGAAAATTTTTGAGCGTTTCTGTTTTGAATGCTATAAGCAAGATAAAACTTCTTTTGAGAGACCCGAGATTGTTAAGATTCTTGAAGATACATTAAATAGATTGATGATCGACAAATGTTCAGGTATTCAGATTTTAGAAGATTTCTGTAGTTATTTATGCCTGATTGTACGTGATGGCTTGAATTTCACTTTCATACATCGGAGTATTTTTGAATACTATGTTGCTTTATTTTTCAGCAAATTAAATAATGAAAATGCTAAAAAAACAATACCCAGAATATCACAATACAATATCTTAATATTTCTTAAGAACTTAAATAACTATTACTTTAACCTTTACCACCTAAAGCCAGAGTTAGAGTTTTTTATTGAAAAATTTAACAAAAATAATATCATTTACAACACCAAACAAAATATACCAATTGATTTTATTAAATTATTTATTGTTAATGAATCCATTTCATTAAATTCTAAATTATTCTTTGAAATCAAAGATCATACTTATTTATTCTTAGAATACATAGATCCAATATTTTCACATATTTCTGAAATATATAAATCAGGAGAATCCGGCTACAAGATAGTCACAATAGATGAATCCATGCTAATGGATCGTAAAAATATAAATTTCCACAATAGATTAAACAATGATATTGAATATAAAAAATTATTTCAAAGGGCATTTACAGATTATCAAGAAATTCTATTAGAAATCAGCTCTAAGGAAAATGAAATTAATCAAGAGGATTTTGCAGATTTATAAACTTTATTTAAAAAACCGCCTGCCGGCGGTTTTTTTAAATCTTTCAATCAAGCCACTGGCGCCAATGTAAACAATACCTGTCCTGTTTTCACCGTTTGCCCTTTTTCAATGGTAATGGCTTCAACTTTCATGCGTTCAGGTGCCAAAATTGGTATCTCAATTTTCATCGCTTCAATTACGGCCAAAGTTGCCCCTTCTTCCACTACATCACCCATTTGGCATTCAATTTTCCAAATTGAACCGGGCATGTGCGATTCCACCGCACAACCACCATCGGGAATGGCAACCGCCTCACCATCATCCACCGCATCTAAACTTTCTGACACATATTCCGCCAAGCCGGCTTCATGCCAACGGCGGCGCTCTGCTTCAAAGTTGCTTTGTTGGGTTTGCTTGAAAGCCTGAATAGTTTCAGCATTGTCCTGTAAGAATTGATTATATTCTTTTAGGTTCAACACGCCTTCTTCAACACGAAGATTTAAGCGACCAGCTTTAAAATCTTCACGCATCTGCATTAATTCGGCTTCAGACACTTCATAAAATTTAATCTGATCAAAGAAGCGCAGTAACCACGGCTTACCCTGTTCAAAATTGGCATTTTTACGGTAGCGACTCCACATTTGTGTGGTACGTCCAACAAATTGATAACCGCCCGGACCTTCCATCCCGTATACGCACATATATGCACCGCCAATACCAACCGCATTTTCAGGGGTCCATGTCCGCGCAGGATTATATTTGGTGGTCACTAAACGTTGCCGTGGGTCGAGTGGTGTTGCCACTGGTGCGCCTAAATACACATCGCCCAGTCCCATCACCAAATAACGGGCGTTATACACTACATCTTTTACGGCTTGTTTCGAATCTAAACCATTAATACGGCGAATAAATTCAATGTTATCTGGACACCACGGTGCATCCGCACGCACAATTTGGCTATAGCGTTCTGTTGCCAATTGCGTTTGCGAATCCTCCCAAGCCAAAGGCAAATACACAGTACGTGAAGGTACCTGCATTTCAGCAATATTCGGGAGTTGTTCTTCTGCGACTTCCAGCAAACGCAGCAAGTCGGTTTGATCCAGCACCAAACAATCATAATGAATTTGCAGCGAGCGAATGCCTGGAGTTAAATCAATAATGCCCTTGATGTTTTGCGCTTTCATCCATTGCATTAAGGCATGAATACGGAAGCGTAGGTTTAAATCCAGCACCAATTCTCCGTATTCTACCAACAAGTAATGGTTCCCCGCAGGACGATAAACCACATCTGGACGTATAGAATCTCCTTTAAAGGTATCTAAAATTAAATGGCTTAATGTAATTGGTTCAGCTTGAATCACTTGTTCATAGTGAATGCTTTCAGGGGATGCTGCATCCAACATGCTTTGATAATCCAGATTGAGCTGCTTGGCTTGATGGTAACTGACAGGAATAAATTTGACCTTATCGCCCGCTTTGAGCTGCCCCAATTTCCAAAGCTCAGAATGAATCACCACCGCAGGACACACAAAACCGCCTAGGCTTGGACCATCAGGCCCTAAAATAATTGGCATATCGCCAGTAAAGTCGATCGCACCAATGGCATAGGCATTATCGTGAATATTGGATGGATGTAAGCCTGCCTCACCACCATCTTCGCGTGCCCATTCAGGTTTAGGGCCAATCAGGCGAATACCTGTACGGCTGGAGTTAAAATGAATTTCAAATTCATGCTCAAAGAAAGTTTCAATATCTTGATTGGTAAAAAAGTCAGGTGCGCCATGCGGACCATACATCACCGCAATTTCCCAGTATGAATTAAAAGCAGGAATTTGTTCTGGGCTTAACGCATTTATAGCTTGGTCACTACATGCCGTAATGGGCAGCATATCCCCGACCAATAAATTACGTCCTGCATGCCCCCCAAATTGACCCAAGGTAAAAGTCGCCTGTGAGCCTAAATATTCAGGGACCTTAAATCCGCCTTTGACCCCAATATAGCTACGGCAACCCGTGGTAATTTTGCCACATTTCAGTACCTGCCCTTTTTTTACCTGCACGGTTTGCCACATCGGCACAACCACCCCATCAAGGGTTGCAGGCATTTCACCGCCAGTCAGCGCAATTTGGCTATCACAATGAAATTTCAGACTCGGACCTTGTAGGGTGCATTCCAATCCCGCAGTATTTTTTGCGTTGCCTAATAATTGATTCGCAATATTTAAAGACAATGGGTCGATTGCACCAGAGGGCGGTACACCCACATCCCAATAACCCAATCGTCCAGTCACATCCTGAATCGAGGTTTGAATACCGGCCTGTAGCACCTCAATCTTTTGAGTTTTCCACTCAAAACTATTTAAGAAACGCGTAGTCTGCGTACCTGCTTGAAATACGTCTCCCGCCACAATATTTTGTAAATACTCAAGATTGGTTTCAATCCCTGCAACTTGGGTATTGTCTAAACCCTGAATCATGGCTTGTATCGCCGCATTGCGATCTGCTGCGGTCACAATTATTTTGGCAATCATCGGGTCATAATAGGATGAAACATTTGAACCTGTTTCCACCCAAGTTTCCACCCGGCAATCTGGATCAAATGTAACTTCAGTGAGTAGCCCTGCACTGGGTTGGAAGTTTTTAATCGGGTCTTCTGCATATAAACGCACTTGAATGGAATGCCCATGTGACTGTAGAGCTTCCTTTGGCGCAGTCCAATCACCACTCGCCAACGTTACCATCCATTCCACCAAGTCGACCCCATAGACTTGTTCGGTTACGCCATGCTCTACTTGTAAACGCGTATTCACTTCCAAGAAATAGAAGTCTTGCGTATCCGTGTCCATGACAAACTCAACCGTCCCTGCTGAACGGTAATGCACCGATTGCATCAGTTGTATCGCGACTTGTTGCAGATAATCACGTTGTTCATCGGACAAATGCGGTGCAGGTGTTTCTTCAATCACTTTCTGGTTACGGCGCTGTACCGAACAATCGCGTTCACCCAAGGCCAAGACCTGACCTTGCCCATCCCCAAAAATTTGCACCTCAATATGACGGGCATGCTGCACAAATTTTTCTAAATATAAACCTGCATCTTTAAAGTTGGCTTGTGCCAGATAGGAAACCGTTTGGTAGGCCTCTTTTAGTTCAGCGGTGTTCCAGACCAAACGCATGCCAATGCCCCCACCACCTGCGGTGCTTTTTAGCATCACAGGATAGCCAATGCGTTCAGCTTCAAGCAATGCCTCGGCTTCATCTGCCAATAAAGCACTTCCGGGTAAAAGCGGGACTTGGTTCTGAATCGCCAATTCACGTGCCGTATGCTTTAAACCAAAATCGCGCATTTGTGCAGAGGTTGGACCAATAAAGGCAATGCCCGCAGTCTCACATAAGTCACAAAATTCAGCATTTTCCGATAAAAAACCATAACCCGGATGGATCGCTTCTGCCCCCGTTTGCTGTGCCACTTGCAGAATTTTTTCGATATTTAAATAGCTTTGACTGGCGGGTGCAGCGCCAATACAAACTGCTTCATCTGCCATGGTCACATGCAAAGAATCACGGTCGGCTTCAGAATAGACCGCGACCGATTGAATCCCCAATTTTTTCAGGGTGCGGATCACACGGCAAGCAATGGCACCACGGTTGGCAATTAAAACTTTTTTAAACATGGTACTTACTCCGCAGCTTCACGAACAATCAGTTGGATAGGCGTCGGGTTATAGGCATTGCATGGATTATTTAATTGTGGGCAATTGGAAATCAGCACAATCAAATCCATCTCGGCCTGAATTTCCACATATTTTCCGGCGGCTGAAATGCCATCCTCAAATTTCAAATGACCCTCCGCAGTCACGGGTACATTCATAAAGAAATTAATATTCGGACCAATGTGGCGCACATTTAGCCCATGTTTTAACGCGACAGGGTGCTTGGCTAAGGCATACATGAAATTATTGCGGCAGCTATGCATCGGATAAGTGTCATGTGCATAACGCACGGTGTTGCTTTCACATGAACATGCACCACCCAAGGTATCGTGTCGACCACAGTTATCATCATGAATCACGGCCATCGGACGTGCCAAGTTACTGTATAACGTGGTGCCCTTTTCCAAATAAATCTGACGATTGATAGCCAAAGTATCGGTAGCGCTATAGCGTTCTTCTAGATTTTCCGCACTGATAAATAAGGTATCCACCGCCTGATTGCCTTCTAAATCAACAATGCGGAAGTATTGTCCCTGTTTCACTTCGCACATCCATGCCTCACCCGCAGGACACACTTCACTTAATACTGTTTTTTCAAAATGTTGTAATACTGTCATGACTGTTCTCCCGTGTGCTTAGCAAACATCAGATAAAGCGAAATAACGTGCATTGTTTTGAAACGCACGTTGGTTTTGGGCACATGAATCACGACAGAGATCATGCTCATCTAAAGGATTGGCTTTAAATAGAGAAAGCTGAATGTCCGCAGGTTGATAAGTCGAATTCTGATCTAAAGCATGCGGTGCAGCAGACAAGAACAACAAACAGTCCATTTCAAAGCGCAATTCAATCACCTGATCGGTATTGTCCGCGGTCACATAAGAGAGTTCACCAGCATCATTCGGCGCAACTTTGGAAAATAAATTCAGGGTGGCACTTAAGTCGGTTTGTCCTAATGAACACTTCGCCATTTCAACCAACAAACCATCTACCCCGCTTTGATACATACTATTCCGCACATCTTGAAAGCTTTTACGACCATACTGGGCTGCAATCTGTTCGGCACGACTGGCACCACAAAGCACATCATTCCAGCCATGTTCATCAGTGACAATCGAAGCCATGACACGCCCAAGGTCTGAATACAGTACATGACCTGCACTTAAGTAAGCCGTATGTTGACCTTTTAAACTGTCCGGCATGTTAAAGCGTTCTAATTTATCGGCAGCATTGACACAGAACAGCGAGACATTGGCATGTGCAGAACGTGCTTTAAAACGAAGGACTGCACCTTTTTGAATGCGTCCCGACCAGTGATGCCCGCCGGGCAACACCTCCGTCCAGAGAGTTTGGTTATTATGATATTGCTGTAAGCCCATTGCTGTTACCTCTTCGGTGGATTCACATGACCTCCCGGGCTTTTATCCCTCCGTGTAGTTCTTTCGAACCGTGAACTCTCGGTCTCGGACATACGCGTGCGTATCGGAACCCTAGATCACTTTTTTCTAGTCATGATTAAGCAAAGGCTGTGCCAATTTAGTATTACGATTTTATCCATCTGTAATACTATTTTTGAGCGAAGATGAGGCAAACCAAAAATAAAGGCGCATTAATGCACCAGAAACAAAACAATTTTAAAAATAGAAAAAAATAGATCTGGAAAATATTCGGGATTAGCTCATTTCACAAATATACTGAACGCCATCACGACCCTGACGTTTGACTTCGTACAAAGCCTGATCTGCCATCTTGAGCCAATCTGTCGTAGAACCAGCCGCAGCGGCAGAAGAAACCCCAATACTAATACTCATGCGAAAATTTGGATTACTGGGTAAGCGAAAATCTCTGACTCTGTTTAAAATGATGTGTGATAATTGCAGAATTTCTTGTGAACTGCTGTCCATCACGATCACCGCCAGTTCATCTCCCCCAAATCGGGCAGGAATATCTTTGCTTTGAATGGATTCTCTTAGAATATTCGACAATTCAATCAAGACATAATCGCCCATCTCATGACCATAGGTATCATTAATATCCTTAAAATGATCCACATCAATCAACATCAAAAAAGCTGTCGTATGGCCTCGTTGAGTTTGTAAAAAGGTACTGGCCAGACGCTGTTCAAACAAACGGCGGTTGGGAATATGTAAGCGCGGGTCCATCAGGGCAATCCGCTCAAATTGACGGTTTTTTTGACTTAAATTGGTGGATAATTTTCGAGACAAGACACTTATAGCAATCAGATATAAAGTTGCAAGCGGAATCGTCAGCCAAACCGTATGCGGACTAAAGGTTAAGGTGAATGGCATACCCACAGCCACCCATACACCCAGCAAAGACACCGTAAAACCCAATATTGACGGTGCTAACAGTTTCCAGCCGCCAGCGGCATAACGATCTGCAATAAACACAGCTACAATAATAAAAGAAGGCATGGGACTCAAACCCATTACCGCGATCCAAGCACCACCAAATATGGTGTCTAAAATTAAACTGGTTTGCTCGGTCTTAACAGGATCATTGGATTTTTTACTAATGAAATAAGCCAAACTTGGCCAAATAAAAGCATTTGCCATTAAAACAATAAAATAAGCGCTCTGATAATTCAGGTCAGATAAAACTGAATAGATTGGTAAAAAGCATAAAAATGTCCCCAGTTGCCGCATGATAAAAATACGTTTTAGGAATTTTTTCGTTCGCGTTTGTAATAATTCTTCATCTGGAACGATGTAAGACATATTTAACCCAATGCTAAATGAGAGTATTTTTATATAATGTAGCAAATTTTATTCCGTAATTTACTCATTTATTTAAAAAAAAGACGGTTTATTCTCATTTCCCGAAATTATTTCAGGCTTGGTCTCAGACATCTTTCTTCGGCTTTATTTTATGTAAACTAGCATCATGAACCCTAAAAAAAGCACAGTTGCGTATGATCACCCCCTGTGCTCTTTGGCGTTAGTTTTTACTTCATTCAGCGCATTCCACGATGGTTTGCTCTTTACGTGCTTTAAATCGAGACAATGCCGTCACAGCTATGGCAGAGACAATCACCCCGGGGGCACTGACCATTAAAATACCGCTTGTACCCAAGCCGAGTGCTAAAATTTTGCCTGTTAATAAAGGTCCTGTCATTGCGCCCAATCGTCCTAAGGAAATGGCACTACCAACGCCTGTGACTTTACCCGAACCTGAGTAAAAGATTGGGGAAATTCCATAGAGGATTGATTGCCCTCCTGTAGAGAAAATCCCGCCCAATACCCCAGCCATAATTAATACCGCAACCACTTTACTGGTAAACAGTAAACACAGTGCAATCAATAACCCTGAGTAAATAATCATGGCCATTTGCCATAATTGAAGACGGTCTAGCAAATAACCAAAACCCAAAGTGCCAATCACTGCGCCCACTTGAAACACCAGCATGACTAAAAATGCTTGTTGTTTTTCTAGCCCTTGCTCCATCAGTAAATTCGGCAACCAGCTAATTAAAATATAATTCACCATTAAGGTAAAAAAGAAACTGATCCAAAGCGGAAGAGTTTGCTTGAATTTCTGTTGCTGAAATAATACTTCTGTCATTGCAGGTACAGGAGCAGTTTCCGAAGTTTCTGAAAACTCAGGTAGTTTTCGCTTGTCTTTTAAAATGATTGCCATGAACGGAATAAGAATCAAAGGAGTGATTCCACCAATCAGAAATAGGGTTTGCCACGCAATATCTTTAAAATAAATCGCCAGCCCCGCCACAAAGATGGCACCGACGGGTAATCCACAATACATCAAACTGTTTAATTTACCGCGGTTGGCTTCTGTTGCCTCATCCCCCACCACTGAAATCATAGTTGGCATGGCTGCACCTAAACCTAAGCCCGTAAAAAAGCGAGCGAGATATAAAACTTCGATATTCGGTGCAATTGCTGTAATACTAAAAAATATGCCAAAAATGGCAATAGACAGCATCAGGACTTTCTTTTGCCCCCAATAATCTGCAATACGCCCTCCAAAGAATGCACCAAACAGCATGCCAAACACACCAAGGCTGAATACATAGCCCATTTGTACTTGATCTAAACCAAAGGTTGCTGCGATTCCTTTTGCGGCAATACCAGGCGCTTGTAGGTCAAAACCTTCAAAAAAAGCCACCCAGAAACACAAAAATACGGTGAGGAATTTTTGCATTTTTCCCATGTTTGTTTGAGCCATAATTGATCTCCATCAATAGTTTGCAAGTTGGCTAAAACTTGTGGGGCTATTTTGAAAGGGATCATTGACTAGAAATAGCACGACAATGGTCGGGTTTAATTTGTGTTCTATTACAAAACTCTAAAAATTAAGATGTAAAAGCTTATATCTCAATAGCTTTGAGCGATTACAATTTATTAAAATTATTAATTTTCATATAGATATAAATAATAAAGTTATTCTCTATCATGCCATCACCAATAATGATGATCCCCAAATTTACATAAAAAAAACCCGCTCTAAAGCGGGTTTTTTCAAATCAAATGGACTTAAGCAGATTTTTTAGTTTGTGCATTCTTACGAATCGTAATCATCACCAACTGCACTGCTGCAGGTGTCACACCCGGAATACGACCTGCTTGCGCTAAGGTATCTGGGCGTACATCTTTCAGCTTTAAAGTAATTTCACGTGATAAACCTGAAACCGCGTCATAGTCAAAATCTGCTGGAATTTTAGTTTCTTCCAAACGCTTCATTTGCGCAACATCTTCATGCTGACGGTTAATATAGCCTTCATATTTCACTGCAATTTCAATTTGGTCACCCACTTGTTGTGACACTTCAGAACCTGTCAGTTCTGCAATTTGCGCAAATGAAATATTTGGACGTTTGAGCAAGTCGATGGCGCTACACTCTTTAGACAAGTCAGCACCTGTCATTTCCACAAACTTTTTACCCATTGGATTGTTGGGTGCAGCCCAAAGATGTTGCAAACGACCAGTTTCTTTCTCAACAGCTTCCATTTTTTCACAGTAAGCTGCCCAGCGTTCATCATCCACCAAGCCCATTTCACGACCAATTGTCGTTAAACGCTGATCCGCATTATCTTCACGTAACATCAAACGGTATTCCGCACGTGAGGTAAACATACGGTACGGTTCTTTAGTGCCTAAAGTAATTAAGTCGTCAACCAATACACCAATATACGCTTCGTCACGTTTTGGCGTCCATTGTTCTTGATCCCATGCACGACGCGCAGCATTTAAGCCTGCAAGTAAGCCTTGTGCACCTGCTTCTTCATAGCCCGTTGTACCATTAATCTGACCTGCAAAGTACAGGTTGTTAATCGCTTTGGTTTCCAAAGTAAATTTGAGGGCTTGTGGGTTAAAGTAATCATATTCAATCGCATAACCCGGACGTAAAATATGCGCATTTTCCATACCACGAATCGAACGTACTAATTCAAACTGTACGTCAAATGGTAAAGAGGTCGAAATACCATTTGGATAAAGTTCGTGTGTATCTAAACCTTCTGGCTCTAAGAAGACTTGATGCGAATCTTTATCCGAAAAACGGTGAATTTTATCTTCAATCGATGGGCAGTAACGTGGTCCAACCCCTTCAATCACACCCGTGTACATTGGTGAACGGTCTAAGCCGCCACGAATAATGTCATGGGTTTTTTCATTGGTATGGGTGATGTAGCAGTTGACTTGTTCTGGGTGCATAGATGCATCACCCATAAATGACATCACCGGAGATGGAAAATCCCCTGGTTGAGGTGTCATGACGGAGAAGTCTACAGAACGTGCATCAATACGTGGTGGTGTACCTGTTTTTAAACGACCCACTGGAAGCTTTAATTCACGTAAACGCGCTGCAAGTGCAATCGAAGGTGGATCACCAGCACGACCGCCACTCGATTTTTCTAGACCCACGTGAATCACGCCGCCCAAGAAAGTCCCTGTAGTCAATACCACCGTTTTCGCATCAAAACGAATCCCCATTTGCGTCACAACACCTTTCACGGTATCGCCATCCACAATCAGGTCATCTGCCGCTTGTTGGAAAATATCCAAATTCGCTTGATTTTCTAGGGTCTCACGAATCGCAGCTTTATAACGCACGCGGTCAGCCTGTGCACGCGTCGCGCGGACTGCTGCACCTTTACGTGAGTTTAAAATACGGAACTGAATACCACCTTTATCGGCAGCCAGCGCCATAGCACCGCCCAATGCATCAATTTCACGAACCAAATGCGATTTACCAATACCACCAATCGCAGGGTTACAGCTCATCTGCCCTAAAGTCTCAATGTTATGAGTCAGGAGTAAAGTCTGTCGACCCATACGCGCCGCAGCAAGGGCTGCTTCCGTACCTGCGTGACCGCCACCGATAACAATGACATCGTAAACTTTAGGATAATGCATAGTGGTATAGAGAGAAATAAAAAGAATGACAGAGTATTATATCAAATATTGACGAATAAGTTGACAAATCAAGTCGATTTTATTTTAGAACACTTCACATTGGCAGTTGCATATCACTACATAAAAGCTATTGAATCGTCCAATAATTAAGCAATTACACACAATTTCTCTGCACTGTTTACCTGATTTAAACTGTTTTATTTTGTCTATTTTTTATCCTATTAATTAACAACATTAGAAACAAAGGAACAAGGTACGCATCATGAATAAGAATTTACTTCTCTCTGCTGTTTTAGGTGGTTTCTGTCTAGCTCCATTAGCAACTCAAGCAAATGATAAAGTTGAAACAATATATAACGTTCAAAAATACATGCAGGTGTGTAAAGGCAAATCTCAAGGAACACCTGTTAGTTTTGCTTATCGAGGCATTATTTGGAATGGAACCTGCGAGCCGCAGTTCTTCAGTACCAATAAAGCAGTAAAAGGAAATGAATCCGAATTGATGACTGCATGTCAAACCGATATGATGACCAAATCTGTCATGATCAATGGTATGGAAGTCAAAGGGAAATGTGCGCTCGGCTTTACCCCTCCATATCCTAAATAATCGCCACGTTCTAAAGAGTTATCCTCCACAAAGTGGTCAAAGCATTGCGGTTTTGACCACTTTATTCATTGTCTATTTTTAAAATTTAACCAAACCCTAATTCGAATAATGATGATTGTGCTGGCGAGCATTAACCTGTTGATTCATCATCGTTTTACAACACACGGCCCATATCTCAAAAGCCGTAGCACAGGCTTTCCGCCATTTTCTGATCCAGCTTATTTCTGTATACCTTAAATCGAAAAAACCATTTACCAGATTACTTTGCGAGTTCGAAGCTTGCCACCGCCTTGTTCTGTTTTAGTCGCTTATTGATCCGCTATTTAATTCCCATTTATGCGGCATCAATGATACTCAAGCCCGCGACTGTACCTTTGAAATGGGTATACCTAACACGGCTATTTCCCTAATCATGGCTCTTGCAGCCCTCTCCAATTCAACAAGCGCCATTCCATCGGCCCTCTATTCAGTTTTCATGTATCTGTTTGCCTTAATGATGGGCTATTTACTGACCCACAAAGATAATTTCTCCGAACTTGTATATGAACCCAATTAAGAACTTCTAGAACCCTAAATCAAATGTGTCCTGCACAGTCACGCTTTAAATGCTTTTTGATAACAAAATGCCCTTGTTAATTTTAAAATACATCGCAGACCTATTGTTTTGGCCTCATTCTACTCCAAAGATAAAACTAATAAATATCATAATAAAACAGTTACTTACCAAAGATTATTCCTAATTAACTTGCCTATTCATTATCTCTTAGCGTGCAATGCATCACTTTTATCTCAAAAGAATGCTGATTACATTCAAAACCATGCGCTGTAATGAAGTGCACATAAATGTCATTTTCAATTGATATGAATTGGTTAAGATCAAACAGGATTGTGAATCGCAGATGCGAATACCCCTACACAAAAATATTCATCGCAATCTGAATATGAAACTCAGGATCGAGTTTCTGTATAAAAAATCGAAAAATTAACAAGGAATTAAGAATGGATACAGGATTGATTACTGTCGTTTTACCCTTGGCATTAGGAATTGTGATGATGGGTTTAGGTTTGGAGCTAACCCCTAAAGACTTTGCCCGTGTCACGCAACAACCCAAAGCTGTCCTGATTGCGCTTTTTAGCCAACTGATTTTACTGGTCGGTGTTGCCTTCTTACTGTGTAAACTTTTTGCATTACCCCCCTTACTGGCTGTGGGCTTAATGTTACTCGCTGCCTCACCGGGTGGAAGTACAGCCAATTTATTTAGCTACTTGTTTAAAGGTGATGTTGCTTTAAATATTACCCTAACTGCGATTAACTCAGTGCTCGCCGCTGTGACCTTGCCATTTATTGTCAATTTCTCCATTGGACATTTCATGAATGATGGTCAACAAATTAATTTACAGTTCAGTAAAATTATTCAGGTTTTTAGCATCATTATTGTGCCTGTTGGAATTGGCATGCTCATTCGCCACTTTGCCCCGAATTTTACCCGTAAAATGAACAAGCCAGTTCGAATTTTTGCTGTCGTGTTCTTAATCCTCATTATTGTGGCGGCATTCATGAAAGAACGCGCTAATATTATGGAATACTTCGCGCAAATTGGAGCAGCAACCATTCTTTTTTGTATCATCAGTCTGTCTGTGGGTTATTTTGTACCACGCATGCTGGGGATCCACACCACCCAAGCCCGAGCCTGTGCTTTTGAAATTGGAATCCATAATGGCACCTTAGCCATAACGATTGCACTGACAGTGCTTCAAAACTCCACCATTTCTATGCCTGCTGCGGTCTATTCCTTATTTATGTATATCATTGCCGCAGGTTTTGGCATGTTGCTGAATAAATTTGACCGTCAAGCCGAACCTACGCAGAGTCGTAATCCTTCCCTCGAACTTGAGTCTTAAAATCCAAAACCCAAAAGGATGCTGATGCATCCTTTTTTACAGTTGTAGGAAAGTGTAGCTGTATGAGTGGCTCTGGGCTACAATGTGCGCTTTAGAAAAGCAAAGTTTGGGTTATATCCGTGAAGTGGTTACAAATTCATATTACTGTTGATCAAGCACAAGTCGATTTTACAGAAACCTTATTAAGTTCATTGGGCGCAGTGAGCGTGACTTTGGACGATGCTGAAAATCAAGACTTACTTGAGCCACTTCCAGGCGAAACTCCGCTTTGGAATAAAGTTATTGTGACAGGTATTTATGCGCAAGAAGACCATGAAGAAATTGATGTTGCGGCATTAGAAACCTTCATTCGTACTCAAATGCCTGATGCACCATTACGTAGTGAATTCCTCGAAGATCAAGTATGGGAAAGATCTTGGATGGACTACTATGAGCCAATTCAAATTGGTGAAAAATTCTGGATCGTACCTGAATGGTTAGAACCGCCTGAAGCAGATGCCGTCAATATTAAACTTGATCCAGGTTTGGCTTTTGGTACAGGTAACCATGCGAGCACCTTCTTGTGCTTACAATGGTTAGGCAAAACAGACCTCAAAGACAAAGTCGTCATCGATTACGGTTGTGGTTCTGGTATTTTAGGTGTCGCGGCATTACTTTTAGGTGCAAAAAAAGTCTATGCAACGGATATTGACCCTCAAGCAGTGTTAGCCACACAACAAAATGCTGAATTAAATGGTGTGCTCGAGAATATTTTTGTGGGTCTACCAGACGAGTTCAATGAAACTTTTTGTAGCCAAAAAGCAGATGTATTGGTGGCCAATATTTTAGCGGGCCCACTGATGGCACTTGCTCCAGAGTTTGCAACTTTAACCAAATCTGAGGCAGAGTTCGCACTTGCGGGCGTTATTGAAGAGCAAGTTGCTGATGTTTCTAGCATTTACTCTGAATTCTTTGATATATTAGAAGTTGAAAAACGTGAAGAAAACTGGTGCCGAATTTCAGGCAAACGCCACAAATCCTAATTATCTAATTTAAAAATCATGAGTGAAAAACAAACCAGCTGTCCTGAGTGTCTGACAATTTACCGAGTCTCTGTGGCTCAACTGACTGTTGCTCAGGGCATGGTTTGTTGCCCAAAGTGTTCAACCACGTTTAATGCTTTGACCCACCTACTCACTCAACCCTTCAGTTCGCCATTAACTAGTTCATCCTCTACAGATCAAGCATTTAATACCGCTGAGCAAGATGAAGAATACCGACCTCAAATGACAAACATTGTTTTTGAGCATTCTTTGTCTAATCGCCACCAGTTACTTGAAATTTTTGATCGTAAAATTGAACACTCTAATATTGACTTAAAAACCTACCTCAACAATCTTAACTATTTCAGTACTGATCCAATTGGTAATTTCCCTGCATTGAATCTGGCTGAAAAAGATGTAGAAAGAAAACCTCGTAGTCCTGCTTATTATGTTATGTGGGGCATCATCAACGTCACGTTAATTCTATTATTGTTATTCCAGTTCTTCTGGTTTAATCCTCAATATCTCAGAAATAACCCCACACTGGCTATGGGCTTTAATCAAGTCTGTGCTGCATTTAAATGTGAAAGGCTACAAGAAAACTATAATTTAATCACAGCAACAAAATTAAAAGCCAAACGTGTTGCTAAAAATCGTACCCTTTTTACTGGCGAGTTGGTCAACTCTCACGATAAAAGCCTTCCCTTACCTATTATTAAAGTCATCCTGACTAATCAAGGGGTACAAACGGGTACTTATACACTCCATCCCCGCGAATACTTAGCCGACAGTTTAGTCGGTATTCAGCGTATCCCTCAAAAAAGACCTTTTAAAATTAATTTTGAGCTTCCAGTGGAAAGAAAAAGCTTTGATGAGTACCGTTTAGAAATCATTGGTCCTTAAAAAAGGAAAAAACTACAAAAAAAGTAAAAAAAAAGTAAAAAAAATGCAGTTTTCTTGCTCACTTTTTCTAAGACAATGGTATCATACGCGCCACGAAAGCTTTGTGCTGCAAACTCCTCGCTAAATTTCACAACAACTACTAGTTTTGCCAATGCGCTTTATTTCAGATAATGCGTAGGGTATCTATTTTTTGTTTTGAATTTGATCAGTAACAAATATTAAACTATTGTTACGTATGTTTTTTGATCAAAATAGCTGAATTGTGGCAAGCTAAATGTACGAGTTTTAGAACTCCTCGTTTTAGGATCTAAAACGGAGTTCATTTATTTTTATAGACAACATTAATATACCGCTTTACCCAAGTGGTATCTGATTTTTCGGATTAATTCGCATGAATAGCAAATCTCCTATTTTTACTGCACAATCTGATGTTGCTCTACGTATTCACGTAGATCGCGCAGTTCGCCATTACTTTGCTCAATTGCAAGGCGAGCAACCTTCTCAGGTATATGACATGGTGCTGGCAGAAATGGAGAAACCTCTTTTATCTGTAGTTCTTGAGTATACACGTGGCAACCAAACACGTGCTGCTGAGATCCTAGGACTGAACCGTGGTACTTTACGTAAAAAGTTGAAAGCTCACGGTTTAATGAGTGAATAAATGATAAAATGCTTGCGGCTTCCGCGGGCATTTTTTTTACCTGCTATTTTAGCTTTTTTGTTTTAATTCTTGAAAACTGTGACGAAGATCATGACCATTAAACGCGCGTTAATCTCTGTTTCCGATAAAACTGGCATTGTTGAGTTCGCTCAAAACCTTTCTGCTCTAGGGGTAGAAATTTTATCAACTGGTGGTACATATAAGTTGCTTAAAGACAACAATATCGCAGTTGTTGAAGTTTCAGAGCACACTGGTTTCCCAGAAATGATGGATGGTCGTGTAAAAACTTTACATCCGAAAATTCATGGCGGCATCTTGGCTCGTCGTGGTTTAGACGAAGCTGTTATGGCAGAACACAACATCGACGCGATTGACTTGGTGGTTGTGAACCTTTATCCATTTGCTGCAACAGTCGCTAAACCAAACTGTTCACTTGCCGATGCGATTGAGAACATTGACATTGGTGGCCCGACCATGGTTCGTGCTGCTGCGAAAAACCATGCGTCTGTTGGTATTGTTGTCAATGCCTCTGACTATGACACTGTTGTTGCTGAGCTTAAAGCCAATGGCGCGTTGTCTTATGAAACTCGTTTTGATTTAGCTGTAAAAGCTTTTGAACACACAGCACAATACGATGGCATGATTGCTTCTTACCTCGGTGCTCGCGTAGGCAAAGCTGAAGGTGAAGCGGACAAATTTGCACGTACCTTCAACACACAATTAAATAAAGCTCAAGATTTGCGTTATGGCGAAAACCCGCATCAAGCGGCTGCGTTCTATGTTGACTCTGCAGCAACTGAAGCATCTGTTTCAACCGCAAAACAGCTTCAAGGCAAAGAGCTTTCTTATAACAACATCGCAGATACCGATGCGGCACTTGAATGTGTTAAATCTTTCGCAAAACCAGCGTGTGTAATCGTTAAACATGCAAACCCATGTGGTGTTGCAGTTTCATTAGACGGCATTCAAGCTGCTTATGATCTTGCTTATGCAACAGATCCTGAATCTGCATTCGGCGGTATTATTGCATTCAACCGTGAGCTTGATGTGGCAACTGCGCAAGCGATTGTTGACCGCCAATTTGTTGAAGTGATCATTGCACCAAGTATTGCTGAAGGCGTACTTGAAGTAACTGGCGCGAAGAAAAATGTTCGCGTATTGGTTTGCGGTGAATTACCAGCCATTGATGAACGTGCTCCACAACTCGACTACAAACGTGTGAATGGCGGTTTATTGGTTCAAGACCAAGACTTAGGCATGATCACTAAAGATGATCTTAAAGTTGTGACTAAGCGCGCTCCGACTGAACAAGAAATTGATGACATGATCTTTGCTTGGAAAGTTGCAAAATACGTGAAATCAAACGCAATTGTTTATGCGAAAAACCGTCAAACGATTGGTGTAGGCGCAGGTCAAATGAGCCGCGTTAACTCTGCACGTATTGCGGCGATCAAAGCTGAACATGCTGGTTTAGTGGTTGAAGGTGCGGTAATGGCATCAGATGCTTTCTTCCCATTCCGTGATGGTATTGATAATGCAGCGAAAGCAGGCATTAAATGCATTATCCAACCAGGTGGTTCTATGCGTGATGAAGAAACCATCGCTGCTGCGGATGAAGCAGGTATCGCCATGGTATTTACAGGTATGCGTCATTTCCGTCACTAATTGCGGATTTCGACTGTAATGACTTTGTCATTCGTATCAATTAAAACAGATTTCTAAATCTTGCATAAAGTCTTCGGCATTTCTGCAGAAGACTTTATGTCATTTCGATTCATGGAGTATGAACCGATGAACATTTTAGTTTTGGGTAGTGGCGGTCGTGAACATGCATTGTCATGGAAAATCGCTCAGGACGAAAAAGTAGCAAAAGTCTTCGTTGCACCTGGTAATGCAGGCACTGCAACAGAAAATAAATGTGAAAATGTTGCTTTAGATATTCAAAACAATCCTGCAATTATTGAATTTGCCAAAAACAATGCGGTGGATTTAATTGTTGTCGGCCCAGAAGCGCCTTTGGTGAATGGTGTGGTTGATGCATGCCGTGAAGCAGGACTAAAAATTTGGGGTCCAACTCAGTTTGCTGCACAGCTAGAAGGTTCAAAAGCTTTTGCTAAACACTTCTTAAAGCGTCACAACATCCCAACAGCATTTTATGATGTTTTCACCGATGTTGAAGCAGCTAAAGCTTATGTGACTGAACATGGCGCACCAATCGTGATTAAGGCTGATGGTTTAGCAGCAGGTAAAGGCGTAATCGTGGCAATGAGCAACGATGAAGCTTTTGCAGCGATTGATGACATGTTGGCTGGCAACAAATTTGGTGATGCTGGTTCACGTGTTGTGATTGAGCAATTCCTTGCGGGTGAAGAAGCATCTTTCATTTGTATGATTGATGGCGACAACATTTTACCAATGGCAACATCGCAAGATCACAAACGTATTTTTGAAGGTGACCAAGGTCCAAATACAGGCGGTATGGGTGCTTATTCCCCTGCTCCAGTTGTGACCAGCGAAGTCTTTGATCGCGTGATGGCTGAAGTGATGCGTCCTACTGTAGAAGGCATGAAGAAAGATGGTCATGTTTATACTGGCTTCTTATATGCTGGCTTAATGATTGATGAACAAGGTCAACCACGTGTAATCGAGTTCAACTGTCGTTTCGGTGATCCTGAAACCCAACCAATTATGATGCGTTTAAAATCTTCATTGGTTGATCTGGTTGAAGCAGGCATTGCAGGTAATCTTCCAGCCGAAGCAGAATGGGATACACGTAAAACCGTGGGTATCGTGCTTGCGTCTAAAGGCTACCCTGAAACTTCAAGCAATGGTGATGTAATTTCTGGTTTAGATACAGCAATGACCGATGCCAAAGTTTTCCATGCAGGGACAAAAGTCAATGAAAATGGCGACATCGTGACTGCTGGTGGTCGAGTCCTTTGCGTGACTGCATTAGGCAACACCATTGGTGAAGCACAAGCGAAAGCCCTAGAACTTTGCCAAAAAGTTACTTTTGATGGTATGCAATATCGTAAAGACATTGGTTACCGTGCTATTGCTCGTGAAAATGCATAATCAGCATTGAACATGGCATAAAAAAACCCGCAAGTTTGCGGGTTTTTTACATCACAATCACGCACACCAGCTAAGGTTCGCCCAAATTTAAATCGGCCCTAAGTACTTAAACAACAGAACCTGCCCCTTGGGTTGAAGTTGCTCGCGCTTTTAATTCCCTTGGTGTCACACCAAACCACTTTTTACAGGCCCGACTTAATGCGGACTGTTCAGAAAATCCTAAAACTGAAGCAATTTGGTTCATAGATACCTGCGTTTCCGCCAAATATTGCAACAGCAACTGTTGGCGTAATTGATCTTTAACCTCTTCAAAACTCACCCCTGCTTCATTGAGTTTGCGTTGTAAACTTCTAGGATGCATCGCCAACATTTTAGCGATATCAACCTTATTGGCTTTAGGACCAGATAAATTAATACGAAGCGCATGCCGTACACGATCAACAATAGAATCTTTATGGTTGCGGAAACTTCGCTCCAAATAGCTATCTACAATTTCTCGCAAGCCTTGATCGGTACTATCTAACTGAACATTAAGCATATTTTTATGCAAGTACAAGGCGGCATTTTTCTGATTTGGAATCACCTCAGCATTAAAAAAGCGTTTATAAATATTGAGTGGTGCAATCGGGCTATGTGGCAAAGTAACTTTTAATAATTGATAATTTTCTGCGCTTAAATACCGAAGCACACTGTGGCATACAGCCAGCCCTAAATCCATCGTCTGCCGTTTACTTAAAATATTGGATGCATCACTGAGCTGAATGTCATAAATAATTTCAACCATGTCCTGACTACGCCCAGATAAATCTATGGTCACATGCTCATTCATATACAGCCGAAGTGCAGTACCATGCAAAAACAACAAATCAGAACTGTATTTAATCACCTCACGCAAGGTCGTCGCACTTTGTAAGATGACCCCCAACACCCCAAGAATACTAATGTCTTGATAGGTAGAGAGACGTAAACCCAAATCGGCACAGTTCGCTTGTTGAGAACTATCTTCCAAAAGTTGTATCAATGCACATTGCGAAATCCATTTTTTATCATCTTGCAATTCAGACAACTGTAGCCCATATTTTTTTAATAATGGCACTGGATCTACACCGAACTGCTGCATAATTTCAGGATAACCCCGTAAGCCTGAACTATGAACTTTATCGCTAAATACATGTTTCTGTGCTATATAATTCACAGAATCCGAATACTTCATGCCAACAATCCTTGTCTCAACATGTCAAAAAATAGTCTCGATTTGTCAAGTTAGCATAAAAAAATATCAGCACAATTGCAAACATGGACATTTAACCACGCATTACCTCAACAACAATTAAAGATGTCGAGATAGATGCAGTTGGTCAAGGATGATGTCCATTTTCATAAATGTGAAAACAAGGAAAATAGAATGAATTTCAAAAATGTTACTGTCGCAGGAAGCGGTGTACTCGGCTATCAAATCGCGTTTCAAACAGCATTCCATGGTTTTAAAGTTACGGTTTACGACATTAACGATGAGATTTTAGCCAAAGCCAAAGCTAAATTTTTCGAATTAAGCGAATGCTATAAACGAGATTTGAATGCGACTCAAGAACAGCTCGACAATACATTCAATAATCTAAGCTATCAATCCAACCTAGCTGAAGCAGTGAAAGATGCTGATTTAGTGATTGAAGCTGCTCCTGAAGATGTTGCCATCAAAACTGAGTTTTATAAGCAACTGAGCCAAGTTGCTCCAGCAAAAACCGTATTTGCAACCAATACATCAACCCTATTACCAAGTCAATTTGCAGAAACGACGGGACGTCCTGAAAAATTCTTGGCGTTACATTTTGCCAATTTAATTTGGGTGAACAACATGGCAGAAATCATGGGCCATGCTGGAACAGATAAAAAAGTGTTCGATGATTTGGTTGAGTTTGCCAAAGCGATTGGCATGGTTGCTTTACCAATTTACAAAGAACAACCAGGTCATATCCTGAACTCCATGTTAGTCCCATATTGTATTTCTGCTTTAGAACTTTGGGTTAAAGAAGTTTCTGACCCTCACACGATTGATAAAACATGGATGAAATCTTTTGGTTCACCAAAAGGTCCTTTTGCAATTCTGGATATTATCGGGATTACTACGGTATATAATGTTGCAAAATTGAATGTTGAAACCAATCCACTGATGGCAAGCATTTTAGAAAAATTAGAAAAAGAATTTATTCACCCAGGTTATTTAGGCATGGCGACAGGCAAAGGATTCTACAACTATCCAAACCCAGCTTATGAGTCGGCTCAATTCTTAAAATAATCCATCAGTGATTGTGGAAAAACCTGCGTTAAGCAGGTTTTTCTATTTTAAACCCAAAGCACTGATACCCGTAAAAATTAATCCAACCCTCAATGCAGTACAGCAACTTATTGATCCACGCTATACACACAGCAAAATATCCTATTCCGCCTTATTCCCAAAAGTTTGCATTTACATGTTCAGCATCACTGCAACTTTAAACTTGATTACGCATCAACAAAAAACCTTAAAATAAAAGTAGATATGCCATTTTTAATGTACATCTTCAGTCCAGCATGATTTCATCAAAATCTCCAACCGTACTAGACTTTAGTCTAGAAAAAGATTCACGAATTTTCGATGTCCTATACCAATCTTGTTTCCACTCAAATGAACTTAACCTAAATATTTCAAATTTATCATTATGTTAAAAATAGTCGATCTAAAGCCTAAAGCAAGGTTTATTCATTTTTCATATGTCTATTGGATAAAATCTTATAAAGATTAATTTTTCAGCAAAATTAAAAAATTAGTCAAATTAAGTTAAAACAATATATTGTTTTTATTATTATTTTAATTAAATCGAATATTTTTCTTTGCGTCTAAACAGATAAGCATTGAATTCTTATTCACTATATTGAATATAGTTTTATTGTTATCATAACGTAACTTTTTAAGACATCAAAAACTGTTGCGATGCAATACGGCATGATTTCAATATCATAACGTGATTTTTTTGATAGGCTTAATACGAAAATTATTTTGGTCTTGTTGGGATGAAGCGAATTTTCTGGCTTGTTTAGAGCTGAAAATCGCAAAGTACCGAATTTTAATTCAGACACTACCATTCATCGTGATCCTGCATATTTATTTAGCGCGTCTTTATAATGCAATTACGATTGAGTTCGTCTGCACTAGGAATTATTCATGAAAAAGCTATTTAGCGTTTTATTGAGTGCATCTGTATTAACACTCAGTGCCTGCAGCAAACAGGAAGCTCCTGCAACTGAAGCAAAAACCGATACCATAACCACCACTGAACAAACTGTGGTTATGGCATCTACGGGTTCTGACGCTGACATCTGGCGTTTCATTGCTACGCTTCCAGAAACCAAAGAAGCGGGCATCAAACTCGAAGTTAAAAACTTTACTGACTATGTTGCGATGAACACCGCAGTAGCCAATAAAGAAATCGACATTAACGCATTCCAATCTTACGCTTACTTGGTTGCATTTAATGCCAATAACAAAGACAAGATTGCACCGATTTCGACCACTTACCTTGAGCCTATGGGCATTTACTCAAGCAAAGTGAAAAAGCTTGATGAATTCCAAAATGGCGCAACCATTGCAATTCCTAACGATGGTGCAAACGAATCACGCGCATTGTTATTACTGCAATCTGCTGGTTTAGTGAAATTAAAAACTGGTTTTGATGATGTAAAAGGCACACCTGCAGACATCGTTGAAAACAACAAAAAATTAGTAATCAAACCAATTCAAATGGCAACAGCTGTTCGTGTTAAAGACGAAGTGGATGCTATTGTATTAGGCAATACCCTTGCAATGGAAGGTGGCTTAAACGTATTAAAAGATGCGGTTTTCTATGAGCCAATTGACCAAAGCACAAAAATGAACGTGAACATTTTAGCTGTGGCTGAATCTCGTAAAGATGATCCTATCTTGAAAAAAGTGGGCGAGCTTTACCACACTAAAGCGGTAGAACAATATGTTCAAGAACACTTTGGTGGCACTAAAATTGATGTAAACAAACCTGTTAGCTATCTTACAGAAAGCAAATAGTAATATAATGCTGCAAACAAAACAGGCAAAGTGACTTTTGCCTGTTTTTTCATTTTGTACAGTTTTTGACGCTATGATTGAATTTAAAGACATTTCAAAACACTACGAGCTCAAGGGTCAAACCATACGTGCTCTGGATAACATTAACCTGACTATTCCAGATGGCAGTATTTTTGGCATTATTGGCTATAGTGGTGCAGGTAAAAGTACCTTAATCCGTCTGATTAATTTGCTTGAACGTCCGACGCAAGGTCAGGTCATTATTCGTGATACCGACTTTACGGCTTTGGATGCACGTTCATTACGTCAAGAACGTGCAAATATCGGCATGATTTTCCAACACTTCAATTTGCTACAAACCAAAACAGTAGCTGCTAACATTGAAATGCCGCTGAAGCTTTTGGGCTTTTCCAAAGCGGAAAGAGAAAAGCGTTTAAATGAATTGCTTGATTTTATCGATCTGAAGCATAAAAAAGATGCCTTTCCAGACGAACTCTCAGGTGGACAAAAACAACGGGTTGGTATTGCCCGCGCCTTAGCCAATCATCCTAAAATTTTACTCTGTGATGAAGCCACTTCAGCGCTAGATCCGCAAACCACCAAATCTGTTCTGGCATTATTAAAAAAAATTAATCAAGAACAAGGGATTACCATTGTCATGGTGACCCATGAAATGGATGTGATTGAATCGGTTTGTGATTATGTCGCGGTGATGGAACAAGGCAAAGTGATTGAAACAGGTCCTACACTGGATATCTTCAGTCAACCGCAGCATCCAACCACCAAGAACTTCATTCAAACGGTATTACAGCAACAATTGCCGATTAATATTCTCAAGAATTTAGAAAATCAAAATCAGCACAGTATTTATAGCTTGCAATTCTTGGGTACTTCAGCCCAAGAAACCGTGGTTCAGGCAGCTATTAAGCAATTCGATATCAGTCTGAATATTTTGTTCGCCAACATGACCGAAATTAATGGTTCGGTCATTGGACAGATGTTTATCCAGCTCTTGGGCGATCCACTAATCATTCAAGACACGATTGCATTCTTTGAACAAAATGGTGTGAAAGTGGAACAATCTGGAGTCTGCGAATGAGAGATTTAATCGTACAATGGCTGACAGACCTTACCGCACCCTTTTGGCATAGCTCACTGAGCATTGACCAATTTGTGACTGCGATGCAGGAAACTTTCCACATGGTGTTTTTCGCCATGCTGTTTGGTTCGATTTGGGGCTTTATTCAGGCCATTACCTTATTGGTAACACGCCCAGACGGGATTTTACCTAATCGTGTGGTCTATCACCTCCTCAACCCGATTGTGAATGCTTTACGTTCCCTGCCTTTTATTATTTTATTGATTGCCGTAATTCCGCTAACCAAAGTTATTGTAGGCACTTCCATTGGTACTTGGGCAGCCATTGTGCCCCTCACCATTTATGTGGGTCCGTATATTGGTCGTCTGATTGAAACTTCGCTATTAGAAGTCAATGAAGGAATTATTGAGTCTGCACAAGCGATGGGGGCTAACCCTTGGCAAATCATTTTCAAGTTTATTGTACCTGAAGCGCGCAGCTCGCTGATTCTCAATCTGACTACAGCGACCATTAGCCTGATTGGTGCAACGGCAATGGCGGGTGCTGTCGGTGCAGGTGGTATTGGTGATCTGGCAATTTCGTACGGCTATCAACGTTTTGATACCAGCGTGGTGATCCTGACCGTAATTGTCTTATTGATTCTGGTACAGTTGGTGCAAAGTCTCGGTGACTGGTTATCCCGCTTAAGATAAACCGAATATTTTAAAGCTCCCTAGATGGGAGCTTTTTTATGTGGATATTTTTCTATAATGTACCTTAGATCAGACAAACAAGAACATCTGTATGAAACTCCTGCCCCTCGTAATGAGCCTTTCTGTGCTTTCAACTATCAGCCATGCAAATACAATGGCTTATGACTATGTCACCAGTGTGAAGGTTAATCAGATTGAACTGAATGCTGCCATTGCTGCCGATCAAGTCGAAAAACTACTACAACCAAAACTGATGAAGACGACTAAAGTCTTTGTCGAATGTACTGGAAATTATGAATATAGCGCCAAGCCAGCCGCAGATAAAACGCTCGTATTCGAAATCTTCACTGAAGATAATCCCCAAATTAAAAATGCACATTTTTTTCAAAATAAAAATAATTTCAGACAACTTGGACAAACTAAAGGTCGGATTAGATTCAATTGGAACAACACTCAGAGCATGACCGAATCGATTGTTGTGCAAAACATTCCGATTACAGCACAATATACCTTGCAGCAATTTAAACACGATTTTAAACACAGCGCGCAGGTAATGAGCGCATCAGGTGAAGCACAAGTCCTTATTTTAGAAAGGAACCAAGTCACAGAATTTCTGAAACAGCCACAAGCGTTCACCCCGCCCTACACCGCTTATCTCAACTTTCACTTTAAAAATGGAAAATTAACGCAATTTGCCATTCAGCAAGCTCTGGCCTGTTGAGTTCATCGCGTTTACAACCGTACATCTGATCAGGTTCTACAGAGAATCACTCCAAAACAAGAGGATTGAAAACAAAATCAGCCCAGTCCATGCGTCAGGCTATTAAAACTTAACCAATTCATTTCAATTAAACTCAGAATCAGCATAGAGCATGCTAAACTATCGAGTGGTTTTAGCAGGGACTCATTTATGCACTTTGTTCATCTTGGTATTCATACCGAATTTTCAATTACTGAATCTATCGTTCGGATACCTGATCTGATTAAAGCTGCAGTCAATGATGAAATGCCCGCACTGGCTTTGACGGATCTGTCAAACCTGCATGCAGCGGTTAAATTTTATGGTGCTTGCCAATCTAAAGGCATTAAACCAATCTTAGGCTCCGTCATTCGACTGAATGATGCCGAACATCGTGTGACCTTATTGGCGATGACCAATACGGGTTGGCGTGGGCTGACCGAAATTGTTTCCCGCGGTTTTATTGAAGGGCAACAACTTGATATTCCCTGCGTACAAAAAGACTGGGTGCTAGAACAACATCACGACATTATTGCCTTACTGGGCATGCACAGTGATGTGGGTAAAATGCTCTGCTCCTCCAATCCGCAAAAGGCCGAACCTTTACTCGAACAATGGATCGAAAAGTTTGGCAATCGTGTGTATTTAGCCCTGACCCGAACTGATCGCCCCTTTGAAGATGATTACATTGTAGAAGCGGTTAAGCTGGCAAAAAAATATAATATTGGTGTGGTTGCGCATAATGATGTGCACTTCATTACCCGTGAAGATTTTGAAGCACACGAAGCGCGCGTCTGTATTGCCGATGGTTACGTACTCGGGGATAACCGTCGTCCAAAACCTTATAGCCCTGAGCAATATTTCAAAACAGCTGCCGAAATGACCGAGCTGTTTTCTGATTTGCCAACTGCGATTGAAAATAGCTTTCATATTGCCCGACGTTGTAATGTCACGCTGCAACTGGGCAAATATTTCTTGCCGGATTACCCAATTCCTGAAGGCCATACGATTAACTCCTTCTTTGAGCATTTGTCTAAAGAAGGTCTAGAAGAACGCCTCAACCATTTATACCCAGTTGAACAACGTGGCGATGATTGGGCTGAAATTCGTAAGCCGTATGATGATCGTATTAACTACGAAGTCAACATCATTAACTCGATGGGATTCCCCGGCTACTTCCTTATCGTTATGGACTTCATTCAATGGTCCAAAAACAATGGCGTACCCGTAGGGCCTGGACGGGGTTCTGGTGCCGGTTCTTTGGTGGCCTATAGTTTAAAAATTACCGATCTTGACCCTTTACGCTACGATCTACTGTTCGAACGCTTTCTAAATCCAGAACGTGTCTCCATGCCCGACTTTGACGTCGACTTCTGTATTGCTGGCCGTGATAAAGTCATCGACTACGTGGCTCGTAACTATGGACGTGATGCAGTTTCCCAGATTGCGACCTTCGGCACCATGGCGGCCAAAGGTGCGATTCGAGATGTGGCCCGAGTCTTGGGTAAATCCTACGGTTTAGCCGATCGTATTTCTAAAATGATTCCAACCAAACCTTTAGGTTTGTCTCTGGAAGAGTCTATTGAAGCTGAACCACAACTCAAAGATATTGTGACCAACCCTTCGAACCCAGACAACGATGATGCTTCCGAAATTTGGGAAATGGCACTGAAGTTAGAAGGCATTACCCGTAATACAGGTAAACATGCGGGTGGTGTTGTCATTGCACCGACCAAAATTACCGACTTCTCTGCGGTACTCTGCGATGCTGATGGCACGGGTCGTGTTGCACAATATGATAAAGATGATGTCGAAGCGGCGGGACTGGTCAAATTCGACTTCTTGGGTCTACGTAACTTAACCGTCATTGAAGATGCGGTGCAGAACATCAACAAGCATTATCCCTCAGAGATAGCACTGGATATTGCCAATATTCCGCTGGATGATAAAGACGCTTATTTAGTCTTCGCCAATGCCAATACCACTGCGGTATTCCAGTTTGAATCCGTCGGCATGAAAAAAATGCTCAAAGAAGCTCGTCCGAGCAAATTTGAGGAAATTATTGCCTTCGTATCGTTATACCGACCTGGCCCGATGGATCTGATCCCTGACTTTATTCACCGTATGCATGGCGGAGAATTTGAGTACTTACATCCTTTGCTGGAAGGCGTACTCGAACCAACCTACGGCATTATGGTGTATCAAGAACAGGTTATGCAGGCAGCACAATACTGTGCTGGTTATACTCTGGGTGGCGCGGACTTACTGCGTCGTGCGATGGGTAAAAAGAAACCTGAAGAAATGGTCAAACAGCGCCAGATCTTTATTGAAGGTGCTGCGAAAAAAGATATTGATGAAGCCACAGCTAACCATATCTTCGACTATATGGAAAAATTCGCAGGCTATGGTTTTAACAAATCTCACGCTGCAGCTTATGCATTGGTTGCTTACCAAACTGCATGGTTAAAAGCCCACTATCCTGCCGAGTTTTTATCTGCGGTTATGTCTTCGGAAATGCAGAATACCGATAATGTGGTATTCCTGATTGATGACTGCCGTAGCAATGGTTTAGACGTACTCCCACCTTCGGTGAATATGTCACTGTACCATTTCCATGCGACCGATGAGAAAACCATCGTTTACGGCTTAGGGGCCATTAAAGGCGTCGGTGAACAGGCCATGCAGTCTGTGATCGACTCTCGACTGCAAGATGGTCCATATAAAGACTTGTTTGATTTCTGCCATCGTATTGATTTAAAGAAAATCAACAAACGTACCCTTGAAGCCTTAATCCGCGCGGGTGCATTGGACTGTTTAGGTATTGAACGTTCTAGCTTGATGGCGCAATTGCCTGAGGCCGTGCAAGCAGCGGAACAGGCACGAAGTAACCGTGAAACAGGCATTATGGATTTGTTTGGTGAGGTTGAAGAAGTTCAGCGTAAACCAGCCAAACCTGTCAAACCTTGGTCCGATGAAGTTCGTCTCAAAGGTGAAAAAGATACACTGGGGCTATATCTCACGGGTCACCCAATTGATGTCTATCGCCCTGAATTAAAATCTTTTATTCCAGCCAAAATAAATGAACTCACACCGACACGTCGCGGTGTAACCACCGTCTTTGCTGGCTTGGTGGTTGATGTGGCTAACTTCCCGAACCGTGTCATGATTACTCTCGATGACGGAACATCCCGTATTGAAGTCTCTGCCAATCACGAACGTTTCCAGCGTTTTAAAGACATTATCGTGAATGAGCGTGTGGTGGTGATTGAAGGCGAAATTTATGAGCGTGAAGGTTTTGACCGTCCAATGGGCCGTCTGACCAAAGCCTTTAACCTGAATGAAATTCGCCAAAAACGTGCCAACAGCATTCAGATTAAATTACATGCTGAGCATCTGAGTAAAACCTTAAGCCAAGATTTACAAAAGCTCTTGCTGCCTTACTGTAATGTCGATATGTGTAATCATATTCCGGTGATCTTGCAACTGGATTATGCCTACGCTACCGCAGACTTACATTTAGGGATGCAGTGGAAAGTTGCCCCGCTTGATGAGCTTTTAAGTAAATTACGCGATTATTTTGGCAAAGAAGCCATCTATATTGAATATCAGGTGAAATCAAAAGCCGCCAAAGCCGTGAATTATGAACAGGCGAAACCTGTGCAAGTCCCACCGCCACCAGAAAACCTAAGTATGGATGAAGCGATGGACTTATATCAGGCAGATGTGAACCAATATTCTTAAAGATCAAGAAATTAAAACATTAATGGACGTGTCATGAATCAATTTGACAATACAGCCGTTGCTGACCATCTCTCGCATATCCGAATTGTGATGGTAAATACCACTTTACCAGCCAATATTGGCAGTGCATTACGCGCCATGAAAACCATGGGACTGAGTCAGTTGGTCTTGGTTGCACCCAAAACCTACCCGCATCCCGACATTGAAGCTCTGGCTGCAGGTGCAGTTGACCTAATTCCGCAAATTAAGATTGTGGAAACTTTAGAACAAGCCATTCAAGACTGTCATATTGTATTTGGCACCAGTGCGCGTAGCCGAACTATTCCTTGGCCATTGCTAGATGCGCGTCCCGCAGCAGAAATGTCGCTCAAAGCCGTAACCACCGAGCAACAAAATATTGCCGTGATTTTTGGACGCGAAGATCGGGGGTTGACCAACGAAGAGCTGGCTCTGGCCAATTATCACGTCACCATTCCTGTCAACACAGAATATGGCGTATTAAATGTGGCGCAAGCCATTCAAATCATCTGTTATGAAATGCGGATGGCGGCTCTTGCCTGTGTCGAACACACCGAAGCCTCTGAAGCGATGATGCCTGTGACCGAGACGACCCAAATGCATTGGGATGAGCCGCTGGTCACGCATGAACAGATGCAACAGTTCTATCCGCATTTAGAGAAAATGCTTGAAGACATTGAATTTTTAGATCCAAATAATCCAAGATTACTGCCTTTACGCTTGCGTCGCTTATTTGGGCGTATACAATTAGATAAAATGGAATATCATTTACTACGCGGAATTTTCAGTCGTGTACAAGCCTTAAATAAAGGCACATGGAAACCATCTGCACCTAAAACTATAGATAAAGAGGATTCGTCTGATGCTTAAACAGCTCAAAGAGGATATACAAGCTGTATTCGCGCGAGATCCAGCAGCCCGAAATACTTTAGAAGTTTTAACAACCTATCCAGGCATTCATGCCTTAATCATGCATCGCGTAGCGCATGAACTTTGGAAAAAAGAATGTAAAGGCTCTGCACGACTCCTTTCCTCTTTTAGCCGTTTTGCAACAGGCATTGAAATTCATCCTGGAGCCAAAATTGGTCGTCGTTTCTTTATCGACCACGGTATGGGTGTAGTGATTGGTGAAACCGCAGAAATTGGTGATGATGTCACGCTTTATCACGGTGTAACCTTAGGTGGAACCACATGGAATAAAGGCAAACGCCATCCCACTTTAGAAGATGGAGTGATTGTCGGTGCAGGTGCAAAAATTTTAGGACCTTTTACCGTTGGTAAAGGGGCAAAAGTAGGCTCCAATGCGGTAGTCACCAAGGCTGTTCCTGCGGGTACAACGGCCGTCGGTAACCCTGCACGCTACATTAGCAAAGACCGTCCAAAAGATGAGGATGAAGCACGCCGTCGTGATTATGCCGAAAGTATTGGCTTCCAACCTTATGCAGCAACACAGGATCAATCGGATCCGATGCTGGAAGGTATGCGAGTTTTACTTGACCGGATTCAAAGCAATGAAAAACGTATGAATACCTTATGTCAGCGGTTATCGTTGCTAGATCCGAGCTTTAAAAAACAACAGTTGAACGAACAACCTTATAGTGAAGAAGAATTAAAAATTCTGGAAGATGTCCGCCGTGAATGTGAAGCACAAAGTGGCTCTTCCAAAGCATAAATACATCATTAAAAACCAACTGTAACACGTACGATATTGCATGTTCGTCAGAGTTTTCTTAGACTGACGAACATGCCGATTTATATCACTTTTAAAAGAAAGAATGGATGAATACTATGACGTTAAAGCCTCTGGCAATTGCATTAATTGCCGCATCATTTCTAACGGCTTGTAGCACAACCCCAAATAAGAACTCTAAAGAACCGATTATTTTTACCGAACCTGATACTACACCTCCATTTTATGCCCTCAATCCATTTGACTATGCTGCACCACCGCCATTTGAATTAGAGTTAAAACAAGCTGCTGCTCAGCCTGTAACAAAAATGGTCGTTTCTAGCTCGGCAAATCCGAATGAGAAAATTACTTTAGACACCAATCGCTTGATTATTCCTACCGTCAATAGCAATCAACGCAGCATGAAATATGCCGTGTTGGCAGGTGAAAATGAAATTGATATCACTGATATTGATGACTTTTTACAACTGGTCGAAGGTAAAGCCCGTCACTATCCACCACGTTTTAGCGAGCGTAAAGAACGTAAAGGATTTGAGGCCAAGTTAAAACAGGTGACACAAGAGCTGGACACTTTAGCCGTCCGTGACGACGCATCTTTTGATGTGCTGATTCGTGCATTTAAAGCCAGCGTTATGGCACGTAATCTAGACTTGGGTTCAGTATACACCACCAAATCACTCACTTATGCACAACGTATTTTAAAGATTAACCAAGATGATGCTGAAGCCAACTTCTGGTTCGGTTTTGGTTTGTCTGAAGGTGGTGGTCAACGTGAAGCGATTCCATATTTAGATAAGGCCATGAAAGCTGGAGTTCAAGAAGCTTATTTGTCTGCGGCCAATAACTATATTGCAATGGAACAAAAGAAAAGTGCGATTCAAATCTTGAAAAACTACAAACTCAAGTACCCGCAAGAAGCCGCAGTGGCTGACCGCTTAATTAGCGAAATTGAAACGCAAGGGCGCTGGAATGTGTGGCAAGTGTTAAATCCACCTAAAGCATCTTAATTCATCTCAATACAAAAATAGATCGTCTTGTACGGTCTATTTTTTTGCAATGATTGAAAAAGCTGACAATTACCGTATGATTTAAAAAAAATCAACAAAATGTGATTGTCAGAACACGATATGCCAAAAAAAATCAGCCGTATTGCCTTATTTGCTGTATTGACCACGTCCCTGCTCACAGGTTGCCAAGTCGTTACGGTTAAAAATCAAGCAGTCAAAGTCACGATTACCAATGAACGTGAAAGTATTCTGACACGAGATAAATTAAGTGAAGCCAGCCTCAATGTTCTTTCTATGACAGGACGTGAAGCCAAAGTTTGTACACTACAACCCACACCATGTGTGCAAGAATTACAACAAATCCCGCAAATTCAGGATGAACAACTTTTATCGACCGCCAGTGAACTTTATCTGGCACGTGCATTGGCACTTGAAGAATCATCTGAATGCAAGATGGGGATATTGGCCAATCATAAATCGGAAGAAAAGCAAAAAATTCAGCAAGAAACTTATCATAAATGTCTTGATGAAGAATTAGATATGCTTGATAAAAGCATCCGTTATAGCTACGCCTATATGTTCAAAACACAGCGTGGACCAGAAGACCGTATTTTTGATAACCGACAGGTACAAATTCGAGATTTCTATAACTTGGCGATTGCTAAACTATCGAATGCCTATACCCTTCGCCATCCACAAAAAGAAGTGGAGCGCCAAATTCAGATTGGTAAAAGCATCTATCAAATTGACTTCAGCAATTATCCCTTACTCAAAGAGCAAAAAATTGAACAATTAAAATCGAGCTATAATCTCAACTTTTCGGGATTACGTTCGATTAACCGCCGTGATGGCTTTGGCTCAGAGTTTGTGGTGGTGTTACCCGATGCCAATGCCGCAGACAATGAATTGAATCAATATATTATTGACCCCTTACATTATTCTTATAAAAGCGGAATCAATCCCAATATTCATCAAGCCCGCTACTTAGCAGCCACCTTTACGGCACAACCCAAATCGGCCACGTCTGTGCAGGATATTTTAACCCAGCCTGAATTTGTGATTCGAGCCTATGACCCTTATAAGTATGAAACCATTGAACTTGCTGGGAAAAAATATCCTTTAGCAGCCAACTTTTCGACGCCTTATGGTCTCTGGTTAGCCGAAAATAATTTGGGAAAAGCCGCTTATCTCACCTTGATTGACCGTGATAACCGCTTAACCATGCCGCATTTGTATATGCTCGAACCTTATAATCCCAACAAAAAAATTATTGTGCTCGTGCATGGCCTAGCCAGTAGTCCTGAAGCTTGGATTCGTTTGACCAACGACATTATGGGAGATCAGGTTTTACGTGAAAACTTTCAGGTTTGGCAGGTTTTTTATTCAACCAATATGCCGATTATTGAAAGTCGTTTCCAAATTTATGCCTTACTCAAACAGGGCTTCGCAGAGGTGAATGCCAATGCTGCTGCCAAAAAAGAGGCCGTTTTAATTGGGCACAGTATGGGAGGCATCATCGCGAGATTGTTAGTCAGTGATGCAGATGTGACCAAAAAGGCCATGTCCATGATGAGTAATCGTCAACTCAATAAATACAAAAACCTATCGATTGTTTCTGACCGTATGCATATGCAAGATATCCCGAATTTTAGCCGTGCAATCTTTATTTCTGCACCGCATCGAGGCACAGCCTATGCAGACCTGTGGTTTACTCGTGCAGCACGTAAAGTCATCAAGCTGCCCGGGGCGTTTTTAACGGCGGTCAGTGATACGCTGCAAAGTCAGGATCTCGATTTTAGTGATTTAGCCAAGCAAATTGATCAAGGGCTGATTCAGAATGGTCCAAGCGATTTGAGTCATAAATCCAAATTTATGGCTCTAACTTCGGACATTATGCCGCGTAAAGGCTTGTTATTTCATTCCATTATGGGCAATAACACCAAAAGCGACGACCTTAATCTTATTACAGATGGTATTGTTCCCTATAAAAGTGCTCATCTCGATGGAGCTGTCTCAGAGAAAATTATTAAAGGTGGACATTCTATACAAGAAACCCCTGAGGCCGTGCTGGAGTTGAGACGTATCCTACGCTTACATCTGGTACAACTCGGACTCTATAAGCCATAACAACCTGCGCTAGCCCATGTTCTAAATACTTAAACATGGGCTAATTTATTTGATTCTTCTCCTGATTTTTCATCCTCCCCATTCATTAGAATGGTTTTGAATTACTATTCTTTTCATTTGATTATATTAGCGCTAAGGTAAATGCCATCGGCTTAGACTGAAAATATAAAAATGTTTGAAAACCAAGTTACCGTTGTAAAGAGTGGTACTTCAGGTATTGAACATGCTTTTGCCGAAAAGGTACAAAAGTTTGAGTATTAAGCCTACAAGCTGATCAAACCGTTGATCATGCTGGTTGAGTTATAGAAACTGTGGAAGTAGGAAATCATACGGATTTTAAATCTCTATTTTGACAGACAGCATTTTTGCAAGTTAAAACTGAATGTGAGAAATTTTAAATATATTCAGTTGCTTAAATTAATAAAACCGAATATATCAGTTCCCTATCTTGCCCATGTCTTAGCGTTTAGACATGGGCATTTTTTTAAGCTTCGTTGCAGGTTCGCATTTAAGGAATCAGACCTTGTTTTTTAGCTTCGGTAACAGCTTCCAGTCTAGAACGTACGCCTAGCTTGTTATAGATATTACGTAAATGCCATTTCACCGTATTCACGGACAAGAAAACCTTATCGGCTAGCTCTATGTCGGTACAGCCTTCACTCACTTTAAGTAAGATTTGCAGTTCACGTTTAGACAAGAGTTCCGAGTGTATAGCATTGCTATCTTCCTTCTCTTCCCCAGATTCAACCGTAGCACCCCTCCCCATGGACGTCAGCATGTCTACAAATGCCAAAAGCGATGAATCTTTTTTCTGTTTGCCTTTCAATATAAATTTTTCAAACTCTGCTAATAACTCAAATAACAGAGGATGTTCATCCAAGACAACACGTACGGCTTTGGTTGGCTCTAACAGCACTAAAGCCTGTTCCAAGCAAATATACGCAGCCTCAAGCTGATTCAAACGATAATCAGCCAAAGCCAACAGCAGTAAAATCCGTACTCGTCTTAATGGATAAGACAGAATTCGGGCAAGTTCCAACTCCAGAAATTGTTTTGCTTGTTGTTCTCGATCAGTAAAAATCAACTGACGATACAGTGCCAAGTCATCTCCGGTAATAACATTCGAGATATTTAATGCCTTGCTCACATGCTGTTGGCAGAGGTCTTCTAAATGCAATGCATCTGTTTCTTGTAATTTTTGATTTTTATCAAACCATTGATATTGGTCATAGATCGTCTGTACGGTCTGACTCAGCCGTGCCATAGACCAGTCATTGGTACAAATTTGGGATTGGGTTAAACAGGCTTGTTCCGCCTGCACATTGCCTTGAATATGTGCCACACGTAATAACAACTCAAACCCGACAATCGCAAGGTCAGGAATAATCAGTTGTTCACCATTATGAAAATGCTGCAAAGCCTTGTCAGCCAGTGAAATCTCATTGAGATCATAATACAAACTTGCTTTCACACTGCTGGTAATCATATTAACGATTGGTCGTAAAAACTCTTCTGAGCTTAATTTCAAATAATCTTCACTTTTCCCAATCAACTCAAGTTTTAGCAAAGCCTTGTCTAAATGACCTTCCAGATAATCACACAACGCTTCAATACAATCTGTGATAATCAGACCAAATACATTTTGCCCTTGTATATAGGCTGCCCGTGTTTGAATAATAATTTTTCTGGCTTCAGCAATTTTACCTAAACAAATATGATAAAGCGCACCAATGCCAATTAGAGGAGCACGAACAAAATACGAGCTTTCAGACAATTGAGCAACATTTTGTTGTGCCAATTCATAAGCTTGTTCTATTTCATCACCCATCAATGCAATCATTGGTGCAAGTGCCAATTGATCATCCCCAACCACACAATCCTTGCTCTCAATTTTCAGCCACAGCTGTAAATAATGATTGGCGAGCAAATGTTGATGGGTAATGGTTAATGACCAGATTGCATCATAGAGTAAAGGAATTTTTTGTAGTAACAACTCATCGGGAATTATTCGCACCAATTCCAATAAAGTATAAAAACGCCCTTCTAGGATGAGTTCACGACTCACGGCACTCAGCAACTCTAAAACCAGATGCTGATCTTGAGCATGTTGTGCGTGATAAATCGCTTCCATGAGATAATGTTGCTGTTGATACCAATGCGCAGCACGAATATGTGCTGCTTGGCAAGCAGCCAAGTTGATATTTTTAAAACGGTTTTCCAAAAATTCGCGGAATAAATGATGAATACGATACCATGTTCGCTGTTCATCTAAAGCCTGTAAAAACAACCCTTTATGATTCATCAGCTCGAGCAACTTAGCCGATGCTGGATTCTGTGCCACTTCAGAAATATTCGCTAAACAGATTTTCCTTAATACACTGATGTTTAATAAGAAATCCTGCATTTCGTCTGAAAGCTGAATAAAAACCTGCTCACTCAAATAATCTACAATTTGATTATGCGCACCACTTAAACTTTGAATGACCGCTCCCGCATCATGGTGATGCTTCAAATACAAATTGGTCAGTTGGATGCCTGTGAGCCAGCCTTCGGTTTTCTCGATTAATTGTTCTGCCAATTCAGGCGTTAAGCTCACCTGATCAAAATTTTGTTGTTGAAGAAAGTGTATTAACTCTGCGCTATCTTCCGCTTTTACGCTGAGATGCCCTTCTGTGACCAGCTGTAAGCGCCCTGAAAGATATTCTTTGGTAAAACTCCAATTCGGCTTCACTCTGGATGCAATGACCATATGACAGTTAGAAGGTAAATACTGATACAGCCACCAGAGAATATTTAAACATTCTTGATTTTCAATGGTCTCGAATTCATCAATAAAGAACACAATTTCCGTCTTCATTTCTGAGATTTTTTGGCACAGTTCTATAATATTGGGTTTGTGCACCTGACCATCAGGCACCGAATTGAGCTGATCCAGCCCTAAAAGGGCTAGCCATAAATATTGGTAAAGGCGGATAGGATCATTATCATCATGATCTAAAGTCAACCAACGGACACTTTTTCCTTGGGCAATCAACGCTTCGCTGAGTTGATACATCAGAGTAGTTTTACCATAACCCGCCGCAGCATGGATAAAAACCAGAGAAGATTGACAATATTGCAGCATATGTCCTAATAGCTTAGGACGCTGCATAGCCGTGTCTCCGATAATACTTGGACGGCTGAGTTTAGTTTTTAACACTTGCATTTCAATACATCCAATCTTTCTTATTCAGTTCCATCAGTAAATTTCGACTCCTTGAAATTTAACATCGCATTAACATCACGGTTCAAACAATGAGGTTAGTGCCTTTAACGAAAGTATGTACAAGTTAAAGCAAGGCATAGCCTGCCTACAATATGAAATTAAACCAAAATCATGATTTCTAATACATCTTTCACAGAATTAAAGTGTCTAATTATCGAACAATTGCAAATCCATTCTTTTGAATGGTTTGCTAATTCTGAAACATTGCTATGCTCAAGTACATGGAAATAACAGATAAACGTAAAGTTTGGCGTTCTGATATCTCATTATCAAATAAAGACATACATGGAGTTTGTCATGAGTATTGCACAATCAATTAAGCATCAAGATGTACTTTTAACAGTGAACCTAAAACGTGAAGGCGAAGTCGTTAACGCTTTACCCGGTGTTCACGTAAGCCCATGTTTTTTAGATGCAGACAAAGGTATCTGGGTACTTTATGCGCGCTTTGATGCGGGTACACTTTTACCACGCCACTTCCACACAGGCTCGGTGCATTTCTTAACAACTAAAGGCTCTTGGCATTATGTAGAATATCCTGAAGATGTTCAAACTGAAGGCAGCTATTTATATGAACCGGCCGGTTCTATTCATACCTTCTATACTCAAGAAGGTACTGAAGGTTTCATGTACGTTGAAGGTGCAAACATCAACTTAAACGATGATGACTCACTGATGTTCATTATGGATGCAGGTTGGATTGAGCGTACGATTCACGCAGTTGCTCAACAAACTGGTCAAAAAATGCCACGTTACATTAAACCAGGCAATGGCGCAGACTTCAGCCAAAAATAAGTGTATAAGAACCTTTAGCACCCGCTACGGGTTCTTTTTCATTATTAAAATAACAGCTACCAAGGATGAATGAAATGTTTGGCAAAATGATGCATCAATCTTTGTTGATTAGTAACTTACTAGAACATGCAGCAAAGTATCACTCTGACACCCCTATTATTTCACGCGAAGTGAATGGTCAAATTACAACAACCAACTGGTTGCAAGTACAACAAAACAGTAAACGCTTAGCCAATGCATTTACGACGTTTGACCTAGACGCTGGTGACCGTCTCGCAACCATCGCATGGAACAACCATCGCCATTTAGAAACTTGGTATGCTGTTTCGGGTAGTGGTTATGTTTGCCATACCATTAACCCTCGTTTATTCCCAGAGCAACTGGTCTTCATCATTAATGATGCTCAAGACAAAGCGATTTTCTTTGATTCAACATTCTTACCGCTGATTCTTGCAATTCAAGGCAAAGTTCCAACGGTTGAACGCTTCATCTGCTATGGTTCACGCGATGATAAAATCGTAGAAGCCTTACCCGATGTACTTTTCTATGATGAATTGATTCAACATCAATCGACCGAATTTGATTGGCCACAATTTAGCGAAGAAACCCCAAGTTCACTTTGTTATACATCTGGTACAACAGGTAACCCGAAAGGCGTGCTTTACAGCCACCGCTCAACCTTATTGCATACCATGGCCATTAGCCTACCAGACTCATTAAATCTGTCTGCTAAAGACATCACCATGCCTGTGGTTCCAATGTTCCATGTAAATGCATGGGGCGTACCTTATGCTGCGGCAATGGTGGGTTGTACCATTGTACTTCCAGGCCCTAATTTAGATGGTGACAGCTTAGTTAGCCTCATTGATGATTACAAAGTAACTGTAGCACTTGGTGTACCTACGATTTGGCAAGGTCTACTCGCTGCTGCGAAAAAACGCGGTACCAAATTAGAAAGTATGACCCGCAATGTGGTTGGCGGCGCAGCTTGCCCACCTTCAATTATTCGTGACTTCAAAAACAACTACGATTGCGACACGATTCACGCTTGGGGAATGTCTGAAACCAGCCCATTGGGTACAGCGAATCAGCCTAAAGCCAAACACTCCGCTTTAAGTGCTGAAGAATTTGAAAAATTACGCTTAACCCAAGGTCGTCCACCATTTGGTGTTGAATTACGCATTGTCGATGGTCATAGCACCACTGCTCTTCCAAATGATGGTCACACTCAAGGTAATTTACAAATTCGTGGTCCATGGATTGTCGATCATTACTTCAACCAAGAAAAAAGCGCATTAACTGCGGATGGTTGGTTCGATACAGGTGACATCGCAACAATTGATGCCGATGGTTATATGAGTATTTGTGACCGTGCCAAAGATTTAATTAAATCTGGCGGTGAATGGATTTCATCTGTTGAACTAGAAAATATTGCGGTTGGTCATCCAGAAGTTCGTATGGCTGCGGCGATTGCAGCCCGTCATCCAAAATGGGATGAACGTCCAATTCTGATTGCGGTGAAACAAGAAAATTCAGGTATCACTGAAGAAGAAGTGCGTGCCTATTTCGAAGACAAAATTGCACGTTGGCAGATTCCTGATGTGGTGATCTTTGTTGATTCACTGCCTGTCAATGGTACAGGTAAAATTGTAAAAGCTGAGTTACGTAATCAGTTCGGTGATGTGCTGCTAAAAGATGAAGTTGCTTCATAACAACTTTAGCTTACGAGGATTTTAAAATGACAAAAAATTCAATGAAAACAGCTTGGGTCACTGGCGGTAGTAGTGGTATTGGACTCGAGTTGACCAAACGTCTCCTCAAAGACAAATACCAAGTTTGTATCTTTGCCCATGCTGGTATTGAACAAGCCGTAACAGCGCTACAAAAAATCGCACCTGCTGTGGCTGGCTTTGAAGTTGATGTGCAAAACGAAACAACCATGGAAACCAAGTTTGCAGAAGCAACTGCGACCTTTGGCACCCCAGACCTTGTGATTAACTCAGCAGGGATTAGTATTGCCAAGAATTTCGATGAAATGACTTCGCAAGAATTCGAAAGACAAATCAATATTAACCTTGTGGGTAGCCGTAATGTCGCACATGCCGCACTACCACACCTCAAACAAGCAGTACAGCAAGGCAAGCGTCCTAAATTTGTCTTTATTGCTTCTGCTGCTGGTTTAGTGGGCTGCTATGGTTACACTGGATACTGCTCATCTAAATTTGGTGTGGTCGGTTTAGCTGAAGTCCTTCGCATGGAATTGCGTAGCCAAAAAATTGATGTTGCCGTGGTTTGTCCACCAGAAGTGGAGACCCCATTGGTGGCTGAAGAGCGTAAGAATGGCTCACCAGTCACAGCAGCATTAAAACAACTGGGTGGTAGCATGCCCGTAGAAAAAGCCTGTAAAGAAATTTATGAGGGAATTTTCTCTTCTGAATTTATGATTATCCCGGGTACACAAGCGCGTATTCTCGCAAAACTTTCACGAGTATTGCCTGATCTTTATCGCAATCAAATCGATAAAAAATTAGACAAAATCATACAAAGATTTGCATCTTAATTGATGTATTGGTTCAGCTATGAAATGTAGCTGAACCAATCCCCTAACAATAATGAACTCAGTACTCGTCATGGGTATAAAGTCTGCGAAAATCTGCTCATATAACAACAGATACGCAAAATTCAGATGCATGTTTGAACGATGTACCGCTATAAAATTGACGTGCCCTTCAATTTTAAATGCCGATTTTTATAAAAATGTCAGAATAATACAGATGCTCAAATGAGCAACAGAAAAAAATGTTCTGAAAAACTGAATTTAAAACAACACTCATAAGGATAATGAGATGACAATCAACACGTCTAAAACCGCATGGATCACTGGTGGTAGCAGTGGTATTGGTCTTGAACTCACTAAACGGTTACTGAAAGATCAATATAAAGTCTGTATTTTTGCCCACGCAGGCATAGAACAGGCGGTCAAAGAATTAACAAAAATCTCGCCTTCAATCTCTGGCTATGAAGTTGACATACAAAATGAAAACACGCTGGACGAAAAGTTTGCAGAAGCCGCTGCAACCTTTGGCACACCAGATCTTCTGATCAATTCAGCGGGTATTGTGGTGGCTAAATCATTTGAAGAGATGACTTCCGAAGAATATCTGCGTCAAATTCGAATTAACCTGATTGGTAGTCGTAATGTGGCTCATGCGGCGTTGCCTTATTTAAAACAAACTGTTCAAAAAGGCAGACGCCCTAAGTTAGTTTTTATTGCTTCGGCAGCAGGCTTGGTCGGCTGTTATGGCTATACTGGTTATTGTTCCTCAAAATTTGGGGTGGTCGGTTTAGCCGAAGTCCTTCGCATGGAATTGCGTAGCCAAAAAATTGATGTTGCCGTGGTTTGCCCACCAGAAGTGGAAACCCCAATGGTGGCCGAGGAACGCCAAAATGGCTCACCAATTACAACGGCTTTCAAACAAATTGGTGGCAGCATGCCTGTAGAAAAAGCCTGTAAAGAAATTTATCTTGGTATTCATTCAAATGATTTTGTCATTATTCCGGGTACGCAAGCGCGCATTTTGGCCAGAATTTCACAACTCCTTCCTGCAACTTATCGCAGCCAGATTGACAAAAAACTCGACCAGATCTTGCAAAAATTAGCCTCTTAAAAGACTACTTTAGCGTGTGAATGCATGCCCTAAAATAAAAAAACCGAACACTTAGGTTCGGTTTTTTATCACTCTGAGATGGTGAAACTACATTTCCGCCATCACTCCCATAATGCCAGTAATAATCATATCAATCGCAATGGTTCCGATCAGCAGTGCAGACAAACGCCCGACAATATCGACATAGCGGTCAATGTACTTGGCATGTTTATACCTGAGATGATCATGTGAGAACTTCATAAGAATCATTAAACTACACGTTAGTGCCAGCGTGAAAAAAATCACCAATGCTGCACCACCCATCGGTAAGGACATACCCGTAACCACAGCCGCACTAATTGTTCCCGGTCCAATCATAAAAGGCATGGCAATGGTGCCCGCCAGATGCTCTGGCGCACCGCGCATTTCACCAATGGTATCGGCCCCTTGAAACACGTAGCGATAGCCAATCACCAAGAAAATAAGACCACCGAATATTTGAAAGGCTTCAAAACGCACATTCAAATATTTACTGAAGATGGTCTCACCTCCCCATGCAAACAACATAAACACCACATAAGCAATCAGACAACCCTGAATTAAAGCCTTGTTAAAAACTTTCGCCTCAGAATTCCGAATCATGCCAATCATATAAATGCTCATCAAAAACGGATTGAGCAGGGAAAAGAACAACGCAAAAGCATGTAAATATGATGTATACATAATTTCCCCCGATTAGCCTTGAGGATCTGGGAACAAAGGACGGTTTCCTGGACTGATGCGATTAATATGCAGGAAGGTCATATGTCGTTCATATCGATCCAGAATATCATTAATCACCTGCTCTTTGGTGTACCCTACCAAATCATTTCCTTGTGAGCCTTCATACAAGTAGGTTTCCAAACGGAAATAAAAGCGTTTACCCAGTTTGCCACGTTCACTAAAGGTTGGTGCAATGTAACGTACAGGCCAGATTTGATAGACAAAGTTCTGCTCTTCTTCCAGATGAATCATGACATCTAAATGGTAAAGATTTGGATCTTGCTCCAGAGCCGTTTGCTGCACATCAATATTGATACCGCGCTTTCGCATTTCATCCGCAACGGCCATCACGGCTGGCTGACAAATCTCATCGAGCATGCGTCTGGTATCTGTTGTTCCGGGGTGATGCATGACTCGAGATAAGCGTTTTTTCCAATTCAGAATATCCACATTACCGACCACGGGTGCAGCATTCAAACTGCTACTGGCTTGACGATAATCTTCCAGTCTTAAAGACTTATACAGTCCCGCCATCACCAAGAACATGACAAAACTAAAAGGAAGTCCCATGATAATAGTGGCATTCTGCAATGCCGTGATGCCATTGGTCATTAACATGGCCAAGGTTAGCAAACCAATTGCCACCGCCCAGAATACACTGAGCCAGCGCGGTGCATCATGATCGACATTGGTAAATTGCGTGGTGAAATTCCCAAGCACTAAGGCGCCTGAATCAGCAGAAGTCACATAAAACAAGAGCCCTGTAATGGTAGCCACACCTGCAATAAAGGGGAACCATGGATATTGTGCGAGTAGGTCATAAAATCCATGGGCAGGATTGGCAATCACGGTTTGTGCTAATGCAAAATTTCCATCAAAAATTACATTATGTAATGCACTATTTCCGAAGATAGACAACCAAGTTAAAGTGAAAAATAAAGGAATGATTAAGGTTCCACTGACAAATTCCCGAATAGTCCGCCCGCGAGAAATACGTGCCAAGAACAAGCCCACAAAAGGTGACCAAGCGACCCACCATGCCCAGAAAAATAGCGTCCAACTGTTCATCCATTCTTTGGGTTGCTGAAAAGCAAAACTTTCGAGCGTCATACTTGGGAAACGGCTGATATAGTCGCCAATATTTTGTACAAAGGTATTCAATAAAAATTCGGTATTGCCGAGGAACAAAATAAACAGCATTAAGCCCACAGAGACATAAATATTGATTTCCGAGAGAATACGCAAACCTTTATTAACCCCCGAGGTCACTGAAATAATGGTCATCACCACGGCAACGCCAATCAGAGCCGCCTGCATCCATAAATTTTCAGGTAAATCAAACAGCACATGCAGACCATAATTCAGCTGTACCACACCAATCCCGCAGGTGGTGGCAATCCCGAAAATAGTACCAATCACGGCGGCGGTATCTACACTATGTCCAATCGGACCATGAATTTTTTTACCAAAAATCGGGTAAAGTGCTGAACGAATCGTGAGGGGTAAATTGTAGCGATAACTGAAATATCCGAGTGCCATACCAATTAAGGCATACATGCACCACCCAGTCAGACCATAATGAAATAAGGTCCACACCATACTCTGACGGGCTGCTTCGAAGGTCTGCCCCTCACCCACAGGTGGATGCATATAATGCGATAAAGGCTCCGCCACCGAGAAGAACATTAAGTCGATGCCAATCCCTGCGGAGAACAGCATCGCAGACCAACTGAGCAAGCTAAATTCAGGCTTGGAATGTTTCGGTCCGAGCTTAATATCACCATAACGTGAACAGGCAATAAAAATTACAAAGACCATATACAGTGTTGCAGCCAGCAGATAATACCAACTGAAAGTCGAACTGACCCAAGCCAATACAGCATTTAGCGTTTGGTTGGCAAAGTCATTAAATAAAATGGTTGTAATTGAAAAAATTAAAATAATGAGAGCTGAAATATAAAAGACCACACCATTTAAACGGTCTTTTGGCGCCAATGTTTGATCATCAACTGCTCTTGGATTATCTGTTGCCATACAATCCTCAAGATAGTAAATACAAAGTTGAGTACCAATTTTTAAACTTCTCGCGGTCGAGAGCTTAAAAATCGATAAGTGAAATACGACAGTAATTTTATCTGCAATAAAACTGCTATCTTCATCAAACCTAAAGGTTTGCTGTTTTGGTTAGCTTGAAAAATATGTGCCGCAGTGTAACAAACCACTGTTCATGACTTGGTATTGATAACATATGGCTACATTCTGACTACAGGAACAAACGATCAATCTCCTTATCTCAGCTTTAGAAGCCCTATTGAGCACGGTGACTTGCTTGTACATAGCTTGAGAAAAATAATCTCCGCCTTTTTACTGAAGTCATTCCAACCCAAGCTTCTAAATCTATCCTTATGATAAATAAGCATTAAAAATTAAAATACTATTTCTAATTCAACATAAAATGCATCGAATTTAAACAACATGATACTTTTAATTGATTGAACGTTCAATCAATTAAAAGTATCATAAAAAAATGCTATGATGTTTTCTATGTCAATAATTGAATCTAACACCTTTAAATTAAAGGTAAATTTTCTGGATCATCATGAATAAACGTAGAGTAAAACCTGAGCATGAACGCCGTGAAGAAATTATCCGCGCTGCGTTTGAAGTGATTTATGAAGTGGGATTGTCGAATACCACCATTGCTCAGATTGCGAAAAAAGCCCAGCTTTCTACAGGAATTGTCAGCCATTACTTTGGCGATAAACAAGGTCTGATTGAAAGCTGCATGCGACAAATGCTCTTTGTGTTAAGGGAAACAGCGGCAGACTATAAAGCCAAAGTAACTGAACCTACGCCAGAAAATTTACTCAAAGCAATTATTGATGCCAACTTTGACATCAGTCAGGTCAATCGCACTGCAATGCGCGTTTGGTTAGATTTTTGGTCTGCCAGTATGCACATGCCCGATTTAGGTCGCTTGCAACGGATAAATGACCAGCGTCTTTATTCCAATTTGAAATTTCATTTCCTGCAATTGATGCCTAAAGACCAAGCCAGCCATGTCGCCAAAGGGCTTGCAGCACTGATTGATGGACTGTGGTTACGCGGCAGTTTAAGTGGACATCAGGCATTTGATCGTGATTTGGCACGTTCAATTGCATACGACTATGTCGATATGCAACTTCGCTTAATTCAACAAATACGGCAGGAACAGCAAAATGAATGATGCGCAATTACATCAATTGTATATCCATGGACAGTATGTCAATGCCACGAGTGGCAAAACGTTTGACAGTATTAATCCTGCGACAGGTCAAATTCTTGCAACCGTACAGCAAGCATCTCAAACCGATGTCGATGCTGCGGTAAAAAGCGCCCAACAAGGCCAAAAAATATGGGCAGCCATGACCGCTGTCGAACGGGCACGCATTTTACGTCGTGCCGTCGATATTTTACGTGAACGAAATGATGAACTCGCTCAGCTCGAAACACTCGACACAGGTAAGGCATATAGCGAAACTTCAACGGTCGACATTGTCACAGGTGCTGATGTACTTGAATATTATGCGGGGTTGGCCACTGCGATTCAGGGGGAACAAGTGCCCCTACGTGAGAGTAGCTTTTTCTATACTCGTCGCGAGCCGTTAGGGATTGTAGCCGGTATTGGCGCGTGGAATTACCCGATTCAAATTGCCTTATGGAAATCTGCACCTGCACTGGCAGCAGGCAATGCCATGATTTTTAAACCGAGTGAAATTACCCCGCTCACGGCTTATAAACTCGCGGAAATTTATACCGAAGCGGGTGTTCCTGCAGGTGTATTTAATGTCGTGCAAGGTCTGGGGCATGAAGTCGGACAATGGATCACAGACCATCCCGATATTGCCAAAATTTCTTTTACGGGGGGTGTTGCAACCGGTAAGAAAGTGATGGCGAGTGCGGCTGCTTCTAGCCTGAAAGAAGTCACCATGGAACTCGGCGGCAAATCTCCGCTAATTATTTGTGCTGATGCCAACCTTGATCGCGCTGCGGATATTGCCGTTATGGCAAATTTCTTTAGTTCAGGGCAAGTGTGCACCAATGGAACACGTGTCTTTATTCCACGTAACCTAAAAACTGCATTTGAACAGGCTGTGATTGCCCGTGTAAAACGCATTCGTGTCGGTGACCCAATGCAGGCAGAAACCAATTTCGGCCCGCTCGCCAGCTTCGCACACATGGAAAAAGTTTTGTCTTATATCGAATTGGGTAAACAGCAAGGTGCAACACTTTTAATTGGCGGTGAACGTGCGACTTCTGCTGAATTGGCTCACGGTGCTTATGTCATGCCAACCGTTTTCACAGATTGTCATGACGATATGCGTATCGTACAAGATGAAATTTTTGGACCTGTGATGAGCATTTTGACTTATGACAGCCTTGAAGAAGTCATTCAGCGTGCCAACAACAGCCTATATGGTCTAGCCGCTGGGGTCGTGACACAAGATATTACTCAAGCACACCGCATCATTCATCAACTCGAAGCGGGCATTTGCTGGATTAACACATGGGGAGAGTCCCCTGCCGAAATGCCAGTGGGTGGCTATAAGCAGTCTGGTATCGGGCGTGAAAATGGTATGACCACCTTGGCACATTACACCCGCATTAAATCCGTTCAAGTCGAACTCGGCGATTATCACAGTATTTTTTAACGGCTCAATACTGACCTTTCTCCTATCTTTTTCTGTTTTTTACATCCTCAACTCAACATGTCGCCACGCTCTATTCGGGCGTGGTACTGCCATAGAACAAGGATCATTATGCATTCTCAACACTACGATTATATTATTATTGGCGCAGGCTCTGCCGGCAATGTCCTCGCAGCACGCTTAACCGAAGATGCCGATGTCTCCGTTTTATTATTAGAAGCTGGTGGACCAGATTATCGACTCGATTTTCGCACCCAAATGCCTGCGGCTTTAGCTTTTCCCCTGCAAGGACGACGTTATAACTGGGCGTATCTTACTGATCCCGAACCGCATATGAACAACCGCCGCATGGAATGTGGCCGTGGCAAAGGTTTGGGCGGATCTTCACTGATTAATGGTATGTGCTATATCCGTGGCAATGCCATGGACTTAGAACAATGGTCGACATTTAAAGGCTTAGAAAACTGGAGCTATGCCGACTGTTTGCCTTATTACCGTAAAGCAGAAAGTCGTGACATTGGTGCCAATGACTATCATGGCGATGATGGCCCGGTAAGTGTGGCAACCCCGAAAGCCGACAACAATGAACTGTTTCATGCCATGGTCGAAGCTGGCATACAAGCTGGTTATCCGCGTACTGACGATTTAAATGGTTATCAGCAAGAAGGTTTTGGCCCCATGGATCGAACCGTCACGCCCAATGGTCGACGTGCCAGTACTGCCCGCGGTTATCTGGATATGGCCAAACAGCGCCCTAATTTAACGATTTTAACTCATGCCACCACCAATAAAATTTTGTTTAGTGGCAAACAGGCGATTGGGGTGGAATATCTTCAAGGGGCAAATTCTCATGATTTACATCGGGTCTATGCCAATAACGAAGTGCTGCTCTGTGCAGGTGCAATTGCTTCACCGCAAATTCTGCAACGTTCCGGTGTGGGATCTAGCCGTTTACTGCGAGATTTAGATGTTGAAGTCGTACATGACCTCCCAGGGGTGGGTGAAAATTTACAAGACCATCTGGAAATGTACCTTCAATATAAATGCACCCAACCTGTTTCACTCTACCCAGCTTTAAAATGGTATAACCAGCCAGCTATTGGCGCAGAATGGTTATTTAATGGCACTGGAATTGGCGCCAGCAACCAATTTGAAGCGGGAGGCTTTATCCGTTCTTCCGATGAATTTGCTTGGCCGAATATTCAATATCATTTCTTACCGGTAGCCATTAACTACAATGGCAGCAATGCAGTTAAAGAACACGGCTTCCAAGCCCATGTCGGTTCCATGCGCTCGCCATCCCGCGGTCGCATTCAACTCAAATCTAAAGACCCATTTGCACATCCAAGTATCTTGTTCAACTACATGTCGACCGAACAAGACTGGCGTGAATTCCGCGATGCCATTCGTATTACCCGTGAAATTATGCAGCAACCTGCATTAGATCCTTATCGGGGTGAGGAAATCAGTCCAGGCAAACATTTAAACACAGATGCAGAGCTCGACGACTTTGTGCGCAATCATGCTGAAACCGCCTACCACCCTTCATGTAGTTGTAAAATGGGGGAAGATGATATGGCTGTCGTCGATGGGCAAGGACGCGTACATGGTCTGCAAAATTTGCGGGTGGTTGATGCTTCGATTATGCCGCTGATTATCACGGGTAATTTAAATGCCACCACTATTATGATGGCAGAAAAAATTGCCGATCATATTCGTGAACGTCCCGCATTACCTCGTTCCACCGCAGCATTTTATCGCGCCAAATGCTCTGTTTAACTTTTATAGAATCAATATGCCTAAGACCACATTATTTTGCATAATAATGTGGTCTTATTCTAATCCAGACTTTATAAAAAATGATCAATAGATATATTTTGAATGTATTTTCATTATTTTAAGCTGCGGACACTTCTCGATTATATCTAGACTAAAATGATACTGTAATAATACTTAAAAAGTTCTATTCAATGGGTGTATATTTGGGTAAACCTGATTTTTAGTAGAAAATATTTTCTCATAAATATATGAAATTAATAATAAAAAAACAAAACATCACTCAGATTTATACATATTCATTCCACATTCATAATAAAAATTACTTAGTCAATACTTATTTCGTCTAAAATCACACCCGATTGGAAATGTGTGGTTGGTCTAAAAGGTACATTTTTTCTTATGCATAAGAATTCATGTATTTCACTCCCTCTCTTCTGAACTTTTAGATCACCACCATTTCCGTCACCCTCTTTTATATATTTTTGCTGTTGCCCTCTATTCGCTTAGAAGCGATATAAAACACCTACTCCCAAGGTTAAAATTTCATGAAAACGTATTTAAAATACCTCACGGTATTTGTGGTACTGCTTTTGCTTGCAGTATTGATTTTTTTATTTAGACCTGTTGTGTCAAAAAAAATTGAAACCTCAAACAACGAACCTGTTGTGGATGCCGTATTGGTCGGTGGCGGTATTATGAGTGCAACTTTAGGTACTTATCTCACTGAACTTGAGCCAAACTGGCAAATCCGTATGTATGAGCGTCTAGATCAAGTTGCTCAAGAAAGCTCAAATGGCTTCAACAATGCTGGTACAGGCCATTCTGGCTTTATGGAAATGAACTATACCTCTGAAAAAGACGGGAAAATGGACATTACCAAAGCGGTTAAAGTGGCTGAACAGTTTGAAGTTGCCAAACAGTTCTGGTCATACCAAGTCAAACAAGGGGTTTTAGGCGAACCACGCAGCTTTATTAATCCTGTGCCACACATTGCCTTTGTATGGGGCGATAACGTGAATTTCCTTGAGAAACGTTATGCTGCCATGATTCAAAACCCAATGTTTTATGGCATGAAGTTTTCGGAAAATCCTGCTGAAATTAAACAATGGGCACCTTTGGTCATGAACGGACGTGATGCTACGCAAAAAGTTGCTGCAACACGTATGGATGTGGGTTCGGATGTCAACTACGGTGCTATTACCACGCAATTGGTTCAGCACCTAAATAAACAATCTAACTTCAAATTAGAAACATCTACTGAAGTCACAGGCATTAGCCAGAATGATGACAAAACGTGGACCGTGTCTTTCAAAAATGTAAAAACCGGCGCAACAAACCATGTCAAAACACGTTTCGTGTTTATTGGTGCGGGTGGTGCGGCCATTAAATTATTACAAATGACAGGTCTACCTGAAGCGAAGCAATATGCTGGCTTCCCTGTGGGTGGCGTATTCCTAATGACCGACAACCCTAAAATCACGGCTGGTCACACGGCAAAAGTTTATGGTCGTGCCGAGTTGGGTGCACCACCCATGTCTGTTCCACATATTGATACACGTTATATTGACGGTAAAAAATATGTCTTATTTGGCCCCTTTGCCACCTACTCCAACAAGTTCCTGAAGCAAGGTTCTCAACTTGATTTATTAAAATCAACCACCAAGCACAATGTGCTGCCTATGACTGCTGTGGGTCTAGATAATCTTGATTTGGTCAAATATTTGGTAAGCCAAGTCATGATGACCGATGCCGACCGTTTAAATGAGCTGAAGAAATACTACCCAGATGCAAAAGCAGAAGATTGGCTTTTAAATCAAGGTGGTCAGCGCGTACAAATCATTAAAAAAGAAGATGGTAAACCTGCCAAACTTCAATTTGGTACAGAAATTTTTGCTTCGCAAGATGGTGCTGTAACCGCTTTACTGGGTGCTTCTCCTGGTGCTTCTACTTCTCCTTATATTATGTTGAGTTTGCTTGAAAAAGCGTTCCCGCAACAGGTGCAAGGTGAATGGAATCCTAAACTGCATGAGATTGTGAAATCGTACCAACAAGAACTCAGTAGCAACCCTGTGCTGCTTGATCAGGTCCGTCAATACACCAGCCAAACATTAGGGCTAAATTACACTCCAATGGCGAAAGCCGCAAATGATGCGTCTGTAATCACAGCCAAAGCACAATAATTTTTCTCCAATCCAAAAGGATGAACTCAGGTTCGTCCTTTTGATTCATCTCGCATGCTGTTTTTATATTTATGTCTTTTTTTCATTCCAATGCTTTTCTAGCCCTGCGATCTCGCGATTTTGCCTTAATCAGCATTAATCAGTTTTGCCTTGTTTTTGCCATCGTTATACAAGAAGTCAGCCTGAGTTTTGCACTGTACCAAATGACTCAAGATCCCTTAAGTTTAGGCTTAATTGCAGTTGTAGAATTAATCCCTTTTTTATGTCTGTCATTATTTGCAGGACATTGGGCTGACCGTTATAACCGACAAAAAATATTACAGTGGAGTTTTATGTGGAGCAGCAGCATCCCACTGCTGTTGGCCTTACTTTTTTATATCGATGAGCAACACAAGATCCCTCAACACATGCTCCTCTTCGGTATTTATACCCTGATCTTTGTCTTGGGAATATTGCGCGGCATATATAGCCCAGCGTTTAATTCATTTCGGGTATTTTTAATTCCAACACATGCACAGAATAATGCCGCCACGTGGACCGCCCTTATCTGGCAAATTGGAGCCATTACCGCACCGCTCTGCGCAGGTCTGCTGATCAGTCAAATCGGCATCATACAGACCTTTATTGGGGTTTTTATTTGTTGCGCTGTGGGTAATCTTGCTTTACTAAATATTTCGAAGCATAGCTTTCCGCAACTCGCCAACCTCAACATCAGCCACAGTGTCACTCAAGCCTGTCATTTTATGTTCAAACAACGCTTATTATTTTGGGGCATGTTGTTAGATCTTTGCACAGCTTTATTTTGCAGCATTCTGGTATTGCTGCCGATGGTTGCCCAAGAGCTTTTGCATACAGGTGTAGAAGGATTAAGTTTGCTGAGGGCTGCACCTGCTTTCGGCACGTGTCTGATGATGTGCGTTTTGCTGCGTTGCTCGCCCATGCAACATGCTTGGCGAAATATGCTCTTGAGCAGCATTGGGATTGCTTTACTGACGCTGTGTTTTGTCCTTTCTTCAACCATTTGGCTTTCTGCCCTGCTGCTTGCCCTCATCGGTGCGCTCGACAGCATCAGCATCGTAATTCGTCAAACCTTGCTGCAACGCATTCCGCCCAAAAACTTGTTAGGTCGAGTGGCAGCCATTAATGGGGTATTGGTCACTTCAGGAAACCAGCTCGGCAGTTTACAAAGCAGCCTAACAACACGTTACTTATCCATTATTCCAGCCGTGTTTCTTGGTGCAGGGCTAAGTTTAAGCTTATGTTTATTCAGCTACTTGCGTACACGCGATTTACTAAAAACCTCATCAAGTCATGAGAAATATACAATACTTACAACAGGAAAATAGATGCTTACAGCAAAAATGCCTATGCTTAATTTGTGCGTAATAGATTTGGATAAGGATTGATTTTTATGGCAAAACCAACCGAATTAAGCCCTAAAGTTTATACGCTCTTTTATATGCTGATTATTTTTCTTATATTGGCATACTGCGTGCTTAATGCGACCTATACCGTCATTATTGGGGGCACAACCTTCTATTTCTTTGCCAGCATGATTCTGATCTTGCAATCGATCTTTGCCTTACGCACTTCACTCGACAGCCGTATTTATGCCAGTTTAGGTTTAGTGCTTTTGATCATTGGACTACTTTATACCCATGGCTTAGATTTCTTAAGCCATTTAAAAGCAATCGTTTTAATTCCTTCATTGATACTGACGCTATTTGGACTGGATAATCTCTATAAACACCCAACCCGCTTACTTTTACTCAAAGTTGCTCTCATCATCAGTTTGCTATTAGTGGCGTATAGCCAATACTACGATTTGGTTGAACTGCAAAACTACTATAACTCACTCCATAACGGGGAAACTTGGCAACAGTTTGGCGCATTGTAAAAGAGATACTACGCTCACTTTGGCTGAGTACAACTCAGTTTTAGTCCAGCAGTGAATTCACTTTGAACTGCTTAAGCTAAAGCCCTCCAAGACACTCATCCACTTAAGCAACATTGCATTTTCACTAACCAAAAAAGTAATCCATCAATTCTTGCCATGTACATAGAAACAGAAATGGAGATCATCTAATCATATTGGATGAAGCAGATTCTGACTCAAATCAAATGTGATTCTCAGCTCAATAAAAAACCGCCTGTGAGGGCGGTTTTTTACTAGTCTAAAATAGCAGACCAGAGTGAATAAAAAGCTTGAATTTCTGATTCTAGAAATTCATCACCTTCTGCATCATAAACAAAAGATTTTTCTTCTAATAAGTATTCGCCATCTTGTTCAATAAGATATTTTTTTAAGAAAGTTTTAAAGTTATTTGCGCGATCAGGAAAAACTTGCTCTCCATCAAAAAAGATCATAACAACCTCAAACTGACTAAATTAGCTTATATTTTAATCATATGCATGACTTATATCAACATGTTGTCAACTTAATGATAAATACGTCACTGTTTTAAAAAGAAAAATAAATTGTAACTCGCCAACGTTTAATCATGAAACTTCAATGTAAATGTAATGTATTGCTGGATGCACCATAAAAATACAAATGTATCACATTATTTTATTTGTGTGATTTATTTTGCATTATTAGCATAAAAACCTAAAATAGAATTAAAAATACGAAGAGGGTTCAAAATGATGAATTTCGATGTATTCTTTTCCGACCAAGATCGACTTTTAGCGATTGATACTGCAAAACAAATGGTCTTTTTGCCTGAAAATTGTTATTTCTTAGAAAATGCGGCGCCCAATATAAGTTTTTATCAAAATCATGCCCATGAAATTTTTGCTAAAGTTATTGTTTCATATCAAAATTGTGTGACTGAAGACATTACGGAAAAACCTTTTATCTTAAAATTTCATGATCATGGCGCTCACCCATCTTGGGAATACACTGATAATGGACTCAAAGATAGCTGGATAGTTTAACAGCTGCTTACAATCCAACAGTTTGATTGAATCTCCATATTTCCCCGCCTTGAATAGGCGGTTATTTTTCTCTGCACAGCTCAGTACAAAAAATCTATTATAAAAACTCACCTAGCTTTGCTGAAGCTAGCTAAAAATCACAGCCAGCTATACGTCATTTTGATGCTTGAAATATCAATAAATCCTTCTTTTTTTGCTTATTGCTGGATAATTTCATGTTCTAGCCCCTCACGCTTAGCTGCTCACGCAAATTATTATGCGAGTTGGTCAATAAATGTCTTTGTAAGCTTTACTCTTTTTAATGACATCGCTAAAATCGCTAACGTTATAAATATTTAGCGCGATCACAAGTGTTTTGATGTCAACTTAATGACAACGCCAAAATGACTTGCTTAATGATTTAAATATCGCTAGTATTGCTGACGCTGCAAGTTATTGATTTAATATTATTAACTTGTTATAGGGCCTATAGCTCAGTCGGTTAGAGCAGCGGACTCATAATCCGTTGGTCCCCAGTTCGAGTCTGGGTGGGCCCACCAAATTCAACCTCGTAGCTTTTTAAGTTATGGGGTTTTTTAATGCCTATGGTTTTAGCTCATCGGATTCTTAAAGAGCGCGTTGATTGATATTGGTGAGTCATTTAAACAAAAGTATATAGAAAACTAAAAAACTTGAGTTTTGAATTAAGCTCATAGGAATGAAGTGTTTGATTTTGCTATTGAAACTGGGCTTCAACACCGCATCATGGAATTATTGGGCATTTTTTATGATGATAACATCGAGTAGCACCGCTTAATCGCACAGTCTGCTATGACGATTTACTGCTATTTATATTTTTGCAAAATAGCAATTTATAGGGTAGTTAAATTTTAAGCCAATAAGGTAGTGTTAAAGATCAAGATTGGTCTCAAATACCCCCATGTATTATCAATATCATCACACCAAACCCTGCTTCGAGCATGTATTAAAAACAATCATTACACTCAACAGAGTTTGGTGACAATTTAAGCGCTTACCAACCTAACTGCTTATTCAAATTGGCAGCATCATAGTAGTCGCCTTGATAAACAATTTTATCGTCTTTCACACGAATAAAGCTGACACCTTCAAAACTGATCGGCTTGTTGGTTGCAGGTGTATCTTTGCCCCACGCACCAGTATTGTTACCCGTGAATTTCCACTGAAATGAAATGCCATCTTTACTCTCAATTGGTTTACTGGTCATTTCCCACTTCAAGTTAGGCACAGCTGTCACAAATACATTAATGACATTATCCCGCGCAGCAACACGCCCTTTTTGCTCTTCACCTACGGTCACATCATAGTACACCGCATCATTTGCTAAATAAGTCGCTGCTTTATTCGCGTTATGCTCATTCCATGCTTTCATGTAGGATTCTACAACCTGCTTTGGTGGAACAGCAGCGTGTGCAACGGAAACACCTGCCAATACAGGAACTAAAATCAGTGTTTGTAAAATATTTTTCATGTGTCTTCCCTTTTAGAAAAAATATATAAACGGCATGATGATCCTAGAGACATCATGCTAAAAAATTAATCTTCGTAAGCACTCATCACGTGTTTAACACGGGTGTATTCTTCAAATCCGTAGCTAGATAAATCTTTGCCATAACCTGACTTTTTAAAGCCACCATGTGGCATTTCAGCAGTCAAAGGAATGTGGGCATTAATCCATACTGTGCCAAAATCTAAATCACGGCTAAAACGAACACTACGCCCATGCTGCTTTGTCCACACACTAGAAGCCAAACCAAACTCGACATCATTGGCTTTTTCTAAAGCATCTGCTTCATCTGTGAAGGTTTGAATGGTAATAATTGGTCCAAAAATTTCATTTTGAATGGCTTCATCCTGTTGTTCCAAACCGCAAATAATGGTCGGCTCAAAATAATAACCATCATATTTTGTCACAGCTTTTCCGCCCGTCACGATTTTGGCATGCGCAGGTAAACGATCTAAGAAGCCTTGAATGTGAACCAGTTGTCTTTGGTTATTTAAAGCACCATACAAGGCTGTTTCATCATCGGGTAAACCACAGTGGATGCTTTTGGTTTTTTCCACCATTTTTTCCACAAATTCATCAAAAATGCTTTCTTGCACCAAAACACGTGCTGCAGCTGTACAGTCTTGCCCTGCATTAAAGAAACCCGCTAGCGTAATTGCATCCGTGGCTTTTTCCAGATCTGCATCGTCAAAAACCACGACTGGAGCTTTACCACCAAGTTCCAAATGTGCTTTTGCTAAATTGCTCGCAGCAGATGCCGCAACTTGCAGACCTGCACGCACCGATCCGGTAATTGAGACCATTGCTGGCACTGTATGCGAAACCACTTTTGAACCTGCATCAGCCAAACCTAAAATGACATTAATCGCGCCTTTAGGGAAAAATGGAGCCGCAATTTCAGCTAAGCGCAAGGTACTATTCGGTGTTGTGTCACTTGGCTTTAACACCACGGTATTGCCTGCGGCTAAAGCCGGTGCAATTTTCCAAACCGCCATCATCAATGGATAGTTCCATGGTGCAACTTGTCCAACCACGCCAATTGGCTCACGTCGAATACTGGATGTAAAACCATCTAAATATTCACCCGTCGCTTTTCCCTCTAAACAACGCGCTGCACCTGCAAAAAAACGAATATGATCGACTGAAGTTTTAATTTCTTCAGCTGCAATCATGTGTTTCAGCTGACCAGTTTCTAGACTCTGAATTTCGACCAACTCATCCGCATGTTGTTCTAATGCATTAGCAAAATCCAATAATGCTTTTTGACGTGCAGATGGTGTTGAACGTCTCCACAGTTTAAAAGCAGCCTTGGCACAGTCATAGGCATGATCCACATCCTGCTGTGTTGCATTCGGTGATTGCGCATAAATTTGACCATTGACCGGGCTAATTAAGTCAAAGAACTCGATCCCTGATGTTTGAACATATTCACCATTAATAAAATGTTTTAATTGTTTAACCTGCATTTGAACAGATTCAATCGCCTGCCCTAAATTTTCACCAATATGAAGGTCTGTCATGCAATTTCCTTATCTCGCAATTAACTAAATAGCTTTTTTTTCACCACAATTGCTTATGTAGTATTTCTATTTTTTCTTGTCAAGGAAAAATATTTTCACATTTAACTTGAAACACAACATATATTTCCTTTATTATATGTACATATTTTAAATATTACTCTCGCTTTTTTGACGATAAAAACATAATTAAAATACTGAAAAATATAAATTTAATAAAAATAAATCTCAAACATTACATCTATACAAATATGTACAGTTATTTTTTAAAATATTTACAAAAATAGATATTTTTTCCCTAATTGGCTCCTTGTTAAATTGCCAAATTGGCTCTCGTTTGTATTTCAGAAAAAAGACAAATTTGCCTGTGTAACAACATCGCTGTTGGGAAGTTTTTTGTAGAAGTCGTCGTAATTTACCCAATGTGCGAACAAAAAATATTTTTAAGAAATTAAAGTAAATTTAATTAACTCAATATTTTCAGTTTATTAAATTTACCAAAATTAAAAACTTTTACATCTGAGTAACTCATATTCCCTGAGCAGGATTAGGGTTGTGTTAAGCGTTCTGTCTGGAACTTAATTGCTGAATAAGGAAATTGCATGAAAGACCTTCCTATAGGTGAAAATTTAGGACAAGAGACCAATTCAGAGTCTGTCCAATCTTCACAATTCGAACGATCTATTGGATTAATCTCAAATTTTTCACTTGGTTTTACCTATTTATCACCCCTCACTGCTGTTTATTCATTATTTGCTCTCGCGATCACACTTGCAGGCCCACCATCCATTTGGTGGATCATGATTGCAGCATTCGGACAATTATTGGTCGCGATCGTCTTTGGTGAAACTGCTTCACAATATCCAATTACAGGGGGGCTATATCCTTGGGCTAGACGTCTTTGGGGCAGGAAATATGCATGGATGGCCGCTTGGATTTACCTTTGGGCATTGGTCGTCACCGTGACTTCAATTGCTGAATATAGTGCTGGATTTGTTGCCTCACTGTTCCAATACGAAGCAACCGCAATGAACAGCTTATTGACCAGCATCATCTTGTTAATCTTATGTATGGTTGTCAATATGTCGGGCACCAAGAACCTTGCACGCGTTGCTCGAATTGGTTTCTGGTGTGAAATCGTGAGCGTTATCGCGTTGGGGATCTACTTATTGATTTTCCACCGTGCACAACCCTTCTCAATTGTGTTCGATACCATGGGTGTATTAGCTCAAAATGGTTCATATACCACGGCATTCTTCTCAGCATCCCTACTTGGCTTATTCATGTTCTTCGGATTCGAAGCTTGCGGTAACGTCGCTGAAGAAGTCAAAAATCCAAGTCGCCAAATCCCTGTTGCTATGATTTTGAGTATCGTGTTTGGTTGCATTTCTGCAATGGTGTCTGTATTAGGTTATTTACTTGCATCACCAAACCTACAAGCAATTGTAAATGGTCAAGTGATTGATCCTATTCCATTTATTTTGCGTGATGCATTAGGAACTCATGGTGCGAATCTTTTCATTGTGATTGCGATTATTGCCATGTTGTCGTGTATCTTATCTTTACAAGCGGCACTGAGCCGTCTGCTGTTCTCTTTTGCACGTGACAAAATGCTGCCTGGTAATCAATGGATTGCGAAATTATCGAAACAAAACGTGCCTGATAACGCCATGATTTTGAGCTGCTTATTGCCTTTAATTTTCTGTGTTGTGGTTTATTTTTCTCCAGACAATTTAGCGCGTATCACTGCCTTTGCAGTCATTGGTATTTATGTGTCTTTCCAAATGGTGGTGTTTGCTGCACTCAAAAATCGCTTAAAAGGCTGGAAGCCTGCAGGTGAATGGAGTGTGGGCGCATGGGGCTTACCAATTAATGCGCTAGCGTTGATTTACGGACTCGGTGCAATTTTCCTGCTCGCACAACCCGCAGATGCCGCTTCATTCTTTGACAGTTGGATTGTATTAATCGGTTTAGCCGTGGTGATTGGTAGTGGTCTGCTTTATATGTTCATTGCAAAGCCGTATGGCAAATCCCAAGCACCTGAAAATGATGCACTGGCTTATGCGGCTGAACTTCGTCAAAAACGTCATTCTATCTAAACCATAGTTCAGAGCATCCAGTTCATCCAAGCGTTCACCCTTAAAACGATATGTTCATTCGGCAGCAGCGCTTGAATGTACATATCGTTAAGAAAGGCTTAGCTGCCGAGCGTCTGAAGCGACTCGATAACACCATATTTTTTGTCATAAAAACACAAATGATATTTATGGTTTATTCACAGCATTTTTATGTCATGGATGACTATATCTGAAAACTCGTAAATGATTTACAGGTGAAACTTTATGGACAATCACAACGATAACCTGCGCACCCTCACTTTACCTCAAGTAATTATTGTGGGCATTGCCTATATGACTCCCATGACGGTGTTTGACACGTTTGGCATAGTCTCAGACGTCACGAATGGTCGAGTTCCCCTCACCTATTTTATTGCGCTTTTTGCCATGTTGCTCACGGCATTTAGCTATGCACGATTAAGTCAGCAATCTGGACGCCCAGGCTCAGCGTATACCTATACGGCAGAAAGCTGTGGCGCTTCGGCAGGTTTCTTTGTCGGTTGGTGTTCATTATTAGATTATATCTTGCTCCCACTGATCAATGCCTTACTGGCTGGCATCTATCTCAATGCGTTAATGCCATCGATCCCTTATGCCGCATGGGTATTTGTTGCGGCAGGTCTGGTCACTTTGGTTAATTGTTTTAGAATTCATATTCTTGCCAACCTGTCTTTACTCTTTGTGTTCTTACCTTTGCTATTACTCTTGGTCTTCATTTATTTGGTGATCAGTGGCATTAGCACGAATGGCTCTGAACATTTACTGACTTTAACGCCATTATTTAATGGTGATACCAGCATCATCCCTTTGATTACAGGGGCGTCAATTCTCTGTTTTTCATTTTTAGGTTTTGATGCGGTAACCACATTATCCAATGAAACCAAGAACCCGAAAAAAACCATTCCTCAAGCCGTTATGCTGACCACTTTATTGGGTGGGGTAATCTTTATTTCAGCCTCTTGGTTTATCCAGTTGTATTTTCCAGATAATTCAAGATTTAAGAATCCTGAAGCTGCGCTTCCAGAAATTGCCTTATATGTCGGCGGTGCATTTTTTCAGGCCTTGTTTTTAGTTGGACAAATCATGAATACGGTCGCATCTGGATTGGCTTCACATGCTAGTGCAGCACGCTTAATCCATATTATGGGGCGTGATGGTATTTTCCATAAAGGTATTTTTGGCTCGATCAATCCAAAGTTAGGCACACCTTTATATTCAGTCATGACCATCGGCATGATTTCAATGACTGCGATGTTCTTGGACTTATCGACAGTGTTGAACTTAATTAGCTTTGGTGCATTGATTGCCTTTACAGCCGTAAACTTTTCAGTTTTTGTAAATTTTTATCTTCAAAAGAAACAACGTAGTGGCATAAAAAATATTTTCTTAAATCTATGCCTACCTATTGTATCTGTACTCACCATTGTAGCCATGTGGGTGAATTTAGAACCGAGTGCTTTGCATTTTGGTTGTATTTGGCTGGCTGTGGGTGCGGTCATGTTTATCTATAAAAAAATCCGCAAACAAAATATCGCACTTAGTAATGCGTAATTTTTTTAAACCTATTTAAAGAGAGTATTGAAATGTCAACCAATGTGACTCAACCCATATTACTCAATGATGTTGAATTTAAAGCCAGTCAATATCAACAAACTGGCAAAGAATGGAACTGGATTGCAGCGTCACGTGGTCAGTTCGAACATCCCGCAAATTATTATGAAAGTTCATTAGAAAATTGGCATACCTTTGATGCCCTAAATGCAGATCTAGAATGTGATGTACTCGTAATTGGCGGAGGACTTTTAGGCACCTCTACCGCACTGCATCTCGCTGAACAAGGGGTTGATACGGTACTGGTTGAGAAAAACCGTATAGGCAGTGCAGCTTCAGGACGCAATGGCGGACAGCTGACTCCAGGCTTAGCGCGCTGGGAAGCTGAAACCATGGCACAGCAGTTCAGCTTTGCAGATGCAAAAAAATTATGGCATTTCACTTCAACCGAAGCCATGTCCGTGATTGATGGCATTATTGAAAAATATGAACTGGATTTACAGCGCAAGCGAGGCCATATTACCGCTGCGGTTCATCCGGGACATTTAGAGGCTTTACGTGAAGGAATGCAGGCACGGCAGTATTTAAAAGAAAATAACACCGTCATGCTGAGCCAAGATGAATTGCGTACACATATTGATTCTGACAATTATTTTGGAGGTTTGTTCGATCATTTAGGTGGACATGTTCATCCCTTGGCGTTGACCCGCGGTTTGGCATATGGTTTTTGCCTAAATGGCGGCAAAATTTATGAGCAAACAGAAGTCAAATCTGTTCAAGAATATGCCGATGGCATTTATGTCACCACAGCCAACGGCATAATTAAAGCCCGAAAAAGTGTGGTGATGGCGGTACATCATGCGTCATTCAAACTGCTGGAAGATCGCACACAAACCACCATTCCGTTTTATACCTATGTGTGTACGACAGCTCCTTTAGAACTTGATTTAAAAGCATTGCTCCCCACTGATATGCCGGTGTATGACACACAGTTCCAAATAGATTATTACCGTGGCGTATCTCAGAATCGCTTATTATTTGGTGGTGAGGGAACAGGTTCATGCTGGGATGCACAGCAAACTCATGACTATTTGTTAGGGCGGATTAAACACGTTTTCCCGCAACTGAAACAGGTCGAAATTGACTTTGTATGGAGTGGAACAACCGATCTTACAGTCAATGGCGCCACTGATAGCCGTAAATTTGGCGAGAAATATCCAATTTATGCGGTACAAGGCTGGAGTGGTCATGGTGTGGCGCAAACCGTGCGTATCGGAAAGGCCATTGCCGATGATTTTTGTGGTCAAAAAGATGACTTCAATATGTTGACCCGTATTCAGCACATGAATATCCCGATGGGACGTGCACTTGCCCCAATCGTCATTCCGATTGCCAAAAGCATGTATGGCATTGGTGCGATGATTAACCCCGGGAAAATGGTTTCTTTCTAATTTTTCTGAATATTAAAACAGGCTGCATAATTGCGGCCTGTTAATTTTCAAAGCAGCTTAAAATTTATAACAACATCTATTTGCTGGATGCTATAGGAGCATCAAAAATGCTGTAAATACTGCTTGTGCCCTAACTGAAGTGTTTGAGGAATCTGTAGAAATTCGCTTGAGTCAACACGGATACGATTTCACAGGAAAATGCGAAATCATTTCATGAGTTTTTGATTTGGATTGACTAAATAAAGCGAAATAACAAGAAGAGAAATTGGAAAAATATACAGATCTATTTATTGTTTCAAGGATTTCTTTTTCCGAGACTCAAGATAGAATTCAATACAAGACCAGATAATCACGAGTAGAAATAAAAACAATACCAAAAGAAAAGCTGTCAAAATCATGCTGTTCAACCCTAAACTTGCTGGCACAAAAACCGATATTCGATGAAATTCCGTATCATCTACGACAAAAGTCTAATACGGTTTAGCCCACATGAATAGTGATATTTCAAATAAATTAAGACTTTTTTCCAATCAGTTGATAGTAAAAATCAATATATCTCGTGATTGCTTTCGATTCGTTGAACCCAATCTCAAAATCAAAAATTAAAAAATATACATTTGTACTTTATGGTTCTCATAAAATTCATTCTAGCCATTGACCTTGGTCACATTTCGGCAGAAATTAGCAGGCTTGATTAATCGCATAACATTAAGATTTGCTATGTTAAAAAAAATGCTTGGTGAGTCCGCATTCAAACTTGCGGGTTGGCAATATCACGTAGAACCAAATACGCTAGAAAACAAGCAGGTCATTGTGGGTTTTGAACACACCTCCATGATGGATGCTGTTTTATCGATTGCGTTATTTCAAATCTACGATATAAAAATCCATACGCTCATCAAAAAGGAATTGTTTAAAGGTCCGATGAAGCCCTTGCTGGAAGCGCTGGGTGGGATTGCTGTAGATCGAAAATCCAATCAAGACATTGTTGGACAAATGGTTGACTTGTTTGCTTCACATGAAAAATTTAATTTGGTGATTGCACCCGAAGCAACACGCGCAAAAAATGGGGAAACACGCAAACCGATTCGTACCGGTTTTTGGCATATTGCCAAAGCAGCGAATGTGCCAATTGTGCTGATGTACGCCAATTCAGAGACTAAACAAGGGGGGATTTTCGGCAAAATTTATCCAACCGAGCTGTATCATGATCTTGCGTTAATGAAAAAGCTGTATAAGGAAAATGTCGGTTTAGACATCATCATTCCTGAACCGCAATAAGTCCATTCAATTGTTTAAAAACTCAAACCTAAGCCCTTCCTCATAAAAAAGGGCTTATGGTAGAATCTGCTCAATTTGATTTGGCATAAAGCCAATCTACAAGGAGCATATTTCGCATGGCGGGTCATTCCAAGTGGGCTAATACTAAGCATCGTAAAGCAAAACAAGATGCGAGCCGCGCTAAAGTATTCACAAAATTCATTCGTGAAATCGTTACAGCTGCACGTTTAGGCGGTGGTGATGTTGCATCTAATCCACGTTTACGTGCTGTCGTTGAGAAAGCATTAGTCGCAAATATGACGCGTGATACCATCAACCGTGCCATCCAGCGCGGTGTGGGTGGTGAAGAAAATGCTGATTTAAAAGAGGTCACTTACGAAGGTTATGGCGTTGGCGGCGTTGCGGTTATTGTTGAAACCATGACTGACAACTTAAACCGTACTGTACCTGATGTTCGTCACTGTTTTTCTAAAACTGATGGCAACCTTGGTACCAATGGTTCAGTAGCATTCTTGTTTACTAAGCGTGGCGAAATTACTTTTGAAGATGTTTCTTTAGAAGATAAAATCATGGACGTGGCTTTAGAAGCAGGTGCGGAAGATATTGAAGTGACTGAAGATGAAATTCTGGTCATTACCACACCAGAATCATTTGGTGACGTTCAAGATGCGCTAACAGCAGCAGGTTTAAAATCTGACAATGCTGAAGTAGTGATGAACCCTTCAACCAAAGCATTGATTTCTGACATTGATCAAGCGAAAAAAATCATTAAAATGATTGATATGTTTGAAGATTTGGATGACGTTCAAAACGTTTATACCAATGTTGAATTCACAGATGAAGTTTTAGCACAACTGGATGCTTAAACCCATCTAAACAAAAAACGCGCATTTTGCGCGTTTTTTATTGCCAGAATCATTGTGCCTGAAACTGTGTACAAAATTAAATTTAAACTTTATTTAACAAACCTCGGCAGTTAAACACATCATATTCTTTAATCACAAAGCTCGAATGTAGCGCGACTACATGCTCGATTTTACCAATCCGATTCAGCAAAATCTGACTGTAATTTTCCATATCACGTGCAATCACTTCGACAATAAAATCGGCAGATTGTCCAGTGACCAAAAAAGCATTAATCACTTCAGGAATATTTTCTAATTCTTCTAAAAATTTAGAAAAAGTATCGCTATCATGTTTACTCAACGACACTTGCAGCAACACATGCAAACTAAACCCAAGTTTTTGATAGTTAATATCACGACGAATATGGGTCATGACATTGGTATCGATCAAATGTTTAATACGACGATGTACCGAACTCACTGATAAATTAATGCGCTCAGACAGTTCATTCAGATTCACATCTTCATGGGTTAATATTTCCAGAATCTGTTTATCAAAACGATCTAATTCCATCACAAGCTCCAAAATTTTAAACAGTTATAAAACACATATTCGTTATTAATTTTCTGCTGAATACGTGACTGACTTCAGGTTTGATTATTTCGCTAATTGTTTTAAAAATAAAGCTATAACTGAGATTTATTTTTAAAAATTTAAAGATTTATAGAATTTTAATAGAATAAAAATCGTATTTTATAAAGTCTATTGCACTTTTTAGCTCAAGTTGCGATTATCTTTTCAAACTCACATACCACGCCAATCTACCCGAGCATTCCGTTCGGTTAAATAAACACGCTGAACATATTGTCCCAACGGCAAGTCTAAAAATTGTTGCTTGAAGCTATAAAATTCTTCTGAACTACCAGAAGTATAATCATCTTCACGCTCCCAAGGTGTGCCTGCAATTTCTAATAAGGGAGCAAGCATCGAACAAACTGAAATGTCTGCCAAGCCTAAGCGCTCCCCCACAAAATAACGCCCGCCATTTTCCAACAATTTCTGATTCAAAATGGCGATGAGTTGTTCCATTTGATGTTTGGAATATTGAACTTTTTCAGCATCGAGTTGATAACTTTTCGAAACGAGTGTTTTTAAAATCGGTTTCGAAAATTTTTCAAATTGGCGTAAGTACCCTTTTTCACCAATCATGATATCCAAGGTTTCATCACTTTCTGACAAGCTCTGAGCCAAGCCCCAACGGCGTACATGTAGACCTAGTTCGGATGCCAAGGCATTAATTTCAAGAGCCATTTCCCTTAAATGCGGATCTGCTCTTAATAGTGCATGTTCAGGGTAAGTCTGATCCAGATACAACGCAATTTGCGTAGAGTCCGCCACCCAATAATCTTGATCACGCAAAATAGGCAGCTTGTTCTGCCCTGTTTTAAGTTGTGCAAAAGCACGATGTACACCCGGAATAAGGTTCTGTGCCACAAAGTCGAGTTGTTTATGATCGAGCAACCAGCGAGCTTTCTCACAATAATGAGATAAAGGGAACTGGTATAAAATTCGCATAAACACTCCATAAAAATGATTAGAACGTTGATTTCCTAAGAAAACCTACGCTTTCAGTCTGATACTTTAGTCAGTCATCGGCATAAACACAATGTACTTTTTATCCCAAAATAATCTGTGACTCACCTTGTAAAGTTATACATTTTTATGTCTTGCATATCTCTAAATACGATATTCCATTTGACTATATGTCTTAGTACTGACATAAAGATAACTTTTCCATTTAAAATCAAATATTTAATATATCATTTTTTTTAGTATCTTTTGCATTTTAAATTTTTAATAGGCTTTTTCATAACGACATAGAAATCCTTGATTTAATTTTTGACTCGAGCCGAATACAGCTCAAACAACAATTACAAGCACATTTTGCAAACATAGAGGTACTAGGCTAAGCACGAACAACTCATTGAATTATTACTCACGGGTACAGTGAATACTCTGATTATGGTCGGTGTATCCGCACTTTTGGCATTTTTAATTGGCTTACCGATGGCGGTGGTTTTGGTCAATACCAGTGAACATGGTATTTATCCTTCAAAGTCCATTAACCAAGCATTAGGATGGGTAGTCAATATCACACGCTCAGTACCTTTCCTTATTTTAATGGTGGCACTGATTCCTTTAACACGTTTGATTGTCGGCACCAGTTATGGCGTATGGGCAGCGGTTGTCCCGCTAACCCTCGCTGCAACCCCTTTCTTTGCCCGTATTGCAGAAGTCAGTCTGCGCGAGGTTGATCAAGGTTTAATTGAAGCCGCTCAAGCCATTGGCTGTAACCGTAAACAAATTATCTGGCATGTATTACTGCCTGAAGCCTTACCCGGCATTGTGGCAGGTTTTACCGTCACTATCGTGACCATGATCAACTCCTCAGCTATTGCAGGCGCGATTGGCGCCGGTGGATTAGGCGATATTGCCTATCGCTACGGATATCAACGTTTCGATATGCAAATCATGTTGGCGGTGATTGTGGTGCTGGTGGTTTTGGTTATGTTGGTACAAGCCACTGGCGATGCACTAGCGCAACAACTGGACAAACGAAAAGTCTAACAATCATGCACTTGAAGCTGCCCCAAAGAAAGATGCGAGCCATGACCTGACTTTGTCATGGCTTTCATGTAAAATCAGCGCCAATTTTTAAATAATACGTTGTGAGTCATTTCATGGGTTTTAATTGCGGTATTGTCGGCTTGCCGAACGTTGGTAAATCTACCCTTTTCAATGCGTTAACTAAAGCAGCAATTGCGGCAGAAAACTTCCCGTTCTGTACCATTGAACCAAACACAGGCATTGTTCCTGTACCAGATCCACGTTTAGACAAATTAACTGCAATCGTAAAACCACAACGTGTGATTCCAACTACGATGGAATTTGTAGACATCGCAGGTTTGGTTGCTGGTGCATCTAAAGGTGAAGGCCTAGGCAACCAGTTCCTTGCCAACATCCGTGAAACGGATGCGATTGCACACGTTGTGCGTTGTTTTGAAGATGAAAATGTGATTCACGTGAATGGTAAAATTGACCCATTAGATGATATTGCTACCATCAATACGGAACTTGCACTGGCTGACTTAGAAACTGTAACCAAAGCCGTTACACGTTTAGCAAAATCAGCGAAAAGTGGCGACAAAGAAGCCATTGCAACGAAAGCTGTTTTGGACAAAATTCTGCCATTATTAGATGAAGGCAAACCAGCACGTGCTGCTACGCTAGATGATGATGAACGTAAATTGGTGCGTGGTTTTGGTTTAATGACTTTAAAACCAACCATGTACATTGCCAACGTGGCTGAAGATGGTTTCGAAAACAACCCGCATTTAGAAGCAGTGCAAAAACTTGCTGCTGAAGAAAATGCGATTGTAGTGCCGCTTTGCAACCAAATCGAAGCAGAAATTTCATTACTTGAAGATGAAGACCGTGCAGAATTCCTAGAAGCTTTGGGTATGGAAGAACCAGGTCTTAACGTGGTAATCCGTGCCGGTTACGCATTGCTTGGTTTACAAACTTACTTCACTGCGGGTGTGCAAGAAGTTCGTGCTTGGACAGTTAAAGTCGGTGCAACTGCACCACAAGCCGCGGGTGTGATTCACACTGACTTTGAAAAAGGCTTCATTCGTGCTGAATGTATTGCTTATGATGATTTCATTCAATACAACGGCGAAGCGGGTGCAAAAGAAGCGGGCAAATGGCGTCTAGAAGGTAAAACTTATGTCGTTCAAGACGGCGACGTTTTACACTTCCGTTTCAATGTTTAATCACATTTAAATATTCAAGAAAGCCAGTGTCATCACTGGCTTTTTTATACCTCGAAAATGCCCCAGCTTACTCAAAAAAGGCTCAGTTAAGTCCTTTAAAAAATCAGATCAATCCCAAAAAATCTACTCAACTTCCCTTCTTACCTACACTCAGAATTTTCAAATCATTCAAAAAATAACTTCTTAAAAGCGTGCAGTTATTTTAACTTAAATATAATGATAATAATTATCATTATATTTACAGAGATCTAAACTTCCTCTAGACTTTATGTCATATAGATAAATACTGATTAAGGGATACTTTTATGGCTTACATTCTTCCTGCACTGCCTTATGCCTATGATGCACTCGAACCACATATCGATGCCAAAACCATGGAAATTCACCACAGCAAGCATCATCAAACCTATATCAATAATATTAATGCCGCGATTCAAGGCAGCGTCTGGGAAAAACTCAGTGTTGAACAATTGGTATCTCAAGTGAGTGACGTCCCCGCAGAACTGAAAAATAATGTCATCAACAATGCCGGGGGGCATGCCAACCATAGTCTGTTTTGGACAGTGATGAGTGCTCACGGCGGCGGAGAACCTGTAGGGGCTATCGCTCAAGCGATTAAAGCGGAATTAGGCGGCTTTAATGCCTTTCAGGAAGCTTTCACCAAAGCGGCTCTGACTCGATTTGGCAGTGGTTGGGCATGGCTAACTGTCACCCCTGATAAGAAATTATTGGTGGAAAGCACTGCCAATCAAGATTCCCCGCTGATGCATGGACACATCCCGATTCTGGCTTTAGATGTTTGGGAACATGCGTATTATTTGCATTATCAAAACCGCCGCCCTGAATATATTGCTGCATTTTTTAATGTGGTGAACTGGCAAGCAGTGAATCAGCGTTATGAACAGGCGCTTGAAGCACATACTGTCAGTATTTGAAATGCCTATGTCCTCATTTCATCGCCTGCGTGTTAAATTCGGCTGGCTGATCTTGAGTGGTGGACTGTTACTCTGTCTGGTAAAACTCAGCGCGTACTTTCTTTAACATGAGCATGCACCAACCACCCTGTCCAATATGTTTACACACAACACATTGGACTGGTATTTATTTTAGTTTGAGGAAATATGTCGTGGCTTGGCGTCCATGGCTGATCTTTGCTTTCTTGCCTGCTCGAGTATGCGCTGTTGTAGTCCTTGTCGAAAACCAAGCAAGAACACGGCTTCTGCCAAAACAAATAACGGACCGATTATTAATCCCACCAAATCATCTACAAATGCCGGTTTTTTCTTTTCATAAAAATGCCCGACAAACTGGAACACCCAACCCACCACAAACAGACCGATACTCCATATCAGCCATGCACTTAAATTCAATGCCGCAATCTTCAAGGCCAAAGGATACACGGCAGAAAAGATTAGCAGCATGATGCCACCAAACCAAATATCTAATTTCAAATAATAGCTACAGCTCAGCACAATCAGCAGCAAGGCTAAGGTCAGTTGAAGTCCTGAAATATTCAATCCTGCACGTGCAGTCAAACACAGGATGGAAAATACAATCAGCGGAATACCAATAAAATGGGTAAAAATATTTTTATGATCAAGATGATAAGCTGCATATTGGCTTAGCAACTGTTCTAATTTGCTCATTCGGGTCATCCTTGCTAAATTCATGCCTTCACTATATAAAAAATTCATTTTTCCAGTTGTCAGCTACACGACATTTGTGCCTAGAAGGATGCAACAGATGCTCCACCCCAATGATATTCAGCATCTTGCCAATAACCGCTGGTATTCAGCCCTGCCCCCCATCTTTCAAGATTTTATATTGCAGCAGGCCCAAATTCAGCACTATGACAAAGAGCAAGCCATTTTTTATTCTGGTGAAGCATTTAATGGGATATATGCTGTTTTAGACGGTGCTGTACGCTTGGGCTATGTTGATATAGAGGGTACGGAATCAATCGCTGCGATTGTCGAGCCAATTATGTGGTTTGGGGAAATCTCGTTAATTGACCAACAGCCACGCTCACATGATGCGATTGCGGTTCAGAAAGTTCGCATCTTACATATTCCCAGTGCGGCCATATATCGCTTATTACAACAACAACCACAGTTTTGGTTTCATATTGCGCAACTCACCAGCCAAAAACTGCGCATGGCATTCTTAGAATTAATTTCCATTCAGACACAAACCATTCGTCAAAGGTTAGCATTACGTTTAATGCTGATTCTGCAAGGCTATGGAAATCATGTGCTGATTGAAAATAACGTCATTCAACTGAGTCAGGAACAGTTGGCGCTAATGTTGACCTGTTCAAGACAGACCGTAAATCAGGAATTACAAGCTTTAGAAAAACAAGGCATCTTAAAACTTGCCTTTAGAAAAATTGAAATTATTGATCAAGCACTGCTGCATCAACTGGCATATACAGCACAAAGCAGCACCCAATAATTTGAGTTTGTTCTTTTTGGTGCATTACTCTTCACTTAATTGGTGCATAGAAGTTCAGATGCACTAAAACATATCAGCTTAAGAATTTAGCTTGCACACATTTACGTCATCAAAACCATTGCTACATGGGGCCACTTCATGTGCAACAGCATAATGTAAAGCAAGATGTGATTTTGGCTGCATCATTCCAGCATTCACTGTAAGACTCAAGAGACATAACAGACTAAAACCGAGGAGTGATAATTGACGCATTGTACGATAACCTTGTAGCAATAAAATGTGATATTTCACATAAATTATACTCTTTTTGTCGCAATGGGATAATGCTTTAATTTTATCTTGTAATTCTTATTTTCTATTAATCATGCAGCGCATAAAAGTTGTATGGTAAGCCTTAGGCAGACCATACAACGGTTTACGGTTACTCCGTTAAGAGCCCGAGCTAAAGGCTTTTTTCTTTGGGTCGGTATTGCCGAGTTCTGGATGCTCAAGGGCATCTTTACACTGAGCCTTGTCTCGCTCGTAATCTGCTTTTTTCTGCGAAACTGTTGCCGAATTATCCATCGTTTCACGCGCCCAAACATCTAGGCTCGTCAGTGCTTTACGGCATAAGGCATATTTGCCTTCCGTTACAGAATCCGTCATTTTGACGTTAATGCGCCAGTCTGTACTCAGTTTACGCGCAGGTTTCCGGACATTATCTTCAATCAAATTGCGCTGCTTACGGTAAACATAAGGGTCTGCTTCATTCATAAAACGCCATGCTTCATGAGCATAACTGGTTGCATCATTGCTTAACTTTGGCGCAGCTTTAATTTCGGCTTTCTTTTCAGCATGATCTGAGGACTGACCACAGGCTTGTAATAGCAAACTGCTACACAATACTGAAACTACAAGAACAGGCGCGCTAAGTATTCGCATTTGGGCATCACCACAACAATCTATTAGGTACTATGCTAGTAAATTCAGATACAATACACAATCTTATTTGACCTATCGTTTAACTCTAACAAGGTGTGTCGTGTCACAACACAAATTAACACCCACGCATCAGGCAGGTTTTTGGCAAGGCGTCAAAGATAGCCAAGCGATTATTTTTACTTATCTTCCTGTTTCTTTTGCTTTTGGGGTATCTGCCACCCAGTTCGGTTTTAGTGCTTGGGAAGCGTTATTTCTGTCGTGTACCATGTATGCCGGTGCCAGCCAGTTTTTAGTGGTTGCCCTGCTGGGTAGTGGAACTTCCATTTGGATGACGGCTTTAACCGTAATTGCTTTAGATATTCGACATTTGCTCTATGGTCCCGCCCTGCAAAATTTAATTCAAGACCGCTTAAACCTGAAAAAAACAGCCATCTGGGCTTGGGGACTGACGGATGAAGTGTTTGCTTCAGGCATGATTAAACTGTCGCAGCGGCGTCAGGAATGGTCCGAATCTTGGATGCTGGGACTGAGCTTGTTTAGCTGGTTGTCGTGGGCAGCAGGGTCGTTCTTAGGTGGCCTATTTGCCGATCAAGTCAGCAATCTACCGCAATTTTTACAAGCAGCACTGGATTTCTTATTACCCGCGTTATTCCTCAGTTTCTTGCTCGCCGCCTTCGAGAAAAAACATACTTTTGTGGTCAGTGTGACCATTTTAGTATCCGCGGTCGCCTGTTATTTCATTGATTTATCTGCGGCAATTTTTATTGGGATTTCGTCTGGAATTTTTGCAGGTTTGTTCAAACATTATGTGTTAAAGCAACCAGATGCTGAACATGCAGGAGACATTCATGAATCTTGAAATTATTCTGGTTGGTATTGTGGTTGGAATTGCCAACTTTGCCTCACGTTTTGGGCCTTTTTTTGTCATTCAAAAATTCCAGCAAGGTTCACAGAAGCGCGGTGCGCTCTGGTTAAAAATTGCTTTGGGGTCAATCGGGATTTCAGCCATCAGTTCCATGCTGGTAGTCGCCACTCTGCCACCATTACTGGAAACACCGAATAAGAGTTTGGCAATGCTAATTGGCTTCTTGGTACTGACTGGCTTATATTTTAAATTTAAAAGAATTGTAGCAGCGACCTTAACGGCGGCATTGGTCTATGGCTTGATTTATACCTACGTCCCCGTTCATTTTTAATTAATTTTGAACGGACAATTCACAACCAAATTGATCACTGGCGGTCTCGCACCACAGTGATCAACTTTCAATATGAAATAAACTTACTTTATGAAAGTAAAGATTTTTTCCTTTCAATCACAGCCCCCTGCCAAACACTAGACTTAACAAAAATTGTTCGACAATCGTAGGATTTTGTGTGAATCCGACCTGAACACAACTCTGAGTTCTGCTATGCTTAAAGCCCATTTACGCAAGGATGAATCACATGAGCGTGACTATTGGTACTCCCCTTCAATCTTCTGCATTTAAAGTTCTACTTTTAGGGTCAGGTGAACTAGGAAAAGAAGTGGTGATTTCACTGCAACGTTTGGGTGTTGAAGTACACGCAGCTGACCGATATGACCATGCTCCTGCCATGCAAGTTGCTCATTATCAACATACTATCAACATGGCAAATCCTGAAGAATTAAAACAATTAATCGCACAAGTACAACCCCATCTGATTGTTCCTGAAATTGAAGCCATTGCAACTGAAGTTCTGGTCGAAATTGAAGTACAAAACACCGCCACTGTTATTCCTTCTGCAAAAGCCGTAAACCTCACCATGAACCGTGAAGGCATTCGTCGTCTAGCCGCGGAAGAACTCGGCTTGCCAACTTCGGCTTATCGCTTTGCTGATTCATTGGAATCGTTCCGCGCAGCGTGTGATGACATCGGTTATCCAAACTTTGTTAAACCAGTTATGTCTTCTTCAGGTAAGGGACAATCTCGTGTCAAAAGTTTCGCGGAAGTGGATGCGGCATGGGAATATGCGCAAACTGGCGGTCGTGTGAATCAGGGTAAAGTGATTGTTGAATCACAAATTGATTTTGATTTTGAAATTACGCTTTTAACTGTCCGTGCGAAAAATGCAGAAACGGGTGAAATTGAAACGCAATACTGCGACCCAATTGGTCACCGTCAAGACTCAGGCGATTATGTAGAAAGCTGGCAGCCACAAGCCATGACTGCCGTGGCTTTAGAAGAAGCAAAACGCATTTCGCACAAAGTCACCACAGCCTTGGGCGGATGCGGTATTTTTGGTGTGGAATTGTTTGTCAAAGGCGATAAAGTGTGGTTTAGTGAAGTTTCACCACGTCCACATGATACTGGCCTAGTGACTTTAGCCTCTCAATATCAAAGCGAATTCGAACTGCATGCCCGTGCAATTTTAGGCTTGCCGGTAAATACGGCGCGTCACAGTGTTGCTGCGAGTGCTGTCATTTATGCAGGCGTTGATGACACCAATCTTTCCTTCTCTGGCTTAAATCTTGCTTTGGCAAACCCGAACACTGATTTACGTCTGTTTGGAAAACCTGAAGGGTTTAAACGCCGCCGCATGGGTGTTGCAACAGCACGTGCTGAAACGACTGATCAAGCACGTGAACTGGCACAACAAGCCGCAGATCAAGTCACTGTGAACCAGAACTAACTTATACCTATTACGGACCACTGTTCATGATCAATACTTCTCCTTTGTTGAATTACGTCAAAAGTAACCATGATATCCAAGCGATTAACCAATGGCGTACCGATGTAGAAAAACAACTACAGGAAAGTTTTGAACATGGACAGCCAATTCGTGAAGTGATTTCAGCACGTTCAAATCTTATTGACGAAGCACTGCAGTTTCTTTGGCAACATGCTGAACTCGACCAAACCGGTCTCGGTCTATTTGCTGTCGGGGGGTATGGTCGCCGTGAGATGCTGCCTTATTCCGATGTCGATATTATGATCTTGTCGGAAGATGAGATTACTGAAGATCAAGAAAAACTGATTTCGACCTTTATTTCATCGTTATGGGATGTTGGTAATTTTAAACCAGGGATTAGTGTCCGCAGCATTCGCCAATGTGTCGAAGAAGCCACCAATGATTTAACCGTTGCGACCACCCTGATTGAAGCTCGCCTGATTATCGGCAATGAACATTTGGCTCGTTGGCCACGCCGTATTGTGTCGCAAACTTGGACCGATAAAACCTTCTATGATGCCAAAATGGAAGAACAACATCGACGCTACGCGCAACATAACAATACTGAAAGTAATTTAGAACCCGATATTAAAAATGCCCCAGGTGGCATCCGTGACATCAACCAAATTGGCTGGATAGCCAAACGTCATTTCCGTGTAAATCGTATTTATGACTTGGTACATTTAGGCTTTATTTCTGAATTTGAGTTGGGCGTACTTGAAGAAGCCGAAAGCTTCCTGTGGGAAATTCGCCATCATTTACACCGCCTCACCAAACGGGATGAAAACCGCCTGCTGTTTGACTATCAACGTGACATTGCGGCCATGTTTGGCTACGTTCGAGAAGAAGATAAATCCCCAAATTATCCAATTGAACAATTCATGAAGCGGTACTACCGCACTGCACAACAGGTGTCTACCCTAAATGAAATGTTACTGGCCTATTTTAATGAGTCAGTGATTACGCCTCGACTGCCGCAGTATGAGCGCCAAATTGTCGAAATTAACGACAACTTTAAATTGGTAGATGGCAAATTAGCCGTTCAACACCATAAGATTTTTTCAGAAAACCCGAGTGCGATTTTAGAATTATTTTATTTACTCGCAAATCGACCAGACATTGAAGGTATTCGTGCGCGAACTTTACGCTTACTGATTTTAGCGGCTAAACGTATTGACCAAGCCTATCGCGAAAATCCTGAGCATCAAGCGCTATTTATGGCAATTATTCGCTCGCCTTATCGCTTATATGACACAATGGTTGCCATGAAGCGTTATGGTGTTTTAGGCAACTACATTCCTGCATTCGGGCAAATTATGGGACTGATGCAATATGACTTGTTCCATATTTATACCGTCGATGCACACACCCTGTTATTGTTACGCAACTTAAACCGCTTTAAAGAGCCTGAATTTGCTAAAGACTTCCCTGTCGTCAGTTCAGTCTTCCAGCGTCTAGCACGACGTGACATCGTATTTTTAGCTGCATTATTCCATGACATTGCCAAAGGTCGTGGTGGTGACCACAGTGAACTCGGTGCGGAAGATGCGATTGAATTCTGTCGAGTACATGGCTTTACCGAACGTGAATGTAAACTGGTGGCATGGCTCATCCACAATCACTTACTCATGTCGCTCACCGCACAGAAAAAAGATATTTCTGATCCTGATGTGGTCAAAGATTTTGCGGAAAAACTCGGAGATATGGAGCATTTAGATTATCTCTATACCCTCACTGTTGCCGATATTAATGCCACCAATCCAAAACTCTGGAACTCTTGGCGCGCATCACTCATGCGCCAGCTCTACACCCACGCCCGCGACATTATTCGTACAGGTTTGGGACGTCCAGTCGATTATCAAATGCTGATTGAAGATACCAAATTTGCCGCCAGTGAAATGCTGGTGAATGACTTTGCTTTGGCTGAAGTGGAAAAAGTCTGGCAAGAGCTTGGTGATGAATACTTTATTAAAGAATCTGCCGATGAAATTGCTTGGCATACCCGTGCCATTTTAGAACATGGCGATAATCCTGATCCATTGGTGTTAATGCGTGCGCACCGTAAGTCCGCACAAGATGCCGTTCAAATCTTTATCTATACACGTGACCAGCCAAACTTATTTGCAACTACGGTGGCGATTTTAGACCGCATGAATCTGGATGTTCAGGATGCGCGCATTATCACTGCCAGTACGGCCTTTAGCTTAGACACCTATGTGGTCTTAGATCGCTTTGGAACATTGCTCACAGACCCTGAGCGTGAAGCCACAGTAATTCACGCATTAACGTCTGCCTTGCGTCAATCGGATAAATACCCAGGCTTAATGCAGCGCCGTATTCCGCGCCAACTGCGCCATTTTGATATTGAAAATACCGTTGATGTCACCCTAAACGAAGCTTTACAGCAGAATATGGTGGAAATTTCTACACTTGACCACCCCGGATTACTTGCCAAAATTGGTGGGCTGTTTATGATGCAGGGCTTAGACATTCATTCTGCTAAAATTGCGACCTTGGGTGAGCGTGCAGAAGATATTTTCTTTGTGACCAAAAAAGATGGGTCACCTATGACAGAAACCGAAGCAGCGCTTTTCTCCAACCAATTAAAACTGGCTTTGGATGAAGCATCGAATCAAGTGTGTAGTCATCATTAATTTTTAACGTTCGGGTATTTGTTTCATGAACTCTAGTTTGTCTTTATTACATCCTTATCCATTTGAAAAGTTAAATAAACTTTTTCAGGATGTACAACCAGCAGATTTACCTTTGATTCCCCTTTCAATTGGTGAGCCAAAACACCCTGCACCTGAGTTTGTGAAACAAGCCATCATTGATAATTTTCATCACTTATCAACTTATCCAAACAGCAAAGGTCTGCCAGAATTACGCCTCAGTATTGCTCACTGGCTCACGCGTCGTTTTCATCTCAATCAAATTAATCCTGAACAAGAAATTCTGCCTGTTTCAGGTACGCGTGAAGCGATTTTCTCATTCGTACAAGCCTTGATTAATCGTGAAGAAAAACCTTATGTGGTGATGCCAAACCCGTTCTATCAAATTTATGAAGGTGCGACCTTATTGGCGGGTGCAGAACCTTATTTCATTAACTGTACTGAAGAAAATAATTACCTCGGTGACTTTGATGCTGTACCTGCTGAAGTCTGGGAAAAAACGGCATTACTCTTTGTTTGCACACCGGGCAACCCAACAGGCGCAGTCCTATCGAAAGAACAATTTAAAAAACTAATTGCACTTTCTGACCAATATGGTTTCGTGATTGCATCAGATGAATGCTATTCAGAACTCTGGTTTGATGAAGCACCGACAGGTCTATTAGAAGTCTGTGCCGAGATTGGGCGTCATGATTATAAAAACTGTGTGGTGTTCCACTCTTTATCCAAACGCTCGAATTTACCAGGCATGCGCTCGGGTTTTGTCGCGGGTGATGCCGCTTTGTTAAAGCCATATTTGCAGTATCGCACCTATCACGGCGCAGCAATGCCTGTACAGCATCAACTAGCCTCTATCGCAGCATGGGATGATGAAGCCCATGTCGAAGAAAACCGTAAACAGTACCGTGCGAAATTTGACTTATTCCAGTCGGAATTGGGTCACCTATTGCCGCTTAAAAAACCAGATGCAGGCTTTTATTATTGGCTCAAAGTCGACAATGATGAAACTTTTGCCAAAATGCTGATGGAAAAAGCACATGTCAAAGTGCTTCCGGGACGTTATTTATCACGTGATACCGCAACAGGCAATCCGGGTGAAAACCATGTGCGTCTGGCATTGGTTGCAGACATTGCCCAATGTGAGCAAGTGATTGCACGTTTAAAAGCGATCTTATAAGTCTTCGACCGTTAGCGAGGGTGATTTTTCACCTTCGTTAACCCTCAAAGGGTTGCGCAAAAATAATCACCATTAAGCACAGCACAGCCACAATCAAAGAAAAAATAAACTTGAACCAGTGCTACTTCTATTGCACTAGCATTGAGCTGATACACTGTAAAAAATAATAAATTGCAAATCCCTTGGATGCCGAGTGCTATCAAGATCAAGGTAAAAAATGGCATTCGGACTCTCGTTAAAATCTTCTCTGTAATTTTTTTGTTATGAATCACACAAAATTTGAGCATTAGAATTTTAGTCGAGGAGTTCTAAATTTCAGTCACCCCTCCTCGCTTCACTTAAGCTGCAATACGCTAGGCTGTAATGACAATAATAATTAAGGCGTGAATAGCATTAACATTAAAGCAAATGCAATGAAGCAACAACCTGTGGCTCGATATAAAAGCCGAGAGCGTGTCTTTAAGAAGGAATGCCAGCCATTCCAAGCCAGAAGCTTGAGTAAAGCTAAATTCCAGAGTAAAACAACACTCACCATCCACAGACTAATCAAAGCCAACTGCTGCGGATTAAATTGAGCGTACACCAATAAAATCAGGCTGCTATAAAACATCACATTTTTGGGATTCAGCACACTGGACTGCAAGCCTTGAGCAAAACATAAAGTCCGTGACACTTTTATTCGCATCTCATGCTGAGCCGAAATCAGGCTATTTTCAGCATGCTCACGAAAACATTGCACCGCCAGATATAACAAGTAGAGGATGCCTAACCAGCGCAACAATTGTAAAATCAGGACATCGATTTGCCCCAACCACCACAACAAAATATAGATCAGTATTAAAATCAGTGCATTCCCAACTGCAATTCCATACACGGTATAGCGAGTCGATAGCGTTCCGTATTTCATTGAGTTGATGAATATGAGGAAGAAGTCCGGTCCGGGAGCAAGCAGAGCAATAAAATGGGTCAATGCGATAAATAAAAATAATTCCATAACTCATCTCAAATAAATCGTGAGACAAGCCTAGAGCGCGCTTAAATTAAATTCTTGTATAAAATTGCGCGACGGTGCTGCTTTTGATAAAGCTTTGGCGTCGTACCCGATAACTGTTTAAAAACACGCTGAAAATGACTCTGGTCGCTAAAACCCAACTGATAACTGAGTTCAGCAATATCAGCACCCTGCCTTAACAGGCTACGAGCCAGATTAATTTTTAAGTTAAGTTGATAGGCATGCGGTGTTAAGCCTAGCTTCGTCTTAAATAAGCGAATAATCGCATAGCGACTCAAGCCACACTGTTCCGACAACTGCTGTAAAGACAGCAATTCCTCACTAGTATTCACCCATGCGAGTAACTGTTGAAACTCCTGTTGTGCATAGCTATTTTCGTCAAGTAACTCTAAGTGCAGCTGTGGAAACAACAATGTGGTTAAGGTTTGAATCAGCAACTGTTCTTTGTGCCAATAAGATAAATCTGTATTGAATAAACTTTCATTTAAATTACAAAAACTGAGATAAAGCTGCTTATTTTTATAAAGTTGAGGCTTGTATTGGGGAATAGCATCACAACGAAAATCGTGTTGTGTTTCTTTTAACAATTGCGCCAACCAGCGCTGATCCAGATGCATCATCTGGTAACTCCAAGTCTGATTAGATTCAGGGTTACAAGCATGCTCAACATGGGCAGGAATTAAAACTAATGTTCCCGACTCAATAAGCTGAGTCCCCACAAAAGAACTGGAGAAAACACTTTGACCAATGTCTACCGCACCAATAGAAAATGTTGGATGACTGTGTGCTCGATAGCAGGCTCGGCTATGACATGCCTTACGTGTTTCCACATAAGGCATATTTGAATCACTCCAAAACTCAAGCTGAGCTTTGCAGACGTCTTGGGAATGCTGCAATCTATTCGACATTACCTTTACTGCTGTAAAGCCTTTTCGATTTCTTCTTCTAAGGCTTCTGGTTTTGTGGTGGGTGCAAAACGGTTTAAAACCGTTCCATCTTTACCCACTAAAAACTTGGTAAAGTTCCATTTAATACCGCTGCCTAAAATGCCTTTGCTGTTATTGGTTAAATAGCGAAAAATGGCGTGTGCTTCGGGGCCTTTCACATCCACCTTGGCAAACATTGGAAAAGTCACCCCATAATTTTTCTGGCAGAAAGCGCCAATTTGGTCGTTTGAACCTGGGTCCTGCCCACCAAATTGATTACATGGAAAGCCAAGCACCTCTAAACCCTGTGACTTATACTTCTCATATAGTTTTTCCAAACCAGCAAACTGCGGGGTAAAACCACACTTACTCGCTGTGTTTACGATTAATAAAACCTTCCCCTCATAATCGGCAAAAGATTTAGGTCTTCCATCTAACAACTCAGCTTCAAGCTGATATATGCTGGTCATGGATAGGTTTCCTCGTCATTTTTTTCTTGTGATTGTAATTCTAATGAAGCCGAATTCACGCAATAGCGTAATCCTGTCGGCTGTGGACCATCCTCAAAAACATGCCCTAAATGTGCGTCACAATGATGACAAACGATTTCCGTTCTTTCCATACCATGTGAGCTATCTGGCATTTCATCAATTGCCCCTCCAACAATGGGTTTAAAAAAGCTCGGCCAGCCGCAACCACTGTCATATTTCGTCGTCGACGAAAATAACGGTGTTCCGCAGCAACGACATACATACGTTCCTTCTTGCTTGGTATTCCAGTATTTCCCCGTAAAAGCTGGTTCTGTTCCTTTTTGTCGAGTTATACGAAATTCTTCTGGAGATAACTCTCTTTGCCATTCACGGTCTGTTTTATTGAGTTTTCCCATGATTACTTCCCTTTCTATCTTGCTGTTTAAAAATAGGATAATCTTATATTTACGTGATTCACTCTAAAATTTCTAGTCTTTACTTAACAATTTACAAAAGACTTATACTTTCATTAAAAGCAAAAAGTAAGCAAAGTAAAAATAAAAGTGAGCATTTTTATTTTAGAAATGCTTTTTTGTGAGCAACAGTGGTGCTATTCTTATGGACATTCTTGCTCAGGATTAAAGAATGTCGCAAAAAAAGAGCGTTATGTTTAAACATCTATTGCCTGTGATTAAACAATATCAACAGGCGGGATATACGCATGAAAAAATTGTTGCATTACTCAGAGATGAACATCATCTCGACCTTGTAACAACTGAAACATTCAAAAGCTATTTATATCGTTATGCAAAAGTGACCCCCACTCTTTCCGAGAACATCAAAATGCCAAACACTATTCAAACTCCACGCGAAATAAAAAAATCGTCTAAGCTCGAGCATGTATGCTACGACATTCGCGGACCAGTGTTACGAGCGGCCATCGAGATGGAAGAAGCAGGTCACAAGATTATCAAGCTGAATATTGGTAACCCCGCGCCCTTCGGCTTTGAAGCGCCACAAGAAATTATTAATGACGTTGCTTTAAACCTGCCAAATGCGGTCGGTTATACCGACTCAAAAGGGATTTTCCCTGCACGTAAAGCCATTTGCCAGTATTACCAGCAAAAAGGCATCTTTGATATGCATGTGAATGATGTGTATATCGGTAATGGTGTTTCTGAACTCATCGTGATGGCGATGCAAGGCTTATTGGATGATGGCGATGAAATGCTGGTGCCAATGCCTGACTACCCACTATGGACTGCGGCAGTCAACTTATCGGGTGGTACAGCAATTCATTACAAATGTGATGAAGAAAATTTCTGGTATCCAGATATTGCCGACATGGAAAGCAAAATCACGTCAAATACGCGTGGTATTGTAATTATTAACCCCAATAACCCAACTGGTGCAGTATATCCACGTCATGTACTCGAACAAATTGTTGCCTTAGCGAAAAAACATGATCTGATTTTATTCGCAGACGAAATTTACGACAAAATTGTTTATGACGGCATTGAACATGTTTCAGTTGCTGCTTTGGCTGGCGATCAGCTCTGTATCTCGTTCAATGGTTTGTCTAAAGCTTACCGTATTGCAGGCTATCGTTCAGGCTGGATGGCAATTACGGGCGATAAATCACGTGCACTCGACTATATCGAAGGTTTAGACATGCTGGCGTCTATGCGTTTGTGTGCCAACCATCAAGCACAGTACGCAATTCAGACCGCATTAGGGGGCTATCAATCGATTAACGATTTAATCCGCCCAGGTGGTCGTTTATATGAACAACGCAATATTGCGTGGGAAATGCTGAATGAAATTCCTGGTGTGTCTTGTGTTAAACCTGAAGGTGCAATGTACTGCTTCCCTAAACTTGATCCAGAAGTTTATCCAATTCAGGATGATGAAAAGCTCATGCTAGATTTACTGCGTGCTGAAAAAGTTTTGTTGGTTCAAGGCACAGGCTTTAACTGGCCAACTCCTGATCATTTCCGTGTGGTGTTCTTACCTGCCGAAAATGAATTGCGTGAAGCCTTAACCCGCGTCAGCCGTTTCTTGGCGAAATTACGAGCTTAAATCCAGCTTGTCATCTTTATCATAAAAGCCGTATCAAATGATGCGGCTTTTTTTATTAGCATTTCCAGTAAAGCCGTCAATTACCCTATACGCATAGAGAAAGCAGCATGAGCAATGCTACACTGCAACAAAAGATAGCAAGAGCGCAGAACATGTCGTATCAAGTCCATATCATTGATGTCAAAAACCAATTACAAAACTATATTTGGTTACTCGAACATAAAGATACACATGAGGTCATTGCGGTTGACCCGACCGAAGCTCAATTGGTGGAGGACTACTGCAAAGACCATCAACTTCATCTCACGCAAATCTGGCTCACCCATTGGCATAAAGATCATATTGGTGGGGTACAAGAACTTTTGGCCAATCGTAACATTGCCGTTTATGGACCACGCGAAGAACTCAGTAAAATTCCTTTTATTACTCATCCACTTAGCGATGGTGATCATTTCAATTTTCATCATTTAAAAATTGATGTGATTGCGGTACCGGGACACACCTTGGGTCATATTGTGTATTTTAGTGATGAACTGGATCTGGTCTTTTGCGGAGATACGCTGTTTGCGATGGGGTGTGGTCGAGTGTTTGAAGGCACTTATGAACAGATGTATCACTCGCTTAATCGCTTGGCTGCCCTACCACCCCGAACTCAAGTGTATTGCACCCATGAATATACCCTTTCAAACGCAAAGTTTGCGCTGCATGTTGAACCCGATAATCTTGAAATTCAGCAACGCTTTGAACATGTGGAAGCATTACGCATGCTGGGTCAGCCTACACTGCCGAGTACAATTGCACTGGAACTAGAAACCAATCCTTTTTTAAGAGCAGACAGTGTGGCGGAATTTCAACGCTTACGTGAGCTTAAGGATAATTTTTAATGTACGGCATAACAAAAATCACCATTTCTGGGGATAGAGCAAGATCCAAATTCACGGTTTAATACAGTCATAAAAGCAATAAAATACAACGATAAACCGAAAGATTTTGTTTATTTTCAATAAGAATAACAAAAACAGAAAATAAACATGACTCTCTAATTTTTTGCGCTAACCACAAGGGCAATGTGGGCAAAAAATTAGAGAGTCTTTCAATTCAAGCATCCCTATTTTTAAGCAACCAACACCACAACAATGACTTCAATTGATGTTTATAACGCAATAAAAAAAGCCCAGAGAAAGGTCACTCTAGGCATTGGAAACTTGTTGTATCTAAAGCAGAACAAGACACGATAAAATCCGAGAGTCATACTACAGTAGAAGTTTCGGATCGGCTAGTTACTTTTTAAAATTAACATGAAAAATAAACCTTCATGACCAAATAAAGTTCAAAAATAACATCATCTTATATCCACATGATCTAATTAATATTAATAGACAAATGTACTTTAATAAAATGAGCGATTAGCTTGGAATTTTATCTAGGGAACGAGACTTTAAGCTCAGGTTACCTCGCGCAATATCAGTTAGCATACGCCAGTCAGAAATAAAGCTGTATAAAGGCTGCTTAAATGACGCGGGTTTATTCTTTTCAAATAGAAAATGCCCCACCCAAGCACATGCATAGCCTGGAACTAAACCGTATAGCACATACTTCGGTTTACGCTGACGAATCGCTTTGGCAATCCAATATGCTCCAATGCTACTGCCCAAGACATGCAAACGACGACTGGTGATATTACGATGTTCAGTTAAATAAAAACGATAAAACTCCTGATAGTTTCGAATCGGTAATTGCGGCGTCTGCACCTGTTCTATACTGTGCTGTGGCTCTACGATGGCATTCATCTTTGTATCTTCCTGATAGTTATTCATTCTTAAATCGTATTTCGCTCAATTATCATTGGTTTTTCAGTGGAATTGATCAATTACATTTCTGCTCATGTTCAAGCATTTAAATTGGCAAAAAATGACTTTTCAAGATTGAGTTTTGGTCGGACTAAGCAACCAAAACATCCCTTTATGATTTTAATCACACATCTGAAGATTTTTTGTGAGCGCTGCACATTACCCTGTATTTGACGTAAAAATGTGTTAACTGCCGATAAAATCACTTCTGGCAGCGTACAGCTCAGGCTTTTTCCGCTAGAATTTACGCTTTAGGTTGTTCTACTGCTGCATCATCACAGACAACCCTTTTTCTCCATAACTGTCTAAGGCAAAATTATGATTGAAGTTGAATTAAAATTTCAAATTCCAGCACCAAGAAGAACAGCACTACTTAAAGCCTTAGACCCAAAGAAATCTAGTCAAATCCACCTTCAAGCCAAGTATTTTGATACGCCTGATAAATTATTGTCACAACATGGGGCTGCTTTGCGCCTTAGACGTGAAGGTGAGCAATGGGTTCAAACCTTAAAAGCGGCAGGTAAAAGCCATCTGCATCGCTTTGAACATAACCATGAATTTGCTGTAACAGATCCAGCCCCAGAGTTGGATTTGAGTATTTATCAAAACTCCCCTGAGGCGTTGGCAATCTTGCAACAAGCATTGGGTGATCAGCTTGATGGATTAAAATTACAATTTGAATCCGATATTCAGCGCACCTATCGCGTGATTAGTTTTGAAGATGCCGAAATTGAAGTCAGTCTAGATATTGGTCGTCTCGCAACAACAACTGAAGAACGTGAGGTACACGAAGTTGAATTTGAGCTAAAGCAAGGTTCAATTCAATCCTTACTCGCTTTTAGTTTCGAATGGGTAAAAAAATATCACTTGTGGTTAGATGTGCGCAGCAAAGCGGAAATGGGACATTTGCTCTCAACGCAACAGCTGGTCAGCCCTGCCCAATATGCCAAAGCATTCCAGTTGCAAAAGAAAGACAGCGCAGACTGTAATATTCGTTTACTGGTCGCTCAAGAGCTACAACATTTACTACCCAATATTGCTGCAATTTCAGCAGGCGTTGCAGAAGCAGAACATCAACAGCAAGCCTATATCGCACTCGATCATTTGTATTTAACTGTTGCACTGTTTAAAGACTGGAGCAAGGATGTTTCGGATAAATGGGCACATCAACTTGCTGCGTTCAAACATCACTTTGAGAACTTACAACAACTTGAGCACATGCAATCCACCTTGGGCGCATTACTCCAAAATCCGACCACGGCAGCCAGTCTGACCAAAGACATTTTGTATGCTCAAGAAAAGCTGAATAATTTGGTTCGCTCGACACAAAATGTACATCATTTTCTGGAATTGTTGATGTTTAGCCTAGCAACGGCAAAAGAAGGTCAGGAGCTGGATTTAAAAGCTTATGCACAAAATACCTTACAGCAACAATACAAACAGATTCATGAGCAGCTTGCACTGGCTGATGTCACGCAATTTGAAACGTTGGAACAGCTTTCGCAGCGTATTCGCGAATTAAAATTTAGCTTTCCGATTCTGACCTCAATCTATGATGTGAAAAACCTTCAAAAATACAGTAAGGCACTGAATGAAGCGCATCTCGCTGCTGAAGAGTACCTAACGCTCAGCTCATCTGCGGCCTATATTCAACAAACTGAACTCGAAGCCAGTGACTGGTTTGTCTTAGGTTGGCTCACCGCCAAGCAGGAAGTATATGCCCAAGCCTTGCTAGATGCGACCGAACAGTTTATGGTCAGCCGAAAATTCCTAAAATTTTAAATCCTGTAATCCATTACATGACTCCCCCACAAGATCATTTTAACAACTGGCTTGATGGGGGAAGAATTCTCAAAAAATAAGCTTAAAAAAGACACCATAATTTTTGCTGGACTTATAGCCCAACTTTAGCCAAGATAGAATTTTAGCGACCTTAAAATAATTTTAAAAATCAGCACGAGGGCTAGAGCATGTCAGAAATTGAACTTAAATTTCAGATCCCGACAGCATTTCAGGACATGATTTATCAAGACTTTTGCGCATCCAAAGTCTATAAGCAACGCTTACTCGCCCATTATTACGACACACCTGAATTTTTACTGGCACAAAAATCTATTGCCTTAAGACTACGTTTAGAACAAGGGCATTGGATTCAAACCCTGAAATGCAAAACCGAACAGCATATTGAGCGTTTTGAGTTCGAAACCGATTTAGGTAAAAAGAAACGCCCTCAACTTGATTTAACCGTCTATCAAGATCACATTGACGAACTTCCTGAATTTCTCACTTCTGCAGATGCGGCACAAAATTTTAAAATTAAGTTTTCTACCGATGTCAAACGCATGTCCAAAATTCTGCTGTTTAATCAGTCTGAAATTGAAGTCTGTCTAGACATTGGCCATCTCATTTTTGAGCAGGAAAAACTCCCCATATTCGAGATTGAATTTGAATTGGTACAAGGCTCCATCCACGATTTAATTCGCTGTATAGAACCTTGGATGAAAAAGTATCAGCTTTGGTTAGACACTCGCAGCAAATCGCAACGTGCAGATTTACATGTTCAACAGCAAGATCTATTGCCGCCACAAAATGCTGAGCCTATAGTGCTGGATAGCGCCATGTCTGCCAATGAAGCAATCCAGCAGATTGTGAATAACACCTTTAAGCAGCTGTTACCCAATGCCACCGCTTTAGCATGTGGGACATTCAGCAGTGAACATATTCATCAGGCACGTGTTGCAATACGACGCATGCGTAGTGCCTTAAAAAGCTATAGCGCGTTGACGCATGAAATTTCACCGCATTGGGCTGCGCAGTTACGCGTGATCTTTCAAGCCTTGGGTTATGCCCGTGATGCCGATGCAATCCGAGAAAGCCTGCTGCCGCAATTACAACAAGTGGGCTGCTCACATCTTAACTTTCCAGATGAAAGCGCCTATCACACTCAGGTCACGCAAATTTTTCAGTCAACCGAAACCAATTTGCTGATTTTAGATTTAATGAATTACGTCACGTCTCCGGTCAACCCGAAAAACAAGAAGAAAAAAACCTTTAAACATTATGCTGAAAAGCAATTAAAGAAAACCCATCAGCGCATTGCAGATGAAATCGGACATTTTTCTCAATTGGAGGATGAGGACAAGCATCAACTACGTAAACGCTTTAAACATTTACGCTATAACATTGAGTTTGTCCGTAGCTTATATAAGCCCAAAGCCGTTAAACACTATTTAAAAGCCATCAAACCAATTCAGGAACTGTTAGGTCAATATAACGATTTGCTGGTGGCTGAACAATTTATGCAGGAAATTCCACAAAATGAAGATGTGGCTTGTGCTATGCAGTGGCTCAACCAACAAGAAAAGCAACAACTCAAACATATAGACAAACAACTGAAAGCCTTTCGGAAAATTAAACCGTTCTGGAAATAGCCAGTCTTCAGCGATATTTGCCAAAAACTTTCCACACTTGGTTATCTGCCAAAGGATCACTATAGCTATCGCTCCGCTGTTTGCGTGGTTTTTCACGTGCATCGACCAATTTAAAATGTGCTTCGGTGCTTAACACAATGCCATTCACATAAAATCGAGTCCGCGTATATTCAGTTTGCCCGTGCTGGAATACATAAGTTCTTAAATCAATAAATTCACGATGCGCAACCAATGCGGCCTGTTCGTCACTATTCAGCCAAGCTTGCATCGCGGCGAGTTGCTCCGCAGGAAATTGTCCGCATTTGTCTAACAAACTGGCTATACCTCTAAAGGTTTTCGATTCTTTGGCGCGCGTTTTATTAATCCGAATCCGGTCCACATGAAAATAGAACAGCGGCAAATTTAAATGACTGGGTAAGTGAATGGCATCCACTGGCTCGTCCGTTAAAAACGGTTGGCTTAAAAGTTGTGCCCGCTCAATTAAATCTTGCCATTGTTGATAATAGTGCGCGACCTCTTGCTCCGACCCATAATAAATGGGTAAACCTTCAACATTGGCTAAATCTTGTGGTGGCCAAATTTGTTGACGCAACAGTGATATATCATGCTTAAGGTTTTGAATTGCAATAGCATCTGACATAAAGTGTTTCCGTTATTATAATGCTTAGGCTATTTTTAGATTAAGTCAAAGGTTTTGTTTCTGCAAGGCTTTGCCTATAATGCGGAATGAAATTTTTTGCTAGGAACAGTCATGGTTCAAAAGATTGACGCTACCGATGTCACCGAAGAAGAAGCTTTGAATGCTGCTTTTTTTGAACGTGCCGATGAGTTTATTAAACAAGCCAATGAATTTTGCCGTCCAGTCAAAGGACAACAAGTCAAGCCAAATGAAATTCGCGGGCAAGTGAGTGCATCGATGCTTTTTGCAACGGCTCGTTTTAATACTTGGGTCGCAGCAAATAATTTTAAAGATGGCAATGAAATGCGTGAGGCTAAAGACCAAGTCATGTCTTATGTCATGCAGCAATTTCAAATGATGCTCGAAGACAACTATGAAGAATACTGTGAACAGTTCGAGAACTATTTACGCTTCCGTCATAATGAAGAATTCCACGCCAATAAGCATGATCACGATCATTAATTGAGTCGTAACTAAAAACCCTTAGTCTTCACTAAGGGTTTTTTTATGCCTTAAATTTTACGATCCCAGACAATTTTCTTTACGGCATTGTCCACTACCGTCACGGTGTAATAGGTATTTTCCAGTAAATAAACATAGTCAGATGCGGTGAATTTCTTGTCCCCTTCTTCCCATTCATAATGACGAACCGAAACTGGTTGCTGCGCCATGTTTTGCAGCAACTGAATATAGCTATCTCCTAGATGAACCAACTGACCATTATCTGTACGGATGACACGGGTTTCGGTTGCTGCCACAGCATGAGAGATAGCACACCCAGAGAGAAGAAAAAGAACACTATAGGTTTTTAAAATTTGATTCATATTTAAATGCTGTCCGCTTCAGAATTGTATTATTTATAAAGTGTGATTTTGCTTATTTTTTACCATTTGTTCATTTTAACTTCAAGTTATAAAAAGAAAAGTCACATAAATGTGACTTTTCTTAAAGAGCTCAATACAGTAGTTTGTTCGGCAGATTTATTGTGATTGTCCATATTGATCGGCCATGACTTCCACCAATTGATCCAAATGGATGTACTTTTGAATCACACGATCAACATCGGCTTTGGTCAATTGCGCAATCGCCTGATCACGTTTTTTACGGAACAGGAGGTCACGACTGCGTTCCAACTGTGGGGTGAGCATTTGATGAATATTGCGCTCATCCTCCAAAGCGGTGACACGATTTTTCATAATGTCAGCTTTGGCAGCTTCCACCTCTTGCTCGGTGACCCCTTGTGTCAGTAATTGCTGCAAAACTTTATGAACTGACTGGGATACTTGATCGGCCTTGCCCGCAGTATAATTTGCGCTAATACTTAAAGCCCCCGAATCAATCCAGTCATCCAACTGAATTTCACTGCCAAAGCCATACACTAAAGCATTTTTCTCACGTAATTCTTGTGCCAAACGTGAAGACAATTGTGAGTCACCTAAAATATAGCTAAACACCCGCATGGCTGCGGCATCTGGATGTTCTTCACCCAATGGGAAAGTCAAAAGTGCCTGATAGCTTCCAAACTCACGCTGTTCAGATAAAACATGCTTTTTTTGAGCTTTATAAGCTGTATAAGTCGACGTTAATTGCTCATAAGGTTGCGTGCTATTCCAAGTACCGAATTGCTTTTTCACGTTTCGCAGCATTTTTTTCGTGTCAAACTCACCAGTAATAGCCAGTTGGGCATGATTCATGGCAAAGAACTGTTGATATAACTGCTTCACCTGTAGATTGCTGGCAGCTTGATATTGTTTTTTCGCAAACTCAGGCTCGAAATGATAACGTAAATCTCCCGGTGGATAGATCTCAATTAATCGTGCAATGTTGAGTGCCGCTACGGTTTCAGGTTCGGTATATGGTCGGTTTAAACTGGATAATGTTTGCGATTTAATTAAATCAAATTGTGATTGCTCGAATTTCGGATTTTTCATGACCTCAATAATGTAGTTGAAGAAATCTTCAAATTTTTCCTTTTTCGCCACAATCTGAACAGTCATGCCGTTGGCATTAGCACTCACCGATGCCGAGCCACCAGCATCAATTGATTTGTCTGCAATATCTTGCAAACTGTACTGATCCGATGCACGTAATAACAAATAGGCGGTGAAATCGATAATTTCACTTTTATTCATTAAAGCTTGCGCGGTACCAAAATCTACATTAATTGTGGCATAGGTTTTATTGTCTTTGGTTGCCACAGGGAAAAAGGCATATTTCAAGCCGTTCTTTAATGCACCGCGCTGAATTTTTTGCTCAGTTTTCTCTAAATTCTGCGCTGAAGTCGCCACATATTGGGCCACTTCCTGTTGATAGACACTGACATCTTTTAAAGGCTCAACAGCTTGTGTTTGCTGGTCCAACGTTTTGGTCGGTGCTTTGCTTTGTTGCTGCTGTAGGGCTTTTTTCTGGTCTTCAGGCGTCGGCTGAATATCGCCTGAAATACGATGATCTTTCACCAAAAACTGTTTCAAGGTTTGATTGACATCATTCACACTCAACTTTTGAATATTTTCTAGATCAACATAATACTGATCCCAACGTCCTTGGCTTGCGACAAAATAATCGGCAATACGGGAACCTAAAGCCGCAGAATTACTTTGAATACTGTCTGCCTGATTTTGAATCAGGCTTTTCACCCGTTTCAACTCGGTTTCGTTAAATGCCTTACTCTGCTCAATACCTTGATCCAGTGCCTGTTCAACTTGCTGTGCATCATGGTTCGGTGCATAAATTGCCCCCATAAACACCAAGTTGAAATCTCGATCTAACCAAGTTGTTGCCTGCACCATGGTGCTGGTTCCAGTTTCCACCATGTCTTGATATAAATGCCCGCTAGGCTGCATCGTATAGAGTAAAGGCGATAATGCTAAAGCCGGTTTAATCGGGTCATTTTTCCCATTTAAATAGATATTGAATTTGGCTAAATCACTGCCTTTTTGCACTTTAAACTGGCGCTGCTGAATTTTAGTTGCATCCAGTAAGGGTACTTTTACTTGCGTCGGAATTTGGCGTGCTGCAATCGGGCTAAATTTTTGCTCAATTTGATTTAATACTTGTGCTTTATCAAACTTACCCGCAATCACCATCGCTGCATTATTTGGCGCGTACCAAGCACGATAAAACTGATTGAGTTCGCTCATCTTGATCGACTGCAACTCTTTTAAATCGCCAATTGGTAAACGTCCCAAGTATTGATTACCGTAGGCTGATTTCCACATTTGATCCATCAACACCGAAAATGGCTGATCTAAACGGACTTCACGTTCACGTTTTACAATAGCAATTTCAGAAGGCACAAACTTTTCTTGCAACACCAATTTGTCCATGCGCTCGGCTTCTAAATGAATAATTTCATTTAAAGCCGTTTGATCGGGTCGCAAAACATTAATATAACGGGTGGAATAATAATCCGTACTGGCATTGGTCATTAAGGTATATTGATCGAGCCGACGCTGAAACTCTTCCCCCTTCACATTCTGAGTGCCTTTAAAGGCCAGATGTTCCAGTAAATGCGCCAGCCCGCCTTTGCCCTGCGGATCATTCAAAGAACCCGTCAGGTAAATGGTACTCATATAGACTTTGTTTTCTTTATCATTCGGTGCCAAGATGACCCGAAAACCATTATCTAATTTATATTCTTCAATCTGATGTTCAGATTTGACTAAAACAGGCTGTGCCCAAGCAGCCGAACTTAAACCAACAAAAAATAGAGAGAAAGTAAGTTTTTTCAACCGCATTAACATGTTAATTCCAATATATTCAGTCATATAAATATTGTATAAGCTGACTATCTTACGGAATCAAAATTGGGATTTATAGTGAAGTTTTGCAAAGCAACCCTCGGTTTTGAGTGTTGCTTTGTTCAAATATAATTAATCTAAGAATAACTCCGCCTGCATATAGAGTTTGCCATAACCTGAAATTTCTATACGGTCTTGCTCCAAAATACGACAGTACAAAGCCCCACCTCGTGCTGAAGCTTGATAAGCCGTGAGCTCATTTTTACCCAAACGTTCTGCCCACAACGGTGCTATTGCAGTGTGAATAGAACCTGTAACAGGGTCTTCATTGATGCCTATTGCAGGGGCAAAATAACGTGACACACAATCATACTCTGCATTTGAAGCAGTAATGGCAACATCGACACTTGAACACTGTGCCGTAATAGCGGTACGTAAAGAACCCAACTGCTTTAACAGTTCTAAGTTTGGTTGCTCATCCAGCACATCCTGAACATTTTCATATTCAACAATGTACGCCTGCTGGTTCAAATAGACATTTTTAAAAGGTTTGCTGAGGGCCTGAGTTAAAAGTTCAGGATAATCTTCTACTTTTTCTGCACGGCGAATCGGAAAATTCATACAAATTTTGCCATCATCCGCCTGACTTACAACAAAAACACCTAATTTTTTCACATGGAAATGGATCGTTTTGGCTGGAGTAAAATCTTTAAATAGCACAAAACTGCTAGCTAAAGTTGCATGCCCACAAAAATCAACTTCAGCCGTGGGGGCAAACCAGCGAATTTCATAATTTTCTGCATCAAGCATGCGCACAAATGCCGTTTCCGACAGGTTATTTTCCAAAGCAATATTTTGCATCAGAGTTTCATCTAGCCATTGTTCAGTCACAATTACTGCCGCAGGATTTCCCTTAAATAATGCCTGTGTAAAAGCATCGACTTGATACATCTTCATGTGGATTCTCCTTTGTTTGATTGCTATTTTGCCCGTTCAGCTCAAAAATAACAGATACAAATATATTTCAATTATGGGTACAGTTTGAGTCTTTTCGATATCGCATAAAAAGAAAGCCAATATTCAACATATTGGCTTTCAAGTTAAAAATAGCGAATTTAGTTCTCGGTTAAATCGACATTTTCTTGTTCAAACACAGCTTTATTGGTTTGTCCCAACACCTGACTGGTGACCATGCCTGCGGTCATTGAACCATTGACATTCAGTGCTGTACGTCCCATATCAATTAAAGGCTCAATTGAAATAAGCAAAGCAACCAGGGTTACCGGTAAACCCAACATCGGCAACACAATTAACGCAGCGAAGGTTGCTCCACCACCCACACCCGCAACACCCACAGAACTGAGCGTAACCACACAAACCAAAGTCAAAATCCAAATCGGATCCAGTGGATTAATACCCACGGTTGGTGCCACCATCACTGCCAACATGGCAGGATATAAGCCTGCACAACCATTTTGACCTATCGTGGTACCAAAAGATGCCGAAAAACTGGCAATTGATTCTGGTACACCAAGTCGACGGGTTTGCGCTTCAATATTTAAAGGAATACTGGCCGCACTAGAACGACTGGTAAATGCAAAGGTCAGCACTGGCCAAACCTTTTTAAAGAATTGAATTGGGTTAACACCCGTAAAGAGCAAAATCAAGGCATGCACGGCAAACATAATGCCGAGACCAATATAGGAAGCCACCAAGAATCCGCCTAAATTGAGAATATCTGCCAATTTAGAATTCGCGACAATATTGGTCATTAACGCAAACACACCATACGGTGTTAAGGTCATAATTAAACGAACCAACTTCATGACCCATGCTTGCAGAAGTTCAATGGCTGCAAGGAGTTTCTGCCCTTTTTCTGCATCTGCTTTAATCAGATTCAGTCCTGCAATTCCCAAGAATACCGCAAAAATCACCACGCTAATGATTGATGTCGGATGAGCCCCCGTCAGTTCTGCAAAAGGATTGGTTGGAATGAAGGTTAAAAATAAATCAGGCACTTTTAGGTCAGTCACTTGCCCGACATAATCGGTCTGAATGGCATTTAAGCGTTCCGTTTCCTGTGTCCCTTGTACCAACCCTGCTGCTGTTAAGCCAAACAGATTGGTCACCACAATACCCACAAATGCAGCAATCGCAGTGGTCGCCAGCAAAGTTCCAATGCTGATAAAACTAATTTTACCGAGCGAACCTGCATCATGCAGTTTAATAACCGCCCCTAAAATAGAGACAAAGACCAGTGGCATAACCACCATTTGCAACAGTTTGACGTAGCCTTTACCAACCAAGTTAAACCATTGCACTGACTGCTGAAGAATAGCGGAGCCTGAACCGTATACAAGGTGTAACAGCAAACCAAATACAACACCTAGACACAAGCCAGCAAGCACTTTTTTGGCAAGACTCCAGTTGGTATGCCGTGTCCGACTTAATAAGAACAGCAATGCGACAAAAATGATGACATTGATGATTAAGGGCATATTCATGTCTTTTCCCTAAATGATATAACCCTTATTATAAAACAAAATACTATTCGACTTTTGGCTTTACCTTTTCTTCTCTACCAAGTGTTCAAATTTAAACTACTCGGGCTGTGTTCAGCGTTATTATATTTACCTTGTCCACCAAGGATTCTGCACAACCATGCCCACAGCAATTTCTCCACATATTCAACCTGTAGAACTTTCTAAAGCCTATCGCCTGCTCAATCATGGTCCAACCGTACTGGTATCGGCGCGCCATCAAGATGAGATCAATGTCATGACGGCAGCTTGGGCGTGCGCCTTAGAGTTGGTTCCCGCCAAAGTTTCCGTTGTTTTAGACAAGAGTACCAAAACCCGCAAACTCATCGAACATTCCGGTTATTTCGCCCTGCAAGTCCCGACCTTAAAGCAACTTGAACTGGTACAAGCACTGGGTTCTATCAGCCAGTTCGATGACCCGAACAAGCTTGAGCATTGCAAAACACCACTGTTCACACTTGAGCCATTCGAGCTCCCGCTTGTGCAAGGTTGTGCCGCTTGGCTTATTTGTGAATTAATTCCCGAACCACACAATCAGCAAACGCATGATTTATTTATTGCTCACGTGGTTGCAGCTTATGCCGATGACCGTGTGTTCCACGATGGACATTGGTATTACCATGAAGCCGACCCATCATGGAAAAGTATTCATCATGTCGCTGGTGGTCATTACTACAGTATTGGCGATGCGGTTGTGGCTCAATCAGCACAACCCAAACCCTAATACTGAAGTGTTTGCTGACTTGAACTAAAGATGAAAAGTACAGCATTGTCTTTCTATATTTTTCACCTTATAGTTCAAGTATATTTTTTAAACAATAAGTCAAATAATATGAACAGGACGTTCTCTACCACACTACGACTGAGCATCTTTCTTTGTCTATGCATGTGTCTAGGCATTGGTCTGCTTCGTTTTTCCTATACAGCATTATTACCTTCCACGCGCGAAGCCTACGCATGGAGTCATAATTTTGCCAGCATTCTAGGCAGTGCCAACCTCCTCGGCTATTTGGTCGGAGCATTTTGGGCCATGAAAGTGCCACAAAATTCCCAAATGCCGTTTTACATTCTTGGGGCAGCCCTGTGCGGTTCAGCAAGTCTGTTGGCCTGTGCCTTTACGCATTTTTCTGAAACATGGTACTTGGTCTGGCGTTTTATTTCGGGCATAAGTGGTGGACTGTTGATGATTCTGTCCCCAAGTGTGGTGGCGCAGTGCAGCGAATTACAGCACCGTTTCAAAATTAACTTTATTGGTTTTAGTGGCATTGGCCTAGGGGTGTTGTGTGCCACACTGTTTATGCCTTATCTCGATCAAATTGAGACATCAACTGCTTGGCTGATCTTATGTGCTTTTGCTTTTAGCATGAGTGCTGTGTTGTGGATTCTGGTCCGCCCTTTTCAGGCACAGTTGCAGTCTATTGCTACCACCCAAAGCCATTCCAGTCAGGTCAATCCAATCTATTACAGTCTACTGATTGCATACGCTTGTAGTGCCTTTGCCTATATTCCGCACTCCTTATTTTGGATTGATTATTTAAGCCAAGTCTTGGAGTTGAATTTATTCTGGATTAATTTCAACTGGATACTCTATGGTTTAGGCAGTGCGCTCGGGGCATATAGTGCCTATATATTAGCGCGTAAATTCGGTAATTTTGCCGCACTGAAAGTCTTGTATAGCCTTTATATCGTTGCAGTGTTAATGGCGGTCTTGAGCTTTTCAGCTGTTTTTACCTTCTTATCATCATTCCTCACAGGTTTGCTCAATCCTGCTGTAGTTTTCCTGACGTCTTACACCATTTTGCAATTGTACGGTTTGGCTTATAAAAAACTCTGGAGTATGGCAACTTTAAGTTTTGCCGCCATTCAGTTGATTGGAGGGATTAGCTTTAGTAGCTTGCAGCATTTTGGAGTGTCCTACCCACAGCAGTTTATGATTGCATCAAGTGTACTGTTACTGGGTACGCTGCAATTATTTTGGTTTACCCGCCCACAGGCCAGTACTAAGCTCCACGGTAACCACATGACCGAGTAACACGGCACGCTCATTTAAATTTGATTGCGTGTTTGTTCCGGTGCAATACAATATCTCACTGTGATTCTTGCGCATGTAAAAAAGGATAAGGATTCACCGCCCCTTGCCCACTCCGATAAATACCATAATGCAAATGTGGCGGAGTATTTTGAGCATTACCGGTATTGCCCACATAACCCAGCACGGTGCCCTGCTCCACCCAGTCCCCAACTTCTATTTGCTGGGCATAAGCATCTAGGTGCGCATAATAATGTCGACTTAAATCTGGACCAACCACCCAAACAACTTTTCCACCTAAACTGTCTAACCCCACTTTTGCCACGATCCCTTGTGTTGTACTCAGTACCGCTGTTCCGCGTTGAGCAAAAATATCAATACCTTCATGTTTTCGCCCTTGGCCTCTGGCCGCACCCCAAGTATCACTGATTTGCTGAGGCGTCACGCCTTCTACAGGCATGGGAAGTTGCTGCGGCAAATCTTGACGAGCCAATTGCAACTGTAAAACAGGATATCGCCAACTGGTCGATTGCCCCGAGGCAGGTGGTTTACAGGCAGAGAGTAAAACACTGAGTACGAAGAACGCAGTTACACATTTTATTATTCGAGATTTGGAGGTCATTCTTATGATGCTAGTCTTTTCAAATTGGCTTCATTGTAACGATGTCCAGCACCGCTCCATAGGGTGTTTTGGTTATCTTATATTTGTGCCAGACCCACGATGAGCACTGAAAAATGCCTGTTTTAGTATTGGGTAAAAGATGGGTAGAATGCCGCAATCAATTTGAACATGAACTTTTTAAAAGCAAAAAAAAAGCCTACAAATGAGTCAAGTAGGCTTTAAAAAATTTAAAACAAGTCAGGGAACTATCAGCTTTAAATCTTGTGCTAATACTGCCAAAGACGAAGCTTATTTACAATACTTTGGTTAAAGATATATTTAAAATATTTGTTAAAAACACCTTTTTTTTGTAATACACGCAGAAAAATGCCGATAGATTCTGATGCATGTCCCCATCAACTGCTCAAACTATCTTTTTGCTTATTTAAATAGTGACGGTATTCCTTCAGATATTGTTGAGCCAAGGCTGTCTTTTGCGACTCGGCTAAAATTTTTCCCGCTTGCTGAAAAAAACCATGCTCCTCTTCTTTCAAGTGATGGTGCACTGTTTCAGATAATTTCTTGGCAATTGATAACCAACTCGGATGGCTAAAATCCATATCTGTCAGCTGCTCTAATAGCTCATCCATCGCGTGATGTTCTGCTAAAGCATGACGCGTAATATTCAGTCCTGAATCAGTCATCATGAGTGGAATATAAAAATATCGATCTTCTGCAACGGCATGTGCAAACAATTCATTCTTTAATGCATAAAACAATTCATGCCGTTCTTCACTATCCCCTGAGGTTTGAATTAACTGTTGCGACAAGATTCTCTGCTTATCATGACTTTGTCTTAATGCTTCAAAAATTGTGGTACTTGTCATTGCGATCAACCCTCTTGAACGTATGTATGCGTCTACTATGGACATACTCCATAAAATGATCAGTTTCCAAACTGTTTTATTTTTAAGCGTAATGCATTACCATTTTTTTCAAATTGTGTTTTTACTGCCGTTCATTGTTAATGTAAAAAAATCCAATAATCACAGCTGCAACCCCAGCTCAATTGGCGAAATGTTTAGGCGCTATTGAATAGAAAAAAGTAAAAAAGAATAACTCGCTCACCCTGTATTTAAAGCGATTGCACAAGAAGATTTCATCTTTGCTCAAAAAGGAACTGCATGATCTATCCCTAAAACTACAGTTTATAAAATGCCAGTTCTCTTAAACTCAATCAAAAAATGCCCATGACTCTAGAGCCAGCGCTTTAGATGAGTACAATAATCTTCACAGCCAAATGGAATGAATATCACCCAATTTTTAAGTGCATAATATTGAGATTTTCAAAAAAGAAGCGATAAATAAAAACCACAGATATTCTGATTATTCTATATATTGAATAAATCTAAATCATTTTTCATCATCAGACTAAAAATCTAAGAATTAAAAATAACAGCTTGAAGCAAGGAGGCAATCAATGCCTAATTTCAAAAGACCTGAGCTCTTAGGTTTACTTTTTCCCACAGTATTGCTCATAAGTGTTTCCACTATCGTATCTGCAAACACTGCACCAGTAGTGCCGAATACCACCAAAGCGCTTGTTTATCCAGATATAGATCCCAGTTTAAGTGAAAGTCTTTATCCAAATGAGGCTGCCACGGCTAAACAAATTGCAAACAGCATTGAAATGTCCATTCGTAAACAATATGCCACAGATCTCGCACTACGTGATGCACACCCTAAAGCTCATGGTTGCGTACGCGCAGAATTTCAAATAAATGACACATTACCTCCCACCCTAGCGCAAGGTGTTTTCATTCCAGGCAAAACCTATCCAGCATGGATTCGTTTTTCCAATGCATCGAGTAATGCTAAACAGGCGGATATTAAAAAAGATGCACGCGGCATGGCAATCAAGCTTTTAGGAGTATCTGGTAAAAATCTTTCAGATGAACCGTCTTCTACCCAAGATTTCATCATGATCAACCACCCAGTCTTTTTTGCTAATGACCCCGCTCGCTATTTATCATTCATACAAGATATCAATAGTGACAAATTTCTAAAAAAACTACATATTCCTTTTGCATTAGGGGCAAAAGGCACTTGGATTGCCTTAAATACTAGAAATAAAATTTCAAATCCATTACAAGCCAGATACTGGTCTATGGTGCCCTATCAATTGGGATTAGGTAAGCAACGTCAGGCGGTAAAATATTCTGTTCGAGCTTGTTCGACCGTGGTCAGCCCTTTGCCTGCTAGGCCTAATAAGGATTTCTTAAGGGAGGCACTCCGCACGAGTTTTCAGGAAAGCGATGCGTGCATGGAATTTTTAGTACAACCTCGAACATCCAGCGCCATGTCCGTCGAAGACTCTATGACTGAATGGAAAGAAGACCAAGCCCCTTTCTACAAGGTGGCAACGATTCGCATTCCTAAGCAAGTATTTGATACCCCGGAGCAAAATAATTTTTGTGAAAACCTCTCTTTTACACCATGGCATGCATTAGCTGAACACAAACCCCTTAGTGCGATAAACCGAATGCGTAAAGTTATCTATGAGCAGATTAGTCGCGTCCGACATGAAATGAATTCGACTGAAAGATTGGAGCCCTCATCCTAATAAAAATAAATTAAGAAAATATGGCTAAACCGTATGGTCAGTTCATAATTCAATGTCTAAAGAAGAAGTCCTTATCGGTATGGAACTTTCTCAACAATATATTGCCTTAAAGCATTAAGACAAAATGGATCAATGATGTGTTCAACTTAAGCATCTGCTGTAGGGCAACTGAAATCAAATATTTACTAAACATGTCCAAGCTTTGGAACAAAGAGGATTACCTATCCGATGTAAAGAATAAAATTGAGGAGCATCAGCCGAAATCTGATATAGTAGCCTACATCTCATGGGCTTTTTCCTTACCCTTCCCGACCTACTCCCACTTATACGGGTAACCAAACGGGTAACACAAGCAAGTCCAAACAAATTTTTTAAATTTTTTAGTAGGTTAAAGTGAAAATAGTCATTCTTAACAAGCCTTATGACGTTCTCTCTCAGTTTCGTAAAGACGAAGCGCATATGACAATGTCTGACTTTGTAGACGATTCAACTTTGCGTTTAGCAGGTCGTCTCGATATGGACTCTGAAGGCTTAGTTTTTTTAACTGACCACGGTGGTCTAAATCAATACATTACCAATCCTGCAAACAAAAAGTACAAAACCTATTTAGTTCAAGTTGATGGTGATGTGACTGAAGAAGCTTTAGAGCAACTTCGCAAGGGTATTGAATTAAAAGATGGCATGACCTTGCCAGCTAAAGCCATCAAAGTTCAACAGCCAGAATGGTTATGGGAGCGTGATCCTCCTGTACGTTTCCGCGCTTCTGTTCCGACTTCTTGGGTTGAAATTTCAATTTGTGAAGGTCGTAACCGCCAAGTACGTCGTATGACTGCTGCTGTCGGCTTCCCGACTTTACGTTTAATTCGTACTAAAATTGGCTCAATAGACTTGGTGCAATTAGGTTTACAACCGGGTGAAACTAAAGAAATTGAACCTTTACTGTACCCTGACTTTAAAGATGTACCAGCAGAAGAACCTTACCGTTCGCGTTCGTATGTGAAAAAACCAGGTGGTACGGGTGGTAAGCCAATCGTTCGTAAAAACAAAGATGGTTCTACCAAAAAATCGGGTACTAAGCGTATTTGGCAAATGGACGAAAGCGAGAAGCCAAAACGTAAAACCAATGGTACTACACGTCCGAATACCAAAGCTCCGCGTGGTCGTGGACGCGGTCGTTAAAAATTGATTGTTTTAAAGCCCACGTAAGTGGGCTTTTTATTTTATTGAACTCATCTATTACTCTACCTTCTAACACAATCTATTTTTACACTTATAGAAAATTCTAAAATATCTTCCAATTCTTTCCTTGTATTCAGCAATCGAACTATTTTATGTGATTTGGAATAGTTGACTTCAACATCAAATGATTCAAAATCAACTTATTTAACACTTGTTTCACAACTTACATGGCTATGAAATCGCAAATAAAAGCGACACCTAAAACTAAACCACAGGTTACTGATGCTACTCCTAAAAAGCCATCCTCTCGAGATAACTTCACTAAAGATACCATAGATAAGTTACGCCGTAGAGCAGGTAATCTATGCTCAAATCCTGACTGCCACAAACAGACATTAGAACCGCAAATTGCAAATGACGAGAAAACTACGGATACAGGTATTGCAGCACATATTTGTGCTGCAGCTTCAAATGGTCCCCGTTATGATGGTTCAATGACAGAAAAAGATAGGAAGCATATTAGCAATGCAATTTGGCTATGCTCTCATTGCGCTACAAAAATCGATCGAGAAGCTGCTGCATACCCTGTGCCCGTTCTTAAGCAATGGAAAAAAATTGCAGAAACCCGCCTTAGAGAAAATTCTAACAAAAAGCTTTACACCGAAGGTGAGGTAAATGCAAAAGTCACACAATCCATGTTTCAGAGCATGGGACTCAGCATTCCAGAGAAATTTAAAGGCTCTTTAACAGAAGTTGCAAAAGCAGTTAATGAATACATACAAAAACTTGACCCCCGTGTTGACGTAAAATATTCATACATCAATGGCTGTAATCACTTTGAGATACGAACAACAGAGTTAAGTAAAGATGATCCTATTTCTTTTAAAATTATTCCAAGCAATCCAGAGGAACATCGCCTAAAACTAGAGGATCTATTTAGACATGGGAAAACCGTAACTTTCGGTGTAAATGAGTTTACTTCTAATTCAGATGGGCTAAATCTTATACTTCCTCAAAAAGTCGCAAATGGTATGGTCACGCTTGACCCTTCAACAAAAATGGAAGCCATAGTAGAGATTCAGGACTCTAATGAGAATACACTCGTTTCGCTTGAAGATGATTTCTTTATTGGAGATTCCACCTTTTCTTTTGAATCACAAAAATATGATGGTTTAGTTAAATTCAAAATTGATAAAGCACCAATTCTTGTAAAAGATGATAGACGAGAAACCACCATGACGTTGGACTTCCAAGTCTGGCAGAATAAGGATTTATTAATGCTTAAATACTTTGATCAAGCATATAAATTATATAAAAATCTATCTGAATCTGACGGGTTCTTTGTCAAAATTTATGTGAATGGACATGAGATTTTTAAGTCAAAAAATAAAGTGAACGATGAACTATTTGAAGGGATTTTAACTATCTTGCACTACACACACCACTGTAGACAGTTATGTAAAATTTTAAGACTAAATATTTGTTTTGACAGCACAGTTTATTTCTCTGCGGAAGAACACCAACAAATTTATGAAACTATTCAAAAGTATGAGGATGTCATTTTAACTGATGGGTTCACTAGTGAGATTACTCTTCAAGCTGAAAAACTACAACCAATTGAAATTTTTAATGGAGAAGTATTCACGATTGAACGTGGTGAAGAAATTAAAATTGATAATATCTTTAATCAAAAAATATCAAAGACCGTCTTCGTACAACATATTTTTTCGAAAGTTAAAACTACTACTACGTATGAAGGAAAAGACATCTACTATTCATACAACTTAAAACTAGATAACTCTGATCAATCGGGAACCTATTCCCGAACAACCTCCCTTACACCTAAACACAAAATGTTGAATCAAGTATAAAAAAGCGTATATAAATGAAAAAGCCGACGCATTCGTTATTACTAGTACTTGTAAATATATAAAACATATCAAATAGGCTCTCAAGGGAGTCTATTTTTACTCAACTGTAGTGTTTTAAATTTGGTTATCTCTAGTTGGAATTATATAAGACATATAAATCTTTTTATGTTTCTTAACGCACCTTGAAATTCAAGATTCCCAACATAATCAATTGTGGGTGACAGACATTTCGTACTTCCGTACTCATGAAGGTTGGTTATATCTGGCTGTAGTTATCGACCTGTTTTCTCATTTGGTTGTAGGATGGTCGATGAAATCTAGAATCACTACAGATTTAGTTCTTGATGCATTATTGATGGTGTTATGGCGCAGAAAACTACAGAAGCAAGGTTTTAATTCATTCAGACCAAGGTAGCCAATATACTAGTCATGAATGGCAGACCTTTCTGAAGCATCATAATTTTGAAAGTAGTTCATGTTCATCATGATTGTTGCGTAAAGGCTATACGGACTTTAGCCATTTATAAATACTGTGCTGTGATACACCTAAACGTTCTGCAACATCACTGACAGAATATCCTCTTTCACTAATCAATTTTACAGCTTCATCTTTAAATTCTGGGGTATAACGTTGTCCACTCATAATGTTTTCTCCTATGCAAAAAGAATAGACCATATTTGTCTAGGAGAGTGGTGGCAGTCGATAATCGGGCTATGTGTGTCTAAATTTTCGGTGGCTATTCACCCAAGTTGTAACTTAAATTTGAGTTGCTTAGGAGAACTCTATCTTTAAGGACTTTATGCAACAAAGCCGTTTAAAGTTAAGCAATATAGACTTTATATTAAACTGCTTAATAGATATTAAAATTAAGAAGTTAATTTTTTTTAAAAATATAAATAGATTAAATTGTCATTTAGTAGAGTGTAAACTGTCTTTAACTTGAAACATAAATTAGCAATGATGTATATTAGCTAAAAATAAATACTTGAATTAAGATTTAAACGAGGAATTAAGTGAGTCAAGAAATAAATATTTTTGTTAGCTACTGCCATACAAACGATGAAGATAAAAAATTTTTAGATGATTTATTAATGTTTATCAAACCTGCGATTAACAATTTGAGTAACGCCAATCTGTGGGTTGATAAAAATATAAAGACAGGTCAAGACTTAAGACCCACTATTGAAGCGGCTCTTACTGAAATGAACCTCATGATTTGTATGGTTAGCCCAGAATATTTGAATTCAGACTACTGTATCAATAAAGAGCTGCAAGATGCACTGGAAAAGAGAAAAATTGGCACAGCTAATATTTTCCCTATTATCCTAAGAAAATGTCCATGGAAGCATACTTTTTTTGGAAAGGTTTTATGTCAACCCAAAGATGGTAAGCCTTTAAAAGATTGGGATGATCGGGACGAGGTATTCTCAGATATTACGGATGAATTGATGGATGTCATTCACCACATACGAAGTAATGCTATGGACGAAAAAAAAAAGTAATAATTAGTGAAAGTATTAGCCACGAACAAATGGTTCCTGAGACTAACCAATTATCTAATTACCTGAACAATTTAGGCATACATATCACCCATGCCAAGAAAGACTTTATTACACTAGAAGAATTATTCGTATACCCTGATATACGAATAATTAATGATATTTCCACTATTCAGAAACCTTCTTGGACACCACAAGAGGTCCTCGATAAGTTCAAGCTAGTTTATTTTCGTGGTACAGAAGAAACAGGGAAAACATCCCTTTTCAAAAAATTGGCACAGGATTCGATTAATACTAATGAAAAAGTAATAATTCTGAATGGTACAGATATTAACAATACTAATATTGTTGAGTTGGTTAAAAAGTACACTGATAAATATAATTTGAATCCAATAGCTGACTTTAGTCAGTACACTATCTTTATTGATGATTTCGAGAAGCAAAAGTTAAAGCCTCAATACTTAGACAATCTACTAAAGGTATTGTCGGAAGATTTCAAACAAGTCGTACTTTTCATTGATAAAAAATCTATCATCCATGAGCAAAATAAATATTTAAAACATGGCTTCTATGAGGTTGAAATTCAGCCGTTTGGATATAAAAAGCGATATGAACTAATTAAGAAATGGGTCCTTTTAGAATCTGAAAATGATGAAAATTTAATCAGCGATGAGGTGTATAATCGTATTGATATTTTTTCACGTCAGTTCGACTCCATAATGAAAAAGAATATTATGGATTCAAGACCCATTTATATTCTTAGTATTATGCAGACCTTAGAGAATCTGTCGCATACAAATGGCAACTATTCTCTAACATCTTATGGTCAATGCTATCACGTCTTGATAACAGCAATGCTCAGTAAAGCAAAAGTAGGAATGCAAGAATTAGATGGTGTTTTAAACTTCCTTTCCTACTTAGCTTACTATTTCTATAAATTGAAGATTGATAGTATATCTGATGAAGAATTCTCTGAGGTTTTAGCTGAATATAGTAAATTATATGTTCCACCTAGTAACCTGAAAGATGTATTAATAAAATCTGGGATTTTAGTTTCCCCAGATAAAGACTCTTTGAAGTTTTCTCAGAAGTATCTGTATTACTTCTCATGTGCGAAACACTTATCGGATAATTCAAAAACATTACAGGCAGATATAACTTATCTCTGTGAAAATATTCATAACGAACAGAATGCTAATATTTTAATTTTTCTAGTACATCATTTACGTGGTACAGATTTATTGGATGAAATTTTGCAACATGCGACAAAGTTATTATCACATGTGACGACATTTGATATGTCCTTAAATGCTACCTTAGGATATAAGCAAATTATTGGTGATCGACTCTTAAAAATAGCTCTGGACAATGATAAAAGTCCAGAAGAACAGCGTGCAGATTTATTAGAACGTAAGGATAAAATGGAGGAAGAACTTGGTGAGTTCTCCCCTATTGAATACTCATTAAACTCGAATGATATTAATGAAAGAACGCTTGATACCTCTCAAGAATTTGAGCTTATTCAACAAGCCACATCTGCTTTGAGAAGCATTGATGTATTAGGTCAAATTGCAAAGAACCGTCATTCTTCTATTCAAATTCAAGGTTTACAGCATATCCTCAGTTCTTCTTATGACACTGGTTTAAAGGTATTGAATTTCTATCTAAGTATTTTTAATGATAAAGAAGATGATTTAGAGGAACTTTTACTTAATGTCGTTCTGGAGAACAATGAAGATATAACAGAAAGTGAAGCTAAAGAATTAACCAAAGAAATGATTAACAATTTTATTTTTGGTATTTGTTTCTATATGATTCAGCTAATTTCACAGTCTACTGCTCATAGCAAGCTAATACATATTAGTAGTTCTATGTGTGCAACTGATGGCGATAAAAAGCCATCAGCAGCTTATCTTTTAATTAATTTGTACTCGCAGTTACTTGTTAGCCATAAACTACCAAAGCCATCAATTAAATTAATCAAAAAGGAACACTCCAATAATATTCTTGTTATGTCACTGCTTAAATCTATTGTAGCAAATCATGCATACCTACATAATTTGGACTTCCAAGATAAACAGTGGATTCAGGATTTTCTTGAAATTCCTGTAGCCAATCAAATTAAATCCAATACACATACTTTATTACCTATGCCCGAATAATTTATAAGGAGAAAACATGTCAATTCAAGAACAAGATGTACAACGAGGATCGTTATTTAGAACCCCAAATAATCAAGAGCGTATTGTTTTAGGCTTCAATAGTGAAAACAAAGTGGTTTATGCAAGTCGTGGTGGTAATGTTGGCGGACCATTTTCGGTTCGTGAAGCATCATCAATCGAGCGTTTTGTTGACAAATGTTCTGAACGATTAGAACAGTATTCAGATGAACAAATGGAACAGGTCAAGGCGCAATGTAATGCCCAAAACCTCACTTTGATCGACGCCCTGTAACGGATAAATAAGAACAGATGTCTAAGACATCTGTTCTTTGCATAGTATTACTGAGTAAACTGGAGTTGGAAATGAATTTTTATGAACGGCTCAAATGTATGATCTTTGATAGCTATGTCTGAACAATATAGTTGTTATCCTTGGGGTAACGGATTATCCCCTTAACCTTGATGAAAAATGTGACCAACACTATAGCTAAATTAGTAAGCCTTTATTTTTAAAGGTTTATATTTTATTTCCAATTAGTCATAAAATACAAAAAAATAGAGTAGAAGATGATCAAATAAGTCACTAAAAAAAGTGATTCCATTTTTCATATTGTTAAATCAATCGTTCAAATTAATAAAGCATTTAGTCCATTTCAATTATTAGATTGAAACAAGACTCATAGCGAACACCAAACTTTTAGGTCAGCTCTTGTCGTTTTCTTTATGTACGATTCAGTACATGCCAATAACTTTGATATCTCATCGGTAACAACTGATTTACTTAAGCCAGGCTGAACAATTGTTACCTCCAACTTAATTGGCATCGTATTTGCCATATTTCTATATTTTTCTAAGTCAGCTAATTCACCTTTTACAAATCTACTAAAACCTTCAGATAGCCATTTATTATTACGACCATTGATATGTTTAAATAAGTGTTTTAGACCAGCATGTTTCCAACGTATAGAGCGCTGGGCTTGTCCACAAACTTCATACAGATCGGCTAATCTGCGGCCAGCTTCAGGTGAACTTGAATATTTACAATGATATAAACTTAAAATTATTTCGTTATTCTCTTGCTTCAAAGCGACAAGATCAGCAATTTCACCACTGCCATCGTCATTAATTATTATTTCAAATTGATCTTTAATCATACTCAAAGTTTGATATTGGACAGTATCTCTAGTTTGAGCTTTCCCCATTGATTCTTTAGTTATATCTACAGTCCAGTTAATTTGATTCAAACCATCTACATCAAATGTATTGTCTATTAAATTTATTTGAATCAAATAACAGTTGTAACTCATTGAACCATCAACATAGTGGATCCTAACAGGATCTTTCACCATTTTTTCTTCAAAAGGAATAGTTGAACTATGAGTCTTAATAGATATTACACTTCCTTCAACATGCTCATACATGTAGCCTGAGGTAAATTGATCTGAGATATTTAAGCGATATATACCAAAGAGATCTTCTGTATAGACTTTTATATAAAGTTGCTTTGAGTCATCCTTAATAACTTCTAGATCAGCTAAAAATAAAGGAATTTCTGTCTGATCAAACAAAATATCTACTTTATCTTCGAATACATTCTGTAGGTTTTCACCCCATTCCGCAAATAAAGGGTAATATTCATATGCTTTGTTAATTCGTATAGGTTTTAGAAAGTCTTTAACTAGATTATTTACATCTAATTGATCTTCAGAATGAATTTTATCCCAAGCATTTTGGCTCCATTCCTGCCAATCAATAAGATTCCCTGCTTTAGGAGACCAAATCTTTCCTTTCTTTTGCGAGCATCCCCAAACCACTCTATCTCCATTCTCATAACCTAAAACAGCGATGTTATTAAGTTCAGAACTGCTTTTTTCAATTTGCGATAAACCATCCGTAACATTTGGGCCAAAAAACTGTGTAAAACTAATTGCTCCAACTTGTGATGATCCTAGATTTTTAACTAAAGGAAGCTGAACATTATCTAATACTTTAAAAATAGTCTCACCAGTAATTTGAATAGTATTCTCACCACAAATAACTTTGACTAGTTCTTCCGTTTTGAATGCATCATGATCATTCGAATAAACAAAAACTGCTTCTCTTGCCTCATCCCAATTTAGAATAAAAATATAGTGATTGGTGTCATCAATATCTTCAAACTTTCCCCAATTCACTGGAGTATTTCTAACTCCTAAAATAATTAAGATTTTGTCTTCATCCGATATGGCATGCCATGTTTGAGCAAATCTTAAATTCAAGTTTTCAAGCGAACTAACATTCCATTCCTGACATTCTGTTTTAAATAGCATAGCTGAACAAGATGGTCGTAAATTCCATAAAGAGATTTGTTTATCTAGCCCACCATTACCTCTTAAGGAATCAATAACATCTTGAAGTTTAATTTCATTATTAATTCTTTCTTCTGACAATCTTTTAAGAATTAAATCCCAATTTGCATCTTGTGCATATAGCTTTTGTAAACCTCCCTGAATCTCAACATCTGCAATGTTAGCAATCGCAGAAGCATCTCCAATTGGAGTATTACTTGAAGATCGTGTAAATCGACCAATAAATTGTAATGTAATAGCTAAACTTTTGTGTTGATCATGCAATGCCGCGATTTTTAAATTTGGAAGGTCATATCCTTCACCCAACATATCTACACAAATTACTATCCGTGACTGCCTACTTTTAAGCTGTTCTAACTTCTGATTGTTTTGTGATGATGTTAGACCTGAATGGACAACAATAGGGTTCAACTCAGGCGCTAGATATTCATAAATCGCTAATAATTCCTCAGCTCTAGATTTTTCATTAACTCTTGCCATAACCAAATGATCATAACTTTGTGAAATATCAAATCTAAGTTGTTCTATAGCTTTATTAGCTATAGAGATATCTGACTGTTTTAAATCATATTCTTTAATTGGATTTAAACTTATTTTTTTAAAATACCCATCTTCCTGTGCCTCGCCAAGACTGTAATTAAAAATTATTTTTCCACCTAAGTCTTTACCATCATTTCTGAAAGGAGTCGCAGTAAACTGTACAACTCTCTTTTCTTTAAAATTCTGCCGAATATTATTCCAAGTTGAAGCAGCAACATGATGTGCTTCATCAATAAATAAATGTGTACAAAGCTCAAATAATTTTAACTTAGCTGCTTGAGATGAATGGTTTAAAATTGAAGCTGTAGCAATAATGATGTTTGATGATTCAATAATTTCAATTGCTTCACTCTCAGTTTTTAAACCATGCTTAACCAAAAAAACAGCAGGATAATTTATAGTTTTGGGTATAACACCTAAATCAGTTAAACATCCAAAAGTAGCAAACTTTTTATAAATTTGTTGGCGTAGTGAATCTGACGGTACAACAATAAGCACTTTTGAACATTGTTGGGAAACAACTGTTGCTAACATGGTTTCCGTTTTACCTGTTCCTGTCGGAAGAATAACAGTTAGTGGGGTAAAATCTTTTTTAGAAGTAAATTTTGAAGCTATTGCATGTAAAGCCCCAATTTGAGGAGGCCTAAGACCTTTTAACCCTGAAGTTGGATCATCTTGCTTATACTGAAATAGGTTACCCCAGCTTGCTACTATTTCTGCTGGTGATAACGGGGAAAGAGGAACTTGTATCCATGAAAGCTTAGTATGCTCATTGATCGACTCTAAATTAATATCTGTCGATAATTTTAATATTGGAACATCATTAATTGGTTCGGTTCGTTTATTCCATTGTTTGATATAAATAATATCAAAAGGTTTATCTAGCTCAGTTAAAATTTTCCAGTAATTTCTGTTTTCAGTGTCAAGCTCTATAGAAGCATTTATAATCGTTTCAGGAAATCCTATTTGTTGCATATAATTTGATGCAATTTTTTTTCTTGCTAATTCATACTGAGGCAGTTTTAGGATTATTCTTGTCATGTGACTAATTTCACAAAATTTAAGTAATAAAATATTTATATAGTAAAATTATTAAGTTAACAACTATTAATTGGATGTAGACTTCTCTAAAACTAGGTTTTGAATACAATCCATTTATATCTAAGAAAGTTTTATTAAATAATGAAAAAAGCAACAAAAATAAAATTAAACTACTATAGATGCTAGCATTTACGTGAAATTTAAAACAAAATCATAATCAACTTACTTTTTTCATTTTTTATTGTGGTCGCTTAATACTATGAATCAAACGCCTAAAGTGATAATTTTCGATGCATTTGGAACACTTGTAAAAATTGGTGAAAGTCGACATCCGTATCGTAGACTTATGAATTGGTTGAAAGACAATGGAAGAAAACCCACTACAAATGATGCCAGTATCATCATGTCGAATAACTTGGATTTTGAGGAACTGGCAGTGCTCTTTGGAAAAGCTCTTCCTACAGAATTATTAAAAGAAATAAATCATGATCTTCAATTTGAATTGAATACGATTATGTTGTTTGAAGATGTAATTCCAACTCTTCAAATACTTAAGGATCTTGGTTTTAAGATTGCCTTATGTTCAAACTTAGCAAAACCTTATGGTGATAAGCTTAAAACTATTCTTCCAAAGAATTTATTTGATGTACTTGTATTAAGCTACGAGGTTGATGCAATAAAACCAGAAATAAATATTTATGAAACGTTACGAACTAAATTAGATTGCCAAATGTGTGAGGCTTTATTCATAGGTGATAATCCTATTTTAGATGTGGAAGTTCCCATTTCTTTAGGTATGTCAGCGAGATTAATTGAACGGAATAAAATGCAAAACCTTGCAGATGTACTGCGTGATTTGTTATTAAAACAACAGTAATCGATAGCTCTCTAAAAAGTTAGATATGATTAATCAATGCTCTGAAACACATTAATTTCACGGGAGTAAGTCTTTTGCTGATATTTCTAGAGCATTTGAAATCTCATAAAGCTTTTCAACAGTTAAGTTAACTTCACCACGTTCTATACGCCCCATATAGCTACGATCAATCCCGCATTGAAGTGCAAGAGATTCTTGAGTGATTTTTTTTCGTGTTCGTCTGGTGCGGATTAATTGACCAATCACCACTGATAATTCTGACATTTGAAACTAATTGCTCAAAAAACAGAAATATCACCAATTGAGGACTATATATCCACGGACTATAATCCTCTTTTGTGATTGGGCAGTTAAGTTGTGAAGAAAAACGTTAAATTACCATTATATGATGAATTCTTAGAAATTTTTGATAACCATCAAATTAATAATTGGCGAGCAAGACATTTTTGGGAAAAAATAAAACTTGGGGAATGTTATAAGACTACATGGTACAAAGGTCAGATGTATGCTGGTCTGAAAGTACTATTGGAGTGTAAGTATCTGGAAATTGATGAAGAAAAATCAACCAAAACCTCATTTAGTTATAAGGAAACTCCCCGCTTGAATGAACTCAGAGATCGAAATAAAAAACAAAAACTTGAAAGACTTTTTAATACTAAAAAGCTAGAGTTATCAGTTCAAATAAAAGATAAAGAAAATAATATTAATTTTATAAAATCACTATTAAAAGATGATAAAACATTAGAGAAATATTTTATTAGTCATAAGGAAAAACTAGAGAGTGATATTAAATATATTAATTCAAATATTAATTTAATGGATAATATTTTAAATTAAAAACTTTATAACAATAAAAATAATCCAGTAAAAACATAATATTAAATTAATGTTTTTCAGCTTGACTCTGTAGAAATGTTTATATAACTTTCATCTAATTTCCTTTAAATTGATCTAATATGGTTAAGTCTGTTCAGCAAATAAAAAATGAATTTCATTCAAAAGGAATTACATTTTCAGATTGGGCTAAAGAGAATAATTTTTCACCTGAACTTGTTTATAGAGTTTTAAAAATGAATCGTGTTCCACTTCGTGGAGAAAGCCATAAAATTGCGGTTCGGTTGGGACTTAAGGAAGAGTAAAATGAATTAATCTAATTTTTTATTTTCCAGAAAGCATAAAGACCCATACATAGGATGGGTCTTTATGAAAATGTCTATTACTTGGTCGTTCAAGACATTTTCATTCTAAAAGACATTGCTTAATTAAGCAATGTCTAAGGTGCTTTCTGCCTTTTTATTTTATATAAAGCTAGAGAGTGTCATATGCGAACTGTCAAAGTAACAGCAAAAATAATACAAAATGACACAGGGTTTTTTATACAAACTCCTGTTTTAATCGATGAAAATAATGAAATTATCCAGCCATTTTTAGATTTTGTTTTAAAATTAAAACGTGACGGAAAGAGCCTATCAACCATTAATAATTCTATTAGAGCTACCCAGCGGCTCTTAGAGTATATGGCCGCAAATCTGAATGGATTTTCTACACCTCAAATCATGTTTGAAAATTTTAGTAGTTGTTTATATTCAGGTACGATCAGTGCAGAGGGATTAGATCCATCAGGCCTATACTGGTTACCTAACAGTAAGCAAGTTGCTCAAATATATATTTATGCTCTAACTCAATTAACGGATTGGATGGCTGAGAATCATAAATCCACTTTAATGAATCCATTCATTAAAGCAGATAGTCATACTCAGCGGTTAAATTATGCAGCATGGTTTCGTAAAAACCAAAATGATTTTTTAGGACATATTAAAGATAAACATATAAATTCAACTGCTCGCTATGCACGTAGCATACAACGTAGAAAACCTTTAGGTAAACAAATTCATGATGCAATAGAATTTCCTGAAAATATTTTTGAAGAATTCTATTTTAAAGGTCTTGGTGGAGCACTAGACTGCCGTGTTGCTCTACGTGATCAACTTATTCTGTTGCTAATGCATGGAGGTGGATTACGTGAGTCAGAGGCACTCCATCTCTGGATTGAAGATGTATTAATTGATCCTTTTAACAATAATAGTGTAAAAGTCCGCATCTATCATCCTGAAGAGGGTCGAGCTCCAAATAATTGGCGTGGACGATCTAATCAAACAAAAAGAGCTGCTTACCTATTAGAAAAGTATGCTTTGACTCCACGAAATCACTTAAGTGGAAAAAAGAATGTTGGGTGGAAAAATCGATTAACAGATAATAAAGATTCATATTTGGAAATACATTGGTTTCCAATTCAATTTGGAGAAATCTTTGCTAAAGCTTGGAATAAATATACGCGATACATTGTCTGTATTGAGCGTAATCATCCATACGCTTTTATTAGTTTCCATAATCAACATATAGGTAAAGCATACACGCTTAATGCATTCCATGATAATTATCGACGCGCTCTAAAGCGTATTGGTCTAGACGTTTCCAAATCTGATGGACTATCTCCTCATTCTCACCGGCATGCTTATGGTCGGCGTTTAAGTCGGGCAGGCGTAGAGGCCATAATTATCAAAAAATGCTTACATCATTCTTCAATAGAATCTCAATTGGTCTATACGACTCCTTCGCTGAAAGAAGTCACAAAAGCTCTCACTGTGGCAACAGAACAGCTTTTGAATCCATCAAACGCTAATGAGGAAACATGTACTCCCAGTTGGCAAGTTTTATTACAGCATGGGTTCGATGATATTGATCCATATAACTTATTCGCTGGCAAGAATCCTAAATTTGGAAAACACAAATGAGAATGAAAATATCCAAACCTGAAGGTCGAAAAAGCGATCTAACTTTTCAATGGTTAACTAAAAAATATGGCAGAAAACTAAATGTATGGCGAGAGTTAGCTGAAGAATGGATGAAAATACAAGATATATCTACAGCAGGCAGGCTAAATGCACTATGTGTTTTTTTTGATAAATACCTCATGCAGACTGTTCCGTGGTGTACTGATATCGTTATATTTTTAGCTGGAGACCAAAGTGGTTGGAAAGCTTCTAGTCATGAATTTAAATCAGCAATCATGAAAAATACCAATCGTTTAGATAATAGAAGTACTATAGAAATAATTAACTTTACATCTGAATTTATAGACTGGATATTGGATAATCATTTTTTGGAGAATAGGAATGAAGGTGGCAAGATCTATCTTTATACAAATCCTCTTGAAAAACTAAAAATAAAACAATCACTAACTGAAACAGTTCATAGTCCTTTACCGTATCGCTATATTCAAAGTCTCAGTGAAATTTTATGTCCTAAACCATCTGGAAGTTTTTCAAACTGGAATTGGGCACAAAGTCTGAGTGGAATTAGATCGACTGCGGCAATAGGTTGGTTTGAAGTTGATGAAAATCTTATAGATAAGAATGATGAAGACTGTGTTTGGCGGTGTGAAACAGTAGTGCGTAACAAAAAACCTGTAACCATTTACAAAATATGGTCGCCAGTAGCAGCAATGGTTCTCTTTGTTAAATTACAACTTCCTCTTCGAACATATCAAGTGCGCATGTTGGATAGTGGTGAAGCAGATAGTATGCGCTATCAAAAAGGAAAATGGGTTAAAAATACAAAGTGTAAATATGTATTTAATAGTTATTCAAAAGGCATATTTCGACGGTTCAAAGACAATATTACAGGATTGGAAGCAACAGGTTTATATATCAATACAAATAAAACAGCAGATCAAAACAAAGATGAATTTCAACGAGGCTACGAAATTCCATGGCAACATGAAGTTCTAATATACTGGCTTGAAAAGCTAAGAAATTGGCAAGAAAAATATAATCCTATTCTAGCCCCTACTGATTGCACGACTTTAGGAATAAAACACACAAAAGATTTAAGATCAAAGGCTTACTTAGCAAGTATGGGACATTGTTGCTTTTTAATGCGTGATGCAACAGCAAATTCTAATGAGGATAGAACCAAACCGATTCCAGACGCTAGCATTCCTTTGATTTGGTATAAATTATTAGAGAAATTAGAAAATAATCTCTCAAATAGTGGCGATACACTTCCCAATGATATACCACTTCAACTAGTACATCATTATGATAAAAACCATAAATATACAAAAGTTAGAACTCACTTTCCGTTGCATAGTTTGCGAGTATCACTTATTACAAGTTACTTAATAGAAGCTAAATTACCACTTCCTATCGTTTCTAAACTTTTGGCAGGTCATTCAAGAATGCTAATGACCATTTATTATACGAAATTAACACCTGTAGTCATGCAGGAGAAAATGGCAGAAGCAACAAAAGTATTGGAAAATAAATCTGAAGAAAGTATCCGTACATTTTTAAAAGATGCTGAACTACGCCAAATTGAATCCAAAATGGCCTTTCATCATGAACCATCAATTAGGTCAATATTAGCGAATCGTAATCCAATCGGGTGGGAATTGAGACACCATGGACTTTGCTTGGCTGGAGGTAATAATGTAATGACTGATGAGGTAAAATCTATCGCAGGCTGTTGGAATGGTGGAGAATTAATTCAAGATTCCACAAATTTTTCCAAAAATATTCATCGTAATGTTGGTCACAGTAATGAAAATTGCGTGAGATGTAGATGGTTTATTACCGATGCTAGTTATCTTCCAGCACTCAATGCTCATCTCAATTTTATGAGTTATAAAGCTTATAATGCAGCCAATTTAGCAGCAAAAATAGAGGCAGATATAGAGAGTCTCGAGGAGCTAAAATATGAAGCTGAGTTGCAGAATAAACCATTTGTAAAACATCATGAATTACAGTCTCTTACTAGACGCCATCAGAAACAGTTAGTTGAATCTGATGAGTACACAAAAGATTGGATAGCAACATTCAACCTCATTCGGCGTTTAGTTGAAATAGAACAAAACAGAAATGAAGATGAACATCAAATAAAGTTGGTAGCCGTTGGTTCGCAAGAAGATATAAAAATTGGATTTATTGAAACAACATCAGAGCTATTACATCTTTCTTTACTTTGTGAAGATGCTGAAATATATCCTGATTTGTTAGATGACTTGAAAAAAACTTCTGCAATTCAGGAAAGAACTCGGAGTTTGAGTCAGATAATGATTCGAAATGGTTATTTACCCCATTTATTATTACTTGATCAGGACCAACAATTAATTGCAGCTAACGCTATGATTCGCGCTATGACGAAACAAATTGAATCTACCAATAAACTTGAAAGTTTTCAAAAAACTGTATCCTATTTAGAATTTGATCAATTATTACAAAATCATCAACTACTTCAGTTTGGAATAAAAACTTTAGAGAAGCATTTAAATATGCCTATAAATAGTTTTTCACTAAATTCTTTAGTTAGCAGTAATCATCGTGGAGAACCTTCGAATGAATTCTGATATGAAGCTATTTCTGGACATTCTTAAAAAGGATAAAAGCAAACGTACTCAAGAATCATTAGAGAAATTAAACAATTTACTCGAAAAGCATTTTAATAACGGTGGGCAAGATTATTCGATAGCTACAATTGGACGGATATCTAAAATGCAAGGTGGGGTTGGTGACGTTAGTATTCGTAATAAAACAGGCGTACATTTCCGTACTTTAATAAACCAATGGGCAATTAAGGCAGATACCTCACTGAAAAAGCCTCCCGTACGCCATTCGCGAAAGAATGAAGTCTCATCAGACATGGAGTTATTGAAGAAACTAGATGATCCAGCCATGAGAGCAGTCTTCGGTCAAATCATTGCTGAAAAGAAAAAGCTCAAAGCTGAGAACCATATTCTAAAACAACAAACAGAAGTGATTGTTGATATGAGACCAAATCGCGCTTTTTCAGCAGGCCAAGTACAGCAACAAGTCGAAATAATACCTGCGTTAACTGGCATATTGGTCAACAGTGAAATCGAAGCGCTTCGCGATGCTATTGACGTAAATAATCTTCTAAACAAAGGTTGGGTGGTTTCTAAATTGGGTTCGATTAAGGACGAAAATGGACGATCATTATTTAAGTCAGGATTTGTATCTGCTATACAAAAAATATTAGCTGAAATATAAAAAGGCTGGCAATATGCCAGCCTTTTTTATATATAGAGTTTTTATATACATATAAAACCCGATACAACCTAACTAACTGTAAAATAATATAAAATTTTAAATTAACCTAATTTTATATAAATTTAACTAGATAGAAGGTGATCATCGGCTTTTTCACATCATCGACTAATAGCCGATTTTGCTAAACTTAAACAGTTTCAAGCGCAGCGTTAAGTGTAGCACTTGGACGCATTACAGCATTTACTTTCGCTGGATCTACAGCGTAGTAACCACCGATATCTGCCGCTTGACCTTGAACAGCTGCAAGCTCAGCAACGATTTTGTCTTCGTTGTCAGCAAGTACTTTTGCAAGTGGGGCAAACTTCGCTTTTAACTCAGCATCTTCGTCCTGAGCAGCCAAAGCTTCAGCCCAGTACTTCGCTAAGTAGTAATGGCTGCCACGGTTGTCTAACTCACCCGTACGGCGTGATGGAGACTTGTCGTTATCAAGTAACTTGCCAGTCGCTTGGTCTAAAGTTTTCGCAAGAAGTTTCGCTTGAGCGTTGTCTTCTTTAATGCCTAACTCTTCCAAAGAAACTGCTAATGCAAGGAACTCACCTAAAGAATCCCAACGTAAGTGGTTTTCTTCAACAAGCTGTTGTACGTGTTTAGGCGCAGAACCACCAGCACCAGTTTCGTACATACCGCCACCTGCCATTAACGGCACGATAGACAACATTTTCGCAGAAGTACCTAATTCCATAATTGGGAACAAGTCAGTGAGGTAATCACGTAAAATGTTACCAGTTACAGAAATCGTGTCTAAACCACGAGCTACACGCTCAAGCGTATAACGCATTGCACGTACTTGTGACATGATTTGAATATCAAGACCAGTTGTATCGTAGTCTTTCAAGTACTTTTGTACTTTCTTGATAAGTTCATTTTCATGTGGACGGTACGGGTCAAGCCAGAAGATTGCAGGCATACCAGAGTTACGTGCACGAGTTACAGCAAGTTTCACCCAGTCACGAATCGGTGCATCTTTCACCTGACACATACGCCAGATATCGCCTTGCTCTACATTTTGACTCATCAACACTTCGCCAGTGTCAAGGTCAGTTATGTTGGCAATACCCGCTTCTGAAATTTCGAAAGTCTTGTCGTGTGAACCGTATTCTTCAGCTTTTTGTGCCATTAAGCCTACGTTTGGCACTGTACCCATCGTTTTAGGGTCAAAGTTACCATTCCACTTACAGAAATTGATCATTTCTTGGTAAATACGCGCGAATGTAGATTCTGGCATTACGGCTTTACAGTCGTACTGCTTACCATCTGCACCCCACATTTTACCGCCACTACGAATCATTGCAGGCATAGATGCATCAACAATAATGTCGTTTGGAGAATGGAAGTTGGTGATGCCTTTTGCAGAGTCTACCATCGCCAAAGCAGGACGGTGTTCTTGGCATGCATGTAAGTCTTCAATGATTTCTTCACGTAAAGAAGTCGGTAAAGTTTCGATCTTTTCATAAAGACCTGCCATACCGTTGTTTACGTTAATGCCTAGCTCATCAAATAATTTGCCGTGCTTTTCAAATGCATCTTTATAATAAATTTTAACGCAGTGACCAAATACGATTGGATGCGATACTTTCATCATTGTTGCCTTAACGTGCAACGAGAACAAAATACCCGCTTCGCGACAGTCTTCGAGTTGTTTCTCGTAGAAGTCACAAAGTGCTTTTTTGCTCATGAACATTGAATCGATAATTTCGCCATCTTGAAGCGCAACTTTTGGCTTAAGAACGATCGTTTCACCAGAGTTGGTGATCAATTCCATTTTCACGTTACGCGCGCGGTCAAGCGTCATCGATTTTTCGCCATGGTAGAAGTCACCTTCTTCCATGTGTGAAACGTGAGTTTGAGACCATTGCTTCCACTCGCTCATTGAGTGCGGGTGTTTTTTCGCGTAATTCTTTACTGCAGCAGGCGCACGGCGGTCAGAGTTACCTTCACGTAATACTGGGTTTACAGCAGAACCAAGGCATTTACCATAACGTGCTTTAATCGCTTTTTCTTCTTCAGTCGTAGGATTTTCTGGATAGTCAGGAATCGCAAAACCTTTAGATTGAAGTTCCTTAATGCATGCAATTAACTGAGCAACAGAAGCACTAATGTTAGGAAGTTTGATGATATTCGTGTCAGGATCTTGTGTAAGACGACCTAATTCTGCGAGGTTGTTTGGAACCTTCTGCTCGTCGCTTAAATAGTCAGCGAATTCTGCAAGCACGCGTGATGCTACAGAAATATCACTTTTGGTGATCTCGATGCCAGCTGGCTTAGTAAAGGTTTCAATGATCGGCAGTAGCGAATAAGTCGCCAACAATGGCGCCTCATCAGTCAGTGTGTAAATGATGTTTGACTTTCCACCAGCCATATATAGCCCCTTGTGTTAAATTGAGTTTTAGAGAACCAGACTTTTGATCCAGTCCTACGAACCGATTGCTTAAATAAACCCTGAGAGTATCGGCCTTCAACGCTTCCCAGTCAACGATATATCTTGTGATAACGACATTTCGTAAGAAAATACCACCTAATCTGTGTGGTATTTTTAAACAGTTTTGAAAGTCAACCACTTAGATTCTGATCAGCAGATGTAATTAGATTGCTCAAGGATTAAGCTTCGCCTTGGCGGCTCATGCTTATATTAAATCCAATATATGACAATCAAATAAATTCATCTGTTCTAAAACTGTTCAATTCCGTATTCAGTTTGAATATTGGTTGAACTTTCAAATTTCCAATTTTTATCAAAACAACTTGATCAGGCTGCATGATGATGCTAATTATGATTCATCTTACATATTTTAAATAATTAAAACGTATCATAAAGGACAGAATAATGGAAACCGCAAAAGGACTGGCTTTATTTCACAATGATCAAGTCATGCAAGAACTTGGCATCCGTTTAGTTGAACACCATACCTGCTATGCCAAAGTCGAGTTAACCATCGAAAAACGGCATACCCAAGCACATGGGACTTGTCATGGCGGGATTATCTTTACTTTAGCCGATGGTGCTTTTGCCATTGCTTGCAATACCGGTGATTACCCTGCTGTCGGGCAGCACTGTAATATTAGCTATATTAAACCCGGGCACATTGGCGACACACTCACCGCAACCGCCGAACTGCGTTCACAAGCTGGACGTTCTGAATTTTATGATATTCAAGTAGTCAATCAAAAACAGGAAACAATTGCTGAGTTTCGTGGTATTTCTCGCATACTCATTCCCTCAAAAAAGTAACCGCTCAATAAAGGGTTTAATCAGAGCAGCCACTTAGCGCATAAATTCGGATGAGTTATGTCCTTGAATGATGGTTACATATTGAAATGTTGAATTTCACCTGATTGTTTAAACTAAAACCCTTTTAAGCTTGAGGATCAATCAGATGGTTAAATTTTTACTGCCACTTGTTGGACTGGGTTTCTCTTCTTTGTGCTTGGCACAGAACCCATTAAGTGTGCATGTACTCAACTTAGAAAATGGCTTGCCTTCTGCAAACGTCAAAGTTGTGTTGGAAGCACAGCAAAATAATCAATGGACTGAAATTAGTTCGGGCACCACAGATGAACAAGGACGGATTAGCGATCTTTATCCCAAAGATAGCGCTTTACAGAAAGGCATTTATAAAGTCACTTTTAAAACAGGTGACTGGTTTCGCCAAAAGAATCAACGTTCATTTTTTCCAGAAGTTCCTGTGGTCTTCGTGATTGATGGTTCACTGGAGCATTACCATATTCCCCTACTCATCAGCCCTTATGGTTATTCCACTTATCGAGGCAACTAATGGCTCTTTAGCACATCCAGTTTAGTCACAAATGAAAAAGCCAATGCGTTAACGCATTGGCTTTTTATTGATTTATGGTATTTGCGTTAAGCTTTTAACCAAGCCTCGACTTTCGCCTGATCTTCCACTTTAAGCTCTACAGTTGTTAAGTCCGTTTCGCCACCTTGAACTTCAAACTGCATTAACTCGTCACGACGGAAAGCAAAAATGCTAAAGCTGTCGTTACGTTTTGCATATTGAGCTAACAGCTTTTCGCTAGCTTTCAAGCCATCAATCGCAAGAATCACATCATTCGCAGAAAGCCCCGCTTTAGCAGCAGCACCGTCACGACGGGTTTGCTGAATCAGTACGCCTTCCGGTTTATCGACGACTTTCATACCAAATGGCAATGATTTGTCATTCTTCAAACTATAACTTAAACCAAACTCAGGGAATAATTGATCCAGCGGCAACTCATCAACGGTATTAATTAAATGGTTGATCTGCTCAACCCAACTGTCACCCGTCAGCTCTTGGCAGATTTCAAAAATCGTCCGCTCATTCACTGCAATGCCTTTTTGTGCATTTTCATATAATTTACGCATTAAGGCATCTAAGCTTGAACCACGTAAACGCAATCCTAAGTCCAGACAAAGAGCCACTAAGCACCCTTTATTGTAGTAGCTGGTGCCTGCATTATTTGAGTTTTCATCCTGACGATAAAACTTCACCCAAGCATCAAAACTAGATTCCGCCACGGTTTGCACATGACGACCCGGATTTTGCAAGTAACGGTCAATCTGGGTCTTAAGCAGTTTTAAATAAGACTCTTGCGATACCACACCACTCCGCAACAGAATCAAATCATCATAATAGGAGGTGAAGCCTTCAAAGATCCAAAGCAGCGTAGTGTAGCTTTCTTTATTCAAGTCATAATTAACTAAGTTTTCAGGGCGAATAAATTTCACCAACCATGAATGGAAATATTCATGGCTGCACAAGCCTAAGAAGCGTTGATAATCTTCAGACGGTTCTTGCGGTTCATCTACCTTCGGTAAATCATTGCGCGGAATAATTAAACTGGTACTGTTTGGATGCTCTAAACCGCCATAGCTATTGCCGGTTGCCATGGTCATAAAGGTATAGTTGGCAAACGGTGCCGATCCGAACATTTTAATTTCAGTGGCACAAATTTTTTCAATGTCTTGCTGCATACGTTCCGCATTCATGGCATGTTGTCCAGACACCACAAATTCATGTGCAATGCCTTCTGCCTCAAAGCTAAAACGGGTTTGCTCTGCCAATTCGAATGGCGCATCAATTAATTCGGCATAGTTTGTCGCTTTTAAGGTATAGCGACCTTTGACCAAACTTTTAGATGCCAAGCCTGTAGCCAACTGAAAATGCTTTAATTCATCTGGCAGAAACAGTTCGACTTCAACTTCTTTATCTTCTTGACCTTCTAAACCCAAACACGCACAGGCAGGATTGACATATAAACGGTTCTGATCGACATAGGCACCACGCACAGACAGATCATAGGCATAAACATCATATTCAACCGTAATAAATTCATGATCCGTGTTAAATAAACGCCATTTATTCTTTTCAAATTTCTGAATTTTTAAAACGCGCCCTGCTTCATCATAGGCACGTACTGATTCAATATGTTTCGAGAATTCACGAATCAGATAGCTACCAGGAATCCATGTTGGGAGAGAAAGGACTTGAGTTGGGTTCGCCAAAAAACGCAGTGTGACATGCACAAGATGCTGACGATAATCGTCAAACTCGATTTGATAATGCAACATAATAGGCAGTTCAAAATAAAATAATTGATCTTGCCAGTTAGCTTAGCATTTTTTTTAAAGCCGATGCAGAACTGTGTTATTTGTCTGCAAATCAGACTAGCCATCTGCGCAAAAAAGGCATAGCATGCCCCCTAGTTTTGTCAGTTTATTGCTGATGGATTAGCTTGATAGGAATACCTTTGAAACGTTTCACTTACCTCTTCGCATTATTTGCTTTGCTGTGTACTTCTTTCGCACATGCAGCTCTTCTTAATCTGGTTCCCGAGAGTGTCCAAGCCGAATCATGGACGATTTTAGACACACAATCTGGACAAGTAATTGCTGAACATAATAGCCACGTGCAACGTGCGCCGGCATCATTAACCAAAATGATGGTGGGATATATTGCGCTAAAAGAAATTCAAGCAGGTCATTTGCGTAAAGATGAAGTCCTCACAGCGACTCCCGTCGTTAAAACGGTAATGTGGGACGAATCGCAAATGTATTTGAAAGAGGGTGAACAAATTTCGGTAGACCAATTACTGGCTGGATTAATTGTAATGTCTGCCAATGATGCTGCGGTTACACTGGCCGAACGTATTTCGGGCAGCATTCCTAAGTTTGTTGAGCGCATGAATCAAGAAGCGAAAGCATTAGGTATGAAAGACACGCACTTTCAAAACCCAGCAGGGATTACCATGCCCGAGCATTATTCATCTGCCAATGACTTAGCACAGTTGGCTCAAGCCATTACCAAACAAACGCCTAATTATTTGTACTACTCCAAACAACAAAGCTTTTCTTATAATCAACGCTATCATCACGCCACCAACTTGTTACTCAAACAAGACCCTAGCGTAGATGGTTTAAAAACAGGTTATACCAAAGCTGCGGGCTATAATCTTGCTTTAACCGCAAACCGTCCAACCATGAATGTAGATGCACCGAATCGTCGTCTGGTCGTGGTGGTGATGGGTACCAAAAGTGCTGCCAAGCGCGCGGAAGTTGCCCATGACCTCATGAATTTGGCTTACACTTACACCCGTAATGAAGTGGCCATTAAAGACAAGCAACTGATTGCTGAGCTACCTGTGGTCAAATCCACACTAAAAATGTTTAAAGTGCACACCCAAGCCCCTGAACTAATTACAACCTCCCTTTATGATCAGCCTTATGCGATTGACTTAAGCACCTATGACCGCACCAATCAACGCATTATGCTCAATACTGGGGATGGCAGTATTCGTCCAATTGAGCCTGTGCTGGAAACACGCACACATTTAAATGTCGAAATGAATGAACAAACCCTGACTGCGCCGCTAGCAAAAGTCATGCAGCTGGCAACCGTTCAGGTTTATCAAAACAATCAACTGTTACGTACCATCGCGATTGAAGATGACGTGCAAATTGATGAAGCCAATATTTTCCAGCGCTTCTTTATTTGGCTAAAGCATATCCTGCCTTTTTTCAGCACTGAAGAACTCAAACTAAAAATTTATCCACTGAATTAAATAGCAATGCTTTGGTCTGGTTTATGTAAGTTGTTGTAACTTGTAAAACAATTCCAACACATCCCCGATAAGAAGATGGCATGTTAAGCCATCTTCTTTTTTTATAATAAATAGGTCCGTCTAAGAATGAACGAACTACATCATATTGTGATTGTGGGTGGTGGTGCTGGAGGATTAGAACTTGCCACCTTATTGGGAGAAAAATTTGGCAAACATGCCAAAGCTAAAATTACTTTGGTCGATCAAAATCTTACTCACATCTGGAAACCACTGCTGCATGAAATTGCAGTAGGTGCCCTGAATGCGCAAACCGAAGAAATCAATTATTTTGCCCATGCTGCCCAGCACCATTATGAGTTTGTATTGGGGCGCTTTAAGGCTTTAGATCGCTCAGAAAAAAGTATTGTGCTAGAACACTCTTTTACAGCGAACAATGAAACACAGCGAAATTTTTCCCTCAGCTATGACACTTTAATTTTGGCGTTGGGGTCTACATCAAATGACTTCAATACCGAAGGCGTGCGTGAGTACTGCCACTTTCTCGATAATCGCGCCCAAGCCGAGCAATTTCAGCAACAACTTTTAGCCCTGTATCTGAATGCACAAACACAGGCTGCTCTACCCGACTTGAATATTGCCATTATTGGAGCAGGTGCAACTGGCGTAGAGCTGGCGGCAGAACTGGTACAAAGCACACGTACTTTTCAGCAATATGGCTTGAATAAGATTGACCCGAAACGGGTAAAAATTTCCTTGATTGAAGCAGCTGACCGTATTTTACCAGCCCTTTCCGAAAGCATGGCTCATCATACTCAGCATGAATTACAACGTGCCAATATTCAGGTGTTAACCCACAAGCGCGTCAACAAAATAGATGCGCAGCAGATTTATTTTAGCCATGGTGCCTCAATTCCCGCAGATTTAAAAATCTGGTGTGCTGGCATTCAAGCCCCAAAGGTTTTCCAGCAATTGACCGAATTTGAAAAAGACCATTTAAACCGTCTCAAAGTCTATGCCACGCTACAAACCAAAACTGACCCCAATGTTTTTGCTTTTGGGGATTGTGCGCATTGCCAACCGATTGCCAATGAACCGGTGCTGGGGCCACGGGCTCAGGTTGCCAGCCAACAAGCGCACTTTCTGGTTGATGCCATGTCGGCCCGCCTCAAGCAAAAACCGCAGCCAATGTTTAAGTTTGCCGATAAAGGGGCTTTGGTGTCATTAAGTCATCATAAAGCTGTAGGAGAATTGCTGGGGCAAGTCAATGTACAGGGTTGGTTGGCTAAGTCGCTATATATTTCTTTATATCGAATGCATCAAGCGACTTTACATGGCTATACTCGAACAGCATATTTCATAGCAAAAGACGCGATGAACAAAAAAATCGCACCTAAAATAAAATTGCATTGAAATTTTTTAAACTGCCCCGATAATCTTAAAAATGTCGTAAAAAAGTACAAAATGCAGTTTTTTGATGAAATTTAGTCAACAAAATTTGCATTTCACTTTATGATGTACCCTTAAAAATTGAATGGATCAATAACATGACTGCAATTGCAAATAACCACGTGGTTTCTTTCCACTACACATTGACTAACGCAGAGGGTGAAACTCTCGACCAATCTCAAGGTGAACCACTTGCATATTTGCATGGTGCGGGCAACATCATCCCTGGTTTAGAAAAAGCGCTTGAAGGTAAATCCGTTGGCGAAAAATTCACTGTAAATGTACCTGCAGCTGAAGGTTATGGCGAATACAACCCAGACCTAGTTCAAGAAGTTCCAGCGCAAATGTTCCAAGGCGTTGACAACATTCAAGCAGGCATGCAATTCCAAGCTCAAACTGATGACGGTGTTCAAATCGTTACTGTTAAAGCAGTTGAAGGCGACAACGTAATCGTTGATGCAAACTTCCCACTTGCTGGCCAAGACTTAACTTTTGAAGTTGAAATCGTTGAAATTCGTGAAGCTTCTCAAGAAGAATTAGATCACGGTCACGTACACGGTGCGGGTGGTCATCACCACTAAGATCGACCGATCGAAAAAGGCAAAGTTTAACTTTGCCTTTTTTTATGCCTATTTTTTCAAATTTAGTACATTGCCGACTGAACATTTGATTTAATTCAATTTAGAATGCTTTATCTTGATTATTCAGTGATTTGGCTCATGCAACTTATTTGGTTCCGACAAGATTTACGTATTCAAGACCATGCCGCGCTTTGGTATGCTGCACAAACGGGTCCCTGTCTCGCGATTGTCATTTTGTCGCCTGAACAGTGGGCATTACATCAAGATGCACCCGTCAAAATTGATTTTTATCTCCGCCAATTGCATACGCTAAAACAACAACTCGCTCAGCTAAACATTCCTCTAATGGTTCGTAAAGTTGCATTATGGAAAGATATTCCGCAAATGCTGCTCGACGTAACAACTGAATATGCCATTGAGAAAATACATGCCAATATTGAATTTGGAATTAATGAATTAAAACGCGATCACGAAGTGCAAACGCGACTACAACAAAATAATAAAACACTAGAGCTATACCAAGACCGAACCCTGTTTCCGATTGGTTCAATACGCAATAAATCTCAACAGCCTTATCAAGTGTTCGGTGCGTTTAAAAAGTACTGCTATGAAGCTTTAAGTCTCAGCCTACCACAATGTTACCCTGCGCCCGCTGCACAGAAAGCACTGTCTATAACAATCGAAGACGAGATTCCTGAACTTGCTGAGTTATATACGCAGCTCATTGATCCGCACGTCCAAAAGCTTTGGCCTGTGGGTGAAGAGCATGCTTTAGCTCATCTCGATGACTTTATCGAACAACAAGTAAGCCACTATCATAATGAAAGGGACTTTCCTAACTTAAGTGGTACAAGTCAGCTGTCCCCTTATTTGAATATCGGCATTCTGTCCATTCGCCAGTGTCTACAAGCCTTATTCAGAACCCAGCAAGGTCATTTTATTCTCGAAAATGAAGGGCAGCAAACTTGGTTAGATGAACTGCTTTGGCGAGAGTTTTATCAACATATTCTGTATGACTATCCCCGCGTATCACAACATCAACCCTTTAAAATCAGCACCCAATATATTGAATGGCGCAGTGCACCTGAAGATTTAGCCGCATGGCAACAAGGTCAAACTGGTATTCCGATTGTCGATGCTGGCATGCGACAACTGCTTGCTACAGGGTGGATGCATAACCGTGTACGGATGATTACCGCCATGTTTCTCTGTAAAAACTTGCTGATTGATTGGCGCTTGGGAGAGCAATGGTTTATGCAGCATTTGATTGATGGTGATTTGGCGGCCAATAATGGTGGTTGGCAATGGTGTGCATCAACAGGTACCGATGCCGTCCCCTATTTCCGAATTTTTAACCCTGTGAGTCAATCGCAAAAATTTGATGCCGATGGTGACTATATTCGCCAATGGGTTCCTGAATTAGCTCATTTAGACAGCAAAAGCATTCATGAACCTTATGCCAAAAACCCAAATTTAAAGCTCGCATACCCGCGTCCTATCGTGGATTTAAAATCGAGCCGTCTCCGCGCAATTGCCGCATTTAAAGGAATTTAATCGGTTCGAGTCAAGCAGTGTCAATATGCTGCTTGACCTTCGCGTAATACCAACAACATGAAACCGGGCCTACAGATCGTAGAAATAAACAACAAATACAGTATATTTCATGTTATAGTTCACTTATTCATCGACCTAACGGTATTCTTGTTGAGATTGGGCTTACTTATACCAATTTCACACGGAATTCATCGCCATGTTGGATAACTCCCGATCCAAATGCACTGCACTCCCCAACTCAGATTGCCCTTCAGGCAATTGGGTCATTTTGAGCTGATGTTGTTGAGGTTTTCCAAATTTCTTTGGGAAATATTGCATCCGAGCTTGAAATTTTAAATTGCAGTCCGCGTTGAGTGTCACATCATGTCTCAGCTTCCTGATTGAGCATCGAAAAGCAGCTTGTTCGCTTATGTATGTTGTGAATAACACGTCCATTTCATTCATGGTGTGTCCTTTCATACATGGCATCGAACCGCGGCTTTTCATCAAAAGCCTGTGTAAGACACCAGCCGAGCATGATGGGTTGTCTCTGCAGCTCAACTGTAGCTGAAAGTTGAGCTCATCTGGTTTCGAAACAATTCAGGTCTCGCGATGACTTGATGTCATGCTATTGGCGATTGAAGCCCTAAATACCCAAGATGAAGTCATTATGTTTCTTTTAAAGAGGTAATTATGCGTACACTACTTGTTGTATTACTCATGACTTATTGCTTAGCTGGGTGCCAAGGTGCTGTAACCCCACCGCCACCAGCAACACAACCCCTCATTCAAGATACACCAAGTGGATGGGTCGGATAAATGAAAAAGCCCCGAATGGGGCTTTCATTTTTAGTTCAATCGAGTGATATCAGTGCTTATCCAAATAATTTCAAGTTAGGCGTTGCATGAAGCAAATACCAATCTTCAACTTGATCCGATATTCCCGTTAAGCCGCTTGCTCATCACGCTTGAACACCAGTTCGGCTTTGCTTGAACTCGCTGCATCAAAATAATATCCATCGGTGTTAAATGACTTTAGGTCTTCTGCATGCTGCAATTGATTTTGAATCATATAACGTGCCATTAAACCACGTGCCTTCTTGGCATAAAAACTGATGACTTTGTATTTGCCATTCTTCTGATCTAAGAACACTGGCTTAATAATTTCAGCCTGAATTTTGCTTTCTTTCACTGCCTTGTAATATTCATCCGAAGCCAGATTCACCAGTAATTCAGAATTTGCCTGAGCCAAGTCTTGATTGACCAATTGCGTAATTTGATCCCCCCAAAACTCGTATAAGTTATGCCCCCGTGCATTCGCTAACTTTGTGCCCATTTCTAAACGATACGGCATCATTAAGTCTAAAGGACGTAATAAACCATACAATCCAGACAACATACGCAAATGATTTTGTGCAAATTCAATATCTTGCTCGCTTAGAGCATAAGCATCTAGACCTGTATAAACATCCCCTTTAAAAGCAAAAATGGCCTGACGTGCATTCGAAAAATTAAACTCAGGCTGCCAATCACGGAAGCGTGCGACGTTCAATTGGGCAATTTTTTCACTCACACTCATTAAACTGGCGATTTCTGAAGCAGACAGTTTACGACTTACGTCTATAAGTTGTTGTGAATGCTCTAACAGTCTTGGTAAAGTGTGCTGGTCAGTTGGAAGTGCAGATTCATAATCTAAAGTCTTAGCAGGAGAAATTAAGGCGAGCATATACAATCTGATTAAAAAATAATTAAACAAACTATAGCAGTAGAGTTATTTTTTTTCCAATCTGTGTTTTTACTAAGCATAATCGGTAAAATAGCGGATTCTCCTGCTATTTATCCATTTATCTTATGTCCGAGCAAATTTTCATTCCCGGTCCTGTGGGTCAAATTGAAGTTTTCGTTGATTACCCACAAGGCGAAGTGAAAGGATTCGCGGTTATTAGCCACCCCCATCCATTGCAAGGCGGCACACCTCAACATAAAGTTCCGGCATTACTTGCTCAAATTTTAGTTGAAAATGGCTGTGTGGTGTATCGTCCAAGCTTCCGTGGTTCTGGTCAAAGTGATGGGGTTCACGATGAAGGTCATGGTGAAACTGATGATGTGCTAAAAGTCATCCATCATGCGCGTTTACAACATCCTAGTTTGCCATTTTATGCGGGTGGCTTTAGCTTTGGTGCACACGTTATGGCAAAATGCTATCACGCTCTACCAAGTGAACTTAGACCTATTCAAACTATTCTTTGTGGTCTTCCAACTGCGACTGTGGCTGGAGTTCGCCACTATCAAACTCCTGAAATTAAAGGTGATATCCTGTTTATTCACGGTGAAGCCGATGAGGTCACCACACTGTCTGATATGATCGCTTGGGCAAAGCCACAGCGTCATTTAGTAACGGTATTACCTGGTGCGAACCATTTCTTCACAGGTTATTTAAAACAGTTACGTATCGCGATTGCACGCTTCTTATTGATTTAAGCGGCAAGCAAAACAAGAAAGAGATCATGCTTTTCACTACTAGCCTGATCTCTTTTTTTACGTTTGGCATCTGAGTGATTGTATTTTTTATCAGTCGCAAGCATCAGACTTAAGCTAAGTACTATTTTATTGCTTTTACTGCCCACTCCACCAAGAGCATTTTCATTCCTCCGATGACCACAGTACTAGTTTTTTATCGTTCATTTTGAGCATTTTTATAGCTACGCTTGTTTCACCATTAATTTAAATCCAGTGTCTGTTAGCCTTGAGCTCATTTTAATCTATCAAGATTTACGCATCTGTCTAAAGCTTCAATTCTGCCATTTTTTGGCACATTATGTACATTCGTATTTTAATTATAAACTGTACAATCAATACCTTAGCTCATTCGAGTTAGCCTTATATCATTTATACAATATTCAGGGATTATATGAGATCACTTTTCGGCGCAATTGTTATTGCTCTGGCTGCCAGCTCTACTTTTGCTCAAGACATTACTGGAACTTGGCGCTATATTGATGACAAAACAGGTGAACCTAAAGGCTTGGTTAAAATCGAAAAACAAAGCAATGGAACGTATGCTGGCACTGTGCTGAAACTTACCCCGCGTGCGGGTTATACACCCAAAGAGTTCTGTACGCACTGCCCACCACCTTATACCAATAAACCGATTGTTGGAATGCAGGTCATTACAGGGTTAAAATCTGAAGATCATATCAATTACTCCAACGGTAAAATTATTGATCCCGTATCTGGAAAAATTTATAGCCTCAAAGGCAAAATCAGCGCAAATAGTAAAAAACTATTTTTACGTGGCTATTTCGGTGTTTCCGCGGTTGGACGTAGCCAGACTTGGTTACGCGTGGAATAAAGCTTTTATAACCTCAGAAGATAAGATGAAATCTAAATCTTCAGGTAAATAGCATTCAATTGATGGATGTATTTGAATGATGCTGAATTATCTAGTAATAATTCAGCATCTATAAAGCATATTAAGCCTTCCATTCAAAACCACTAAATGCCTCATCCTCTTTTAGGCTATTTTCAACTGCCTGCGCCAACTGATTGAGTAAACTACGCTCACTGATACGCTCCAACCAGTCTTGATCCTCAGCAGGATAAGAGGAAATCTCGCAAACGAGATGCCCCTCCTGATCTGTGCCTTGGCAGGTAATTGCTAAAGGCAATGCATGCTCATCTACACTGACCGCGACTTGATCACCACTTTGTGACAAAGTTTGAAACCCATATTGATTGAGTTTACCTGCAAGTAAATCCACTACATATCCCTGTGTGATATGACATTGATTCTGTTGATCTGCCGCATGATGATGATGTTCACAATTGGCAGTAAATTGTAGTTTTCGCATAGCTCAACCCTAAGGCATTTTTATTATATGGGTTTAGCATAAGCAATAAAAACAAAACAGCCAAGCTTTCGCTTGGCTGTTTTTAGATGAATTTATGACATCAAGAGTCACTGGTTTTACTCAGTGACTTGAATCGCTAAACCCGCTTGATTGGCTAATTCGGTAAACGTTGGGAAACTGGTTGCCACTGTTTCAGTTCCCACAATGTTGATTTCACCCGAACTACGTAAACCCGCCATACTAAAGCTCATGGCAATACGGTGGTCATGATGCGACTCAATCACACCACCAGTGAAGATTGCAGACCAATCCCCTGATTTACCCTGACCTTCAATAATAATGCCATCTTCGGTTGGCGTGCAGTCAATGCCCATGGTTTTTAAACCATCAGCCATGACTTGAATACGGTCTGATTCTTTGACACGTAATTCAGCAGCACCCGTCAGCACAGTTTGCCCTTCAGCACATGCAGCTGCAATAAACAATGCTGGAAATTCGTCAATCGCTAAAGGCACTTGGTCTTCCGGCATGTGAATCCCTTTTAGGGTACGACTACCCCGAATACGAATATCCGCAATCGGCTCACCACCTGCAATGCGCTCGTTTTCTACGCTTAAATCTGCGCCCATTTGCTTCAGAATCTCGATGACACCTGTACGCGTTGGGTTAATCCCCACCGCTTCAAGCGTAACATCTGAACCTTCGGTAATAGCAGCACCCACCATAAAGAACGCGGCAGAAGAAATATCGGATGGAACCTGAATTTCAGTTGCTACTAGCTTGCCACCACCTTGCAGTGAAATACGGTTGCCTTCGGTTTTCACATCATAACCAAAAGCACGCAACATACGCTCAGTATGATCACGAGTCGGTTCAGGCTCGGTTACAGAAGTCTCACCTGCTGCCCAAAGACCTGCCAACAAAATCCCTGATTTTACTTGCGCTGAAGCCATTGGCAAATCGTAGTGAATACCTTTTAAAGCTTGGCCACCAGTAATAGACACTGGAGGTGTTCCACGTTCACCCGTGGTTTGAATCTGTGCACCCATTTCACGCAAAGGTTTTGCAATACGCTCCATTGGACGTTTAGACAGTGACGCATCGCCTGTCATGACCGAATCAAATTTTTGTGCAGAAAGCATACCCGATAAAAGACGCATCGACGTCCCAGAGTTGCCCATATAGAGCGCACTTGCTGGCGCTTTTAAGCCGTGCATGCCCACACCATGAATGGTGACTTCACCATTTTTTGGACCTTCAATGCTGACGCCCATATCACGGAAAGCTTGCAAAGTAGCTAAAGCATCTTCGCCTTCAAGGAAACCTGTTACATGCGTTGTACCTTCCGCAATCGCACCAAACATGATAGAGCGGTGAGACACAGACTTGTCCCCAGGCACGGTAAATTTACCTTGGAACGTCTTAGGGCCTGGCAAAATGGTAAATTGTTGTGTCACCTTATTTTTCTCCATCAAGGGTTTCTTGGCTAACATGTGATTAAAATGTTGTCGTGCAGCCTGAGCATTACCGAGTAAGCCCATTAAGGCTGGCGAATCTTCATTTTCAATCAGTTTTCTAAGTACAGCGAGTTGTTGTTCAAAACCATCTACAGCATTCAAAATGGCTTTTTTATTGGCAAAGAAGATGTCATGCCACATTTGCGGATCACTGGCAGCAATGCGCGAAAAGTCTCGGAATCCCCCTGCTGCATAGCGGAAAATATCCAGATTATCAGCGCGATTGGCCAGTTGCTCCACCAGATTAAATGCCATTAAATGCGGGAGATGACTGGTATGGGCCAAGACTTCATCGTGCTTTTCCACATCCATGCAAATCACTTCCGCTTTTGCGGCTTGCCACAGTGTAATCAGCTTTTCTACTGCCCAAGGTGCGCTACTTGGCAGCGGTGTAAGAATGACTTTGTGATGGGCAAATAAATCGACCTTACCCGCATGAACGCCAGTATGTTCAGCACCTGCAATTGGATGACCTGGTACAAAACCAGCCGGCAGTGCATCACCATAGACCGCTTTCGCTGCATCAACCACATTGCCTTTGGTACTGCCCACATCAGTAATGATGCAGTTTTCTGACAAATACGGCTTAATGGTTGCTAGGACTTTTTCTGTCGCACGGACTGGCAAAGCAAGCACAACCAGATCAGCACCTTGTACAGCATCGACTGGATTGCTAAAGCCTTGCTCAATTAAACCTAATGTTTTCGCATCTTCCAGCGTTTTCGCTGAACGTGTCGATGCAACAATTTGGTTTGCCAATTTTTCAGCAATTATTACACGAGCCAAACTCGAACCAATCAGTCCCAGTCCAATAAATGCAACTTTTTCAAACAACGGCTGTGTCATCTTTTATGCTTTCGCCTCTAAACCCCACACTTTGGCAAGTGCTTTTCAACAGTATCTTTTTGCTTCAGTTTGTTCAAAACTCGAACTCTTTGGCTGCTGTCTCAACCTCACCATCATTAATCCAAATTCAGACTAAACTCACACAGTGAAACAGCAGCGCCACCTTCCGATGGCTCATGTCATTTATAGCACAGCGATTGGATAAGAACCCAATACACGGACTTCTTTAACCAAAGGACGAATTTCTTCAATCGCAGCTTTCACATTGTCTTGTTCAATATGCCCTTCAAGGTCAATAAAGAACACATAGGCCCATTTTTCTGGGAGTGCTGGACGAGTTTCAATACTGGTTAAACTGATTTGATGTTTGGCAAATGGTGCCAAGATTTCTAATAAAGCACCTGCACGATCATGAGCAGAAATTAGCAATGAGGTTTTATCATTACCACTTTGCGGCACTTTTTCACGACCAATCACCAAGAAACGCGTGGTATTTTCTGGGTTATCTTCAATATTGCTATGCAAAATTTCTAAATCATAAATGCTAGCCGCGACATCGGAAGCAATCGCAGCGGAATGCCACTCGTTACGAATACGGCGGGCTGCTTCAGCATTGGAGTTTAAAGCCACGCGCTCTACCCCAGGATAATGCGCATCTAACCATTTACGGCATTGTGCCAAGGTTTGCTGATGAGCATAAATCTGCTTAATACTGTCTTTTCGCGTATTTTCTGAAATTAAGAATTGATGATGAATACGCAATTCGACTTCACCAATCACATTCAAGGTCGATGATTTAAAACAATCTAAGGTGTGGTTCACGACACCTTCAGATGAGTTTTCAACAGGCACTAAACCATAATGCGCACTGCCTGCTTCAACTTCACGAAACACTTCATCAATGGTTGGTAAAGGACGAACCACTGCATCCTGACCAAAATGTTTTAATACCGCTGAATGGGTAAATGTGCCGACAGGGCCCAAGAAAGCAATGCTTTGTGGTGCTTCTAAAGCCAAACATGCAGACATAATCTCGCGGAACAACCGTGCCATTGTCACATCTGACAAAGGACCTTCATTACGTTCCATAACATTACGCAAGACTTGTGCTTCACGTTCAGGACGGTAAAACATTGGATTCTCTTCAGAAGCAAATTTTGCTTTTGCTACTGCTTCTGCCAAGCGTGCGCGACGGTTAATTAATTGCTGAATTTGTTGGTCTACAGAATCAATATCTTCGCGAATCTTAGTCAAGTCTAGAGAAGTCGTAGTGTTTTGATCGTCGTTGATCATTGTTATTTCGCCCTGCAAAAACGTGAATGCCGACAGTATATCAAGAGTTCAATTAAATGGTAGGCAATAAAATCTGGATTCACCCTATTTTCAAGCCACTAGCCCGAATTATTGCAACAATTTGGACTAAAGTTTTTGTATCGGCTGGCGGTTTGGACAATAGATTCTGGTTTTCTAATCAGCGCATTAATTTCAATCGTGAACAATTCAACCTAATTATCCCGAGTGTCATGACCGCCTATAGACAGTCCATTTGTCCAACAGGATTAAATATCACTTGAATGATCAACTTCAAGTATAGCGGCCAGATTTTTATCAATATGACATTATCAAGGCAGCTTACTTTTGATCACAAATTAACCACAATTTAATATGACGTATTTCACAATTTGTCTGTTATTTTAATTTTAAAAATGCTATTCGGAGAATAACAATGCCAAAAAGAATTGCAGTTTTAGTCACGCATGATTTTGAAGACATGGAGTATGTCGAACCTGTAGAAGCCTTCCGTGCAGCAAGCCATAGTGTCGTCAATATTGAAAATAAAGCCGGTAATATTGTCTATGGGAAAAAGCGTAAATATTCGGTCACCATTGATCTAAGTATTGATGATGTCTGTGTACATGAATTTGATGCGCTACTAATTCCCGGTGGATATTCCCCCGATTATTTAAGAGCGGATGAGCGCTATGTAGATTTTGTGCGTCGTTTTGCCAATGCGCAAAAACCGATTATGAGTATTTGCCATGGTCCGCAATTGCTAATTAATGCAGGTGTGGTTAAAGGACGGCGCATGACCACCATGAAATCCGTCATTATTGATTTAGTCAATGCTGGAGCTGTGGTTTATGATCAGGCGGTCGTAAATGACAATAATCTTTATATTTCTTCCCGTGCGCCCGAAGATTTACCCGCATTTATTCGTGAAAGTTTGAATGTCTTAAGATTATAAAAAAGAGCCTGTCGGCTCTTTTTATTTCACTAACGACCGAGCAAACCCCGCGCCACAATTTCTTTCATAATTTCATTGGTACCGCCATAAATTCGTTGAATCCGAGCATCCACAAAGAAACGTGAAATTGGGTATTCGCTCATATAGCCATAACCACCAAACAATTGCAGCAGTTGATCTGCGACTTTCATTTGCATGTCGGTGGAAAAACTTTTTAATGCAGCTGCTGTTTCCACATTGAGTTTGCCTTGCATGTACAACTCGACATTTTGATCATAAAAAGCCGCGGTGGCCAGTTCATCAATTTTTGCCTGCGCCAAGACAAAACGAGTATTTTGAAATTGTCCGATTTTTTGGCCAAAGGCTTGTCGTTCTTGTACATATTGCGTAGTGACATCAATCGCACCGCGAATCGCCCCTAATGCTGTCGCTGCAATTGCGGTCCGTTCACGCGGTAGCTCTTGCATTAAATAATTAAAACCCTGTCCAGCTTGTCCGAGTAATTGATTTTTCGGTACTTTGACATTGTCAAAAAACATTTCCGAAGTATCTTGTGAATGCAAGCCAATTTTCTCAAGATTAGTCCCATTTTTGAAGCCATCTAAATGGGTGTCTAATAAAAGTAGAGACACCCCTTTAGCACGCGCTTGTGGATCTGTTTTGACCGCCAACACCACGAGATCTGCATGTTGACCATTTGAAATAAAAGTTTTAGAACCATTTAGCAGATAATAATCTTCTTGCAAAATGGCTGTGGTGCGGATGGCTTGCAAGTCTGAACCTGCTCCCGGTTCTGTCATTCCAATCGCCCCGACAACTTCCCCAGTGACCATTCTTGGCAGCCAGTATTGCTTTTGTTCTTCGGTGCCAATATGCAGAATATAGGGTGCTGCAATTTCCGAGTGGCATGAGATCGCTGTCGATAAGGCACCATATCCCGCACGAGCTGATTCTTCGACTAACATTAAGGAATAATAGGTTGGAACCGCATAACCACCATACTCTTCTGGTACATCCACACATAAAAAGCCATTTTCACCCAACTGATTCCAGACTGAGCGTGGCATAATTCCTTGCCGTTCCCACTCATAATAATGTGGCGCAACATGCTCTTGCATAAAGCGTTTGAAATTATCTCTAAAAAGCTCGAGATCCGCATCATAAGCCAGCATATGTCTTCCTTTTTTGTTTTTAAATTTTGAACTGACATGCTAGGTAATTTCCAAGCATCTGTCATGTGCAGTTTTATTCTTATTTCAAATCTATCCAGCCAGTTTGCTCAGCAGAAATCTTGCCCAATAAAAAAGGAAGCCGAAGCTTCCTCTTAAAACCAACACGCATTATGCGTGGGTTTGATTTCCTTCATCCATCATTCGCTTATCAACCTCTTCAGGGTTTGCTAATGCAAAATCAAGTTTTTCTTTGTCTAACTGACCTACCCATTTCGCAACCACAATCGTTGCCAAAGAGTTACCCACCAAGTTAGTTAAAGCACGGGCTTCCGACATGAAACGGTCAATACCCAGAATCAACGCTAAACCTGCTACTGGAATATGTCCTACCGCAGACAATGTTGCCGCCATCACAATGAAACCAGAACCTGTTACGCCTGCAGCACCCTTAGATGAAATTAAAAGTACCAATAACAAGGTAATTTGGTGTGAGATATCTAAATGGGTATTGGTTGCTTGTGCAATAAATACTGCTGCCATGGTGAGATAAATAGACGTACCATCAAGGTTAAATGAATAACCTGTCGGAATAACCAGACCCACCACCGATTTTTCACAACCTGCAATTTCCAGTTTCTTCAACATACGCGGCAATACCGATTCTGATGATGAGGTCCCTAAAACAATCAATAATTCTTCGCGAATCATACGGATCATTTTGAGGATGCTGAAACCACAGATACGGCTAATTGAACCTAATACAATAAAGATAAACAATAAGCAGGTGATGTAGAAGCAGATAATTAACTGAGCCAATTGTGCCAAGCTGCCAATACCGTATTTACCAATGGTAAATGCCATCGCACCAAATGCACCAATCGGCGCAAGCTTCATAATCATATTGACGATATTGAAGAAGACATGCGAAATTTGGTCAATCAGCTTGAGTACAGGCTTACCAGAATCACCTAACTTATGCAGGGCGAAACCAAATAAAAGCGCAAAGAGTAAGACTTGAAGAATTTCACCTTCCGCAAATGCACCAACAACTGTATGCGGAATAATATTCATCAAGAAATCAATTGTGCTTTGCGAATGACCTGACTCAACATATTTTGAAATACCCGATACATCTAAAGATGCTGGGTCAATGTTCATGCCTACACCTGGTTTTGCAATGTTAATCACAAGCAAACCAATCAATAAGGCAATCGTCGAAACAATTTCAAAATAGAGTAAGGCGATACCACCAGTTTTACCCACCGATTTCATGCTTTCCATGCCAGCGATACCGCTAACAACTGTACAGAAAATCACTGGGGCGATGATCATTTTAATCAATCGGATAAATGCATCACCTAAAGGTTTAAGCTGCTCACCTAAACCTGGGACATATTGTTCAGCACCATTTACAATCTGGGTTCCACTTGGGGAGAAATGACCAACCAGAATACCTGCAATGATGGCAACAATCACTTGAAAATACAGTGATTTATAGATGGGTTTTTTAGCCATAGCGTTACTTCTTCACATGTTTCTAGTACTAGAAACATCCAATATTCGTCTATTCCTAGGAATACACAGCCCTTAAAAATTCCTTTTATAATCACTACAAAAGGCTATAGGCATTAAGTTAGTCTTAATACCTTTGAATTAAACTTAATAATATTTTCTGCAATTCCATCGCAGCTCGATTACCGAAAATGAATATTTTCAATAAGTTAGGAAAGTCAACTAGTAAGAAAAACTTAACATTCATCTTAAGTCGGTTGAATTTTACAGAATTTTTGGATAGCAAATCTACATTTATTTTTTAATTTGACTAAGCAATAATCAATTTTTATTAGACATTAGTCTTATGCCCACACAAGCAATTTTCTTCCCTTTCTACCAAAATCTTTCTATTATCAGAATCGATACTCTCTCCCCAAACCTTTAAGTTACGCAGTGATCAGATCTAATGACGACCAAAAGAAATTTATATAAAGATTTTGAGCATCCATTTGCCCAATTTGTCCGTATCGTCGGTAAAGGAAAAAATGGAGCACGTTCGTTAACTTATGATGAAGCTTATCAAGCCTTCAAAATGATTTTGAACAATGAAGTACTCGATGTGCAATTGGGGGCTTTTTTAATGTTATTACGTGTCAAAGAAGAATCTGTGGATGAGTTAGCAGGTTTTGTTCAAGCCACACGTGACGCGTTAAACTTTGAACCGATTGAGGTCGATTTAGATTGGTCATCTTATGCAGGAAAACGTAAACATTATCCTTGGTTCTTACTGGCAGCTTTAACGCTGGCGCATCATGGCTACCGGATTGTTATGCATGGTGCTGCAGGTCATACCCTCAATCGCGTCTACACCGAACAAGTCTTGGAATATCTTGGCTTCCCGATTTGCCAAAATCAGCAAGACGTTGTGCAACAATTAAATCAACGTAATTTTGCCTATCTTCCTTTAGCAGTTATTTCCCCAGTTTTAAGTGAGCTGATTTCACTGCGCAATGTCATGGGCTTACGTTCCCCTATTCATACCTTAGCGCGTTTAATTAATCCCTTTAATGCCAAAGCCACCTTACAAGCCATTTTCCATCCTGCGTATCGTAGTTCTCACCAACATGCAGCTTTGCGTTTAGGCTATCAAAATAGTGCCGTGATTAAAGGTGAAGGTGGCGAGTTTGAACGCAACCCAGATGCAAAAACTCTCATCTGCGGAATTAAACAGGGTGAACTGTATGAACATGAATTACCGAAACTGACTGATAACCGCAGTCCAGTCGAAGAAGAGCTTGACTTGGCTGTGTTTAAATCAGTTTGGGAAGGTCAACAAAAACATGAATATGGTGAAATTGCGGTCATTGAAACCATGGGCATTGCCTTATACACCATGGGAGTTTGTGACTCTTACCCAGCTGCCATGCAAAAAGCCCAAGAGCTCTGGCTCAATCGTTTTTGAGCTTAAATAGCCATTACAATGTAATGACAAACTAAATCAATCCTCAAAAAAAGGACTCTTTGTGAGTCCTTTAATCTATATAGCAGGGTGTTTCGAGTTCAACCGCTGTAATGCATTAAACAAAACGAATCGGTTTAAACTCAGGTTCATTTTTGTGATGGTCGTCATCACATTGTTCGCCTTCCTCTTTGGTACCGCGGTCAATATACCCACTACGCTCTGTTTCAGGTAAATTTTTCATTTCCCATGCATACACGGCTTGCATGCAAATTTCACGCTGTTCTTTGGTTAATGCAACACCATTCGGCCACTTACCAATTTCAACCGCAGTCTTTAAACGAGCCACAATATCAGGATCGAGTACAGCCAGCATTTGTTCAATATTCATAAATTAATCCTGTTGTTGCAGTGAATCAAAATCTCGGTTCCAGCCCAGTTTGGTTCGGCATGACATATAGAAGTCATAACCAGGCGGATGTAATAGATTTAATTTAAAGGGATGCTTACGGATATGCAAACTATCCCCGACATTGAGTGAAACACTATGTTGCCCATCAGCACTGACCATTGGCAATACGCGGTTTTCACGAATCAAAATTTTGATTTCACTGTGTCCACCCACCACAATTGGACGCGAAGATAATGTATGTGGATGCATAGGTACCAGTGAAATCGCATCCATGCTCGGATGCACAATCGGCCCACCACCAGATAAAGCATAAGCTGTCGAGCCTGTCGGGGTAGAAACAATCAAACCATCACTGTGTTGGCGATACACATATTGACCATCAATGTTCAGCTCAAAGTCAATCATATGCACCGATTTACCCGAATGCAGGACCACATCATTTAAAGCGATGGCATCATGAATCGTCTCACCTTTAGAGCGTATTTCCATTTCCAGCAAAAAACGTCGGTCTTGCTGGAACTCACCTTGTAAAACCTGATCAAGCTTAAAGATCACTTCAGTCGGTTTAATATCGGTCAGAAAGCCTAAACGACCACGGTTCACCCCAATCACGGGCGTGTTATATTTCACCAAAGAGCGCGCGGCATGTAATAAAGAACCATCACCACCCACCACAATCACCAAATCGACAACCTCACCCAGTAAAGCTCGACTCACCGTTTGCGTATTTTTATAAGGAACAAGCTGGGCTGTTTCTGCATCAAAAACAGGATGTAAACCTATGCTCATTAGATGATCGTGAATCAGGCTTAACGTTTCAACAACAGAAAATTTGTCTGGTCGACCAATTAATCCAATATTCCGAAAAGACTTGTGTGAAAGTTGCACCTATGTGATCGCTCCGCTTGGATTCGGACATATCATAGCATTAACCCGAATGAAATAAAAAACCTTAAAAATAACCTTGTTAGCCTATTCATTTATATGGCTTTTCGCTTCTGTGACAGATTTATTATTGCAAATTCACAAAAAGCTTCGCATGATTAGCAAAATTTATCAGGATCTTATCACCTTTTATGAAGTTTGAACGTGGCATAGGATTATTCGCACTTATTTTCTCCATATTGGTTATTGGTATTTTTCTAGCATTTAGTTTTTACCTCATCCGTCTAGACAATATCGTGAGAGAAAAGTTTGAAGGGAAGCGTTGGGATATTCCTGCGAAAGTTTTCGCTCGCCCACTAGAAATTTATACCAATGCACCGATCAGCCAGACCGACTTTAATCAAGAATTAAAGCTGCTCGGCTATAAAAGTGCAGACAGTTATGCGAAATCTGGGAGTTACGTCAGCTCAGGTGATACTTTATATGTGCATACCCGCGGTTTTGACTTTGGTGATAGTGCTGAACCTGAACAGGTGCTTAAAGTCAGTTTTGCAAATGACCAAATTAGCGAAGTCAGTGCCACTAAACCTTCCTCTACAGGAATTGCCCGTCTAGAACCGTTATTGATTGGTGGCATTTACCCGCAGCACAATGAAGACCGCGTCCTGATTAAATTATCCAATGTACCGAAACCATTAATTGAAGCCTTAATTGCAACGGAAGACCGTAACTTCTATAAGCATCATGGTATTTCGGTACGTGGTACAGCGCGTGCTGTGGTCAGTAATATCACTGGTGGTAAACGTCAAGGTGGTTCAACCTTGACTCAACAGTTAGTCAAAAACTTCTATTTAAGCCCAGAACGGACATTAAAGCGTAAGGTCAATGAGGCCTTAATGGCATTGTTGGTCGAACTTCACTACGACAAAGATGAAATTCTTGAAGCCTATTTAAATGAAGTGAATTTAGGACAAAACGGTAACTATTCAATTAATGGTTATGGCCTAGCTTCACAGTTCTATTTTGGCTTGCCTTTACGCGAACTTAATATTTCACAACAAGCCTATTTAGTCGGCTTGGTTCAGGGGCCATCTTTATTCAATCCGTGGCGCAATCCTGAAGGTGCAAAAAAGCGCCGCGATATTGTGTTAAATAATATGTTGGTGATGGGTTATTTAACTCAAGAACAATATGATCGTGAAATTGCACGCCCATTAAATGTTTTAGCCAAGCCAACCTTAGGCCCTGCCCGCTTCCCAGATTTTCTGGATATTGTGCGTCGTCAGTTACGCACAGAATACCAAGAGTCTGATTTAACCAATCAAGGTCTGAAGATTTTCACCACACTTGATCCTGTGGCGCAAACCAATATTCAAACTGCCTTTAAAGATTCAGTTGCACGCTTGGCCAATAACAATCCTAAGCGCCTTAAAGACTTACAAGGCGCTGTACTGGTTTCACATCCAGAAAATGGTGAACTGGTTGCCGCTGTCGGCTCAACTCAAGACTTTACCGGCTTTAACCGTGCCTTAGATGCCAAACGTCAAGTCGGCTCTCTGTTAAAACCTGTCATTTATTTAAGTGCCATTGAATCAGGTCGCTATAACTGGGCAAGCCCAGTAGAAGATAGCTACATTAGCGTACCGAGTGACGGAAAATCTTGGACACCTAAAAACTATAGTGGTGGTGAACATGGGGTTGTACCGATGGTACAAGCGCTGTCGAACTCTTATAACTTGGCGGCTGTTCGCTTAGGACAAGAATTTGGCGTGTCTTCATTTAGCAATCATCTGAAAAAGTTTGGTGTAACCTCGAATATTCCATCTTACCCCTCCATTTTCTTAGGTGCGGTAGACATGTCGCCAATGGAAGTCATGAGTATTTACGGTAACTTTGCCACGGGTGGTTTTAAGTATCCGATTAAATCGATTCGCTCGGTGGTAGATTCAAACGGTCGAGTATTAGAACGCTATAGCTTAACCGTGCAACAAACCATTGATCCTGCCGCGGCCTATATTGTGAATTACGGTTTGCAACAAGTCATGAATTCCGGAACGGGGCGTTCTGCCTATCAGACTCTGCCAAGCTCTTTGAAGCTCGCAGGCAAATCTGGTACAACCAACGACACGCGTGACTCATGGTTTGCGGGCTATTCAGGCAATTATCTTAGTGTGGTATGGCTCGGGCTTGATGACAATAAAGTCACAGGACTGACTGGTTCGTCGGGTGCTTTACCTGTGTGGACCAACGTCATGAGTCAATTACGTCAAAAACCAGTCAATTTACGTCAAACCGACAATGTGCAATGGCAATGGATCGATAGTGGCTCAGGCAACTTATCGGCTCAGGGGTGTGAAGGTGCATTGTATATACCATTATTAAGGAGTGCTGTACCACGTCGTGCTACAGCATGCGGCTTTCCTCACTACCAAGTGGAACCAGTTTACACACCTGATACGGAAATGAATCAGAACCAACCGAATCAACCCGATAGTATGGACAACTATATCCGCGAGAGTGAAGATGACATGCAGCAAGACCTGAATGAGAATTCTGGGCGTGTGATTTCGAGCGGTAGTTTTGCCAACTAAGGACGCCTCATTTGTTATGCTAAGACCCTTATTTTTTTCTCTTTCCGTGATGACTTTGGCGGCTTGCCAAAGTCTTCCGACCCCTTCTACCTCGGCCCCTGAACCAGAAAAGAACACAGCAGAAAAAAGTGCTTCATCAGGGGTGGTGATTACCCCTTATGAACAGCCTGAAATAAAGCGGCAAAGCATGCAGGTGGTCATCCCTGAGCAAAAGTCAAAGCAGAAATTTGAAGATGGCCGACAGTTACCAGCCTTTAAAAGTCTGATGCAACAAACCCAAGAAGCCTATAAACAAGGTCGATGGAACGATGCAGAAGCCGCAGCTATACGTGCACAACGTTTAGCACCACAGTCGGCGGAGACTTTCTTATTTCTCGCTTTGGTGGCTAATCAGAAAAATCAGCCTGCAAATGCAGAAGCCTTAGCTCGACGTGGACTAAGCTATGCGCAAACCCAACCGATGAAAAAACAACTCTGGTTGGCAATTGCCAAAGCAGGACAAAAACAAAACAACAGTAAAACCGTACAACAAGCGCAACAGGCACTGAAATCACTTTAGTGCACGCGCCTGATTGAATCGGGTTTAACAGATGTTGTCTAAATAAAGCGAATCCCTGCAATACCATAGGCATGATGCGATTGTGCCTCCTGTAAGGCTTCTGCTCGCATTCCTCCCAACGCAAATACAGGAATATCCACCTGCTGAGCGTATTCTTCAAAGCGAGTCCATCCTAATGGACTGACCTCAGGATGCGTCGCTGTTGCTAAAACAGGGCTAAGTAAAATGGCATCGCAACCAATCTTCTGTGCATGCTGCATCGCAACCAAATCATGGCAAGCCGCAATAAAACGCACCCCGACTGGTAGTTCGCCCAATTTTAATGCCATCAACTGATGTTGCTTTAAATGTACTGCAGCCAGCCTTTTTTGCAGGGGCTGCGTTAATTGCTGCCAAGCCTGCCAATTAATAATCAAATTCGCTGCCAGCTCTGCGGGTAATTGTTCTAATTCTTCCAAGTCTGCCGCTTGATGCTCAACACGCCAATACATGAGTTGCTGAGGCTTCAACTGTTGCAATTCGGCTAAATGCTCTGAAATTTTAATCTGATTAGGCCAATACAGGCGTTGTAGGATCGCAAAATTTGCTTTGGGAAAATTCAAATTTAACAACTCAGATCTGCTGTACCAAGTCCAAGGCTGCTGTATTTCATTTAATAAGGCTTCAGGCACGGCTGCATGGAATAAATGTAAATTAACCACCACATCATCATACTCATGACAAATCACATCGAATGCATGCCAATCATTTAACCCCACTCCCACCTCTTCAAATACTTCACGGCGACAAGCCTCTAAGGGTGTTTCATTCTGTTCCACCTTACCGCCTGGGAATTCATGTTTATTGCCCTGATGTTGAGTTGCACTCCGCCAACCCACTAACACTTTAGCTTGATGAAATAGCAAAGCAATTGCGACATGAATATTGGGCTTAGACATAGCGAGTTCCGTTACTTGAAAGTGTTATAAGTGTAAGTAAATTTAGTTTTTTTATAAATCCTTAAAAATCCCGTTGACAGATCTATTCGATAATGATTATCATTTAAATCACTCAAGAATACACCACGGAGTCAACAACAATGAATGCCCCATTTAGCTTATTTACCCGTAATACCGAATCAGCACATGCACTACCGATGTTGCACTCCAATAACCTTTTTGCGCTTGGGCGTGAAATTCGCATCATGCATGCAGGTGAAGAATATCGCCTTCGTTTAACTCGAAATAATCGACTTATTCTCACGAAATAAAAATCAAAATAAACCAATAACAATAAACGTGGGAACCAGCAGTATGTCAGCGCGTACTGCTTTTTTAACTGGCTAATAAAACAAATAATCTAATTAAGCGACAGCAGCAGCCTGAAACACCAATTCAACTTTTAATCCACCATGCTCGGAAGGTGAAAAATGCAGTTCAGCCTGATGCAATTGCATAATTTTTTTGCAAATAGATAAACCCAGACCTGACCCCGTGGTTTTCGTGCCCAATACGCGATAAAAGCGCTCCCCTAAATGGGCCATCATACTTTCCGTCAAACCTTCTCCTTCATTTTCTATTGTGCAAAACACCTTTTGCGCTGTCGCATATATTTTCAGGTCAATCCTGCCCTGCGGCGGACTATAACGGATGGCATTATCTAAAAGATTACGTAAACAGGTTGCCAGTAATTCTGGGTTTGCCTTAATCCAACTCGCTTGTAACTGAGTATGCAGCTGTACCTGCTTTTCAAGGCTAAATATCTCAAGACTCTGCCATACTTCAGCCAGCAACGCACTCAGATCAATATACGAAGATTGCAACTCGGCTGTTTCCGTCGGATCCAAACGTGCCAAAAGCAACAAATTTTCTACCATTTGGGTTCCTCGACTGACATCTTGCTGAATGTGCTGCAGCTCTTGGGTAAATTGTGGCTGATCCCGATATTTACGCTGTAAGAGTTGTAGACGTAACTGAATGGCTGACAATGGTGAACGTAATTCATGTGAAGCATCCGCAGTGAAGCGTTGTTCGGCTTCTAAAGATTGTTGCAGATGCTGGAGTAAATGATTCAGTTGCAAAATAATGGGTTGCAATTCGGTCAGGCCCGGCTCGGGTTGGAATATTGGAGATAAATCTTGAGCACTTTTGGCTGAGATGTTTTGCGAGAGTGTTTGAATGACTTGGAATTGCCGCTTAATCGCCAAAGATGCAAACAGCCACTGTAAAAGCCACAACCCCAATAACAGCGCGGCATAGAGCACAAAACTGGCCAAGACTTCTTCAAATCGGACTTTCAACGGCTGATAAACCATCACCTGCATACCAGTATCTGGATGAATACTTTGATAACTCCGCCAAGGCTGCTGATGCGACCACACATAGCCAAAATGTTCATCTCCTGCAGCGAATGCAAGCTGGTGATCGTCTATCTCAAAATGTTCAGACTGCAGGATAATATGTTGCTGCTGCCTCAGTTGATATTGTAAATCAAACTCCTCACTGAGCTGGCTAATCTGCGACTTGAGATCAGGTTGATGCTCGGGCGCAATCAGAGCATCAGCAATTTCATCCATAATGTCATCTTGTACCTGCATATTTTGATAGATGGAGATACCGACCAGTAAAATAAAAGCAATAATCCCTGCTGCAACCGAACTCAGTACAGCAATTTTAACCAAGGTCTTTTGCAAGGAAATTTGCTTGCTCACGATTTAATTTTCCTGATTCATACGATAGCCCAACCCGCGCACAGTTTTAATCAAGCCTGAGCCAATTTTCTTACGTAATTGATAGATAAACACTTCGATGGCATTACTCTCAATTTCTTCCCCCCAAGCATACAGTGACTCTTCCAACTGTTCTCGGGTGACTAAATGCTCGGGCTTTTGCATCAATTTATATAAAATCTGAAATTCTTTTGCAGTGAGATGAATCACTTGCCCATTTTGATGTAGCACTTTGGCTTGCGGATCCAATTGTAAATTGGCAAAGGACAAATACTGTCCGGCAGCTGGTTGCTGCTGAAGTCGAAACTGTGCCCGCACGCGTGCAGAGAGTTCCTCCAAGCTAAACGGCTTGACCAAATAATCATTGGCACCCAAGTCTAGCCCTTCAACGCGATCCCGAATACTGTCTCGTGCGGTAATAAAAATCACAGGCGTACCTTGCTGCAAAGTTCTGATATTTTTAAGAATGTCATCACCAGTGGCTTGCGGTAAGCCGCGATCGAGCAATATACAATCATAATGTTGCTGTGAAGCGGCATGAATGGCATAGTCGCCCCGATCGACCCAATCTACGCTATAGCCATCCATTTCTAGCCATGCTTTAATGCTTTCGGCTTGAGAACAATCATCTTCTGCTAATAATATACGCATGAGCGCTTCGCCTCGAATACACATTCAGCTTATGTCAGTGTTGCTAAAAGACAAAGGCCACATGCAAAGCATGTGGCACTTAATAGACAATCGATTAAAAACTTACCTGATCAACATCAATTTCAACACGTTTCGCTGGACGATAATCAATATCCACCTCACCGGTGAGCGTGACAGGTGTAGTGGCTGAAACTGGCTGACCACGCCATAATTCGTCATCAATCTCGACGGTCATCGTACCAGTCGCATCACGGAACTGATACTTCTCTTGCCCCAATGCCTTCACCACATAGCCTTTAAGTTGAACTGGAGTTTCATCTTTTAAGGTCATGGCTTGTTTAACCGTGGTCGCCGCTGGACGGATTGCCTGCTGATTCACTGCCACATTATTGGCAACCGCCATTGTGGTTAAGCCACCAAGTAATACCGTTAACATGGTCATTTTAGAAAATTGTTTCATGACTTTGCCCTCATTAATATGACTGAATTTGGTTAAAGCAATTAAAACAAATCAACATGAGTGGAATCTTAAGATGATCAACAACAGCTTCTTTCAACTAAAATAAGATGACCACTCCTACATGTCTTTCAAATGGGGGGAAAGCTGTTAAATCCAACCCCGTAATACCCGCATATTAATTTAATGGCACGACTCTAAGCACTTCTTCTAATGTCGTTAGCCCAGCAATCACTTTACGTGCACCTGCGATGCGGAGGGGCTCAATGCCTTCTTTTTTCGCCTGTTGTCGTAATTCAGTCAAGTTGGCATTAGCGCCAATCAATTGCTTGGTTTCCAAACTCAAGGGCATAAACTCATAAATCCCGACACGTCCTTTATAACCGGTATGTCGACAAGCTTCGCAGCCCACTGCACTATAGACTTTTGCCGGCATTTCCATAATGTAATCAAAGGTCAGATGCTGCCATTCATTTTCATTAATATGGTTTTCTTGCTTACAATGTGGGCAAAGCTTCCGCACCAGACGCTGCGCCAATACACCTAAAATTGTGGCTGCCGTTAAAAATGGCTGGACACCTAAATCATGCAAACGAGTTAGACTTGAAGGTGCATCATTGGTATGTAGGGTCGAAAGAACCAAGTGACCTGTTAATGCCGCCTGAATGGCCATGTTTGCAGTATCATGGTCACGGATTTCCCCCACCATAATAATATCGGGGTCTTGACGCATTAAAGCCCGCACCCCATCGGCAAAACCTAAATCAATCGCGGCATTCACCTGCATTTGGTTAAAACTTGGCTCTAACATTTCAATCGGGTCTTCAATGGTACAGACATTGACCTGATCGGTCGCCAGTTGCTTCATGGAAGAATATAAGGTCGTGGTTTTACCCGAACCCGTGGGTCCCGTGACTAAAATAATGCCATGACTATGCGCAGTCAGGGTTTGCCAGTCACTTTGCAAACTGCCTTCGAAGCCCAATTGCTCAAAACTACGCACCAATACTTCCGGGTCAAAAATACGCATCACCAACTTTTCACCAAAAGCTGTTGGTAGCGTCGATAAGCGTAATTCTGTTTCTTGCCCTTTTGGCGTACGGGTTTTCAGTCGCCCATCCTGAGGTTTACGCTTTTCGGCTACATTCATCCGCCCTAAAATCTTAATCCGAGAAATGACAGCCGTGAGGGTGTTGGCAGGCATGTTATAAATGGTGTGCAGTACGCCATCAATACGGAACCGTACTTTGCCAGTATCTTTACGCGGCTCCATATGAATGTCACTGGCACTTTGTTCAAATGCAAACTGCAAAATCCAGTCCACCAGTTTCACAATATGCTGATCATTCGCATCTGGATTCTGGGTATCTCCCAGTTGTAATAAGGCTTCTACCCCTTTATTTTCACGATCATAAGCGCTTGACTTCAGCGAGTTTGAAACTGCTCGACTGACCTGATAATACTCAATCAGATAACGCTGGAGCTGATCTGGACTGAGCAATACCCGCTGGATTTTCTTCGGCAATAAACTGCGTTCTAAATTTCCGACCCATTCGGTTTTGTAGGGCTGATCCGTCGCAATTAAAATTTCATCGGCTTTCACTTCAACAGCAAGAATTCGGTTACGAAAAGCAAACTCCTGCGACATGACATTGGTCAGTGCTGCAACATCGGCTTTTAGTGGATCAATGACATATAAAGTCAGATTAGATTTATCTGCAAGCCACTGCATTAAACGATTGAGTGAGAGTGTAGTCTGAGGATAGAGTTGATCTTTTAAATTAAAATTGGCAATCCACTGCAAAGGATGCCACTTTAGCTGCTCGCGTTGTCGATGTGTGGTTTGGACTAATAACTTTTCCCGCTCATCAATACGCCCATCTTTTAATAACTGCTCTAAACACCAAGTGGTATCAATTTCAAAATTAAAATTCATTGTTCTAAGCCTCAATTTCTAGCGACACTATAACAGACTTTATTTTGTTGGTGTTTATAGGCTTAAAAGGGAAATATAGGGTTTCAGTGCTTGATCATTCAATTGATAAATAAGCAATATTCAGTTTTATATTTCACAGTTTTTAAAACGCGATGTAATATAAATATCATCCCGAAGTTAAATATGTATCATCAGAAAAACTAAACAGGGTTTAGATATAAAAAATAGCGGATTAATTGATAAGGTTTTTAAAATATGCTGCCAAATCCAATTTTTAACCTCACTGTACAACAAGCGTCCTTCCAAGAGTTGCTCACCATTATGGCAGCAGCTTTAGGCTGCGGGTTATTAGTGGGATTAGAGCGAGAACGCAGCAAACACCGGGATAATCCCAATAGTTTTGCAGGCGTGCGTTCATTTGCAATTTGCGCATTAATGGGGGCGCTGTGTTTTTCATTCGGAATTGCAATCGGGCTGATTGGTGCCGTCATTATTGGTGGGATTACTATTTTTTCACTCCGTTACCAAGTGGATGATTTTGGGATCACCACAGAATTGGCTTTTGTCATGACTTATTTTATTGGCGCATTATGTTTATGGCACCCGCCTTTTGCCGCAGGTTTATCAGTCATTCTGACCATTATTCTCATGATGAAACATTCGATCCATGGCATAGCCAGTCAGTGGATTACCGAAAATGAATTTCGTGATGGCTTATTTTTACTGGCCTTAATCTTAGTGGCCTTACCCCTAACCCCCAATATCCCGCTCTGGGGAACGGTACTTAATCCTCATATTATTCTTAAGCTATTGGCATTAATTCTTGCAGTTCAAGCACTTGCCCATATTGCCAAACGGCTGCTTTCATCAAGAAATGCCCTAATTTTATCCGCACTTGCTTCTGGTTTTGTGTCCAGTACCGCCACCATTGCCAGTTTGGGCATGGAAGTACGAGCAGGACGTGCCGAGCCTATACCGAATGCCGGTGCAGCATTATTGTCTTGTGTAGCCACCTTGCTACAAATCTTACTGATTGTTGCGGGTATTAGCCTCAGCTGGTTCAAAATCATTATCCTGCCTGCTTGTGCCGCCATGACAGTATTGGTCCTTTGGGCGCTCTGGCTGATGCGTAAAACAAAACCTTCTGCCCCGATTGAAAAACCGGATGGACGAATGTTCAGCCTCAAAGAAGCCGCGATTATTGCAATGACCTTAACGCTGATACAGGCGGCCATATATGGGCTGAGTTTACTTTTGGGCAAAGCGGGTTTGATTATGGGCACCCTATTGGCATCCCTGTTTGAAATTCATGCTGCGATGGCGGCAATTGTGGTGCAAGGTGGTCCTGAAAATAAAACTTTAATTTTTGCACTCATTTTAGGTATGGCAGCACATGCCATCGCGAAATCAGTCAATGCTGCACTCACAGGTGGCTATCAATATGCTTTAGCTTTTGCACCTGCGCAAATCTTACACATGTTGGTTTTTATCGGTTTATTATGGTGGATGATCTATTAATAACGGTGTATATACGCAATAACAGATATCTAGACAATCATTATATAACTCATAATGTGAATGATTTTAATCTAGATTAAAAAATAATGTGTACATTCACCGCATAATCTAGTAAACCTCATTAATATTTATAAGCATGACATTAATCACACTAAACAGAAAATTATTTGTGATTAATTTCGCTCTACATAAAATTAAGAATTAAGAATCATTTAAAATGATGCTTGAACTCAATCTCTATATAAGTGCAAAAGGTTCGTAGAATGAACGACATTGGTTTTAAAAGTTTTCATGATGCAGGACAAGCCGTATTACAATTTTTATATCAGCGGTTTGGTTTTGGTCTGTGGATGATTACCCGTGTCGAAGGTGATGACTGGATCATCTTGCAAACTGAAAATCATGGCTATGACATACAAGTGGGACAAGTCTTTCACTGGACAGACTCTTTTTGTTCGCAAATGGTGCTTGGTAAAGGCCCTAAAATTGCTCCGATTGCAGAAGACATCCCCGCTTATAGCCAAGCCCCGATTGCCCAGCAACTCAATATCAAAGCCTATATTGGCCAAGCGCTAACCAAAGAAGATGGCAGCCTGTTTGGAACTTTATGCGCCATAGACCCTGAGCCAAAATCTGAAAGTCTTAAAGCAGAACAAAGCTTAATCGAATTACTCGGTGATTTACTTAGCCAAATTTTACAAACTGAACTGCGTGAAATTGAACAAACCCGAAAAAATGAAAGGCTGCAAGCGGAAGCTTTACGTGACCCCTTGACAGGCTTATATAACCGTCGTGCCTGGGACCAGTTTGTGCTTGCAGAAGAAGAGCGTTGCCAACTTTATGGACACCATGCCACGGTATTTATGCTCGATTTAAATGATTTGAAATTTATGAATGATGTACACGGGCATGCAGCAGGCGATAAATTAATTTGTAATACTGCCAAGGTATTGGCTGATAGTTGTCGAAGTACCGATATTATCGCCCGCCTTGGTGGAGATGAGTTTGCCATTTTAACCGTAGAAAATGACTTAGAAGCCTCTGAAACTCATCTACAACGCATTATTGCAAATTTAAAGGCCAAACAAATTAGTGCTGCAATTGGTTTTGCGCTACGTGATCCAAGTGATGGCATTATTGCCGCCTGTCTCGAAGCCGATAAAAATATGTATCAGGACAAACTCATGCGCATCTGAACGCGATTACACCGCTGCTAAAGCAATCACCTCTAGCGTGTGTGCCTGAATCACAAAGCTGACATCCAATTCTGCAAACTTCATTTTATAAATCCGCTTACTGTCTTCTTGATAGGCAGGACGCGGATCTAAGGACAACACCTGCTCCAACTCATGCAAATGCTCTGGTGTGAGCTGACCACACTGCAACATTGTTTGTTTCTCACGATCCGCCTGCACTGACCAAAGCACCTGCATGCGCTGCGGCTCTTGCTGAGCATAACCACTCTGGGCAGTTTGCAGAGCATCAGAATACTGGATATAGGGCTTGATATCTAGAATCGGCGTTCCGTTTAAAAGGTCGCTTCCAGTCACATACACCCTTACCGACTTGCCCTCTTTTTTTACTGCACTTAATTGAACCACCGACAAACCTATGGGCGCAGGTCGATACATGCTCCGTGTCGCAAAGACCCCAATTTTCTTATTACCACCTAAACGTGGTGGTCTAACTTGAGCACGGAATTTTCCATGATTTTGCGCATTTTTATTGTCATGGAACTGCCAAATTAACCAGAGATGACTAAATTCCTCAATTCCTTCAAATGCAGCAAGATCATTATAGGGGGCTTGCATTTCAATATAAGATTGAACCTGAACCAAGTTGGGTTGCCGCGGAATTCCAAACTTTTCCTGATACGGCGAGTGCATAATTCCAATAATGGGTAGGTGAATTTCAGACATAATCACTTTTTCTGATAAGTTCAATTAAATATATTCAGTTTATCGAGAATGATTTTAGATTAGAATAGCAAGCTGTTCTAATTTGATAATTTATTGAGACCTTTCATGGCTGCTTTTAACGTCGAAAAGATTACTCACGTACACCACTGGAATGACACACTGTTCAGTTTTAAGACGACGCGTGATACCGCATTACGTTTTAAAAATGGTCAATTTGTGATGATTGGTCTTGAAGTCAATGGTAAGCCACTGATGCGTGCTTACTCTATTGCAAGTGCAAATTATGAAGAAGAACTTGAGTTTTTCTCAATTAAAGTTCCAGACGGCCCATTAACGTCTATTTTACAAAAAGTTAAAGTGGGTGATGAACTTCTTGTTTCTAGAAAACCGACAGGTACTTTAGTCCTAGACGACCTAAACCCTGGCAAAAACTTGTACTTGCTTTCTTCAGGTACCGGCCTTGCTCCATTTTTGGCAACAATTCGTGACCCTGAAACTTACGAACGCTTTGAAAAAGTTATTGTGGTTCATGGTACTCGTTTCATTTCAGAATTGGCTTACCAAGATCTTATTCTCAATGAATTACCAAACAATGAATTCTTTGAAGAGTTGGGTATTAAAGACAAGTTGGTGTACTACCCAACTGTGACGCGTGAAGAATATCCAAACCAAGGTCGCGTAACTACAGCGATTGAATCTGGTGAGATTTTTGAAAAAATCGGCTTACCACGCTTCAACCCTGAAACAGACCGCGCAATGCTTTGTGGTAGCCCTGCATTCTTGAAAGATGTAGCTGATCTACTTGACCAACATGGTTTGAAAGAATCTCCACGTATGGGCGAGTTAGGCGATTACGTGATTGAACGTGCTTTTGTTGAAAAATAATCAACAATGCCATTTAAAACCGAGGAATTTTCTCGGTTTTTTTTATTTTTCAGTTATTTAATTTTTATTAAATTTGATCAAATAATAAACACAAGAACAACTTTTTGTCATAAAATACGACGAAGCGTCTTAAAAGTGTTGTTTCAATCAACAAAAATACTTATAATCCCACTCACAAACAGACAGGTCTGTCTAGTTTGAAAGTGCGTTTTTTTAAGCTGATGTTATTTATAATCAATCCAGAGGGTACTTTATAATAATTATAATAAATAACATAAGAGGGAGAATCAAAGCTCCTCAAAACATTAATATTTTAGACAGCTTCTGCTCGGTGCTGGCTAAAATATTAATATCAGGGAACTATCAGCGAAGCGTGAATATCTTATGGTATTCACGCTTTTTTATTTCTCGATCCTATGCACCCAATCTGCATATTTATTTTGCACAGAACGCTTAAACCGCCATCAACTCCAATTGAATCAATTGATTGACACGTTTCCAGTATTCATCAATTTTGACTGAATTTTTGTCCATCTGTGCCTGAATGGTCATACCATCTAAAATACTTGCTAGCAATGTTGCCAACTGTAGTGATTGCTGAATACCCAGCTTTTCCAAAGCAAAACGAATACGCTCGGTTAACCACTCTTTATATTCCATTGCAGGCTGCATGGTGGAAGGATAAACCTTAGAAACTTCTTCGACTGCTTTTTGAAACATACAACCATTAAAATCCTCCATATGAAACCATGCGTGGTACCAATAAAAGATTGTTTTAATATGATCTAAATATTCCTCAGCTGGACACTGAGCTATTGCTGCATCTAAAGATTCTTGTAAATTCATATTTCTACGGTGTAAGCACTCTTCAATGAGTTTCGCCTTGGACGGAAAATATTTGTAGAATGTCATTTTAGCGACACCCGACTCGCTGATAATTCGATCAATTCCAATCGAGTTATAACTATAAGAATTGAAAAGATGAAGTGCAGTACTAATAATGTCGTCTTTTTTTGACATGCTATTTACCTACCAAACTTATCTTTAAACAGAAATGGACCACAATGGAATAAAAAAGGGGCATCTTTTTTAAGTAATGAAACTGATGAGCAACATTATATCATTATTTGAATCTGATGCTTAAACTCATGCGTAAAGTTTCGTATGTCACTATTATATAATAATAATTCCTTAAATGTGAAGCAGCGCTTCTAAATCTTTATAGCGTATTTATTCTTTTTTTAATATGATTAAATTTATTGAAAATCTGACTTCTCACTCATGAGTACACTTGCTTTTACCCAATCAGAAAATGCACGATTGGAAGCTTTAAATTTTTTACAGCAGTCGGTTAATCAAGCACGATGGTGTCATCACGTTCAGCAAGTCAGTATGTTGAAACAGCAGAGTCTTCAACACCCCCTATTTTCCCAACCCATCTTAAAACGATTACAACAACAGTCCCTCTCTCTCGAGCAACTTAAATTAATTCATGTCAATTATTTTGCCGCGATTGTTAAAGTGTTTACTGATGCATTGAGCATGCTGATTTATCTGGCTTGTCAACTTGAGCAGCATCCCAATATACATGCACACCAGCGTGTACAGGCCAAAGCTTATGCACGCTATCTCTTGTCACTCAACTTAATTGATGAATTGGGCTTTAACACCTATCAGTTACATTTAAGCTCACCCAGTAAATCGCACTTGGTCTATTTCATCGACTTACTACAAGCACTCGAGCTCAATCCCCATGCTGAACACATCGTGTGTCCAGAGGCGATTGAACTCAATCAATTTATTCAGTCACATCTCGATTCTTATAATCATCTGCTGATTTTGCTGGCCTGTGCAGAATTACAAGTCATTACCTACAGTGAAGCCCTGAAAATTAATCTTGAGAAATATGATCCGCGCTTTGCACAAGGGTATTATGCTTGTCATGGTGTTGTCGATCATTCTGACCGATTGGCAAATGACGATAACCACGAAGATGACATCTGGGCGCTGTTGATGCAAAGCTTTCAACCAGAGCAACAGGCGGAGTACCAAGCTTTGGCGCAGACTTATCTTGATCTCTGGGCCAAGTTCTGGAGCAAAATGAACACAATGACCCGCTCAATGGAATAGGAATAAATTTACGTATTAGGCTACTTTTTATAATATTTTCCGTCATTACAATAAATATTTAATCAATGCCATGACCTATCCAAACTTAAAATTTGCAGATTTCCTCCAGCCTCGCCCCAAACCTACGGGACTCGATGTGCAATGTAAATTACAACATTTCGCACTCATTACCTATGCCCTAGACCCTGAGCGATTCAACGCTATTATTCCTGAACGCTTTAAGCTAGATACCATTCAGTATCAGGGTAAAGAACAGGCCTTAATGTCTGTCGTTCCGTTCATTGATGTTGATTTTACTTCTGCGGTTTACCCCTTTCCAAAATTTCGCATGGGACAAACCAACTACCGTGTCTATGTGATTGATCGGCAAACCCAACAACGTTGTGTCTGGTTTTTAGGAACCAGTTTGGATTCTTGGACTCTAATCGTGCCGCGTTATTTATGGCAACTGCCTTGGCATGCTGCGACATTTCATTTTGATTGCCAGCAAGATTCTCAAGGTTTGTACACGCAATACCACATGACCACCCACGCCGCTTGGGCCAGCGCTGAACTACAACTGACACAGTCTGCTTCAGAAGCTTGGCAGTATGCAGGCTTCCCTGATTTAGAAAGCTATTTGGTCTATTTAACTCACCCTTTAATCGGATTTTATCACCGTCGAGATGGACAGTTAGGTACCTATCGGGTTTGGCATGATCGACTACTGCCTCAACCTGCGCAACTGTTACATGCGAAATTTGATCTGTTGCAACGTTTAAATCTGGTGTCGTATGAAGATCAGTTAAACCCTTATAGTGTACTGATTGAACCGATGAATGAGTTTACGATTTATCTTCCTCCTCAAGTGATTCGTGCATAAAAAAGAGAGCCTATTGGCTCCCTTTTTTATTATAATTCTTCGAGACGATTCATCAGTCGATCCCTTTGCCTTTCTCGTAAAGCCTGTTTCACAACACGATATCCGCCTGTTAATCCTAACAACGCCATAATCAAGGCCACAATTAAATCGGGGAATAAGCTCCCTGTTCCAAAGACGCCAATCGCTGCAAAAATCACGGCAATATTACCAATCGCATCATTACGGCTGCATAACCAGACCGACTGCATATTGGCATCCCCATCTCTGAAGGCATACAGGATCACCGCTGCAATCACATTTGCAACCAAGGCCAATACCCCAATTGCCCCCATGGTGATTGCTTCAGGTGGAATTCCCTGCAAATAACCATAGCCTGCTTTTACAATCACCACGATACCAAAAATCGCCATGGTCAAACCTTTAAGTAAGGCAACGGTGGCACGCCAGTATAAACTCGCCCCCAATACCGCCAAGGAAATTGCGTAATTGACTGCATCGCCAAAAAAATCCAGTGAATCTGCCCAAAGTGCCGATGAATGCGCATAGGCACCGCCGATTAATTCAACCAGAAACATGATGAGATTAATGACCAAAGCAATCCATAAGGCGGTTCTAAATTTACTATTCTGTTTAACTGGTGCGGGTTCATGACTACAGCTACAAGCCATTTCCATACTCCTCATTCTGTATTATGCTTATTTAAAACTATGGACTCGCTCTAAGGTCAAGCCATGCAGCATTATTTAATCCATCAGCTCGCCAAAAAAACTCAGTTGCCGGTAGATACCGTGCGCTTTTATGAAAAAAAACAGCTCATCACAGCGAGCTTTCGTGCCGAAAATAATTATAAATATTATGATGAAGCAACCTTAAAACGCCTGCAATTTATTAAACAGTGTCGCGCCTTAGATATGTCTTTGGCAGAGATTCAACAACTGATCGAATTGATTAAACACCCGCAACAAGGTTGCCAAATTGTTGATCAAATGATCGAACAGCACATCCAGCAGGTTGAAAAGCAGATTGCTGAATTGATCTCATTTCAAAGCCAGTTACAGGAACTACGTCAATCCTGTTCCAGCAATACCACCATTGATCACTGTCAAATTCTAAAAAATCTTGGATTATCAGAATAAAACCGACCAATTTACTAGGTTGAAACCTTTTTTTATATCCATACAATAAAGCCATATTACTTGTATGCCTTTATTCTGTCATGAGCATTCACCACGTTACCGAACTTCTTTCTCCTGCTGGTTCTTTAAAAAACATGCGTTACGCCTTTGCCTATGGTGCAGATGCGGTCTATGCGGGGCAACCGCGTTATAGCTTACGTGTCCGTAACAATGAGTTTGATCATGACAATCTCGCCATTGGCATTCAAGAAGCACATGCTTTAGGTAAAAAGTTCTATGTGGTGGTGAATATTCAACCACACAACAGCAAGCTGAAAAACTTTATTCGTGACTTAGAGCCGGTCATTGCCATGCAACCCGATGCCTTGATTATGTCTGATCCTGGCTTAATTATGATGGTGCGTGAGCAATTCCCTGACATGCCAGTGCACCTTTCCGTACAAGCCAATGCCGTCAACTGGGCAACGGTAAAATTCTGGAAAAATATGGGACTGACACGCGTGATTTTATCGCGTGAACTGTCACTTGAAGAAATTGAAGAAATTAAAAACAACGTGCCTGACATGGAAATTGAAGTCTTTGTGCATGGCGCATTATGTATGGCGTATTCGGGTCGTTGCTTGCTTTCAGGCTATATGAATAAACGTGATGCCAACCAAGGCGCCTGCACCAATGCCTGTCGCTGGGATTATAAACTGCATCCAGCACAAGAAAATGAAACGGGTGATGTAATTCCCGTCCATCAAGTACAGGAAACGCCATGCTGCAACAGCGATGCTGATGAACAGCATGCTATCGCCCAAAATCAATGTTCTGAACCTGTTTTATTACAGCGTAACGAAGAAGATATGTTCGCGGCTGAAGAAGATGAACATGGTACCTATTTCATGAACTCGAAAGATTTGCGCGCGGTTCAGCACGTCGAGCGATTAACGCAAATGGGCATTCATTCCCTCAAGATTGAAGGTCGCACCAAATCTTATTTCTATTGTGCGCGTACTGCGCAAATTTATCGCAAGGCGATTGATGATGCTATTGCAGGCAAACCGTTTGATCCATCTCTGATGCTACAACTGGAAGGACTGGCCAACCGCGGTTATACCGAAGGTTTTTTACGTCGCCATGTACATAGTGAATACCAAAACTATGAAACAGGTTCTTCTCGCTTTGACCATCAACAGTTCTGTGGTGAAGTGTTAGAACGTCATGGTGACTACATCAAAATTGATGTGAAAAACCATTTTGTGGTCGGTGATACACTGGAACTGATGACCCCAAAAGGCAATATTCAGTTTGTCCTGAGCGAAATTTTAGATAAAAAAGGCAACGCTATTCCTGATGCCAAAGGTTCAGGACATATTGTCGATATTCCTGTTCCAGCAGATCTTGATATGCAATATGCCCTACTGATTCGTAATTTGCCGAATTCGGAAGTGGATATTACTGCTTCATCTCTGGCGTATGTCGCAGGTTAAGCTATGGCATTAAGAATTACCGATGCCTGCATCAATTGTGATATGTGCTTACCTGAATGTCCGAATGATGCAATTTTTGAAGGTCAGAAAATCTATGAAATCGATGTCATGCGCTGTACGGAATGTGTCGGATTTTATGACCATCAAACCTGTATGGCCGTGTGTCCGATCGATTGTATTGAAGTGCATCCAGAACACATTGAGAGCCAAGCTGAATTAGTGGAGAAATTTAAAGCTTTAAATATTATTTAAAAACAAAAATGTTTTAATCGCCTGATTTTTGGGAAAAACAATAAACAATAAAAAAAGGAACATCGGTGTTAGCGTCCTCAGTTCCTATAAAAATTAAACCGTTTAATAGCAAGCCAACATAACTCAGTGTATGTTGGCTCTTTTTATTACTGACCTGAACGGATCATGTAGTCAAACGCAGAGAGTGATGCTTTTGCACCCTCACCAGTCGCAATAATAATTTGCTTGTATGGCACAGTGGTACAGTCACCTGCAGCAAATACCCCTTTCACATTGGTTTCATTGCGTTCATTAATTACAACTTCACCTCGGTTCGTTAATTCTACTGCACTTTCTTTTAAGAAGTCCGTATTTGGCAATAAACCAATTTGTACGAAGATCCCTGCCAATTCAACCGTATGTTCAGCATCTGTTGCACGGTCTTTATACTTCAAACCAGTTACTTGCGCACCATCACCGATTACTTCTGTGGTTAATGCATTCATGATCACTGAAGCGTTTGGCAGACTGTTTAGCTTGTCCTGTAACACTTGGTCAGCACGAAGTTTCGTATCAAACTCTACCAAAGTCACATGTTCCACAATACCAGCCAAGTCAATCGCTGCTTCTACACCAGAGTTACCCCCACCAATCACGGCTACACGCTTGCCTTTAAATAAAGGACCATCACAGTGTGGGCAGTACGCTACACCACGGGTACGGTATTCTTTCTCACCTGGCACATTCATTTCTCTCCAACGCGCACCTGTAGAAAGGATCACGGTTTTCGATTCCAGTTTTGCACCATTTTCCAGTTCTACCGCAACCAAGCCATTGGCTGTTTGATCCGCGCCAGTAATTTTGTTGACACGTTGCAGATTCATGATGTCTACGCCATATTCACGGACATGGACTTCCATATCTTGCGCAAACTTTGGACCCACTGTTTTTTGCACTGTGGTAAAGTTTTCAATATCCATGGTGTCCATGACCTGACCACCAAACCGTTCAGCTACGATACCGGTTTTAATGCCTTTACGTGCGGCATAGATTGCCGCTGTACCGCCCGCAGGTCCACCACCAATCACCAAGACATCAAATGCTTCTTTCGCATTCAATTTTGCCGCTTCTTTTTCAGCAGAATTGCTATCCAATTTGGCAATAATTTCTTCCAAGGTCATACGACCTTGACCAATGTGCAAGTCGTCTTGGAACACCATTGGCACTGCCATGATTTTGCGTTGCTCGACTTCGTCTTGGAAGAATGCCCCATCAATCATCGTTGCGGTTGAACCTGGGTTATAAATGGCAATCAGGTTCAATGCTTGCACAACGTCAGGACAGTTGTGACAGCTTAATGATACAAACACATCGAAGTTTGATTTGATGTTCAAACCTTTAATTTGGTTTAAAACCTCTTCAGAAACTTTCGGTGCATAGCCAGAAACTTGTAACAATGCCAAAATCAGTGAGGTAAACTCATGTCCCATTGGCAACCCAGCGAAGTGTACACGTGGTTGCTCTCCTGCTTTAGCAATGGCAAAACTTGGACGACGACTATGTTCACCATCAAAGCGTGCGGTCACTTGGTCAGATAACACTGCAATTTCAGTGACCAGTTCTTTAATTTTTTCAGACTTCTCTGAAGCATCTAAAGACGCAATAATTTCGATTGGGCTTTCAAGACGTTCTAAAAGTGTTTTTAATTGAGCAGAAGTATTTTGATCTAACATTGCTAACGACTCCAGTGGAGAGATAATTAAGTTGATGAATGCATCATAGTAAAAAATACAAAATAGGTAAAACAGTTTGTATTTATAAATACAATCGAATAATTAGATTAATAGAAAAAATATTACATCACTTGAATGACTTACCTGACATTTTTTAAATTCTGTTCAATTCTACGTGTTCGTGCCAGAAAATACCTTGATAATAAGAACAATATGCAACTCGCAACCACACTTAAAATAAATATCGAAAGAATAATAACTTGCAAAATCGCTCGCCATTTTTGTGCTTGCTCAACCTGAGGGGCAATCGACTGTGTGCTTGGGGTAATCGCTTTGCCATACAGCTGTTGTTGCATGGCCCATAATTGGGAAGGATTAAAACCATATTGCACAAATTTAGGATCATTTTGCTCGGCTTCAGCCAAAGTCAGCACATACGGAATCGCGGCATTTTCATCTACAGGAGCATGTAATAAGGCGATCTGCGCCAAAATATAGGCTTTGACAGGTTTTGCCAGCTCGGTTTGCTCTAACTGCTGGGCAAGCGCACTCTCTTGCAAGCTGTTTTTATAAACAATCGCTTCGCTATACGGATCATCATGTTCGTTCCAATCATATTGCACATAAGTTAGGCCAGACCAAATACAGATAAAGGCAATGAGCCAAGCAACAAACTTCAGCACAAAAGATCGAAAGCGAATGGCAAAAAAGCGGATTTTCTTGAGAAAATGAACGACAAAAAATGCACCCACAAAGGCACAGAATATTTTAATAAATAACCAGCCAAACCAAGATAGTAAATTAAAAAAATAGTCAGGCGCAGTCGCTGACTGCGCCAATTCTGTTTTGGCAGAAATCGGGATATGGAGTTGCATGACTTCGGTACTGATACCAAACAGACTGTAAATCAACTCCTGTTGTAAAAAGAAGCTCAGCAAGGCAACCAATGCCACGCTTGACGTCAATATACCGAGCCACATTAGCTTTTTCTGCCGCTGTTGAAGGGTCAGCATACCGCGCTGTAGATGGGAAGATTGAAGCGCATATTCATCTTCGAGTTTGGACAAGCGACCTCCTACTAAATCAGAAAACAGATCGGAGATAAAAGAATGCTTTTACCGTTTATTCGACTCTAATACCAATTGGCTAAGATTACTTTGTAAATTGCGTAAACGCACAGCGGCTTCTTCACGTTTTTGCATGCCTTCTTTTTGCACTTGCAGCACATCATTCACGGTTTGAATCAAGGTGTTTTGTACATGCTCTAAGGTATCGATATCAATCACCGAACGCTGATTGGCACGTGCAGTATCCACCGAGTTCTGATGCAGTAAGTCGGCATTACGGCGCAATAAATCATTGGTGGTGTCATCAATGGTTTGCGCCAGTTGTACACTATTTTTTTGCTCTTGCAATGAAATGGCAAGGCTAATCTGGTTTTTCCATGCCGGTAAGGTAATGTTTTTAATGGCATAAAATTTATCGACCAACATTAAGTTATTCGACTGAATAATGCGGATCATGGGTAAGGTTTGCATGGCCGATTGTTGTAAAACCTGCAAATCACTGACCCGCTTTTCCAAATTGTTGGCTAAATGGTTTAAGTCATAAATTTGCTGTGTCGTGGTTTGATCTTGTTCTTGATAAGTTAAAGCGGCTATCTGCTGTTGAATCTCATGCTGTTTGATTTTACCCGCAGCAACATAAATCCCCAATTGTTTATATTCATCCTGCACCGCAGTAAACATGTTTTCGAGGGTATTCACCCGTGTTTTCAATCCTGACTGCGATGCTTCAATTTCCTTAACCAGCGCATCAATCTGTTCTTTGGTGCTATTAAAATGCTGATCAAAACTCTGTTTCGCACCTTTGAACTTACTTAAGATGCTGCCGAAAAAGCCTGAACTCTTAGACGGGTTTAAAATACTCGTACCGTTTAACTGCTGCGCCACTTGCACCACCTGATTCAACTTTTGTCCAGTTACATCTAAATCTTTGTTTTGAACCAAATCCAGCAATTCATCGGTATAGGTCGAAGTTTGCGTTGCAATATGCTTACCATACTCAGCAACAGCTTGATGATTCATATCCGCCAACTCTTTCGCGGCAGACAGCACTTCATCTAAATCGGATGCCTGTAAACCCAATTCTTTTAAATTGAGCAGTTGAAATTGTTGTTCTGCTAATTCTTGATTGATCGAAGGAGTTAAATCGTGCTGTGTCGCCTTGGTCATAATTCACCTAATATTGTTAGGAGTTACCCGAAGGTTTCTCTAATGATTTTCTTAAAGTTTTAATCAATTTATCGCGGCTATTATCCAGCTTTATCAACTCAGATGTCGAGTCTGTCTGCTGACTTTGTTTGACATGATATTGCCAAGCAGGAATCAGGACTTGCTGTGCCTCGGTAAAACGGTCTAACAACCCCAAAGACAATTGCTCCGCAAGTTGCATTTGCTGCATGGCAATATCATTGCTGGCTTGCACAGTTTGCAATGTCTGAATTTTCTTCGCTAGCCGTTCTGAAAATTGATCTAAGGGGTGCGTGGATCGCATCATTTTGGGATATTCCAGCAAAAAATCCTCTGCTGCCCTAACATAATGCGCCATACGATTTCTTAAACCGAGCAATTGCTGAAGACGTGACTGCGATTTTTGAATCTCAATCCGCAGCTTTTGACTAAGATGACTGGCGGTGTCTAACCGTTGATCAAGATTCTTATAATATTCAATTTGCCCAGAATCATGTTCAATATCAATACCTAGCCATTTCTGTAAAGCATTAAATTTGCGTTTTTTTAGATACTTATTCGATTGCGTTAACGCTTGAATTAATGCCGCTATACTTTCGCGAAAGTGTTGGGTCAGTTGAGGATCAACACCCTGTAAGAGTACCGATTGCGCTTGAATAATGGGTTCAGCATAATGCTGAAGTAAAGCTGCATTTTCAAAAATAGGCACCAATTCATTGCGCTGAATAACCAAAACTTCCTGTTGATTCACCTCTATGTCATATAAAGGCATCAGTTCTGTAACTTGCATAGCAATTTAAATCGTGACCAGTACTCATTTGTTTTAACATAGTCATTGAAATAAGCAACTCCGAAATTTTACTGTTTTTGTTGTTTGAAACTGCCCACCATCAACTTATTCAGATTTTTAAATTCAAGGGTTTAGCCTAGTAACCCGAAAAAACTTGCAGCGAACTGTCAATAGATTGCACCTCCTCCACTTTTTACTCAAACCCCGATCCATTCTTGAATTCCTCAATATTTCTACATAATTTTAGTTTAATCTTACGCGCGATTACATTTGGATACATAGTTCATGGATGCGATACCACCCATCTGGAAATACCGTGCGCTCACTTTTGCCCTACTCAGCCTCTCTTCACACAGTTGGGCTGTAGACCCCGCAAGCAATGTCGTAGAAGAACCTGTTCAAACCTTAAAGACCTTGAAGCTACAAGCAAATAGCACCGTGCCCAAAGACAATGATATGAGTGCGATTGCGAAAACCATTATTGGTCGTGAGGAAATGCTGAAGTTTGGTGATCAATCCGTCAGTGATGCTTTAAGACGTGCATCAGGTTTTCAAATGCCAGGACAAGGACCGCGTGGTCCGGGTGGTGCATCGGGTATGCGTTTCCGCGGTGGTGCTGCACCAATATTCATGATTAATGGTGAACCTGTGCAAGGTGGACCACGTGGCGGTATGTCGATTATTGATACCCTGACACCTGACATGATTGAACGCATTGAAATCACCAAACAACCGAGTGTGACTCAAGCCTCAGTCGCCAGCTCTGCGGTGATTAATATTATTTTAAAAGAACCTTTACAGAGTACTCGCCTAAGTGGAACAGCACGCATCGGTTATGGACAGTACAGTTCAGGAGCTTCTGAAGAAGAACGTAAAAACTTAACTTTGCAAATGGATGGTCGTGACAGTCCATGGCTATATAGCCTATCGGCCAATCAAAGTTGGGATGACACGACATCCATCACAGAAACTCAAACGGCAAACCAAACTCGGGTTCAGAAAAATATCTCTGAACGCAAAGCCACGATGGTCAGCCCACGCCTAGAATATGCAATTGATGATGAAAAGAAAGTTGTGGCAGAACTGTTTTATCGTAAGCATGAACGTGAAGGCACGCGTTCAGATCTAACTCAACAGGACAAAAATGACAGCCTACGCCTGAACACGCGATTTGAACGACAAGTTGAAAAAGATAGCGATAAAGTTCGTTTATCTTATGAAAAACAAGATGAATCCGAACTCACACGCTCAAGTGCGAATTCGCTCTATATCAGCCAACAGATTGAAGAATTGGGGCTGGCCTATGATGGGGTGCGAAAGCTCGATGATCATCGTCAAATTAAATTTGGCTTAGATACACGCTCCAATACCTTAGACAGCAATAGCGCAGATAGCTTGGATGAACAACGCTATGTGCTTTACAGTGAAGGCAGTTGGCGGGTTAGCGATCAGCAAACGCTTACCTTGGGCTTACGGCAAGAATGGATTCAGCGCTCAGGCTTGGTCGACTACTCTGATCAGCATCTGAGTCCTGTACTGGCGCATCGCTATAACTTTAATGATGTATGGTCATTACAAACCAACATCAGCCAAGCCTTTCGCAACCCGAAAGCCGATGACTTATTGCCAACGGTCTCGATTTCTACCGATAGTGATGCGGGCAGCCTAAACAACCCAGACCGTGGTGGTAATCCATTTTTACGTCCCGAAAAAATTCAAGCCTATGAGTCTACGTTGGGTTATAACACGGCTGCGGGTGGTGCAAATTTAACGGGTTTTTACCGCCAGATTAATGACTATATTGAATCCGTAATTGCGCTGGAAAATGGTCGTTATGTCAAACGACCACAAAACCAAGCGCATGCCACCACTTACGGTATCGAACTTTCCGGTCGTTATGCCCTGAAACAGACTGCACAAGGTCATTCATGGATGGTCAACAGTCAGCTGTCGACCATTCGTGCCAAAGTCGAAGAAGATAATGGACAACAACGGTTGGCCAGTGATGTCGCACCATATAGCGCGAGTCTGGGTCTGTCTTATAACTATCAGCCATGGCAGCTTTCGACCAGTGCCAACCTGAGTTACACCCCAGAATTTACCCGAGCTTTAGAAAATCAGCCTTATACTCGAACGTCAAATGAACGCGTAAATTTAGACCTTAGCGTGACCAAACGCTTTAAACAAGGTTGGTCAACCAGTTTAAGTGCTAGAAATCTGCTCAGCACAGATTATAAAGAACGACTGAATGATCAAACTGATGGCAGCTTATATCAAGCTCGAATCAGCCAAGCCATTCCCAGCATTCTTTGGAATGTAGAAAAGAAATTTTAAGCCTGAGGGCTTAAATCAGTCACAGCAGTTCATCCTTGTCAATTAATAGGACTGATGGACTGCCGAGTGTAAGTCATCATTTTATCCAGCACTCGTAATAAAAAAGCACCACTCACTGTATTCCAAATGAGTGGTGCTTTTATTTCACGGTAATCAATCAGCTTGGAAACAGCATTTCAATGCTTGGCATATTAAGCCACGTGCTTTTGTACCAAGATTGATCCAACTGAATAACCCGCACCGAATGAACACAATACACCGTATTCACCATCATTCACTTCATGTGCAGAACGATGTAATGCAATAATTACGCCTGCAGATGACGTATTGGCAAACTCATCCAAAATGATTGGCACCAAGCTTGGATCAGCTTCAGCCGCTTCTTTACCTACCACCAATTTCAAAATCAGTTCATTCATATTCTGATTGGCTTGGTGTAACCAGAAACGCTTAACCTGTTCAGGTTTAATCTGATTCTTCTCGAGCTGATTGGAAATCATTTTCGCCACAAGCGGACAAACTTCTTTAAACACTTTGCGACCATCTTGACGGAATTGCTTGTCGTCACGTGAAGTGAGCTCAGAACCGTTTAAGAAGCCAAAGTTATTACGAATATTATTCGAGAATTGCGTGAACAAATCTGTATCTAAAATCTCAAAACCTGTTTTAGTTTCAGTATTCTCAATAATTGATGCCGTTGCCACATCACCAAAAATGAAGTGACAGTCACGTGAACGGTAGTCAGTATGACCCGAAGTTAACTCAACATTCACCAATAGCACACGACGCGCACCAGTTTTAATTGCATCATAAGCTTGCTTTAAACCAAACGTCGCTGCTGAACATGCCACATTCATATCATACGCATAACCTTGAATACCAAGTGCAGTTTGAATTTCAATCGCTACCGCTGGATAAGCGCGTTGCAAGTTTGAACATGCCAAAATTACCACATCGATATCTTCTGCGGTTACCCCCGCATTTTCCATCGCTTGCTTTGCAGCAATGACGCCCCACTCAGCTTGAATCGATAATTCATCATCGCTACGCTCTGCTAAACGCGGACGTAAACGGTTTGGATCAAGTACACCGGTTTTTTCGACAACATATCGACGCTTCACACCCGATGCTTTTTCAATAAACTCTGCGCTAGAGCCACGACGTGCTTCTAACTCACCAGCTGCAATTGCATCAGCATGGTCTTGGTTATACTGTTCCACATAAGCATTTAGGCTTTCAACTAGCTCTTCATTGGTAATGACATGCTCAGGATGGAACAAGCCAGTACCTGTAATACGTATGCCCATGTAAAACTCCTTCTCTGAATTCGCTCTATATTAACTAATGCCAAGACGTTCCCATGATTTTTGTAGTCGGGTCTCAGAAATAGGCATCTTGGTTTTCATCGGTTGAGAAAATAGAGAAATGCGCAACTCTTCGATCATGAAATACAATTCTTTCAAACGAACGTCATTTTTATATTTAAATAATTTATCCATCCACGGATCAATTTGTCCAATGGCAGCAATATCTCGTTGGAGATTATTGGGCAAGCGGTCCAAACGCAATAGCAAAGCCGCTAAATATCGTGAATACTCAGTCCACACATCTACAGGTTTGCCATAGACAAAATCCGACAATTGCATTAGATCTAATTGATCTTCTATATCATCCATACTGCGCCCAAATATCTCGCCATCGAGCATCAGGAGTTTCTGGCGAATACTTTGCCACTGGATAAAAATATCACTCATCATTTTTAACGCGTGTTGTCCATGCGTTAAAAAGTTTTGTTTTACTTTCTGCAATAACTGCTGAAATTCGATCTGGTTGATCGGCAGTTCGGTAATCGCCAATTGTAGTGTGGCATAAACCAACATGTGTTCCAGCTGAGCCTTATCCCCTAAAGGTGAATAGGCCAATGCCATCGGCTTGGAGATCTGCTTTTTCAACTGACGGACTAAATCACCCAATTGCAAATGAATCAGACGAATAACCCCTTCACGATGTTGCTTGATGGCTTCATCCTGATCGTTAAAAGTCTGAATCACCACACCTGAATCGTCTTTAGCGTCCAGTTTGGCAAATACTTTGACGGGTACTAAAGCTTGATATTGCTTGACCACCACGCCCGTGACTTTATGCGAAGCTTCAAACACAAAATCTTCAGGGAAAGTCTGGAACTGCCCTTTGGCTTGCTTGACTGGGCTATGCGTTTCAGTCCGGCAACGCGCTTTTAACTCTGCTAAGTTACGCCCTTTTTCAATCACGCGCCCTTTTTCATCGATGACTTTGATAAACGGCAGCAAATATTGATCAATTTTTTCAAAAGAAAAATCTTTTTCAGTAATTTGCTCACCGCGTAACTGAAACGCCAAGAAGCTGAATAAATGCTCGCGCAAATGTACTGCATCAACGCGCTGCATTAATTTTTTCGCAGTATCTGGAATCGGTACCAAGTTACGGCGTTTATCTTTCGGTAGCGCTTTTAATAAGGCTTCAATCAAATCTTGACGCCAACCCGGAATTCCCCAAGACCAGATATTTTCATCCACTTGTGGCAAAGCCTGTACAGGTATTTTAACTGTCGCACCATCTTCATCATGACTTGGATCAAAACGATAACTTGCCGCCAGACGCAGCTCACCATTATGCAAATAGTCAGGGAACTGTTGGGTGGTCGGACGATCATTTAGCCACAGTGCATCATCTTCAACATACAAAAAACGTGGCTGTTTCGGTTCAATGGTCGCGCGCCAGTCTTCAAAGCTGCGACGACTGGCAATTTCAGCAGGTACCTTCGCTGCATAGAACTGGTAAATGGTTTCTTCATCGACCACCAAATCGCGACGACGGAGTTTATCTTCGACCCGCTCGACTTCTTCCAATTTGAGTAAGTTATGCTTCAAGAATGGCGGCATAATGCCCAAATTACCTGTGGTTAAAGCATCTCGAAGGAAGATTTCATGGGCCGCTGCTTGATCCACTTTTTCATAGTTGATCATACGCTTCGGTTCAATAATCAGGCCGAACAGTGAAATCTGGGCATAAGCATTTACAATGCCTGCTTTTTTCGACCAGTGCGGTTCAAAGTAATGATATTTCAGTAAGTCGCGCGCAGCCAATAGAATCCATTCAGGTTCAATTTTTGCCAACGTCCGCAAATAAACCTGTGAGGTTTCCACCATTTCAAATGCCATAATCCATGAGGTATTGGTCTTATGTAGAGTCGAAGCTGGAAACACGCGTGCTTTTTGCTGGCGTACCGCCATAAACACGTTCCGTTCATCGGTTTTATTGGCAATAAATGACAATAATCCTGTTAACAGCGCACGATGCAAGTTTTCATAACTGGCTTTTTTATCATTAAAAGAAAGATGCAGGCCTTTGGCTAAATCCAGCAATTGCTCATGGGTCTTTTTCCACTCACGTAAACGTAGCCAGCTCAAGAAATGCTGACGAGCAAATGTGCGGCGTTTATTTTCACTCATGGATTCGACTGGATCATGAATTGCTTCCCACAACTTCAAATAAAATAAGAAGTCGGAATCTGCTTCACGGAACAAGGCATGTTTCTGATCCGCCTGCATTTGTTTATCGGCAGGACGTTCACGCGGATCTTGCACCGCCAAAGCCGCCACAATAATCAGTACTTCATTTAAAACACCAAAATGCGCCCCGCCCACAATCATACGGGCCAAACGTGGGTCAATCGGCATTTTTGCCATCATTTGCCCAATTTTGGTCAGCCCATTACTTTGATGGGCTTTTTTGCCACGCCCAGTTTCGGAAGCTGGTTCTGCTTTGCTCTCAACAGACTGTGCTGCACTCTTTTCCGTTAAAGCGCCGAGTTCCACCAACAATTTACGCCCATCATTCACCAAACGATGATCGGGCGGCTCAATAAAATCAAATTGCTCAAGTGAACCCAAGCCCAGACTTTGCATTTGCAAAATGACCGATGCCAAATTGGTTCGCTTAATTTCAGGCTCGGTAAACTCAGGACGGCTCTGGAAATCTTCTTCGCTATACAGACGAATACACACCCCAGGGGCGATACGTCCGCAGCGTCCTTTACGCTGATTGGCTGCCGCCTGCGAAATAGCTTCAATCGGTAAACGCTGTACGCGTGAACGATAGTTATAACGCGAGATACGGGCAAAACCGCTATCAATCACATAACGAATATTGGGAACGGTCAACGCTGTTTCTGCAACGTTGGTGGCAATAATAATGCGTCGCCCACCACCCGTCGCATTAAAAATCTTTTGCTGATCTGCTAATGCCAAACGGGCATAGAGCGGTAAAATTTCGGTATGGCGGGGACCATACTTATGCAAGGTTTCTTGTAATTCTCGAATTTCCTGCTCAGTGCTGGCAAAAATCAAGATATCGGCATGTTCAGGATGTCCTTTTTCCTGTGCATCCTGAAAACACTCTTCGACCGCTTGCACCACAGCACGCGGTAAATTCTCTTCAAAATCATCAAATTCATCATCATCACTGCCCCCAATACTCAATTCAGAGATCGGGCGATAGCGGACTTCTACAGGGAAGCTACGTCCTTCAACTTCAAAAATAGGCGCGCCATTAAAATATTGGCTAAAACGCTGCACATCTAAAGTCGCAGACGTCACAATCACTTTTAGATCAGGCCGTTTTGGCAATAATTGCTTTAAATACCCCATAATGAAGTCAATATTTAATGAGCGTTCATGCGCCTCATCAATAATGATCGTATCGTATTTACTCAGATAACGGTCATGCGACAACTCTGCCAGCAAAATACCATCTGTCATTAAGCGTACAATCGAGTCTTGTGAGCCTTGCTCATTGAAGCGGACTTTAAAACTGATGGACTCGCCCAGTTTTTCACCCACTTCTTCAGCAATACGCTGAGAAACACTGCGTGCGGCCAAACGACGTGGCTGAGTATGACCGATCATGCCAGTCAAACCCCGCCCCGCCAGCATGGCGATTTGTGGCAACTGGGTAGTTTTGCCAGAGCCCGTTTCCCCTGCCACAATAATGACTTGATGCTGTTGAATCGCAGCCATCAATTGTTCAGCCGACTGCGTAACAGGCAGGTCTTGATTCAATTTAATCTGAGGAAGACGGGCAAAACGGGCACGCACTTTAAGATTGGACTGTTCAAACAGTTCCTGATATTGCTGTGGATCACCATCTTTAGTGCGGCGCAGTCGATTTAAACGATGACGGTCGCGGGCCATAACCCATTGATCGATATTTAAATGACTTTGCACAGATGATTTATCCCAAGAAAAAAATTTTAATCATGCATTTTACGCCTTAAGCTGCCATAGAGAAAGCCTCTAACACGCGATACTGAAATACGCCAAGAGTTCTGCTTATTTTTCAAGCCAATTTCAGCATGGAAATCACACGGTGAGATGTCGCGGATAAAATTAAAGGACAGCTTGGTGCAGAGACACAGCCATTCAGTTGTCAGAAAAATAAACAAAGACAACATACAAAAAAATCTTTTTTCAATTTTACCCTTGAAATTCAAGAGCAATGACTGCATGTTGAATAACGATTTAAATACGACAATTTGATTGTGACGTATTGTCATTTTTTCATCATCTGTTTCATTTGTAATAGCGGATGATGCTATTGGATGAAAGGGTGTTTAAATTGCTCATTCGGTTTTTCCGATGCTTGTGATGTAAAAATACCATTTCAGCAATCATAAAAATTTCGATATTCTACTTCCAAATTCAAAGACTAACCTCAATCATGGAGACAATGATGAGCTTAATTAATACTGAAGTTAAACCATTTAAAGCACAAGCATACCTTAACGGTAAGTTTATTGAAGTAACTGAAGCTGACCTTAAAGGTAAATGGTCTGTAGTTTTCTTCTATCCAGCAGACTTCACTTTCGTTTGCCCAACTGAGCTTGGTGACCTTGCTGACAACTACGCTGAATTCAAAAAATTAGGCGTTGAAATCTATGCAGTTTCTACTGACACTCACTTCACGCACAAAGCTTGGCACGATTCTTCTGCTGAAATTAAGAAAATTGAATACCCAATGGTTGGCGACCCGACTTGGACGCTTGCTAAAAACTTCGAAGTATTAATTGAATCTGCTGGTCTTGCTGACCGTGGTACTTTTGTTATCGATCCAGAAGGCAAAATCCAAATCGTTGAAATCAACGCTGGTGGTATTGGCCGTGACGCTCAAGAACTTCTTCGTAAAGTTAAAGCAGCTCAATACGTTCACGCTCACCCAGGTGAAGTATGCCCTGCTAAATGGAAAGAAGGCGACGCAACTCTTGCTCCGTCTATCGACCTAGTAGGTAAAATCTAATTTCTGATTAGATTGCATCAAAAACCACGCTTTATGCGTGGTTTTTTTATAATAAAAATCTGAGTTTTTTTATCAAGAATATATTTGAAGTCCTTACAAATTCTGTTATACATCTAAGTAAGTCTTTAACTTTATTGCAATGCACTAGAGCTTAGGCTTTTTGAATTATTATATAAATTCAAGGAGGTATGTATGGGGATAATGCTAGCCGTGACTTCTTGGAAATACAATGCGACTTCAAGATACTTAAAGATTTTTTATAATAATGGTTCCGGAGAACTCTACCACCCAGTGCCTAAATTTGTTTATGCGAATATGTTACGATGTAGTGATAAAGCCGCTTTTGTACATAAATACCTAGAATACGACTTGCACTTCACTCGCATTACCATCCAATAATACCAATAAAAAATCAGGGCTTACCCTGATTTTTTACGATTAGTGTGGTGTTCTGCAACAACTCAATAATCTTTTGCTGTAATCAGCAATAATCCAGCCCCTAAAGATAAGGTCGACAATAAGTATTGCCCTTCCTCTTTCACCAGATTAGTGAATGCTTTGACTTCTTCTGCATGCGAAATCACATTATCCACAATCAGCACACCGCCTTGTTGGGATAGAATCCGCTTTAAATCAGGCCAATAGCTGACATAGGCATCACGTTCCACATCTAACAGAATCAAATCAAAGGTAGAAGTGCAATCGGCCAAATAATCTTTGGCATCTCCCACCCAAAATTGGATACGTTGCTCCAGACCAAATTCTTGGGAAAATTGCTGCGCCTGAGCACTTCTTGCCGCATCTAATTCTAAAGTCGTGAGTTCACCTTGAGTGACCTGCAAAGCATCTGCCAGCCACAAGGTGGAATATCCCGTCGAAGTCCCAATTTCCAAAACACGCTGTGACTTTTGAATGCGGATTTGCATCGCCAAAAACTGAGCAGAATCCGGTTCGATATTGCGGTAACGTTGTAGGCGATCTTTTTGGGTGGCATCATGCTTTTTAAATGATTCATAGAGATCATTTAGTCGGTTTTTAAATTGTTGACTCAAGCTCATCGAGACGTCCCAGCTTTATCATTCAATATGTTTTAAATTTCAATTTTTATTTCATTCAATTTATAGTTATATATCAGTTTTTTGAATCAGGCGAAAACGAGGCACCACTTCGCCACTCTCTAAGGTCACTTGTTCACGAAACATAGTTAATGGTCGTACCCAAAGCGAGTAATCTCCATATAAACACTGATAAACCACAAGTTTCTCTTCTGTTTCACTATGTGTCGCAACAGAAAACACCTGATACAGCTGCCCTTTATAGTGTTGATAAATCCCACGGTCTAGCATGTTTTTACTCACATCAATCTCTAAAGCGCTTATGCTAAATCATTCAATTGTTTTTGCAAATTGACCTAGCTTTAATTGATGTATTTTCATAATAATCTAGGCAATACATCATGCTTGAAAGTAAAAATTATTCTATATTAGATAAAAAAACCACTTCCGAAGAAGTGGTTTTTTTATTCCCTTATTTCTTGAATGGGAATGCATATTTCACAATACGTTTAATCACGCTGCCATACTGCTTCACCAAACTCGCATTACTATAGTTCAAGCCATATTTCTCACACACCGCTTGCACTTTAGGTGCCATTTTACGATAGCGTCGTGCAGGAATATCTGGATATAAGTGATGTTCAATTTGATGACTCAAATGTCCTGTCAAAATATGGAAAGCTTCAGAACCTGTTAAGTTTGAAGAACCACGAATCTGACGCATATACCAGTGACCACGGCTTTCGTTTTGTAAAACTGTTTTCGGGAACACTTCGACATCTTTGGTAAAGTGACCACAGAAAATTACGCTGAAGGTCCAGATATTACGAATACCATTCGCAACCAAATTACCTGTAAAGACTGGCAATGCCGCAGGACCTGCGATCAATGGGAAAAACACATAATCTTTAAACAATTGTTTAGTAATTTTGCGTTGTAACGGTTTCCACTCTTCTTTCAGCTCTTGTTTGCTTTTACGACCAAACCAAACTTTACCCACTTCCAAGTTCTGAATTGCTACGCCCCATTGAAATAACAAGCAGAATGGAATGCTATACAAGGGTTGTAGTAAAAAGCCAGGTTTCCAACGCTGTTCTGGGAACAAACGCAATAAACCATAACCAATATCATCATCCATACCTTTAATGTTGGTGTAGGTATGATGCTTATAGTTGTGGGTTTGACGCCAGTTATCAGACGTTCCGACAATATCCCACTCGTAGTTTTGACCACTGAATTTAGGATCATTCATCCAGTCATACTGACCGTGCATGACATTATGTCCTAATTCCATATTTTCCATGATTTTGGCAAAGCCCAATAGGCCTGTACCTAAAATCCATGCTGGCGGGAACCAACCTGCAAATAAGCAAGCACGTCCTGCAATCGAAGCATACTGGACTGTTGAATAGACACGACGGATATATTTGGCATCTTTCTCGCCAATATCATCCAAAACTTCTTGTTTAATGGCATCTAATTCACGCGCCAATTCATCTAACTCAAACTGAGTAAGTTCACGATTTTTTGGATTTTTAAAATATTGAGCTTTTACAGGCATATTCATGATGTTGAACTCTCTTATAAATCAATCACAAGATCTGTTTTGGCAGAACTTACACATAGTTTTAATGGATTACTTGGCTCATGATTCTGTTGACCATTCAACATATCTTGAGTCGAACCTTGTACTTTATTACACACACATTTATGACAAACGCCCATACGACAACCATAAGTTGGCTTGACGTTGGCATGTTCCAAGCCCACCAAAATTGATTGACCACGCGGGATCGCCACCACTTTGTTGGATTTGCTTAACGTCACATTCACAAAGCCTGTGTCATCATTCGCTACAGGAGACATGCTAAATGCTTCGCTCTTAAATAATTGAGCCTGAGCAAAGAGCTGTTCTGCTTGCTGAACAAAACCCGAAGGTCCACAGGCATACACAACAGACTGTTCAATATCAGTCAATACGTCCACCTGAGCCGCATTTAAACGTGCATCAGCATGATCTTCCTGTGTGTAAAATACTTGATAGGAAAATTGCGGATACTGCTTGGCCCATTGTTCAAAATAAGATTTGAAAGCAAAGTCGGCATAATGTTTTACCCAGTACATCACATGCACTTTACGCTGTGATAATTGCTCTGCCTGCGCTAAGGCCGTAAGCAAGCTATACATTGGGGTAATACCACTACCTGCTGCTAGCAAAATTAGAGGTTGTGCTGGTTCAGGTAAAAGCATGTCACCATAAGGTTGACCAAATTCAAGAATGTCACCCACGTTGGCTTGATTAACTAACCAGTTACTGACTTTACCTTGTTCTACTTTTTTTACTGTCAGCAGAACATGTTGTGCATCAACTTGGGTCAAGCTATACGTACGCTCATAACGCGCACCTTGCACATTGACTATGACAGGATGATGCTGCCCTGCTTGGCCCATTTTAAAATGGCGGTTGACTTCAAGCGTCAAGCTTACCATTCCATCAGCCGTATTGTCTTTTTGTACAATCTTGCCTAATGGCTGATTTACAGACCAAAGTGGATTGAGCTTTTGCAACCAAAAGTTTAAAGAGTGTTGATCAACAACACTGTCGACTAAAAAATTAAGGGGAGAATTAGATTTCTTTAGCATGAACATCGTTTGGACCACGCAATTGATTTTTAATTATTATACACATGTATATATATTTGTATATATATTCGTCCTTTTTTTATTCATTCACATCACAGGCAGTAAAGGCTATAATGCCAAAAAGCCTTTAATCTATTGAAAAATATGAACCAGCCTTCGATCAAAACAAAACACGATACTACGACTCATGACCTAAATGTGGCACATGAACCTGTTGTGGTACGTTCTGTCGGTCGTAAAGCTACCATTACGAAAGATGAATTATTCCAAGCAGCACTCAAACTGATTGGACCAGAAAAAAGCATTGCCTCATTAAGCCTGCGAGAGGTTGCACGCGAAGCAGGCATTGCACCGAATAGTTTTTATCGACATTTCAAAGACATTGATGAACTTGCTATTGAACTGATTGACCGTTCAGGTATTGTACTGCGTCAAATTTTGCATGAAGCCCGTTTAAAAGCGATCAAGCAAAGCAGCATTATTCGCAGTTCTGTGGAAGTTTTTATTGAACAATTGAATACTGATGAAGGCAACTTAAGCTTATTGTTACGTGAAGGCTATACCGGCTCTGCGTCTTATAAACAGGCTGTAGATCGTCAATTAAATTTCTTCCAGCAAGAACTAAAGGATGACTTAATCCGATTAGAACGTCTCAATCACAGCAAAATGGCACATCCTGAGCTTGCTGCCAAAGCCATTACCCAACTGGTGTTCCACATGGGTGCCAAAGTCATTGATTTACCAAATGATGAACGTAAGGCGGTTGCAGAACAAACCATGATCATGATTCGTATGATTTTAGAAGGCGCACGCCATCTGGATGAGTCGCAAATCCGTTAAATTGATCATTAGTTAAAATATCCAATAAAAAAAGCACCTTACGGTGCTTTTTTAACTTGGAGCCAGTTAAACCTTAAGGTTTAACCACCACCAAGACCTGAATCGCTTCTGGGGTTACGGATAAGCCATCTAGTAATCCGATGCCTTCTTTTTGCAATTTTTGTAAGCGCGTGATTTCATCTTCACGAATACTCGGATTGAATTGCTTCAAATAGCTTAAACGATCAATTTCATATTGCCATTTGCTACCGTAGATTTCTTTGGCTTGCTGTTTCATTTCTGGTAAAGCAGCTTTAGCAATGTTCAGGGCTTGTTGATAACGCTCTTCAATTACATCACGACGTGCTTTTACCACCTGACGGCAGCTGTTGCTGTCTAAATGATGCAAATACGGTTTCAAAATGCTTGGCTCAATTTTCATTGACAAATCTTGCCCATTTTCACTGAGTAATACGCGAATCAATTGTTGCGGCAAACTTGATGGCAAGTTCAAGGCTTTTGGCGCAATCACATCGACCTTAAACCAGACTTCAAGTAGAACCGAACCTTGCTTTAATGCATTCGACTTTAAAATCGCAACGTTGGTACTGCCAAAGGCCTGCGTATTGATCATTTCCATCACGCTTTCAGTGAATGGATGCTCTAAAGTCAAATACTGTGCATCTTCACGCACTTGCGCTTGATCGCGATAGAAGGTCGCAGTCATGCCTTCTTCATCCAAAGTTAAACCTTGAACTTGCATCTGATCCGTCGGTTTAATAATAACTGTACCATTGCTTTGCTCATCAAAATCAATGTTGGTTGAAGCCATAAAACGCTTCATAAACATCGGCAAAGTGGTGTTGTCATCATAATCTTCTAGCGCTTGGACAATTTCTTGCGCCACGATAGGACGGCACGAATTGTATTCTAGTAAACGGTCACGCCCTGCTTGCAATTCCGCTTCTAGCGCTTCGCGTTGTACGCTGACTTCTTCTAGTAAGTCTTCAAACTTTTGCCCCATATCTGCAAGCAAGCAGTCTTTTAAGTCGACAATGAAGTTTTCTTGCAAGGTTTGTGCTGTCGGTGAAATATTACTGAAAATATTCAACGCTTCGTTATACCAACGGAACATCCGCTCTTGCGCTGTACCCTCTAGATATGGCACATGAATTTGAATGCGGTTTTCTTGACCAATACGGTCTAAACGACCAATACGCTGCTCTAAAACATCTGGGTTCGCTGGCAAGTCAAATAACACCAAGTCTGAAGCAAACTGGAAGTTACGCCCTTCCGAACCGATTTCAGAGCAGAGTAAAATCTGCGCACCATAAGAATCTTCTGCAAAATAGGCCGCTGCTTGGTCACGTTCCAATAAGCTCATGCCTTCATGGAACATGGCAGTACGAATCCCTGCATGCAGGCGTAACGCATTTTCTAAGGCTTCCACCACAGGACCGCTACGCGCAATCAATAACACTTTTTTGTGTTTTAACTGAGTACGCAGCATTTCCATGAGCCAGCCCACACGTGGGTCAGATTCCATCCAAGCCCCGTCAAGCTGTGCTTCTTCAGGCCACATCTGTTCACGCAGTTTGCCATCTTTAGACCAGTTTGCTGGTGCTGGCAGTGGTGCCGGTTGACAATCACGCCCAGGGAAACCTTGAATCGCTTCACGGGTATTACGGAATAAAATACGACCTGTACCATGGCGGTCCAGCAATTCATGAATTGCACGGAAACGTTGTTCAGGTTCATCTTGAATAGGATGACCCAACAATTGTTGAATTGCCGCTAAATGACTTTCATCAAGCGGTAAATCAGACATCAACACTTCAGCAATTTTAGCGGTATGCAGATACTTTTCTTCTTCATCCAAGAAGCGGTCTAAGGAACTAAAACGCTGTGGATCAAGCAAACGTAAGCGTGCGAAATGACTCTCTACACCCAACTGTTCAGGCGTTGCCGTCAACAGTAAAACACCCGGTGTTTGCTCTGCCAATTCTTCGACTAAATCGTAGCGGTCGTTACCACCTTCTTCTTCATTCCACATCAAATGATGGGCTTCATCCACCACCAAGAGATCGAAACCAGCTTCTAAGGCTTGCTCACGTAAGTCATCATGGTCAATCATCAAGTCTACACTGGCAATAATACATTGCTCAGTCAAGAACGGATTCAGTTCAGGGTCATGTTCTTTAATAGACGCTGTACGGGTTAAATCGAAAATAGAGAATGCCAAATTGAAACGACGGCGCATTTCAATCATCCACTGATACTGTAGTGAATCGGGCACTAAAATCAGAATACGTTCAGAACGTCCTGTTTTTAATTGTTGATGGATAATCAAGCCAGCTTCAATGGTTTTACCTAGCCCCACTTCATCGGCCAATAAAACTCGTGGTGCAAAACGCTTACCCACTTCATGCGCGATATACAATTGATGTGGAATCAGACCAACACGCGCACCCACTAGACCACGGAGTGGACTGCTTTGCATATTGGCTTGCATCAACAAGGCTTCAATACGCAGGTCGTACCATTCTTTATAATCAATTTGGCTGGCCAATAAGCGGTCAAGCGGCTTAGATAATTGAATCTGCGCGCCAATACGGGTTTCGTTTAAGGTTTTACGTTCTTGAGAACCATCTTCTAAAGTACGCACCACTGCATAACGCACCACGCCATGATTATGCTCTAAGGACTCGACCAGCCATTGCGTTCCTTCCTGATCATGAACTTCATCATTCGCATTAAATACGATACGAGATAAAGGGGCATTGTTTCGGGCATATACACGCGTTTCATCGCTTTTTGGAAATAAGATACTAATTGACCGTTCATCTACGTCAATTAATACCCCCAAGCCAAGCTCTGTTTCTGTGTCAGATAACCAACGTTGACCAATAGCGAACTGCTGCAATTTTTCCACCTTTATCTCAAATGTAGACCAAGAAATAATTGCTCAAAAGCGAATAACATTTGAACAAAATTTCATGTCTTTAAGCAATATATTTTGACATAAAGCGCACTAAAAAAGTGGGCTTATTTCGAATCTGAAGCGTTTTTTTGCCTTAAAAAGGCACGGGACAATAGAACTCCACCATCGCTTCTGTCTTCGGATGCAAAAAGCTGAGGCGTTCAGCATGTAGACATAAACGATCCAAAAGTAGCTGCTCGGGTGCGGCATACAGCGTATCCCCCACGATTGGATGTCCTAAGTACTGCATGTGTACACGTAGCTGATGTGAACGACCAGTAATGGGCGTAAGTTCTACACGAGTGACAGGTTGACCTTGCATTTCAAAATGCTCGGTCGCCTTCCAATGTGTTAATGCTGGCTTGTTATGGCTCGGGTCGGCAATATGTAAAGGTGGACGCGTCGGATCATACACCACAGGAACATCCACCGTTCCCTCACCCACCAGATGTCCTGCCACAACAGCTTGATATGTTTTTGAAGTTTGACGTTCTTGAAACTGACGAGAAATTCGGTTTTGCCCGAATTTGGACAATGCAAAAACCAAGATGCCTGAAGTATCACGATCCAGACGATGAATCAGCAAGGTTCTCGGTTCTTCTTTTAGCAACCGATTAATCACACAATCTTGCAAGTCAGCCGTTTTCCCTGGCACTGTAAGAATCCCCGCGGGTTTATGGATTACCATAAAATCCTCATCACGGTGGATCAGATGTTCATTCAGAAATTGACTCAAGAGATTTTCCAAGCTGACTGTGCAAACAAGCGGGCAATAATAAAAAGCTCACTCAGAAATTACAATGCAGAAACGGAGAAAAGTCAGCGTTTTTTACGATTTTACCCAAAAAAAGTGCTGATTGTATGCATATCATGAATTATGCCTCAGCAACTGTATCAATTTTTTTAAATTTCGACTGTGCATGACATCTTCGTAGCGAATCTCGGCACCGTTTGCACGCCATAATCCCACCAAACTGACCACTGCAACTGAGTCTAAATTGTACTCGGCCCAATCTCGAAATAAATCAAGCTCTAAGGGATCGAGCACTAATTGCTCTGCAACCGCGTAGATAATCCCTTTTTCTGACAAGACAAAATCCTTGGGTGCGCTCAACGCCCATAGCCGCAATAGACTGTGTGTATTCATATGATGAAATTGTTGCTGACACAACTTTTCAATCCACTGCACATGATGTTCACTATTCGCCAATAACACAGCATCATTCACCACACAAATCTGCTCACTCACAGAATGAATATGCGCTATGAACTGCTTCACCAGCGGATTAATTAAACCAATGGCCAGCAACTGTTGCCGATCAGACAAATATTCACCTAAGCGCTGCATGGCATCCATTGGATTGGCGAGATCCAAATCTAAAATAGGAATATCAAGTGCTTGTGCTTTTTGAATACAACGTTGCATATTTGCAGCCAGTTCACTACTGATCCAGTCAGGTTCGGCTCTCAACTGCTGCAAACCCATCACCAGTAATACACCCTGTGCAGAATTCAGTGACCATTTGGCTTGTGAAGCAGCCAGCTGAATTTTCTTTGGTAAAGGATAAAACATTAGCCCTAAACCTGTGCCAGAAACTGTTGAATCGCGAATTGTGCAATTTCTGCATCTTGGAATGACTTGACGCCAGAAATACCAACTGCCCCTACAAGTTGCCCTTGAAACAGGATTGGCTCACCACCCTCTAACATGCCCGACAAACTGCTCACCGTCAGGAAACCCTGTTGTCCATTGCGGATTAAATCTTCAAACAATTTACTTGGGCGCCGACTTATGGCAGAGCATTCAGCTTTTTCAAGACACAGCCGAGCAGTCATGGGTGATGCTCCATCCATACGCTTCATGCTTAACAAGCATCCTGTTTCATCTACCACGGCGATACTGACCGCAAAGCTGTTTTGCAATGCATATTCATAGGCGGCATTTAAGATCCATTCAGCATCGGCCAAGTCTAAACAATGTTTGGTTTTCATCTGTTTTCCTTACATAAAAAAGCCTGCAACATAGTCACAGGCATTTTTGAACAATCACTACAACTTATGCTTTCATTTCAGCAAAGGTTTCTTTGGCTGCCTGAACAGTAAACGCAATATCTTCATCACTGTGTGCACTTGAAATAAAGCCGGCTTCAAATGCCGATGGCGCCAAGTTCACACCACGTTTTAACATGCCATGGAAGAATTTACGGAATGCAGCCACATCACACTTCAACATTGAATCAAAACTGGTGATGTCTTCTTGATCGGTGAAATACAGACCAAACATTGCACCCGCTTGTTGAGTTTTGAAAGGAACACCCGCAGCATCTGCTTCTTGTTGCAAACCAGCCAGTAATTTTTCTAATTGTGCAATTAAGTTTTCATAGAAACCCGGTTGGCGCAAATGCTTGAACATTTCAATCCCTGCACGCATGGCCAATGGATTACCAGATAAGGTGCCCGCTTGGTAAACTTTACCTAAAGGTGCAATACATTCCATCACTTCGCGTTTACCACCAAAAGCACCCACTGGTAAACCTGCACCAATAATTTTACCCAAAGTGGTAAGGTCTGGTGTTACGCCATAATGGGCTTGCGCGCCACCGAGTCCAACACGGAATCCCGTCATGACTTCATCAATAATGAATACCGCGCCATGCTCATCACACACATCACGAATCGCCTGCAAGAATCCTTCTACCGGTTTCACCAAGTTCATGTTGCCTGCAACAGGCTCAACAATCACCCCTGCAATTTCAGCACCAAATTTGGCAAAGCATTCTTTTAGGGTTGCAATGTCGTTATACGGCAGGGTTAAAGTATGTTTGGCAAAATCGGCTGGGACGCCTGCTGAAGTTGCTTCCCCTTCACCCGTAGTCAGCAAACCCGAACCGGCTTTAACCAACAAGGAATCAGAATGACCGTGGTAACAGCCTTCAAATTTCACAATTTTGTCACGCCCTGTATAACCACGTGCTAGGCGAATTGCCGTCATGGTTGCTTCAGTACCCGAGTTAGTCATACGCACCATTTCAATTGATGGCATGATCTCACAAATCACATCGGCTAAAGTTGTTTCATGAACAGTCGGAGCCCCAAAACTCAAACCATCAACCGCAGCTTCTTGTACGGCTTTAATAATGTCAGGATGAGCATGTCCCAGAATCATTGGCCCCCAAGAGCCAACATAATCCACATAACGCTTACCATCCACATCAAACAAATATGCACCCTGCGCTTTTTCAATAAAAACGGGGGTTCCACCTACACCATTAAATGCACGTACCGGTGAATTGACACCACCTGGAATGTGTTTACTGGCTTGTTTAAATAGTTGTTCTTGCTTTGGAGATAAACTCATGAATTCACTCAACCTAAAAAGAAAATAATCGGTTTAAAACATTATGCAGTTTCAGCAAATAACTGTGCCCATGCATGCACACGGGATGGGATGTCCGCTACATTCAGCGCTAATATATCACTAATTACCGCGCAAAGGTCTGCACCCGCTGCAATCACAGCTGCTGAATTTTCAACAGTTAATCCCCCAATTGCACAAATGGGTACAGCATATTTTTGCTTCGCCTGAGCAATCACCTCAATGCCCACATTGCCTGCTTCTGGCTTGGTTGCTGTGGCATACACCGCACCAAAAGCAACATAATTCGCCCCATCAGCAATAGCTTTTTCAGCCAGTGGCAAGGAGTTCAAACAGGTGCGCCCAATAATCACACCTTGAGGTAAACGGGCAGCAGCATCGGCAATTTCACCATCATCCTGCCCCAAATGCACACCCAATCCGTATTGTTCTGCAAGAGCCAAATCATCATTGATCACAAATGGCACATCGTACTGTTCACATAAAGCTTTAATTTGCTCTACTTCAGCAGCTTGATCAGGTTTAGCAATTTTTTTACGACGATACTGTAGAATCGCCACCTGACCTGTAGCCAATGCAGCATGTAATTTTTCGAGCAAAATCGTTAAAGGATCATCATTGGTAATCAGATATAAGCCGCGCATAAAAAGCCTTTTAATACCGAATGCATCATTCAATACTCGATCATGAGCCTTGAACAACAACACTTTATAAAAAAAGCCATCATAGCATTATGATGGCTGTGAAACCGCTCAGATTCAGCAAATAATCACTGTCCTGATGGTTAATTACAGATAATGGCCTTCACGTTCTGGTTGATAAAGCACACGCTCAATCTTCACTTTCATTAAATGCCCATCGGGTTGTGGCCATTCAATTTCCTGCCCTTCCGCCAAACCCAAAATAGCAGCGCCAACAGGGGCTAGCACATTCACCTGACCTTTATCACCCCGAAAATCATGCGGATACACCAAGGTAATTTCCGTAGCGGTGGTATCTGGAGCAATTTTGATGAGCACACGCGCATTCATCGTGACAACATTGGCAGGAACATCTTGCGGAGCAACCACATTGGCACGTGCTAACTCTTCTTCTAAGTGCTCCATGGTTGGCGTTAATTTTGATTGATGTTCTAACATGGTTTCTAAACGGTTTAGATCCTGTTCAGAAACAATAATGGTAGGTCTATCCATAAAAACCGTCCTTTTAAAAAATCATGTTGAAGTGATGATTTATATCTTCTTTATTTTCAGTTGCTGATTTATTTATAACAGAAAATGAAACCAGGTGAAGCGCTACATTTTGTATAGCTATAAAAAAAGCCCCCCTTGAGGGAGGCTTCTCAAGTAGAGTGCAAATTATTTTGCATATACTGGGAATTTAGCACATACCGCTGCAACTTTTGCTTTTACGATTTCGATAACAGTTTCACTGCCTTTCGAGTCAAGAATGTCAGCAATCCAGCCTGCCAATTCGCGAACTTCTGCTTCACCAAAACCACGAGTCGTTACTGCTGGTGTACCAATACGGATACCTGAAGTAACAAACGGAGAGCGTGGGTCATTTGGTACAGAGTTTTTGTTCACTGTAATGTGAGCAGCGCCTAACCAAGCATCCGCATCTTTACCCGTAATGTCTTGCTTGATTAAAGATAACAAGAACAAGTGGTTTTTAGTACCGCCAGAAACAACATCATAACCACGCGCGATTAATACTTCAGCCATTGCTTGAGCATTTTTAACCACTTGTTGTTGATATGCTTTGTATTCAGGCGCCATCGCTTCTTTAAAGCAGATTGCTTTCGCTGCGATTGCGTGAACTAATGGACCACCTTGGTTACCTGGGAATACCGCTGATTGAAGTTTTTTCTCAATTTCTTCATTCGCTTTCGCAAGGATTAAACCAGAACGTGGACCACGTAAAGTTTTATGCGTCGTTGTCGTTGTAACGTCAGCAATTTGCACTGGGCTTGGGTAAACACCCGCAGCAACTAAACCAGCAACGTGAGCCATATCAACAAAAAGGTATGCGCCTACTTTGTCTGCGATGTCACGGAAACGCTGCCAATCAACGATTTGGCTATAAGCAGAGAAACCAGCAACGATCATACGTGGCTTGTGCTCAACCGCTAAACGCTCAACTTCTTCATAATCGATCTCGCCAGTTTCTGGGTTTAGACCGTATTGAATCGCATTATATGTTTTACCAGAGAAGCTTACTTTCGCACCGTGAGTCAAGTGACCACCGTGAGCCAAGCTCATACCTAAAACTGTGTCGCCTGGGTTAAGTAAAGCTAAATAAACTGCTGAGTTTGCTTGTGAACCTGCATGCGGTTGAACGTTAGCGTAATCAGCACCAAATAATTCTTTAGCACGGTCAATTGCCAATTGTTCAATGATGTCTACATATTCACAACCGCCATAATAGCGTTTGCCTGGGTAGCCTTCTGCATATTTGTTAGTGAGTTTTGATCCTTGAGCTTCCATTACTGCTGGTGAGCAATAGTTTTCTGATGCGATTAACTCAATATGAGCTTCCTGACGAGCGTCTTCGTTAGAAATTGCTTGAGCTAATTCTGGATCAAATTCAGCAATAGAGATATTGGCAAACATTAGCGAGGTCCTATGTATTTAGGGCTTTTAAGCCGTGCTAAGATTGGCGCGTATTGTAGCATGAAGTTTATAAATATTGAGAATGAAGTTTACTCAGTTTTAAATAAAAAAAGCCCATGTCGATAAAAAACATAAGCTGATTTATTCAAAGCAACTTATTGAATTGGCATTAATGTTTGCACATCCGTAATAATATTCGGAATATTCAATACATAGGCCGTTCCATGATCCCAAGTTAGACCTGTTCGATAAGAAATAGATGAGTTTTTCGCAGCGTCTCCACTTAACAGCGTATCGGTCGCAATTTTTGGCACTGTCGTATCTAGCGCACCCTGATAAATAATTATTGGCGTACCAATTTTAACTTGAAGGGGTTGCGAATCACTATCTAGGAATTTCTTAACTGGGGACAACGTCATAAAGTTACTTTGTGTTCGCGGATAATTACTAATATCCCCTCCGTGGGTTTGAGCATAAGACAGCATACCTAAACCAAACTCCTGCCCTAAAGAGGTATAACAATCTGTTTCAGCATTATCTGCAATTTGGTCGGTTGGGGATTTAAATACCTGACTATACTGTAAGGTCGGATTAGGATTACGTAATCCCGCAGTAATTAAAGCCGTAAAGGTATCTAACGATGCTAGTGTGGTAATTTTTTCACTTAAATCTGTTTGCTGTGCGGCAAGACCCTCTCCGACTGTTAAGATCAACTCAAGATTCGAGGCAGGTGCAACAGCAACTGTGCCTTTATAGTCTAGCTGCGCCCGAGATTGGTATTGGGCTGCAGCTAATGCCGCATGACCGCCTTGTGAATGCCCAACCGTCATCCATCGACTGGCTGCTTTTGTCCCCAAATAATTACGTGCCGCAACCACGGCATCGGTAATCGAAAAGGCTTCACTTTTTACATTCAAGAAAGGATGTAATTCATCATTTTTTGGCTCACCTAGACCCTCATAATCAGGTGCAACCACGGCATAGCCAGCCAACAGCAAACCATTAATCATGGCCTGGATATAACTATTTAACTGATTCCGACTTGGGGCACAAATATCTGCCACCCCTGTAGTACCATGCGCCCAAACTACAATAGGCCAACCTTTTGCTGGTGGCGCAGTTTTAGGGGTAAACAGTAAAGCGGTTGCTTGTACCTCTGTATTATCAATACCTAACATTTTATAGGTCATGACCACACTTTCACCCGCAGTCGCGGACATGTCAGTTAAGGTATATGCTGTTGGGGTAGACACCACAGGATTCACAATATTATTTTTCGGAATATTGTCACTCGATACATAAGAATCATGGTCATCATCGTGACACGCTGTCAGTAACATGGCGGTACTGGTCAACACGGCAATCAGCAGTTTTTGATGCATATTTATATCCTTATTCAATTTTTATTGTTTTTTGCTTCACTTTCAGCAACGCTTTATTTTTACGCTTTTTTATCCACTTGTTCAATTTTATTTTGATTCGCTCTAAATTTTGCACTTTATCAACAAGATTTAACCCTTTTTCTTTCTTTTCAAGCGCGTCAGGCTTAACCAGCATTTGTCTCTTGATCTTTGAAAATGTTAAATTGCAGCATTGCGCTGTACTTTAGGATCATCATATGCAAGCCATTATTCTGGATACCGAAACACATACCTTAAATGGTCAACCCATCGAAATTGCATATGCACCGATTCACGTCGAACAGGGCAAACTCACCTTAGATAAATCCAAATTATTTGACCAGCTCTATAGTGTCGATGAACCGATTTCTTTTGCCGCTATGGCGGTGCACCACATTTTAGAGTCGGATTTAATTAATCAGCCACATTATAGTAATTTTAGTCTTCCCTCTGATACGCAGTACATTATTGGTCATAATGTCGATTACGATATTCGAGCGATTGAAAAATGTGGCGTTGACACCAGTGCCATCAAAGCGATTTGTACTTTGGCACTGGCACGTCGTGTCTGGCCTGACGCAGAAGCCCACAATATTTCTGCTTTAATTTATATGATCAGCAAAGGCAGCGAAAAAGCCCGAGAAATGATTAAAAAAGCACACCGTGCTGATATGGACATTATTTTAACGGCCAATATCTTAATGCACATTGTGCACCAGCTAAATATTAATAGTATTGAAGAACTCTATATTGCTTCAGAAGATGCTCGCATTCCACGCAGTATTAACTTTGGCAAACATCGTGGCACCAATATCAGCGAGCTCCCTGCTGACTATATCCAATGGTTATTACGCCAAGATGAGCTCGACCCTTACCTTCGCAAAGCTTTAGAAAATGTGAATTTAGTCACATTATAAATCCATGATTTGTAATTAAATTTTAACAGTAGTGTAATTTTCACGCAGTATAGTCTGCTTAATTTATCTCATGGAATAAATTAAGACATGATTCACTATTCTAAGACACAACTAGGACATGACGCACTAAAACACCGCTCTATGCAATTAAATGCGCGACAACGCCGCTTATTGGTACTGATTGGCACAGAAGATTTTGACTCCATGAACGAAATCTTCAAGCAGCGTCTTGCCCCGCCAGAATTGATTGAGCAATTGAGTGAAATGGGGCTGATCATGGCTTCAAGTGCCCCATCCTTGACTCAACATGAATTGATTGAGCAACCCGTACATACGGGAATCAACAAAACTCAATCTGAGCAACACACAGCCCACGTTGCCGCTCAACAACAAGAAACCGTTCAAAGTTCAGAACCCGCAGCACAGCCCGTTTTACTCTCTCAAGAGCAAATCATTCATTCTCCCCAAGCCGTGACTGAACCTGTCTTTGAAGATATCGTTGCGCTCGATTTTGATGATGTGAAGTACCTAATGGCGCAGCTTTTACAAAAATACTGCGGACTCATGGCAAAACAACTCATCTTACGAATTCAAGGCTCAGAGGATATTCGCGCATTAAAACTATGCCAAATGCAGTGGATTACCCAGCTCCAAGAAACGCGTATTCCTCCTAAAGAGCTCAATCGAATTTTGCATCAAATTAATTTCTCTTTACAGAAGTTAAATCCTGCTTAGGCTGTTTAGATGTTTTTTCTTTTATATAAGGCAAAATACCGCTTAAGCCTGCCCATGGGTTCCATGAATTTATTTTTAAATCATCAGCTTGGTATGCCTTATTCCTTTCAATCTAATGATTGATCTCCCGTGTACACCAAGCTTTCGACTTTCGCGTTATAGATCATTTTTTTAAATCAGTTGAAATAGTCAGATTTAGGTACGACTATAATGCCGCAATATTTGTTTTTTCATCCCGATGATCATCCTGCTTATCTTAAAAAGGTCGGCAATTGGGTGATTACTTTCGCATCTCAGCAGCCTTATACAGCGCATACTCAATTAATGCTTCGTTATGTGATTCCACAACAAATGGACAATACGCTACAGCTTCGTAGCATATGCATTGAGCAGTCTAAACAAGAAAATTACTGGGAAATTCAGTTACTGCAATGTTATGACGCACAGCTTAACACTGAAATGCTTCTTGCCGTTCAAGAGCAGCGCGCACAAGAGATGCTGCATACACTCATTCAAGAATTTCAGAAATACGATGTCGATGTGCAATTGAAAAAAGAGATTGCAGAAAACTGAGAGTAGATTAACAAAGTAGAATTTTGTACCCTATAAATAGCAAGAACTCGCATTTCTGCGAGTTCTTTTATGTTGAATGGCTAGTGCTGATTTTTTATTTGAACTTAACGTTACAAATTCAATTAGCTGTCAATGATCCGTCCAACTACTTCGTAGCTCTTAGTGTTGCTAGCTACTGTAGTTTTAATATAAGACGATGCAATAAAATGAGCAAGTAGTAATGACATTTCAGAACAAAAAATATTCAAAAAATAAATTGATTTTAGAATAATTTAATGTCATTACACTATCCAAACAACAACTTAAGTATTTATATTATAGTAATAATTTTTAAAAACCTCCTATAATCTGAACAAAGAACTGTAAAACTTAATTCGCTTTTATCCTTAACTAAATACATGCTGATTTTGCTGGCATTCTTCTTTCATTGGGGAGGATAGACCAAACCGTTTAAAGCTGATCCTAGATAAGTTTTCTGTGCCATCCATTGGCACAGAAGCATCCATAAAAAAGTCATGAGCAGTGTTTTAATTTAAATGAATGACGACTTGAGGCTGATCTTTCTTTAAATACTTAATTAAAATTAATGAGAAAGCAGCACAAAAAGCAGGTAGTGCCAATACACTCATAATTTCAAAACTTGAAAGGTTTAATGACATTAACCAGCCGCCGACTATTGAACCTACGACTGAACCTGATCGGCCCACGGCATTCGCCCAACTCACACCTGTTGCCCTACAGTGTGTTGGATAAAAACCTGAAGCAAAAGCATTTACACCTACTTGTGATCCGCTGATTCCTATTCCAACCCCAAACATACCAATCATTAGTAAAATGGTATTTCCATATTCAATGCCAAGCCCAAGGCAGATTAGGAAAATGGCACCTAAGACATAAGCAATGCTCAGAATTATGATGGTTATTCATACTTCCAAATTTTGAGAGGCGGTTATCGAATCAATCGGGAAACTCTCCAATAGCAGCGTAAAGCTTATCCCAAACAAATTGATTCCTTCGCTGAGTACTTAGCTCGAGCTCTTCTGTCTTTCGAAATTCATCTGCAACCAATTTAAAAGTATTCTTTTGGAATCGTGTTAATTCATCTTCACTTTGCTTCTGAATTGCAGGGTCAATATTTTGTGCAAGTAACTCTCTAAACTGACTTCGTTTGGTACGAGCTTTGGATAATGTACAACTCGGATATATACCAATAGCAATCGTGGCTCTTTTCTTCGAAATTGGGCGGACATCATCAAAACGCCAATATGCCCCACCGTTCTGATCCAATAACAGATAAAGACCACCACCATCTGAAAGCTTCATATTTTTTCAAATGATTTCTTTTGCATTGAGATTGAAGATTTAATTTTTGAGTCAGTTAGACTAAGCACTAATTTAGGCATCTTTTTACGGTATCCTAAAACGCTCTTGGAGCGTATCGGACAAACCTATAGCGTAAGTGATTTATTTTAAATAGTTTTCAGATAACATCGGAAGGGATAAAACAAGAAAATGGTGCGCTCAGCGGGAATCGAACCCACGACCCCAAGCTTCGGAAACTTGTACTCTATCCAACTGAGCTATGAGCGCGCGAGTCACATGATAGCAAAAAAATAAAGAAGTGAAAGCAACTATATATAAATCCTTCATTTTTATGATTAGAGTTTAATCAATGTTCTAACTGTGCAACGCAGTATTCCCTGTATTTCACTTGGTTTATTGTGCAAGATCGCTCACAATAGCTGCACTCTATATGCTGTGAGAACTTTATGACCGATGCATTACTGATCAGAGATTTGTCGAAAACATATCGTAATGGCTTTCAAGCCCTCAAAGGAATTAATCTCACTGTCCCTGAAGGTGAGTTTTATGCCCTACTTGGACCAAATGGTGCAGGCAAATCAACGACCATCGGTATTATCAGCTCGCTGACCAAAAAGACCTCGGGCACTGTCGAAATTTTTGGTCACAATCTGGACACGCACCCATCTCAAGCAAAACAATGTTTAGGTGTTGTTCCCCAAGAATTTAACTTTGGTCAATTTGAAAAGACCTTCGATATTTTAGTCACCCAAGCAGGCTATTACGGTATTCCACGCAAAATTGCAGAGCAACGTGCCGAACATTATTTAGAAAAACTTGGCCTCTGGGAAAAACGTAATACGCAAGGTCGTATGCTTTCAGGTGGTATGAAACGTCGCCTGATGATTGCGCGTGCCATGATGCATGAACCTAAACTGCTTATTCTGGATGAGCCAACCGCAGGGGTCGACATTGAACTGCGTCGTTCGATGTGGGATTTTCTGACCGAAATGAATGAAAATGGCACATCCATTATTTTAACGACCCATTATTTAGAAGAAGCAGAAATGCTCTGTCGTCGTATTGCGATTATTGACCGTGGTGTAATTAAAGAAGACACCACCATGAAAGCCTTCCTCAATCAATTACATGAAGAATCTTTTATCTTTGATTTGGCTGAACCAATTCAGGCACCGCAACTCGATATTATTGGGGTCCGCTTTAATTTAATTGATCCCGTCACACTCGAAGTGACGATGGACAAAGCACATACCTTGAATCAGCTCTTTCAGTTACTTGAAGCCCAAGGTATTCAAGTTCGTAGTATGCGGAACAAGTCTAATCGTTTGGAAGAACTGTTCGTTAAACTCGTGGAGAAAAATCTGGAAGGAGCTGCACCATGAATCTCACTCAAATGCGTGTTGCACTCTTCACCCTCGTCCATAAAGAAGTGCGCCGCTTTATGCGCATTTGGCCGCAAACTTTGTTGCCGCCTGCCATTACCATGAGCCTTTATTTTGTGATTTTTGGAAATTTGGTCGGCTCACGTATCGGACAAATGGGCGGATTTAGCTATATGCAGTTTATCGTGCCCGGCTTGATTATGATGGCAGTGATTACCAACAGTTATGCCAATGTCTCATCAAGTTTCTTTAGTGCTAAATTTCAAAAAAGCATTGAAGAGCTGATCATGAGTCCAGTACCTCTACACCTAGTGCTGTGGGGTTATGTGCTGGGTGGACTCTGTCGTGGGGTATTGGTCGGAATTATCGTGACAGCCATGAGTCTGTTTTTCACTGACTTATATATTACCAATTGGTTTGTGACTATATATACCGTCATTGTGACTTCATTACTGTTTTCATTGGGTGGCTTTATTAATGCCGTTTACGCCAAATCTTTTGACGACATTTCCATTATTCCAACGTTCGTACTGACTCCGCTGACTTATTTGGGCGGTGTTTTCTACGCGATTAGCGCATTAAGTCCATTTTGGCAAAATTTGTCTTTAATTAACCCGATTGTCTATATGGTGAATGCTTTCCGATTTGGAATTCTCGGTCACAGTGATGTGAATGTTTCGATTTCACTCACCGTGGTGACTTTATGCTGTGCAGTCCTTTACGCTATAGCGTATTATTTACTTTCTCGTGGCTCAGGAATGCGTGAATAATGAGTGTAGAACATTCTTTACTCGGTAAAGATACCCAATATCCATCAACATATCAACCAGACATTCTTTTTCCTATTGAACGTGCCCAAGCACGTTCAAGTTATGCCCATATTGAAGGCATCCAGCAAGGAAAAGACTGGTGGCATGTATTTGAAATTTCTTGGCTCAATGCTCAGGGTATTCCACAAGTGGCCATTGGGCGTTTGACCCTGCCCGCGACATCGCCAAATTTGATTGAGTCCAAATCCCTCAAACTGTACTTTAATAGTCTAAATTTCACTCCATTTGAATCTGAAGCGGCATTTATCGCAACGGTCGAAAAAGATTTATCTGCGGCTGCCGGTGCCAGTGTCAGCATTCAACTATTTCAGGTCGATGCGCTTGAAGTCCATCAGCCTGAGGGGCTCTGTATTGACGACCTGATTCCTGAACGCTTAGAGAATCATCCTGATGCCTCACTACTTGGTTTCGACAATGAAAATGCTGAGCATATAGAAGTACAGCTTTATTCACATTTATTAAGAAGTAATTGCCCAGTTACCGGTCAACCTGACTGGGGAACAGTATTTATCCGTTATCAGGGTAAAAAGCCTTGTTATCGTTCACTTTTAGCCTATATTATTTCCTACCGTCAGCATAATGGCTTTCATGAGCAATGCGTTGAACAGATGTACGCTGATATCTGGCAACATCTGCAACCTGAAAAACTCATGGTTTATGCGGCTTATACTCGCCGAGGTGGTTTAGATATCAATCCTTGTCGTGTATCGGACTTAACATGGATGCCTCGCCCAATTCGTTTGGCGCGACAATAAAATGAAGAATACTGAGGTTAAATAACAATGCCTTTTTTTGGTTTTGTCCCTTCTGAAACACTATTAAATAGTATTCAAACAGGTCAGCAAAAGAAAAACTCGAGTGAACCGCTCTACCCTTTACGTGACCAGACCGCTTTATTAATCAATGATGAAATTATTGATGCCATTTTAACGGAATTGGTGCGTCGTTTCCCACCGAGTGAGAAACGCGACACTGCCGAGAAATTAGCCGGCTATGTCAAATCAACCGTGGCGGTCTTGTTAAAACAACTTTTGAGCAAAGCCTCAAATGATGTGGTGAAACAATCCATCGAATTTTCTGAAAAAAGCTTATTTAAAGATGCTCAAGGACAGTATCATGTCGGTGAAAACCTAGATGCGAGCTTGGTCACCAATTTAAAGAGCACATTTGCAGATATTCGTGCAGGTGGCGATGCCAATAAAGCCGTTTTAATCGAATTGTACAAACAGTTCGCAGAAGCCACTGTACGCCATTTTATGAATGATTTTAACAAAACCCTCGATTTGGGCATGATTAAGCGTAAAGCCGCGGATATCGGCTCTGCGGCAGTGATTAAAGCTGTGCATATTGCCATTGATAAAATTTTCCCGCATCTGACCAAGCAAGAACTCTCTATTCTGGCAGAGTATCACGATACTTTATTCCATCATTGATAGAAATTTAAGCTATCGGAAACCTAGCTTTTGCTAGGTTTTTTTATTGCTAAATATTGATATACATCATCATGATGCAGGTATAAGGTAACAGGCGAAAAAAATGCCAAATACTTTATATTAATCACTCCCATGTCTGTACAACCGCAATACAAATTTCTACGCCAGCCCCCTCGAGATGGGTTAAGCCCCGCTACGACATCTAAATGGCAAAAGCTTCACCTTGATCCATGGCTATGCTTATATTTGTGTTTGACCGCTGTCTTAGGTCTCACCGTTCTTTATAGCGCCTCCGAACAGAATTGGGGACTGGTTTCCAAACAAGCGCTCAGTTTTACTCTAGGCTTCTTGGTCATGTTAGGGCTCGCCCAGATTCCGCCTAAGGTCTATCAGGCATTTGCCCCTTTTTTCTATATTTTTGCTTTCCTCTCCCTCATAGCCGTTAAATTGTTTGGGGAGGTCAGATTGGGCGCTCAGCGTTGGATTGATATTCCCGGTTTCGGCAGCGTACAGCCCAGTGAATTTATGAAAATCGGCATGCCATTAATGATTGCATGGTATTTATCCCGTCAGCCTTTACCACCAAAATTCAAACATATTGCCTGTAGCTTAATTCTGATTGGATTCCCCTTCTTATTAATAGCAGAACAACCTGATTTGGGTACTTCGTTACTCATTTTATCCAGTGGTTTGTTTACGCTATTTTTAAGTGGCTTATCTTGGCAGATGATTGCACTGGCAATCGTCACCATCAGTGCCATTATTCCCCTCGCATGGCAATTTCTATTACATGATTATCAACGTCAACGCGTATTGACCCTGATTCATCCCGAAGCTGACGCTTTGGGCACAGGTTGGAACATTATTCAATCTGAAACGGCAATCGGTTCAGGTGGTCTTTCAGGTAAAGGGTACTTGCTTGGCACACAATCTCATCTTCACTTTCTACCCGAAGGCCATACCGATTTTATTATTGCTGCATTTTCTGAGGAATTTGGGCTCATTGGTATTATCATATTGATTATACTGTACTTTGCGATTATCAGCCGTACCTTTCAAATTGGGTTAAACAGTTTTCACAATTTTGGACGTTTGGTGGCCAGCACCTTTGCTTTGTCATTTTTTGTATATGTATTTGTCAATGCGGGTATGGTCAGTGGTATTTTACCCGTAGTGGGTGTGCCTTTACCTTTTATGAGTTATGGCGGTACTGCAATTATTACTTTAATGGCCACTTTTGGCGTTGTGATGTCGATTCATACACATCGATAATTTTTGGGATTTAACCAATATGACGAATTTGTCTATTTATAAAAAACTGAAACGTTTATCTTTGCTTGTTGGTGCTTTTTCAATTACCAGTTTTTGCCAAGCCAACGATTTTGCCAGTGATCCTCAATATTCCAGCTTTAAGCAAAAAACCATGCAAACCTATGGTTTAAGTGCCGAACAAGTTGACTGGGCAATGAGTGGTGCACAAAACCTCCCGAATATTATCAATATCATGAATCGCCCTGGCGAAAGTAAGCCATGGTATGAATATAAAACCAACTTTATGTCCGAAAGCACCATTCAACGTGGTGTGCGTTTTAAAATGCAATATGCCGACACCTTAAACCGTGCCGAGCAACAATTTGGCGTTCCGCAGTCTGTCATTTTGGGCATTTTGGGGGTCGAAACTGGTTTTGGTGCCAATAAAGGCAATTTCATTACCAGAAATGCGCTTGCAACACTTGCATTTGGTTATGAACGACGTGCGGCATATTTCCAAGACGAACTTTCCGCATTGATCGCTTGGAGCTATAAAGATGGCATTCCAACCAACTCCGTCGTCGGATCATATGCAGGAGCGATTGGCTATCCGCAATTTATGCCAAGCAACATTCCTAAATATGGCGTGGATTACGATGGTAATGGCCATATCGACTTGCGCAACTCTGCTGTCGATGCGATTGGTTCGATTGCCAATTATTTGGCACAACATGGTTGGCAGCGTAACCAACCGATTGGGTTTGCAGCACGCTATACCGGCACAACACCTGAAAATATTATTGCCAAAAATTTAGAGCAACCTACACCTTATGGTGCCTTAAAGACACGCGGTGTTTCACCCATTAATCCCGTCGTAAAAATTGATGATCTAGATATGGTGAATGTGATTCAACTCGAAGAAAATTATGGCTCAACTTACTACATCACTTACCCAAATTTTCAAGTCATAACCACCTACAACAAGAGCCGCATGTATGCGACCGCAGTGTGGCAATTAGGTACAGAAATCGCTAGCCGATGAGGCTAGCTTTTACATCAAATACTAAAAGTCAATAATTTTTTTAATTAAAAAGTATAAAAAATCAGCTTTTTTAATATTATGTTACAATATTGATTATTTTTTAATCAAAAAATAAATTAATTACCTACTTTTTGTAATTATTTCGAATAAACACTAGACACTTTTACCACGCCATGAATATTATCCATCTCGTCAAATGTAGTTGCACAAGTGAATAAATTGACTAGTTTGCTTGTTTTTCAAGGTTTTTTGCCGAATAACAGTTTATGCAAATTGGTCTTTAGGAGATTTTATGCATTCTTCAATGAAATATATTCTTGCCATAGCGACCACGTTCGCCCTGAGTCAGTCTCAGGCTGAATTGGTTCAATCATCGTCGTTAAATAATGACAGTGATAACTCACGTTTAGCAGCACGTGTATTAAACAAAGATGCTCAAAGTTTTAATTCTCACTTTTCTAACTTGAATAGCCTTTCAATTACTGAGAGTTCTGGTGATAAAATCCGCCGCGAAACAATTGCAGCGAAAATCGAAATCCCAGCAGATGAGCCTTCAGTCATTGACAAGTTAAACAACGTTGCTTCGAATACAGTTCGCCAGTTTAGCCAAACAGGTGTAGCATCGTGGTACGGTCGTCAATTTCACGGTCGTAAAACTGCCAACGGTGAAACATTCGATATGAATGCACTTACCGCTGCACATCGTAGCTTGCCACTGAACTGTTACATTCGTGTCACCAACAAAAACAATGGTAAAAGTGTTGTTGTTAAAGTGAATGACCGCGGTCCTTTCCATGGCAACCGTGTACTCGACCTTTCTTATGGTGCTGCAAAACAACTTGGCATCACCAACGCAGGGACAGCAAAAGTAAGCATTGAACGCGTAGCAGGTCCAAACTCTTAATTTGCTTTAGCCCGCTATATTTGACAATCGAAGCCACATTTATGTGGCTTTTTTATTTTCTATTTTAATTAATATGTTATTTTAAAAAAGATAAACACAAGAAGTCGATCACCTTAGGGGAATACGATCCAATGATGAAATATGTCCAACATTCTTCTACTACTTCAACTTTAAAAGTTTTGACGGTACTCAGTACAGCACTCCTAACCGCATGCTCCTATTCAATTTCCAATCACATTCAACGCGACGCTAAAGTCGATCCACAACAAGAAACCACGTTTATCTTACATGGCGGCCCAATTTTAACCATGCAAGGTGACACCCCGACTTATGTAGAAGCGATGCTGGTCGAAAATGGCGTGATTAAATTTACAGGCTCACTCAATGAAGCCAAACAGCTCAATCAGCGTGCTCAGCGTTTCAATCTGCAAAACCATACGGTTATCCCCGGGCTGATTGATGCACACAGTCATGCCAACAGTGTCGGCTTACAACAAAGTGTCGCTAACCTATATGCCCCACCCGATGGCCAAGTGACCGATATCGCAACATTAGTTGAGGCTATGCAGGAATGGAAAAAGAATAATCCCAAATTTATTCAGGATGCTTCCGGCTGGATCATTGGCAATGGTTATGATGATGCACAACTAAAAGAAAAGCGTCACCCGACTGCAACTGAACTGGATGCCATTTCTACGGATCAACCCGTCATTATTCTGCATCAGTCTGGACATTTAGCAACAGTCAACCACAAGGCATTAGAACTGCTCAACATTAATGCCAAGACACCCAATCCACCCGGTGGCTACATCCGTCGTGAAGCCAATTCAAAAGTTCCGAATGGCGTACTCGAAGAAAGTGTGGTTTTTAGTGCCATGATGCAGATCTTTCAGCATATGCCTGCCGAAACCATGGAAAAAATGGCTCTCACGGCTGTGCAGACTTATATTAAAAATGGCTACACGACCATTCAAGAAGGCCGCGCAGATGCAGGTACATCCGAGCTATGGAGAAATATTGCCCAAAATGGCAAATTACCTGTAGATTTGGTGGTGTACCCTGACATCAGTACTGAAAAAGAATACATGTTGCAGCATGGTACTAGCCAAGAATACAAACATCATTATCGAATTGGTGGAGTCAAAATTAGCTTGGATGGTTCACCTCAAGGCAAAACAGCTTGGTTAACCAAACCCTACCGGATCCCACCTGAAGGACAAAAAAAATCATATCGTGGATATGCAGCATTCCCACAACAAAGTACGGTGCAAAATTTAATTAATCTTGCCTACCAAAATAATTGGCAAATACTTGCACATGCCAATGGCGATGCAGCAATTGATCAATATTTGGCAACCATTGAGCAAGCGACCGCAAATTATCCTGCACAAGACCGACGTAATGTGATTATTCACTCGCAGGTGATGCGCGAAGACCAACTTGAGAAAGCAAAAGCTCTTAAGCTCATTCCTTCTTTCTTTTCCCTGCACACCTACTATTGGGGTGACTGGCATATTCAGCAGACTTTAGGGCTGCAACGCGCACAAAATATTTCACCGACCGGTTCTGCACTACGTAAAGGGATTTTATTTACGGAACATCATGATGCCCCTGTGATTCCACCAAACAGCATGATGACTTTAGATACTACGGTAAATCGTGTCACACGTAGCGGTGTCGTGTTAGGAAGTGATCAACGTATTAGTCCCTACCATGCCCTCAAGAGCATGACCAGTTGGGCTGCCTATCAATATTTTGAAGAGAATCAAAAAGGCACGCTCAGTCCGGGTAAATTGGCTGACTTTGTGATTCTGAACCAAAATCCAATGACTGTCCCAACAGATCAAATCAAGAACATCAAGATTTTGGCAACATTCAAAGAAGGTAAAGAAGTTTATCATGCAGCTAAATAAATAAAATTTAGCTTTTGCAGTTCCTGAGGTAGTTCGGCATATGATGTGGAACTACCTCCCCCCACTTCATGCTGCCCCCCAATCTATCTAATCAACCTAAAGTCCATGATATCCAGAAATGCAGCAACCATTTTGACCTACGCTTTTTTCTGTTTTATATTTTATGCAGTTCCACAATAAATAAAAAAATCATCCTGCAGGAGCAATTGATGAAAACGATAAATGAATGGTTTGATGAATATAGTCAAAGCCACCAAAATAAAACCAATAAACTGATTCACTGGTTTTGTGTACCAACTATTCTTTTTTCCATTCTTGGGATTTTGGCACACTTTAGCGCCTTACTCACCGCGCTGATTATTGTGCTTTGTCTTATTTTTTATGGCCGACTTGATCTAGTTTTGGCTGTCGCGATGGCGGCACTCATGCTTACGATGGCGTGGTTAATTTTCGTTTTACCCGTGGGTACGGGTTTTTATATTACGTTATTTATTTTTGCTTGGATTGGTCAGTTTTACGGGCATAAAATTGAAGGAAAGAAACCTTCTTTCTTTAAAGACCTCCAATTCCTTCTGATTGGCCCAATTTGGTGTATGGATGCATATCTAGCTAAACTAGTACCTAAATTTAAAAGCCACTCTAGAGCGCAAATGAACGCAATTTAGCGCATATACCCAATTTTCACTGTGGAGTTCAGCTTGTAACAGCTTTTCTACAGTGAATCTTTTCAAAATAACAGCATTTCTAAGACATAAAAAAACAGCAAACTTAGAGCCAAACTCAATAAAACTCGACGAAATAAAAAGGACACCAATACACAAAAAATCGTCGCATAAAAATAACTATTCGTTGGCAATGAACGCCACTCACCCGCATCATAAAAAATAATTGGGATACAAATAGCGGTGAGTAAACAAGGTGCTGAATACTTCAACATCCGTTCAAAGAAAACTGGAAATTGAATAGCAACTTTTGGCTCTAAGAAGAGATATCGATTAAAAAATACAATGCCAGCCAACAAGAAAATAAATGTCCAACTCATACTTTTTTCTCCCAACGTTCTATATAGACCGCCACGCCCATTCCCATCATTCCTGAAATTAAGATAGCAGCCTCAATATGTAAGGCCGTTAAACAAAGCGAACTCATAATCGTCGTCAACACACCCACCAAACTGACGCAATTCTTAATAAAAGGCACTATGATTGCTACCAGTACCGCAACAATTGAAAAATCCAGATGTAGACTCGATAAGTTAGGAATAGTCGAAGCCAAATAAATGCCCAACAAACTAAACAGCACCCACGCCAAATAAAAGCATAGCCCTGCACCGAGCAGATAATAAGTTCGACGTTGTGGTTTTCTCACAGCTACCGCAAACAACTCATCCGTTAATAAAAATCCCAAGGGAATACGGTAATAACTTGCCAAAACCGAAATATCTTTGCGGAGTGTAAGTGCGTAAATGAAATGCTGACTGGTTAAGAAAAAGACCGTCATTGCAATGGTGAATGCTGTGGCATCCGCCGACCACATGCCCAAACTGACCAGTTGCGCTGCACCTGCAAAAACCACCGCCGACATTGCCACCGCTTGAGGAATTGTCAGTCCTGCATCAATCGCGATAGAACCCGCCAAGATGCCCCATGGCAGCACCGCAATCGACAAGGGTAAAATATCTAAAGCTCCTGGAATAAAATCCTGAGATTTTTGATGAGCTATAGCACTACATTGCTGCTGAGAGAGATCCATAAATTTGTACGCCATCCAGAACACTAAGGTACGATAAATGCTCTGACACTGGGTTTTCTTGTATGAAATTGCGCTTTGCTTTAAATTAATTGTTTTCAATAATAAAAATAAAATTATAAATATTGATCACTTAGCTATGATGTATAGATGGTTCTGGTGGATAAATTAACGTAAGCTCATCACATATTGCAAAGGCGTTACACCCACTGCCTTTTTAAAATGGCGATTAAAATGACTTTGATCTGAAAATCCACATAAATCCGCAACCAAAGCAATATGCTCGCCTTGCTTCAACAATTGCTTAGCTTTTAATAAACGGAACTGAACCAACCAAGCATGTGGAGGTAATCCGGTATATTTTTTAAATTGTCTTAAAAAATGCCAAGGACTCAACCCCACTGTTTCAGCCAATTCATTCAGGGAATATTCTTTTTCAGGTGCACTCGCCAATAAATCTTTAATCATCAAAATACGGCTATGAACTTCGGGAAGGCGGGTATCTATGACTGGCTTACGGCTATGCCGTGACATTAAATACGCCAAAGTTGAAATATATAAGCTTTGTTTAAACAATAAGTTATCTGCTTGTTCCAACAAGTCAAATAAGACCCGCAGTTGTTGCGCCAAGCCCTCATCGTGCAGAACGGCTTGAGGAAACCAAGGTACTGTACCTGAATGCTGAAAAAAATCCTGACTGACTTCTTTTAGCATTTCCGGGGTTGGATAAATCGCACGATAACGCCACCCAGTTTCCACGGCAGATGAACCCGTATGCACCTCATCCGCATTGACCAAAATAATATCGCCTTTGGGTGCCACATGCAGTGCGCCCGTTCGATAGAAAGATTGCGCACCTTCCTCAATGACCCCGATGCAATAACCTTCGTGCACATGTTTTGAAAATTGCTTTTCTACGTAGGAAGCATTCAGTAACTCCAGACCTCCCAACTCTTGTACGTGTTGAAATTTTACACATTCATGCTGCACATTACTCTCGTTACTGCTCATTTACACCCGCCAGTTTGGCCTTCAACAGCAAAATAGCATGTTTAAATTTACTGTATAGAACAAAATTGCTCAGTGTCATCACTACTGATAAGTTCTCCCCTGATATTTTAACCATCCATCAAGATGCTGCCGCTGTGGATCATGATGCGTCCAATGAATCACCCCTCCCTTCGGGTTGTATTCATATTCGCCATAAAACTCCACCACATCCCCTTTTTGCAAATGATCTATTCTCGGTGCCAAATCAATATTATGAGCCACCAAAACAGTTAAACCATTACCCAGTGCAAGAATAAATTTTTGATGACGCGAGCCTTCCTGATCATCAGCCAAAATAGCTTTCACCCTGCCACTAGCTTGCACTTGCGCATTACTTTGTTGTTGCTGAAATGCCTGAAGTATTTTTTGACTATCATCTGTGCTTAATTGTGTTTCAGACTGAACAACGCTTGATGGCTCATTGTTCGATTGGATGCCATGATCTCGATCAAATCCTAAATATGCAGCAATCAAAACCAGAATCACAACGCCAATTCTTAGATTTGTTTTATTCATCATTTTTTATCCTTTTTATTCGATATAAAAAAAGCCCCAAACGGGGCTTCTTTTTGCAAAATAAAATTATTTTGCAGCAGCTTGAGCAGCAGCAACTTCTTCAGCAAAAGAAAGTTCAGCTTTTTTCTCAATACCTTCACCCACTTCGAAACGAACGAATTGAGCTACAGTTGTACCAGTCGCTTTTAATACGTCAGCAACTTTCTTGTCGTTGTCGATTACGTACATTTGACGCTCAAGAACAACTTCGTTCAAGTATTTCTCAACTGAACCAGTGACCATTTTTTCAACGATGTTTGCTGGCTTACCAGATTCGATCGCTTTCGCTTCAGCAATTTCTTTCTCTTTCGCAATAAGATCAGCAGAAACGCCTTCAGCTGTTACAGCTACTGGGTTGAATGCAGCAACGTGCATTGCAACGCCTTTACCAGTTTCAGCTTGGCCTGTGTAAGATACAACAACACCAATTTTTAAACCGTGTTTGTAAACTGCAAGGTTTTCACCTTCAACAATTGACGCACGACGTACTTGGATGTTTTCACCGATTTTTTGAACAAGAGCGATACGCGCTTCTTCAACAGTAGCACCATCTTCAAGTTTAAGTTCAGCGATTTTAGCAGCATCAGTTTCGCCAGCAGCAAGTGCAGCAGCAGCAACTTTAGCAGAGAAACCAGCAAAGTTTTCGTCTTTAGCAACGAAGTCAGTTTGGCAGTTTACTTCTAAAAGAATTGCTTTGTTGCCGTCTTGAGCGATAGTGATCGCACCGTCAGCAGCAATGTTACCAGCTTTTTTAGCTGCTTTAGCTTGACCAGATTTACGAAGGTTATCAATCGCTAATTCGATGTCACCGTTCGCTTCTGTTAATGCTTTTTTACATTCCATCATTGCTAAACCAGTACGGTCACGCAATTCTTTAACCATGCTTGCAGTAATAGCAGTCATGTGTATCTCCTAAAAATCGGTAGAAAATGAATTCTGTTTAGAACAGAAACGGCCCAGAGGGGTTCTCATGGGCCGTCTGCATACATGACGCTTACTTTGCCACCATCACATGTCGCAAAAATGACAAGCTTGCGTCAAAACGCATTAAGCCTCAGGAGCTTCTTTAGCAGCTTCGTCGCCTTTTGCTTGTGCATTTGCTTGAGTTTGAGCGTACTCTTTACCAGCAAGGATCGCATCAGCCATAGCAGAAGCGTAAAGTGTTACTGCACGGATCGCATCGTCGTTACCAGGAATAACGAAATCAACGTTATCTGGGTTAGAGTTTGTATCAACGATACCGATTACAGGAATACCAAGGTTTTTAGCTTCTTTAATCGCGATTGATTCGTGGTCAACGTCGATTACGAATAATGCGTCAGGTAAACCACCCATGTTTTTCACGCCGCCTAAAGCACGCTCAAGTTTTTCCATCTCACGAGTACGCTCTAAAGCTTCACGTTTAGTAAGCTTAGCGAAAGTACCGTCTTGAGATTGAGTTTGAAGGTCTTTTAAACGGTTGATAGATTGGCGAAGTGTTTTCCAGTTCGTCAACATACCACCTAACCAACGGTGATCTACATATGGTTGACCAGCGCGTTGAGCTTGTTCACGGATGATGTTAGAAGCAGCACGTTTAGTACCAACGAACAATACTTTGTTCTTTTTGCTTGCAAGATTGTTAACAAAGTTCAATGCATCATTTAACGCAGGAACAGTGTGCTCAAGGTTGATGATGTGAATTTTGTTACGCGCACCAAAAATGTATTGACGCATTTTTGGGTTCCAGAAACGAGTTTGGTGACCGAAGTGAGCGCCTGCTTGAAGAAGGTCGCGCATGCTTACGTTGTAATCTGCCATTTTCTTTACCTTAAAGTTTGGGTTAGGCCTCCATATATCCGCATTCTCCACCTATTGCTAGGCACCCAGAGTAATGTGTCGATATATGTGCGGATTTTATTGCCCCATCGCACAAAGCCCGCGAAATTTATTCACGAAAAAGCATTTGATAAAATGGGCGGCTATTTATACCATAGTCACATACAAATTTCCAAAAGTTTTTAGAGATCATGAACACAACTTATCAAGCTCCACGTCGACTCATTAAAACCCCAGATGAAATTGAAAAAATGCGTGTGGCGGGACGACTGGCGGCAGAAGTGTTGGATATGATCAAACCGCATATCAAGCCAGGGGTGACTACCCTCGAATTAGACACGATTTGTCACGATTATATTGTCAATGTACAAAATGCCGTTCCAGCTTGTTTAGGCTATGGTGCAGCACCAGGTCGTCCAGCGTTTCAGCACACCATCTGTACTTCAGTTAACCATGTGGTGTGCCACGGTATTCCATCTGAGAGTAAAATCTTGAAGAAAGGCGATATCTTAAATATTGACGTTACCGTAATTAAAGATGGCTACCATGGCGATACCAATATGATGTATGTCGTGGGTGGTGAAACATCTATTCTTGCAGACCGTTTATGCAAAGTCGCACAAGAAGCCATGTATCGCGGTATTGCGACTGTAAAACCAGGTTCAACCATTGGTGATATTGGTTTGGCAATTCAAAAATATGTTGAGTCTGAACGTTTTAGCGTTGTGCGTGAATACTGCGGTCATGGTATTGGTACGGTATTCCATGATGAACCTCAAGTGTTACATTATGGTCAAGGCAATAGCGGCATGATTTTGGAAGAAGGCATGACCTTTACCATTGAACCGATGGTAAATGCAGGCGTATGGCAAACCAAATTGCTGGGTGATAAATGGACCGTTGTAACCAAAGATCATAAGCTTTCAGCACAGTATGAACACACCATTTTGGTCACTAAAGATGGCGTTGAAATTTTAACAGCTCGTCCAGAAGAAGATTTATCTCGCTTCCAAGCTGAAGCTGCGTCATTGGCTTAATTTTGCAAACAGATGTCAAAAAGGTCACCTTCGGGTGATCTTTTTTTATCGCTTTAGATTGTTATTTCTACTGATTTTTTATTGATTAATAAATACTTAAATAAGATTAAACACCCCATGTTTAATTTGTAGTTCTTGCCAACTGGATAACAAAGAACCTAGATAACTCACATAACCACCCCAAAATTACGGTAATTTTCACAAACTTTTAAAATTTTCCCTGTTTGAAAACAACAGTTTTCTATTATGCCCTTATTGAATAATGCCCCCTGAATAAAAATGATGAAAATGGACATGGAGTCCCGATATGCATAAAACAGGATTGGCATTATCAATTGCTATAGCCCTCATTCCGACATACAGCCAAGCGAAATCCCCCTATTTCAGCCTGCAAGATGGGGATGGTTTTAAACGCTTTTCAATTTCGTTTGGTGCATTACACGTCATGCCACAAGGACAAGCGCAACCGTTTCGAGTCAATACCGCAGTTAAAGAAGCTGAAAAAGCCAAGGTCGGCAGTATTCAGGCACAGACCATCTTGGACAATCTTCGCCCTAAAAGTGATGTGAATCCCCTGCTCAAAGCGACACTGGAAGGTCTAGCCGCAATTGATGCGCCTGTTCCGGCGAGTCTAAGCGGCACAGCTGAGCTACACGGTTTAAGCCAATGGAATAATGCGGGGACTGGACTTGAAGCAGATGAGGTCAGCACTTTAGGTATCATGAGCAATTATTATTTTACAGATCATGTTTCCTTAGAGATTAAAGCAGGCATCCCCCCCAAAGTGGATTTACAAGGTCAGGGTAAAATCTACGCCCCATTTTCAGCGATAGCCACGCCTATAGGTGCTGCCTTAGGTCAATTGGAACTGGAAAATAATATTCTGATTACCGATTTAGGGGCTCAAGGTGCTGCTGCTTCCGCTCGAGCGTGGACGCCTGCATTTGAATTGCAATATCACTTTGGCAAAACTGGGGTCAATAAATTTCGACCTTATGTGGGTTTGGGCGTGATGTATGCCTATTTTAATGAATTAGAAATGAACCCACGAATAGAACAGGACTTAATTGCCGCAGGACACATGATTGCCAATATTAAACAAGGCCATGCGGGTGCTTCCCTAGAAGGCAAAACCAGTTCAGCCAATCCTCAGGTTGAGCTAGAAGCCTCAGAGGCGTTTGCCCCGATTGCCACAATTGGATTTAGCTACGACTTTAATGAGAGATGGTTTGCAGTGGGTTCGCTCAGTTATGCTCAGCTCAGGAATGACACCAGCATTACCGTGACTGATACCAAACTAGGGGAACTGATCCGCTCCAAAGCAGATATTGAGATCAATCCTATTCTTGCATATGCAGGCATGGGTTATCGATTTTAAAGTGTCAAAGGAGCTTTTTCTGTATCTTAATGAAATTCTTAAAAATATGATGAAGATACTGAACTGGCTATAGCGTTTTATCGCTGCAGTTGCTCATCTAAAGTGCATTGTAATGATGCACTTACACTCCCGACTTGAAACAATGAATTATTTTTGATCAAAAAACCTTCATTGTTATGCAAGCACATTCGCTTAGATTTTGGCGATCATGGCACATCGTTTCACCCAAAGACTCAAGTATTTAAGCACTTTATCCATTCAATATACGACTCGCCCTCGCTTTTGGCATATTGCTTGCATTTCAATCAACAAGATGAATCAACGCAGATTCACACAGTATATAGACGGCCAACGATGTCCGTTCTGATCGGATTACAAGCCAGTTAAACAGCTTGTAAACAAAATAACGCTCAGTTCAGGGGATGGTTATGTCTTCAACAATAAACAGCGATGCTAAAAAAGCGACGCAAATTAAACTTTTCAGTTTCTCTACACCCGCAATGCGCGCGTTCCATATGTCATGGTTAGCATTCTTTGTCTGCTTCTTTGCATGGTTTGCCTGTGCACCCCTAATGCCTGTGATTAAGGGCGAATTCAACTTAACTAAAGATCAAATTGCCAATATCAACATTGCCGCAGTCGCAATCACCATTTTAATTCGACTGATTGTTGGGCCTTTATGCGACAAATACGGACCGCGCAAAACTTATACGGCACTCTTACTCTTGGGCAGTATTCCAGTTTTTGGGGTTGCCGCAGCCAATACCTATGAATCATTCCTGTTCTTCCGTTTGCTCATTGGGGCAATTGGAGCCAGTTTTGTCATTACCCAATATCACACGAGTGTCATGTTTGCCCCAAATGTAGTGGGTACAGCCAATGCGGCAGCTGCGGGTTGGGGGAATGCAGGTGGTGGTGCAACCCAAGCCCTGATGCCTTTAATTCTGGGGGCAATCGTGATGTTTGGGGTTGAACAAAGTATGGGCTGGCGTATTGCCCTACTGGTGCCAGGCGTCATGATGGTCATTGTAGGTGTACTTTACTGGAAATTCACTCAAGACTGCCCGCAAGGCGATTTTAAAGAGCTGCGTGCACAAGGCATTGAAATCGGCTGCGGTAAAAAAGGCGGAACTGCAATTCTTTTACAAGCTGCGCGTAATTATCGTGTGTGGATTTTATTTATCTCCTATGCAGCATGCTTTGGGATTGAAATTTTTATTCATAACATTGCTGCCATGTACTATACCGAACACTTCAATATGGGCTTAAAAGAAGCTGGACTGGCTGCGGGGATCTTTGGCTTGTTGGCCCTATTTGCCCGCGCACTCGGTGGTATCGTTTCCGATAAAGTAGCGATTTCGAAAGGCTTAGATGGTCGTACCAAAGTCCTTTTTGCCTTGGTTTTACTTGAAGGTGTGTTCTTAATCTTATTTTCCCAAATGAATACCGCTGTATTAGCGATTATTAGCATGACCGTATTTGCACTATTTACTCATATGGCTTGTGGGGCAACTTACGCACTGGTGCCTTTTATTGACCGTGATGCCTTGGGCGGTGTGGCAGGGATTATTGGTGCTGGCGGCAATGTCGGTGCGGTAGCAGCAGGCTTCCTATTAAAAGGCGTCTTAGATGTACAAACCTGCCTATTTATGCTCGGTGGTTTAGTGACTTTGGCTGCCTTTAGTGTCATCTTGATTCGTTTTACAGTCGAACATAAAGCAAAAGAAAAACAACTATTTGAACAAGCCGTTTTAGAACGTAACAGCATGGCTTAAATCTTCCAAATTTGGGGAATGGTAGCGTACTCATCTCCTTCCCCATCTTCCTCGCTAAAAATCTTTGACCTTTATACCTCAGGGAATTTCAATGAAATTACATACCCTCTCCGTGCTTTCGCTCACCCTCATTTCCTTAAATTCTGCTTTCGCTGCTGATGATGTGCTTTCTCAAACCAAATTTGGATTGGACAGCCGTTTACGTTATGAAATGGTGAATCAGGCTAATCATTTAGAAACTGCGGATGCCTTTACTCTCCGTATTCGCCCTTCAATTCAAACAGGCAGTTGGCATGGTTTGAGTGGCTTTGTGCAAGGCGAAAGTACCATTGAATTGAATGAACATTTCAACAGCACACGGAATGCCGAAACAAACTATAGCAGTGTACCTGACCCTGAAAATTTGCAACTGAATCAACTGTATTTAAAATATGCCAGCAATCCAAAATTTGATGTCACCCTAGGGCGTCAACTGATTAATCTGGACAATCAGCGTTTTGTCGGTTCAGTTGCATGGCGCCAGAATGACCAGACTTTTGATGCAGTGACGCTGAATCTAAAACCTCTGGCAAATGTTGGGCTGTATTATGCTTATATCAATCAGGTCAATACCATCTTTGGGCGTGAGAATCCTGAACCCAAATATGTGCAAGCACAAGATGGTGAACAAGATAGCGATATTCATCTGATTCAAGCTAAGTTTAATTACAATCCCGCATTGAATATGACTGCCTATGCTTATCTCATGGATTTTAATGATTTAGCAGCATGGTCAAATCAGACCTATGGTTTACGCCTAACGGGAAAAATGAACCAGCTACGTTATATGGCTGAGTATGCCAAGCAAACTGACTATGCGGATCAGCCGCTTGCCTATGATGCAGACTATTACACGGTTGAACTTGGCTACAACCTTACGGCTGCAAAGCCTCTGGGGGAAATCGCATTTGGCTATGAAGTGCTGGGCAGTGATCATGGACGAATCGGCTTTCAAACGCCCCTAGCGACCAAACACAAATTCAATGGCTGGACAGATATCTTCCTCAATACCCCTGCCAATGGTTTAACGGATTTATACCTCAGTTCAAATCTGAACATTCTAGATCAGGGTAAATTGGGCACTGAATATCACCATTATCGTAGTGATGAACACAGCCTGGATTATGGGCAAGAATATGCCGTATCATTTTCACATCCCTTACCGCTAAAAGGCTTAGCGGCACTGGCCAAATTCTCGAGCTATCAGGCTGAAGATTACGGAGTGAATACCGATAAATTCTGGTTGCAACTGGATTATAAATACTAAAGATTCTCTCGGTTAGGGAATGCAGCTCCCTAACCCCTCAATTATTTTACTTTTCAAATATTTTATTCTCATATCGAATTTACACGATCTATTGCGTACAATATCGAGCTGCCCCTATTCTTGTCGTGAAAATCTACCATGTCTGAAAGTCAATTTTCCAAACCATTGATTTATATGCTGATTGGAAGTGCTGCTATTTTGGCGCTATCGTTGGGTGTCAGGCATGCTTTTGGCTTGTATTTGGTCCCAATGAGTCATGAATTTGGCTGGGGACATAATGTATTTAGTTTAGCGATTGCCCTGCAAAACCTGATTTGGGGTGCCGTACAACCTGTCACGGGCGCGATTGCTGACAAATATGGCAGTAAAATTGTCGTGACGGTGGGGGGCGTGCTCTATGCCATCGGGCTGTTATTGATGTCGATTAGTTCAACAGGCTGGATGCTGAATCTCAGTGTGGGGCTATTTTTAGGTTTGGCTTTATCCGCCACCTCTTTTCCAGTGTTACTTTCTGCGGTTGGACGTGCTGCACCGCCAGAAAAACGTAGCCTTGCCATGGGGATTGCCAGTGCCGCAGGCTCATTTGGTCAATTTATTATGCTGCCTTCGACTTTGTTATTGCTGCAAAGTATAGGTTGGTCCGCAGCCTTAATCGTCAGTGCGATCTTAATTGCCTTGATTGTACCGCTGGCATGGATGCTGAAAGCACCGATGTATGTGGCTCCAAATACAGCGACCACGGCTACTCCTGCACTAACGTTTAAACAAATTCTTAATATCGCCAAAGCTCATAAACCTTTTTGGTTCTTGGCATTAGGTTTCTTGGTTTGTGGCTTTCAGGTGGTGTTTATTGGCATCCACCTGCCGGGATATTTGATTGATCACGGTTTTGATGCCTCGACAGGTACAGTATTCCTCGCCTTGGTGGGTTTGTTCAATATCTTTGGTACTTACGGCGCTGGTTGGTTAGGTGGTCGCTACTCCAAACCCAAACTGCTCATGGGCTTATATGCGTTGCGTGGAATCGCTATGATTGCCTTTTTAGTCTTGCCCTTAAGCACTTGGACAGTATATAGCTTTGGCGTGATTATGGGACTATTATGGTTATCTACCGTACCGCTCACCAATGGTATTGTCGCCAATATGTTTGGTATTCGTTACCTATCCATGCTAAGTGGTATTGTATTTTTTACCCATCAGGTTGGTTCATTTTTTGGTGGCTGGCTCGGTGGTGTCAGCCATGATCTGACCGGAAATTATCAGGCGGTCTGGATGATCTCGATTGCACTCAGTGTATTGGGTGTCGTGGTGCATTTCTTTGTGACAGAAAAGGCGGTGGTGCATGAATAATTCATCTCTGTTTTGGCTTAAAACCTCAATTGCGCTGGTTGTACTGGGTTTATTGAGTGCTGCCATTTTATTATGGATTCAAACGCCGCAATTATTTGAATATTTTAATCAGGCATTCTGTCCGCATTAATCATTAAAGAAATAGTCTCTATTTTTCATAAACTCAGCATTTATTGTTAGTTCAAAAAATGCTGGGGTTTTCTTAATTTAGAACAACAAGAAATTTAGAGAAAAATAATGAGCAGCCTGACCCAACTCTCTCAAGCCATTCATGATGCCCCGAAATGGCATGTACCAGATGCTTTTCAACACCCTAATGAAATTCAAATCACGCCTTTAGATCAACAGGCATTAGGTGCTGTGGTCACAGGTTTAGATGCGCGTAAAGCGCAGTCAGGTGAAACCATTTTTCGACTGAAACAAGCATTGGCGGAACATTTAGTTCTAATTTTTAAACAGCAAAGTTTGGATGACTTACAGTTTCTCGCTTTTGCCAGTTATTTTGGTTCGATTTTCCGTCCCAGCGCTGACAATCCGGTATTGGCGAGCCAAACAGATACGGGCACCCCACCCGATGTTGTGCCTGTTTCTAATGCAGTTGGTCAAGGCGACTACACGGGGCACGGTGAACTCAGCCCGCATGCCGATCATCAATGGACACCTTTGCCTTCATTTGGCTCCTTACTTTACGCAATTGAATTACCAAACACTGGCGGTCAAACCAGCTGGTATAACACCATTAAAGCTTATGATGCCTTAGCTCCTGATCTACAAGCCCATCTGGATCAATTGCAGTTAATTACCTACAATCCTTTTGTCCGAGCCAACAATAATAAAGGTTCAGACAACTATGCCAACAATAGCCCCTACTATCGCTTTAAAGACCAAGCCATTCTGGGGCATGCCTATCCACACCCTTTGGTGCGGATACACCCCGAAACAGGACGCAAAGCATTGTGGTTAAATACACGTTCCGAAGTTGAACTGGTCAATTATGATGATATAGCAGGCAGTGAACTGATTGCACAACTGCGCCAACATATACTTAAGCCTGAGTTTCGCTATGATCACGCTTGGGAAACAGGCGACATCGTGTTTTGGGATAATCAAGTGACCTTGCATTCCAGAACGCCATTTCGTGCTGAGCAACGTCGCTTATTAAAACGAATTAGTGTGGCAGGATCGCGACCTTTTTAATCTCAAATATCTTCATAAAAAAAGCCCATCGCAATGGATGGGCTTTTCAGAGAGATGCTTACATATTTTAGAATAAACGATTCATACCATTTAAGGTTGCAACGCGATACGCTTCGGCCATGGTCGGATAGTTAAATGTCGTTTCCACAAAATACTTGATGGTATTTTTAGGACTGTTCATTACCGCTTGACCAATGTGAATAATTTCCGCTGCGTTGTTACCAAAGCAATGCACACCCAAAATTTCCAAAGTATCGCGGTGGAATAAAATTTTTAATTCACCCACGGTGTCCCCTGTAATTTGCGCACGTGCCAAATGACGGAAAGAGGCTTGCCCCACTTCGTACGGGATCTTTTCTTCGGTTAGCTGCTGTTCGTTCTTACCAATTGAAGAAATTTCTGGAATGGTGTAAATCCCTGTTGGAATATCCACCACAGGTTGAATACCCTCTTCACCACTCATGTTGGCACCCGCGCAACGACCTTGGTCATACGCCGCAGAAGCCAATGAAGGCCAACCGATCACATCACCCGCGGCATAGATATTTTCCACTTCGGTTTGGTATTGATCATTGACCATGATTTGACCACGGCTGTTTGGGGTAATGCCGACATTTTCCAGTCCAAGACCATCGGTATTACCTGAACGGCCGTTACACCACAAAATCGCATCGGCTTTAATTTTCTTGCCACTGAGCAAATGCAATACAACATGGTCATCAAAAGTTTCGAGATGATCGATTTGTTCATTGTGGCGAATCAATACCCCCTGCTCACGCAAGTGATAAGACAAGGCATCGGAAATTTCATCATCTAAATAGCTGAGCAATTTCATTTGGGTGTTGATGAGATCAACTTTGTGATCCAGACCAATGAAGATCGATGCATATTCACAGCCAATTACACCCGCGCCATAAATGATGATTTTCTGAATCGAGAAATCCAAATCTAGAATCTTGTCAGAATCAAATACACGTGGGTGATTAAAATCAAGCATGGCAGGACGGTATGGACGACTACCTGTCGCAATCACCAATTGCTTGAACATAATGGTTTCTTTCACCCCTTCAGAGGTAAAAACCAAAACGGTATTTTGATCTTGGATATAAGCACGACCATGAAAAATATCAATTTTGTTACGGTCATAAAAACGTGAGTGGGTATCTACCTGCTGTTGAATCACCTTGTGGGCATTACGCAGCACTTGTTTCATGGTGAAATGTTTCCAATCACCGACTTTTTGAAACATTGGATCACGTTGATAACGAATAATGCTTGAAACTGTTTGACGTAAAGCTTTACTTGGAATGGTTCCAACGTGGGTACAGTTCCCCCCCAATTGCTCACGCATATCAATAATTGCAACACGCTTGCCCGATTTAGCAAGTTTCATTGCCGCGCCTTCACCAGCAGGGCCCGAACCGAGAACAACCGCATCGTATTTTACGAAAGTTCCACTAACGACCTCTTTCTTACGTGGCATTCAACGCTCCTTTCTCTATAAATCTGTGTCTATTTTCGCTCTATTATGACTGAAAATAGCTGACTTTGCTGTATTTCATAGTCATATATTGAGTGATAACGACATTTAGAAAATGAATAGTGTTTTCGCCCTATCAATGTGCAATTCCGTTATAATGTACCCATATCTCTCCGTCTAAACAGTGGAAAAGTTGAATATGTCTGAAAGCCGTAAACCTGAACAGGGTGTTAAACTTCGTGGTGCAGAAAAAGTTTCACGTATTCCTGTCAAAGTTGTACCTACGGTTGAAGTGCCTCGCAAGCCAGACTGGATTCGTGTCAAGATGACAGCGCCAGAGGAAGTTCAACGCATTAAGACAACTTTACGTGCGCAAAAATTACATACCGTATGTGAAGAAGCTGCCTGCCCAAATTTACCTGAATGTTTTGGTGGTGGTACTGCTACTTTTATGATTATGGGTGACATCTGTACACGTCGTTGCCCGTTCTGTGATGTAGCACATGGTCGTCCAAATGCGTTAGATCCTGATGAACCGCGCCATATGGCAGAGACGATTGCCAATTTAGGTTTGAAATATGCCGTAATTACCTCAGTAGACCGTGATGATCTATTGGATGGTGGTGCACAACACTTTGTAGATTGTATTAAAGAAGCACGTAGCTTAAGTCCAAAAACACTTTTGGAAATTTTGGTTCCTGACTTCCGTGGTCGTATGGATATTGCTTTACGCATTATGACCGAATGTCCGCCCGATGTGTTTAACCACAATATTGAAACTGTGCCACGTTTGTATAAAGCGATGCGTCCAGGTTCGGACTACCAGCACTCTTTGAACTTGCTCAAAATGTTTAAAGAATACTGCCCTGATGTGCCAACCAAATGTGGTCTGATGGTCGGTATTGGTGAAACTGAAGAAGAAGTCATTGCATTATTAGATGACCTTCGTGCTCATGATGTTGATTATGTAACCATTGGTCAATATTTACAGCCTTCTAAAGAACATGCACCAATTGACCGTTTCGTGAGCCCAGAAGAGTTTGAACGCTATGCAGAACATGGTCGCAAACTTGGCTTTAGAAATATCTGGTCTGCGCCAATGGTACGTTCTAGTTATTTTGCTGATCGTCAATATTATGGCGAGCCAGTGCCTGCTGTACGTCGCAAAACAGATCCTGCGAAAAAAATTGCAGTTCAAACCATTGAAGCTTAATTAGTTTTTTGATTTGCAAGACCCTTTAAATGTAAATATTTAAAGGGTTTTTTTTAAAAAAAATGAATTGATGTGCCTTAAATCCAATAAACATTAAAACTGTAAAAGAATTCATTAACTTCAAAGCGAACCTGATAGCCCAAATGGGTCAGCTCTGCTGAAAGCTCTCGAATTTCGACGAGCGGTAAGTGTTTGGGAAGTACCGCAAACACGGCAGTGTTGCCTTGTTGAGCACTTTCTTCAATGAGTTTGGCTAAACGTGATTTATATAAATTAATATCCAGTTTAGCGGTGGCTGATAGTATTTTTGCCTGCTCGGCAGTAAGAAAACTCATCTCTGTTCTCGTTATATTGATGAAGTATGCTTTTCCATCTTAGCAAAATCAAATCGAGCAATCGAGAACTTTTACCAACCGACTATTCGCCAACGCATCCACTTTCTAAAATTATAAAAAACATATAAAATCAATAACATAAAATTATTTATAATTCTCTTTTCACCCTCATTGTGCATAAAGCCATATCGTTAAACTTCTCTGTTTTTTATATGTAAAAGTTTAAAGTGCTATCACGACGTTTGCCGAGCTAAGCTGTATGTTTATACCATCTGCACATAAATTTTAGCTAAAGATGAATTGCTTTAAATTTGCTTAAAAACTAGACTAAAATTATAAAAGGCAGGTCTTAGTCATCTTTTGGTATTTCGGGCAAGCAATAGCAAGATGAGCTTCAAAATAGCCCTCAAGGCATGAGTAGCGAGGACATCCTCACTGATCTTGTTAGATTCAATATCAACAAAGAGATGTAAATATTATCCAGATAAAAACAACCAAATATGAAATCCAAAATTCTGAGTATTGCGATCACTTATAACTAATGGAGCTTTGATATGGAGGTTTTAAGCAGCCTTTTTGTTGGGCAACCCTTACACATCTTTTTTATTACGTTGTGTTTTTTTATTCTTTATTTGATTGTTAAAAATTTCAGTCATCGTCGCAGTTGTAAATATCTTGGTCTTACCACAATTTTATGGTTGCTCTACACCCTTTGGGAACTTTTCATCAAAATCAAAACACCAGATGCAAATATCCGAGTCGACTTATTCATCATTTGGCCAGTAATTTTTTGCCTTTCGCTATCTTCAATTATCTTGCTGTTTTTTAAGGCTGAAAAATAACTGGGGATTTAATCTTTCCCAAAAAAAGAACCAGTCGTTACCGACTGGTCAAGGAAAACAATACGATTTCATCATAAGAAATATGCAATTTCTCAATGGCTGGATAAAATCGTATTTGATTGAAAATCAATATTTATTGCGCAGTATATCCACCATCCATCACCACCGCCTGTCCTGTAATACCTGCCCCTTTATCACTCGCCAAGAAAATGGCATAGTCCGCAATTTCTTCAACATTTAATAAACGTTTTTGCGGCACCATCGCCAAAATCACATCTTCAAGCGCAGAATCTAAGCTGACATTTCGTGTTTTGGCCAAGTCTGCAATTTGTCCACGTACCAATGGCGTGTCTACATAGCCTGGGCAAAGTGCATTCACGGTAATCCCATCTCGAGCACATTCTAAAGCCGCTACTTTAGTGAGACCAATCACGCCATGTTTGGCACTGTTGTAGCCTGCTTTACCAGCAAAACCAATCAGACCATTAATCGATGCCATATTAATAATACGGCCTGATTTCTGTGCCTTCATGATGGGGAAAGCATGTTTAATTCCAATGAAGGAACCCGTCAACATCACCTGAATCAGCTTCTGATACACCGCCGTTGGAAACTCTTCAATGGGAGCAACGTGCTGGAAACCTGCATTGTTAATCAAAATATCTAAACGACCAAAGGTACTTTGGGTCAATGCAATTGCAGCTTGATACTCTGCTTCATCAGTGACATCACAAGGTGCAGAAAGTGCTTGAAAACCTTGAGCCTTGAGTGCCTCAGCAGTTTCCTGACATTTTTCAGCATTCATGTCCGAAATCACTACTTTCGCCCCTTCTTGGGCAAATTTCTTGGCAATTTCCAAACCGATCCCACTTGCTGAACCCGTAATAAATGCAACTTTATTTTCTAACTGCAAACTCATTGCTTACTCCTTTTACATCTTGCCGAGGTGAACTGGCAAGATGCGCAAATAAGATGTTTAAACGATACCAAAAATTGTAAATGCGGCAATCACCACAAACACGGCTACGGTTTTAATGATCGTGACTGCAAAAATATCTTTATACGATTGCTTGTGGGTTAAGCCAGTTACCGCAAGTAAGGTAATTACAGCACCGTTGTGCGGTAATGTATCCATACCACCTGATGCCATAGATACCACACGGTGCATCACTTCAGGCGGAATACCAGCAGCTAGAATAGCAGCATTGTATTGATCTGCCATCGCACTTAAAGCAATACTCATACCGCCCGAAGCTGAACCGGTAATCCCTGCCAATACCGTCGTCGTCACTGCACCATTGACCAATGGATTGGTAAAGGTAGAACTTAAACCATGACTGATCAAAACAAAGCCTGGTAATGCCGCAATAATCGCACCAAAACCATATTCGGAAGCGGTGTTCATTACAGCCAGTAAAGCACCACTAATACTGGTGTTTACACCTTCTTTAAATTGCACAATAACTTTTTGGTAGTCATATAAAAATGCACTGATGATCCCGACAATTAAAGCCAAACCAACGGCCCAAATTGCACCTGTTTTTGCGACATCAACTGTATAATTTGCTAAACCAATGGCATTAAAATCAAAACCATTTGGATACCATTTTGGTATTGCCGTAGATAAAAACTTGTTCATCACCGCAACAAGAATTAAGGGTACAAATGCCAAAGCTTGACGTGCTTTTGAACCATTTGGTGTATCTAATAAATTCGATGTGGTTGTAGTCGCAGTTGATTCAGTTTGAACTTGTGCATTAGCAAAGCCCGCATAGCCTTCACCTGCTTGAGCAGCAACACGACAGCGCCATTGCAGATAAAGCAAACCCATACACAAGACAAAAATTGCCCCAATGATCCCTAAGAACGGTGCTGCGTAAATATTGGTTCCGAAGAACGTCGTTGGAATTACGTTCTGAATTTGTGGTGTCCCTGGTAAAGCATCCATCGTGAATGTAAATGCACCTAAGGCAATCGTGCCAGGAATGAGACGCTTTGGAATATTAGCTTCTTGGAACAATTGGTTTGCAAATGGATACACTGCAAATACCACGACGAATAAGCTCACGCCACTGTAAGTCAGAATGGCACCTAAAAGCACCACGGTTAAAATGGCACGTTTTGCGCCAATCAAACTCACAATGGTTTTGGCAATTGAAGATGCAATTCCAGACATTTCTACGACTTTGCCAAAAATTGCACCCAATAAAAACACCAAGAAGTAGTCTTTAATGAAGTTCACCATCTTCGGCATAAACACGCCCGAATAAAACGGTAAAACATGGTTAGGTGCAATTAAAAAAACTGCAAGTAAGGCACAGATAGGTGCCATTAGAATGACCGAAAATCCCTTATAGGCTGTATACATCAACAAGCCTAAAGACAGCAGGATGACAAACAACTCCCACATATTCTTTTCTCCCTGATAAAGAATATTGAAGATTTCACACATTGCGAAACACAGTGTGATCAACCTTTGTTTTTTGACCGAAATAAATGCTCAATTTTATTAAGAGTAATCCTAAACTCCATATAAAATATCAAGCTTAAATATTTTTTAAAATAAAAATTTCTATTTAAAAAAATAACACCAAAAATTAAAAAAACAATATTTAAATATAAAAACAAATAAAAAATAAATTTATAATATTTAATAACAAGTACTTATAAAAACAGTTTAATAGAAAATATAATATATTTAAAAATATGATCAATTGTTTAAAAAAACTCATAAATAAAATATTAAAATAATTTAATCTAAAGACAATAATAAGATAAATCCAAATTAAATCCGGTTAAGATAAAAATAATCTACTGTTACTTAATTGTTTTTTTGCTTTTCACTCAAAAAAAGCTCAGAATCAATACAGTTGTCCTTCTTCGTCTAGACCTTGTGGTAAACATTCGCTTATGACTTTAAAACAATTAAAAGCTTTTCTAGCCCTTGCTCGCAGTTTGAACTATGCCAATGCATCCAGTGAACTGCATTTGAGTCAGTCAGCCTTGAGTCTCACCATCAAAACCTTAGAAGAAGAACTCGGAGGTAAGTTATTTAAACGCAACACTCGTCGTGTCGAACTGACGTTTGAGGGTAAGTCACTGATTCCTTATGCCAGAAAATTGCTAGCCAATTGGGAGGATATGGAAAAAGACGTTAAACAACGGTTTAAATTACAACGCGGTACGCTCAGTATTGCCTCCATGCCTTTTGTCACACATGCCATCATGCCCAATGTGATTCAAAACTTTTTGACCTTGCATCCAAATATTAATTTTTCTATTCATGACATCACCAATGAAAAAATTATTGAAAATGTCTTAGATGGAATTTTTGAATTAGGTATTTGTTTTGAACCCCAACAGATTGATACGCTGGAATTTCTTCCCCTCTTTAAAGAAGATTTTCTTGCTTTGTTACCCAAAGCACACCCTTTAGCCCATGCAGAGTCAGTCACCTGGAAAGAACTGTGTGCCAATCCGTTCGTCACTTTGCAACAACCCTCCATTGTGCGCCATTTAATTGAAGAAAATTGTATAAAAAACAATATTCAACTGGATTTAAAAGTGGAATGCCATCAAATCAGCTCTTTATCCAGTTTTGTGGCGCTCGGCATTGGTGTCAGTGTTATTCCGCGCCATTTTCAACAATTCATTGATACCGAAAAGAATGTGCTGGTTGAATTACAAGATCAGGACATCATCAAACCGGTTGGTATTATCTATAAAAAGAACTTTGAGATTTCAAACATTACGGCTCAGTTTATTGAAATCCTGAAACAGTACGACTATAGAAAACACATTTAAATCAATCTATTAAAACAATGTTTTTAATCTAATCTACCCAATTCAAAAGCATTCAGCCTGCGGATTCAGCTGAATTTTGCTGTTTTTTTGCTCCATTATTGAGTTTTTCTGATTAACTCTTTGAAATTTTCAACTTCATTCTGCTCCTACACAATGCTAATAATGAGTGTATAAAAACCTAAGGGATTTAGAGAAGTTGATATGAATAAGTTATATTCAAATGCAACACTTGCTTTGCAAGATGTCGTGAAAAATGGACAAACGATTGCTGTGGGTGGTTTTGGCTTATGTGGCATTCCAGAAGCACTGATTGAAGCTTTAAAAGAAACCGGTGTAAACGAGCTGACCTGTATTTCAAATAACGCAGGTGTCGATGATTTTGGTTTAGGCAAACTTTTACAAACCAAGCAAATTAAAAAAATGATTTCATCTTATGTGGGTGAAAACAAAGAATTTGAACGTCAGTATTTAAATGGCGAACTGGAAGTTGAACTGACCCCTCAAGGCACTTTGGCTGAAAAATTACGTGCCGGTGGTGCAGGTATTCCAGCATTCTTCACGCAAACAGGTGTCGGCACACTGATTGCTGAAGGCAAAGAACAACGTGAGTTTGATGGTAAACCTTATATTTTAGAAAACTCGTTGACCGCTGATGTTGCCTTGGTGAAAGCCTACAAAGCCGATAAAGCAGGTAATTTAATTTTCCGTAAAACGGCACGTAATTTTAATCCAGAATGTGCAATGGCGGGTAAATTTACCATCGTTGAAGTCGAACAGGTGGTGGAAATTGGTGAACTGGATCCAGATGACATCCATTTACCTGGCATCTATGTCAATCGCATTATTCTCAATACTGCACCTAAAAAACGCATTGAACAATTAACCATTAAGCAGGAGGCTTAATCATGGCTTGGACACGCAATGAAATGGCTGCACGTGCTGCCCTTGAACTTGAAGATGGATTTTATGTCAATCTGGGGATTGGCTTACCTACACTGGTTGCCAACTATATTCCAGAAAATATCAATGTCTGGTTACAGTCTGAAAATGGTTTATTGGGGATTGGTGAATTCCCGACGGCCGAAACGGTAGATGCCGATTTAATTAACGCGGGTAAACAAACCGTGACGGCCCGTAAAGGTGCTGCATTTTTTTCTAGCTCAGAATCATTTGCCATGATCCGTGGCGGACATGTCAATATTGCGATTTTGGGAGCTATGGAAGTTTCTGAAACTGGTGATCTTGCCAACTGGATGATTCCAGGCAAGAAGGTCAAAGGCATGGGCGGTGCCATGGACTTGGTCGCGGGTGTACAAAAAGTAGTGGTGCTCATGGAGCACTGTGCCAAAGATGGTAGTCCAAAAATTGTAAAGCAATGTGCCCTGCCCCTGACTGGTCAAGCTGTGGTAAATCGTATTATCAGTGACTTAGGTGTAATGGACATTACACCACAAGGTGTCAAACTCATTGAGTTAGCCAAAGATGTCACACTGGAACAAATTCAAGCGGTCACTGGCGTTGAATTGATTGTGGATGATGTCAAAGAAACTGCAAGCGCTTAATTGACTTTTTCAAAGCAGCTTCGGCTGCTTTAATTTTTTTATCAATAAAAATGGAACGCAAACATTCATACACGGAGATTCACATGAACAAAGACATCGTCATCGTTGCTGGTAGCCGTACCGCTATGGGAAGTTTTCAGGGTGCATTATCGAGCCTTTCAGCACCAGAACTTGGCGCGGCAGTGATTCAAGAAACTTTAGCCCGCGCACAAGTCCAAGGTGCAGAAGTTGATGAAGTCATTATGGGCTGTGTACTACCTGCGGGTTTAAAACAAGCTCCAGCCCGTCAAGCCATGCGTCTTGCAGGTGTGCCTGATCATGTGGGTGCAACCACCATCAATAAAATTTGTGGTTCTGGTATGAAAGCAGTTATGCAAGCCGCAGATGCCATTTGCGCAGGGAATGCAGAAATTGTACTGGCGGGTGGCATGGAATCGATGAGTAATGCTCCTTATTTATTACCGAAAGCACGTGCAGGTTACCGCATGGGACATGGTGAAATTAAAGACCATATGTTCCAAGAAGGTTTGGAAGATGCTGACACAGGTCTTTCCATGGGTGTGCTGGCACAAAAAATGGCCGATAAAAAAGGCTACACTCGTGAGCAACAAGACGAATTTGCCATTCGCTCACTGACGCGTGCACAAACTGCGATTCAAGAAGGTTATCTTAAAGCGGAAATTGCACCAATTACCGTTCCGAGCCGTAAAGGTGATGTTGTGGTCGCTCAGGATGAAAATCCGTTTCATGCCAATATTGATAAAATTCCAAACCTACGCCCCGCCTTTGCAAAAGATGGCACCATCACTGCGGCCAACTCAAGTTCAATCTCGGACGGCGCATCAGCCATGTTGATGATGTCGGCTGAACAAGCGGCATCCCGTGGTTTAACTCCTTTGGCACATATTCGCGCTACAGCAACCAACTCGCAACATCCTTCAGAATTTACCATTGCACCTGTGACTGCGATTGAAAAAGTCTTGAAAAAAGCGGGTTGGTCAGTGGCAGATGTGGACTTATGGGAAATTAATGAAGCCTTTGCCATGGTCACAATGGCAGCGATTGATGCTTTTGACCTTGATCCTGAAAAAGTAAATATTCATGGTGGTGCGTGTGCCCTCGGTCATCCACTGGGTTCTTCTGGTTCGCGTATTATTTTGACCTTGATTTACGCCCTGAAGCGCCTAGGCAAAAGCAAAGGGATTGCTACACTGTGTATTGGAGGTGGTGAAGCGACAGCAATTGCCGTTGAACTGGTTGACTAATCCTAAAGTTTAGAAAAAATGATACAGATCAAAGTGATAAAAGGTTAAACTTTTGTCACTTTTTTCATCAACAAGAGTGACACAAATGTCTCAGCAAGATTATGAAAATGGGTTAAAAGTACGTACTGAAGTGATGGGCGAAAGTTTTGTAAAACGCGCCCAAGACAACACTGTGCCTTTTACGCAGCCACTACAAGATTGGATTAATGAACATGCATGGGGCTCGACTTGGCAACGTGACGGGGTATTGCCACGTAAATATCGCTCACTGATCACCATTGCATTCTTAACCGCACAAAAAAGTCCTACTGAACTCAAGGGACACGTGCGTGGTGCGCTCAATAATGGCGCAACTGTTGAAGAAATTCAGGAAGTGTTATTACACAGCCTGCCTTATTGCGGAGCGCCCGCAACCCAAGAAGCTTTCCGTGCTGCACTCGAAGTGATTACCGAATATCAAAACAATCCGTAATACATTCGGGCATTGAAGGCATTTTCCGACCCTTCAATGCCTGAATGCTGGGCTAAACACTTTGCAACATCGCATACAACAGCATAAAAGCCAGTTGTAGGGCAATCACCATAGCAAACCATTTCCAGCCTTTTTGTTTTAATACAGCCTTGTTGGAATATGTTGCAACTTTCATCATTCCACGACTCCTTTTTATTGTTTGCCACAAGGATTCATTTCCTTTGCATGGCCTGAGCAAAGATTAAGCAACTTTTACACCAACTTTGCTTATTGCATTGGTTTAATGCTTCAAGCCATTTCCTTATGTCAGACTCTGTTCACAATTTAAACACTTTCTTCATGTTAAAATAGAAACAATAAAATTTCCATGCTTCTTAATAATGAATTTTAAACAAGCTATTTATACTTATATTCTGGTCTGTATCAGTTTTTATTCAGCGCATAGTTATGCTGATTTCTTCCAAAACCTGAATTTGTTACAACGGCAAAATACAACAATGAACATCCCCTACGGGACACATTCATTACAAAAACTAGATCTTTATCTGCCTACACCCAAAGCAAAACAGATGCTAAACCAAAGACTCGCACCAATATTAGTAATTGTGCATGGGGGTGCTTGGCGTATCGGGGATAAGTCTCATAATCGTGTTGTTCAAAACAAGGCCGCCTATTGGAACACACAAGGTTGGCTGGTGATCTCGGTAAACTATCGTTTAGTTCCCGAAGTTTCGGTACAGCAACAAACACAAGATATAGCCGATGCGCTGAGTTTTGTCCAAAGTCATGCTGCAAGTTGGCAAGCCGACCCTAATCATATTGTGATTATGGGGCATTCTGCAGGGGCACATTTAGTTACCCTGCTTTCTACGCATCCCACATGGATGATTCGATATCCGCAACCGTGGAAAGCCACGATTGCCTTAGATAGTGCAGCCTATGACTTGGAGAAACTGATGTCGGGTCAGCATGCGACTATTTATGATCCTGTATTTGGCACTTCAGTCGATTACTGGCATGCAGTTTCTCCTCAGCACCAAATCCGACAGGCACTCCCTGCTTTTCTTGCCGTGTGTTCGACCCTCCGTCCCGATCAGCCGTGTAACCAAGCTCACGCTTTTACTGAAAAAGCCAAAGCTTTAGGTACAACCACCCAACTATTACCGATTGCCTTAACTCATGCAGAGATCAATCAGGATTTAGGCTTGAACACCAGTTACACCCAACAAGTCGATCAGTTTATAAAACAACAGCTGCAATAACTTAAAATTTGAATATAAAAAAGCCACCCGAAGGTGGCTTTTCAATATGTTATGGCTTAACCAATAAACTTACGCGCATTACGGAACATACGTAACCATGCACCATCTTCAGTCCATTCTTCAGGTTTCCAAGAATGCTGAATTGCACGGAAATTACGCTCAGGATGCGGCATCATAATCGTTGCACGACCATCTTTAGAGGTTACCCCTGTAATCGCTTCTGGTGAACCATTCGGGTTCAATGGATAGTGCTGCGTTGGGTTTCCGTGACTGTCAACATAACGCAAGATTACTTGATGACCTGCATTCAATGCCGCCAATTGATCCGCACTCGCAACCACACGACCTTCACCATGTGCAACCGCAATCGGAAGAATCGAACCTTCCATACCCTCAAGTAATACCGAATTCGATTTTTCAATACGAACGTTTACTGCACGCGCTTCAAACACTTCTGAAGTATTGCGGTGGAAACGAGGCCATGCATCTGCACCCGGAATTAATGGTGCAAGTTGAGAAATCATTTGGCAACCATTACATACACCTAAAGTGAAGGTTTCTGAACGGTTAAAGAATTTTTCAAACTGGTCACGTAAGCGTGGGTTAAATAGGACTGATTTTGCCCAGCCACCACCAGCGCCCAAAACGTCACCGTAAGAGAAACCACCACAAGCCACTAGGCCTTCGAAGTCATCTAAATCAATTCGACCCGCCAGCAAATCGCTCATGTGCACGTCAACGGTGTTAAAGCCAACTTTATCAAAGGCAGCTGCCATTTCAGTTTGGCCATTCACGCCCTGTTCACGCAAAATCACCATGCTTGGGCGACGTAAGTTGATAAACGGCGCTTCCACTGGCTCATTCAAGTCAAAGGTTGGTTGAGCAATCAAACCTTTGTGTGCATTGTCAGCAATTAAGGCAAATTCTTGGTCTGCATTTTCGACGTTGTCACGTAAACGTTGAATTTGATGCGAAACTTCAGCCCAAGCTTGTTGCAAGTCTACACGTGCCAAAGTCAAACCATTTACGCTTAATTGATCCGTGTTATTCACGCGACCAACCACAGCAATGGCATCTTTTAAGCTTGATGCTGCAACTTCAGCTTGCAATGCATCCCAATCCGCTGTCTTGATTTGTACGACTGCACCAATTTCTTCAGCAAATAATGCAGCTGTTGACTGAGCTTCTAAGGCAACACCTAAACGTGAAGCAAACATCATTTCCGCAACAGTCGCCAATAAACCACCATCACCGATGTCATGGTAGGCTTGAATTAAGCCACGGTTGTTCCAGTCTTGTACCAAATCAAAGAAGGCTTTGAAGTCGTCAAAGCTGTCGACATCTGGAGTTACCGAACCAATCGCTTTGTACACTTGCGCAAGGATCGAACCACCTAAACGGAATTGACCTTTAGATAAATCAATACGTACCAACACCGAATCAGTATTTTTCAATTCAGGCGTTAAAGTTTTACGGACATCATTGACTGGTGCAAATGCGGTAATTACACCACTCATTGGCGAAGTGACAGATTTATCCTGACCATCTTCATTCCACGTGGTACGCATAGACAATGAGTCTTTACCGACAGGAATTGCAATGCCTAATGCAGGACACATTTCCATACCAATGGCTTTCACACCTTCAAACAGGGCTTGGTCTTCACCTTTTTGCCCTGCGGCGGCCATCCAGTTCGCAGACAATTTAATGTCGCTGATCTGTTCAATATTGGCACACATGATGTTAGAAATTGCTTCGGCAACAGCTAAACGTGCAGATGCTGCTGGGTTCAACAATGCCACAGGTGGACGTTCACCCATCGCCATCGCTTCACCAGTATAACCTTGTAAGCTAGTGGTGGTTACCGCTGCATCAGCAACTGGAACTTGCCATGGACCCACCATCTGATCACGTGCAACCATACCAGTAATCGAACGGTCACCAATCGTAATCAAGAATGACTTAGATGCCACCGTCGGGTTCTTTAACACACGGAAGATTGCATCTTTCAAGTCCACTTGAGCGGCATCAAAATCGTCGCCTTGACGTTCGATGGTTTCGTATGAACGGCTCATACGTGGTGTGCCACCCAACATCACTTGCATTGGCATATCCACGGCTTTGTTTTCAAACAATGGATCGTTAACCGTCAACTGACGCGCTTCTGTTGCTTCACCCAAGACTGCAAACGGGCAACGTTCACGCGCACAGATTGACTCAAATAATGCTAAAGATTCTGGTTTGATCGCGAGTACATAACGCTCTTGCGCTTCATTTGACCAGATCTCCATTGGAGACATACCTGGTTCAAGCGAAGGAATTTTACGTAAATCTAAAATCGCACCGAGTTCGTGATCATTGACCAATTCAGGCATGGCATTCGAGATACCGCCCGCACCGACGTCATGTACAGATACGATCGGGTTTTCATTTTCCATACGCCAGCAAGTGTCGATCACTTCTTGGCAACGGCGTTCCATTTCTGGGTTTTCACGTTGCACTGAAGCAAAGTCTAAGCTTTCGCCCATCGTACCACTGTCTACTGACGATGCAGCACCACCCCCCAGACCAATCAACATAGCTGGACCACCGAGCACGATCAATAAATCGCCCGGTTGGATTGGATCTTTTTCAACATGGTCAGGACGAATGTTCCCGTAACCACCAGCAATCATAATTGGCTTGTGGAAACCTTTGACTTCGCCATTTACATTTTGTTCAAAGGTACGGAAGTAACCATTTAAAGCAGGGCGACCAAATTCGTTATTAAACGCCGCACCGCCCAATGGACCTTCAATCATAATTTGAAGTGGCGATGCCATACGTGATGGTTTACCGTAGTTTTCTTCCCATGGTTGTTCAAAACCAGGAATATTCAAGTTGGATACGGTAAAGCCTGTTAAGCCTGCTTTTGGCTTACCACCACGACCTGTTGCACCTTCGTCACGGATTTCTCCGCCCGAACCAGTTGCTGCACCTGCAAATGGTGCAATCGCTGTTGGATGGTTATGGGTTTCCACTTTCATTAAGATATGAGCAGCTTGACTCTTATACTTATAGGTGTAGTGACCTGTGTCTTCGTCTTTTTTCGGGTAGAAACGTTGTGTGTCATACCCCACGATTACTGATGCGTTATCTTTATATGCAGACAAAACATCCGTTGGTGATTCTTTATAGGTATTCTTAATCATTTGGAACAATGACAGTGGTTGAACTTCACCATCAATCGTCCATTCTGAACCAAAAATTTTGTGACGACAGTGTTCAGAGTTCGCTTGAGCAAACATCATGAGTTCGATGTCGTGCGGGTTACGCCCTAACTTGATAAAGGCTTCAGTTAAATAATCAATTTCTTCATCAGACAAAGCAAAACCAAATTCAGAGTTCGCTTGAACTAAGGCTTGTTTACCTTGACCCAAAATATCGATTGAATTTAAAGGTTTTGGTGCAGTCTCTTGGAAAAGTGCGACCGCATCATCAATGCTGTTAAATACACTCTCGGTCATGCGGTCATGCAAAGCCTGTTTAACTTCATTCGATACTTCAGAAATACCTTTTAAAGTAAACAAAACACCGCGTTCAAGGCGGTGTATCGGGGTATTACAGTTGGCAAAAATATCCGTCGCTTTAGATGACCACGGCGAAATCGTACCGACACGTGGCGTCACCAGAATTTGAACTTCATCCGTTGCAGCTTGGCGGATTTGAAAAGCTTCGCCATCATTTAACAATTGTAAAGCAGATTGTTGCTGTTGCTCGTTGAGCGCTTGGTCGAACAGATAGACCCATTGGCTTTCTATTGATTGAACAGAACTAATTGACGATAGACGTGATAATAGTTGAGTTTTCTTAAAAGAAGAATGTGCTGGTGCACCGGCCACGATAAACATGCTGATTTTGGCTCCACGGGCAAGTCTTTTGAACTTTACCGCAATGTGACTTTGAAGAGAGCACATATTCTACTGTGAAAAGGAGAAATCAGCTAGATAGATAATTCCAATTATGTAACCTAATCCTGCAATAAAATCATCTGTAGGGTCTTGCTTTTATTTTTTTAGATAAAATCACATAAAAATAAACAACTAGCAATATGGCAAAATCCTCAAGCTCACGGCAAACACAGTCTTATCTCAAACCCCAAAAACAATCGTGATGCTCTGCAAAATTCTGGCGAAGCCTCTCAACGGATTTTATCCCTTAGCAGCCAATATTTACATTCCAACAGTCAAATCATGTCGCACTGCTCTAGTGCAACTTACGGTTTTTTGGCATGATTCAAACAACCCTTTAATGAAACATAATAAATGGAACAAATGCGTTGGTTAGAACTGCTCTCCACAGTTCGCATTGGTCGTAAAAAGCAAAGTACAGAACAAGCTCGAAGCCCTTTTCATAAAGATTATGATCGTATTATTTTTTCCCAAAGCTTTAGACAGCTAAACCGTAAAACCCAAGTTCATCCACTCACCCAGCATGATGGCATCCACACACGACTCACGCACTCCTTAGAAGTGTCCTGTATTGGTCGTTCACTCGGCATGCTGGCCGCGGAAAAAATTAAAGATGAACTGCCAGTCTGGATTTCTCCGGCTGATGTTGGCGCCATCATTCAAGCCGCTTGTCTGGCGCATGATATTGGTAACCCACCCTTTGGACATGCCGGTGAATATGCCATTAGAGAATGGTTTGACGATGCCTCACATGGTGATTTTCTTGCCAAACTGACCCCTGAAGAAGAAGCCGATGTCCGCCAGTTTGAAGGCAATGCGCAGGGTTTACGTTTATTGACCAAGATTGACTACCATCCCAATGATGGCGGTATGCGTCTAACTTATGCCACTTTGGGTGCATATTTAAAATATCCTTGGTTATCCAAAACCATTGCCGAACAAGGCAATACCCCTGCCAGCATGCGTGCGAAATTTGGCTGTTATCAATCCGAAAAAGAAATTTTGACTCAAATTGCCGAACAACTCGGTTTAATTCAATTGGCACAGGATCGTTATTGTCGCCATCCCTTGACCTATTTACTTGAAGCAGCGGATGACATCTGTTATGCGCTGATTGATTTGGAAGATGGCATAATTCTGAACATGTTGAGCTATGAAGAAGTTGAACCGATCTTTCTGGATTTGATTGCAGATTATGGCAGACCTTCTGAACTTTCCATGGATACCACATGGCAACAGAAAATTGCGGCATTACGTGGTCGAGTCATGAAACGTCTGGTGGATGAAGTCACTACCGCTTTCGCCAAACATCATTATGAGATTCTGACAGGACAACTCAAAGGCAGTTTATTGCAATACTGTGCCGAAGATATTGAACTCGGCATTAACCGCGCCAAAGAACTGGCGCGCGATAAGATTTTTGAACATCCGCAAAAAGCAGGTTTAGAAATTATTGCCCATCAAAGTTTACAAAATATTCTAGATGCCTTTATTCCACTGACCACACCGCACAAAACCTTAAGCTTTAAAGAGCAGCGCTTGTTTACCATCTTACAGCGTTCAGGTGCACGTTTTGGCAACAATCATTATGAAAATATTATGCAAGTACTGGATATTATTTCGAAGTTTTCAGATCATCAGGCCTATAATCTGTCGCAAGAACTACAAGGCAATAAATCTGGCTTGATGTAACATACCGCAGCAATCCAGACATGCTTTTCACATGATTGATGCCTGATGTTAAATCAGCACAGCTTGAAGACGAATAACCGTATACACCTAAAATAGTGAAGTTTTAAAAATGATTGGATGTTTAATTGGCGAAGTGTTTGCCCTCGAAGCCCCAACCGTGCTGCTCAATGTGAATGGCGTTGGCTATGAGATTGACACCCCATTGTCGACATTTTGCCAATTACAAAAAGGACAAAAAGTCACGTTATGGACGCATTTAGCCGTACGAGAAGATGCGCAACTCCTGTATGGTTTTTTACATCAACAGGAAAAACTGATTTTCCGTACCCTGTTAAAAGTCAATGGAGTCGGTCCGAAAATGGCTTTGGGTATTCTTTCAACCTTAAGCGTAGACATGCTGATTCATACGGTGGAGCATGAAGATGTCAACACACTGGTTAAAGTGCCAGGGGTTGGTAAGAAAACTGCTGAACGCTTGATGATTGAGTTGCGTGATCGCTTTAAAGCCATGTCTACAGGTACAGTCCCGAGCAACTCAACTGCTGAACAAATCCAATTTACAGGCAACTCAGCGGTTGCCGAAGCCGAGGCCGCTTTACAGTCTTTGGGTTATAAACCTTTAGAAGCGCAAAAACTGGTGAATGCAGCCAAAGGGGATTTTACTGAAGCCAGCGACATCATCCGTGCTGCACTCAAGTCGATGAATAAATAAAAATGTCCAATAATTTTGGATACACGCAGGCGACATGGATGTCGCCGTTAAACTGTGCTACAAGGATGTAGCATCAGTTTAACAAATGGGTTTTGTCACTTTTTCCCAGTCAAAAGTGAAATTGCCTACACAAAGGCATATAAAACCTAAAAGATTTTTGAGGCTGTGAGTTAATCCACCTCGAATGACTGTAAAGAGATAGATTTAACACATATGCAAGACCGTCTCATCGGTGGTTCCGAAAAACCCGAAGATCATATTGATCGTGCCATTCGCCCAACTTCACTAGATGATTATATTGGTCAGCCTGTCGTCCGTGAACAAATGGAAATCTTTATTGGTGCAGCCCGTGGTCGTGCGGAAGCACTGGATCACACTCTGATTTTCGGCCCGCCCGGTTTGGGAAAAACCACACTCGCCAATATTATTGCGCGTGAAATGGGTGGCAACTTAAAGTCGACTTCAGGACCGGTGTTAGAACGTGCAGGTGATTTAGCCGCCATGCTGACCAATCTAGAAGAAGGCGATGTACTGTTTATTGATGAAATCCATCGTCTTTCCCCAGTAATTGAAGAAATCCTCTACCCTGCGATGGAAGACTACCAACTCGATATCATGATTGGTGAAGGTCCAGCCGCCCGTTCAATTAAATTGGATTTACCACCATTTACTTTGGTGGCTGCTACAACACGTGCGGGTCTACTCACCTCACCACTACGTGACCGTTTTGGTATTGTGCAACGTCTTGAATTTTATTCGGTAAAAGACTTAACCCATATTGTCACCCGCTCTGCCAATTTGATGGATGTACCCATTACGCATGAAGGCTCGGCAGAAATTGCACGTCGTTCGCGCGGTACACCACGTATTGCCAACCGCTTACTACGTCGCGTACGTGACTATGCACAGGTTAAAGGCACAGGTGAAGTGACACAAGACATGGCACAGCGCGCCTTGAATATGCTGAATGTCGATAAGGATGGTTTAGACACCTTAGACCGTCGTTATTTATCCATGCTCCTTGAACGATTTGATGGTGGCCCTGCTGGTGTGGAAGCTTTAGCGGCAGCCATGGCCGAAGACTCAGGTACCTTGGAAGATGTGATTGAACCTTATTTGATTCAGCAAGGTTATGTGATGCGTACTGCGCGTGGCCGTATTGCCACCAATATGGCGTATTTGCAATTTGGGATGACACCGCCCGAACCGAAAGAGAAGTAATTTCAAAGGGAGCCTCATGCTCCCTTTTTTTATTTTCAGTCGGATGGATTTGAATTGCATGATTTGAACTACTGAAAATGAACGATGGCTTTTCTTGCTAACGATACCTTTAAATCAATTAAATATACCTATATGGTTTTTGCCTTCTTGATTTACGAATGGCATGTTTTACATGCTTAAAACTTATAATTCACAAGGCTGTGTATTTCATGAAACCATTTCTCTTATGCTGTTCCGTCGCTTCTCTTCTACTATCAAGTCCATTGAGTTTTGCCGATTGGATTAATACGGCTGTCGAAAAGAATGAAACTCAAACTATTCAACTACGCCAGCACATTCATCAGCATCCTGAACTGGGCAATATGGAATTCAATACAGCCAAACTGGTGCAAAAAGAACTTAAATCTTATGGCATAGAAGTAAAAACTGGCTTTGCCAAAACTGGGGTGATTGGCGTATTAAAAGGAGCAAAAACTGGTCCTGTCATGGCATTACGTGCTGATATGGATGCCTTGCCCATCGAAGAAAAAACCAATCTTGCATTTGCCAGCAAAACCAAGGCTATCTATCAAGGCAAAGAAGTTTCAGTCATGCATGCCTGCGGACATGATGCCCATACTGCGATGTTACTTGGTGCTGCCAAAGTATTGGCCGAAAACAAAGATCAACTTGCAGGAACTGTTGTTTTTATCTTCCAGCCAGCCGAAGAAGGCGGTGCAGATATTGATAACTTTAGCCAAGGTGCTGAAATTGGCTCACGTAAGATGATTGCCGATGGCGCATTAAAAAATCCACAGCCAGAAGTTATTTTTGGTTTGCATGTGATGGCCGGTATGCCAAGTAACCAACTGTTCTATAAAGAAGGCGTAATACTGAATAGTGCAGATCATTTACGCATCCAAATCAACGGCAAGCAGGTGCATGGTTCTATGCCTTGGGATGGACGTGATCCAATTTATGCCGCTTCGCAAATGATTAACAATTTACAAAGTTTGATTAGCCGTAGATCGAATCTGACCCAAGGTATGGGCGTGATTAGTATTGGCAGTATTCATGCTGGTACGACTGGGAATGTCATTCCCGAACAAGTCAATATGGTCGGTACCATCCGCTCCAACAATGAAGATATTCGCCAGAACTTATTAAAGAATATTCCCATCATGTTAGAGCATAATGCCTTGGCCAATGATGTAGAGGCGAAAGTTGAAATTGCGACCTACGCACCAGTCACCTCAAACAATCCCACGCTAACCCAGCTGATGCAACCAACACTCAGCCAAGTCGCAGGTCAGGATAAACTCCATATCTTGGATCACAATGCCAGTGCCAGTGAAGACTTCTCTTATTATGGTCAACTGATGCCGTCGCTCTTTGTATTTTTAGGAGCAACGCCGCCAACACAACAAATGGATCAGGCAGCACCCAATCATAGCCCGTATTTTATGGTGGATGACGCTACGCTCAAAACTGGTGTAGAACTGCATGTTCGCTTGATTCAAGACTATCCTAAGTTCGCGAATCAGATACAGAGCCAATGGAAAAAAACTGTGAAAAACAGCAATTAAAAAATATAAAAAGGTGCACATCTAATGTCACCTTTTCATTCCATGTTGAAGTCTTGGGCGGTAATCAAACGACGCTCAATCGTGTTCTTATATTGGTCGTTATTGCTTAAAGTTCTCTGACTTCTTCCACCAACATCAACTCACACGCACCATTGCCCGTATCTTCACGGCTTAATGAGCTGCGCCATGTCCAGCCATCACCAGCTTTCACTTCAACCAAATGCCCTTTCAAATAAATTAAATCATCCTGATCAATCTCTGCCAACTGTTTAGCCACGGCGGTATTGGCTGGAATTAAATGTGTATTGGCACTCTGCGTTTCAATGTCATGTCGAGGAATCGGTGGCTGATTTTCATAACGCCAATAATACCAGCGATTACTTTGACGTATTGAAAGCTGCTTATAAACTGCAGAATCAGCCATCGCGCCCCAACCCAAAGCGAAATCGACAGGACTGATCTCAGCTTCACGTCCCAAACGGTAATTTTCGCGGGATAAAACCCGAAATTGCCCCTCATAACCCGCCAAATTGGTCATGGTATAACCATTAAAGGTTTGAACATCTTGACTCACACGCTGATAATCCTTGGCACTTTCAAGACTAGGACTCGGTCTCCACCAATAGATGCTTCCCAAGACCATCAAAATTACCAAAATCAAATAAGAGCGACGACTCATCTTTTCCCCAAATTTTCAAACCCGAATAGGCATTTTTAAGTCTTGATTGTATCCCCCATCAGTTTTCAGATTGAAATCTTGTGCCATTGGACGGTCATTTCAAACTGCTAAACTTCAAGGCATTAGCAACCCATCACTCAGACCAAGACTTGCAACAACACCTCCCTGCAGCTTTGGATCATCATGGGTTTCGACACACAACATTAAATCTAGACATGGAATACTATCATGGCGAATAAATTCGAATTTCAGATTCGTGTATATATTGAAGACACTGACGCAGGCGGTATTGTCTATCATGCCAACCATATTCGCTTTATGGAACGTACCCGTACTGAGTGGTTACGTGCCTCTGGTGTAGACCATTACTGGCACCAAAAAGACTATAACTTTGTCGTACACAAAATTAATGTCAAATATCACCGTCCAATCCTCATGGATGACTTAATTACTGTTACAGCAAGTGTAGTTTCGTGTAAAGCTACGTCATTTGTATTGCAACAAAATATTTATCGTGGTGAAATCTTGTTGGCATCTGGCGAAGTTGAATTGGCATGTATTAGTGCAGAAATGAAACCGCGACGTTTGCCAAATGAAATTCACGATCTAATTCGTAAAGAGTTAGAACAAATCTAAAAAAACTCGGCTCCTGTGTAACTATGGCAAATCAATTAGACTCCACACTTCACGTTTCAGACCTCATTTTACAAGCAAGTCCTGTCGTACAACTGGTGATGCTTTTACTCCTTCTCGCATCACTCTATAGTTGGTTTCTAATTGCCAAGTTGCACCTGAGTTATAAAAAAGCCCAAGCAGATGATGAACATTTCCAAAAAATGTTCTGGTCAGGTGCCGAACTTAATACACTTTATAATAATGCCCAACTCAACTCGAAACGTGTCGGGCTAGAAGATATTTTCTATCAAGGCCTAGGCGAATATCTCAAACTCAAAAAACGCCATGCACCTACTCAACAAACTATTGAAGGCACCGAGCGTATTCTTCGCGTAGGTTTAAGTCGTGATCAAGGTCACTTGGAACAAGGCTTAGGCGCATTGGCCAGTATTGGCTCTGTCGCACCTTATGTCGGTTTATTCGGTACAGTCTGGGGCATCATGAATGCCTTTATTGGACTGGCAGATGTCGATCAAGTCACTTTAGCCACTGTTGCACCTGGTATTGCCGAAGCCTTAATTGCGACAGCAATTGGTCTTTTTGCAGCAATTCCAGCCGTGTTAGCATTTAACCATTTTACCGCCAAAGGAGAAACCGTTTATTCGGACCGCGCTTTGTTTGCGGAAGAAATGGTGGCGCTATTACAACGTCAATCAGTCGGTTCTGTTCAGGAAAATGACTGATGGCAATTCAACGTTCAGGACGCTTTGAGCGTATCAAAAAACCCTTAAAAAGCGACATGAATGTCGTGCCCTACATTGACGTGATGTTAGTGCTTCTGGTCATTTTCATGGTTACAGCCCCCATGATTACGACTGGGGTGAGCGTAGACCTCCCTAAAGCCAACAGCACCCCAATCGAATCGAAAGACGTTTCTGCAATTGTTTCCATAACCCAAGATGGGCAATTTTATTTAACCTATAAAGACAACAAAGCCAATCAAGCATTAAGCTTAGCTGAACTGCAAACTATTTTAAGTGCCGCTCAGCAGGATGCAGAACAAAATCAGCAAAAACTGACTGTCTTGATTAATGGGGATCAATCTCGTCCTTATGGGGATGTGATGTCGTTAATGTCGAGCTTACAAGATGCTGGTCTAACCCAAGTTGGTTTACTCACCGAACCGTTAAAGTAATGTATGAAAAATTTTCAAACACCGCCTTTTAAACAAAATGCCATCGCACTAGGTTTTACCTTTGGTGTGCATGTGCTTGCGGTTGTTGGCTTACTTTATTTAGGCATGAGTAAACCGCCAAAGCAGCCTGAGCCCATCAAAACCATTTTGGTGAAACCCCAAGATTTACCCGAAACACTGCGTGAAGAAACTGAGTTTTCTGAAACTGTACATGAAAATATTGCACAAGAAATTACCCAAACAGCTGAACCAACTGCGGTGCCTGCCCCTGTCATTCCAGTCGCACCACCTAAGAGCAATCCAACTGAACAGCAAAATACCCGCTTAGCTCAGGAAAAAGCGCAAGCTGATGCTGCTGCAAAAGCCAAAGCACAAGCCGATGCTGCCGCTAAAGCCAAAGCGCAAGCCGATGCTGCTGCTAAAGCTAAAGCACAAGCCGACGCTGCTGCAAAAGCCAAAGCTCAAGCTGATGCGGCTGCAAAAGCCAAAGTACAAGCCGATGCGGCTGCAAAAGCCAAAGCTCAGGCTGATGCCGCGAAAGCTAAAGCACAAGCCGACGCTGCTGCTAAAGCTAAAGCACAAGCCGATGCTGCCGCTAAAGCCAAAGCGCAAGCCGATGCGGCTGCAAAAGCCAAAGCGCAGGCCGATGCTGCTGCAAAAGCTAAAGCACAGGCTGCTGCTAAAGCTAAAGCGCAAGCCGACGCTGCTGCTAAAGCTAAAGCACAGGCTGATGCCGCTGCGAAAGCCAAAGCGCAAGCCGATGCTGCCGCAAAAGCTAAAGCGCAAGCCGATGCTGCCGCTAAAGCCAAAGCACAAGCCGATGCTGCCGCTAAAGCTAAAGCGCAAGCCGATGCTGCTGCAAAAGCCAAAGCTCAAGCTGATGCCGAAGCAAAAGAACGTGCTGAAGCAGAGGCCAAAGCCTCAGCCGCAAAGAAAGCTGCTCAAGAAGCAGCGGAGAAAAAAGCCGAAGCTAAACGCATCGCCTCTACCGCGAAGCGCGACTTTGAAAATAAAGTGAAACGTGCTTGGAATCCACCTACCAGTGCATCAGGTCAAAAAGCCAGTGCACGTGTGACTTTAAGTGATAGTGGTGCCGTTTTATCGGTTGTAGTGAATGCAAGTGATCCTGACATGAAGGCCAGTGTCGAGGCTGCCGTTCGTTCCGCAGCACCGTATCCGATGCCATCAGACCCAGATGCGCGACGTGAAGCACGTATTTTCACCTCATCATTCACCGCTCAATAAAGCTTAATCGCCATCGCATTTGCATGGCGATTAACCATTTTCACAGTGTTATAACAGTTTCGCCATAATGTAATGCTTTTAATCATGAAAATTCATGCCATTATGTTAGGCAAATTTAGACAACCCACAAAAACTGACGTTCCAGAGTATACAGCGAATGATGGAAAATACGCGTAAACATCTACTAGGTTTGGCAATCTTCACGGCGCTTATGCCAGTTGTTGTACAAACTGCTCACGCACAATTGCATTTAGAAATTGCTAAAGCACCCGAACAAGCCCCTAAAATTGCCATTATTCCTTTTAGTAATGATCAAACCATCTATTCGATTGTCGAAAATGACTTGAATCGTTCAGGTAAATTCAGCAGTGCCTCGCAAAACCTTCCAGCAACAGCAAGTATGGACAATCCGAATGCGGCTGCGTGGCAATCTGCTGGTGTACCGTATGTGGTGACGGGAAATGTCAAACCGACTGCAACAGGCGATTTTGAAGTTCGTTATCAACTCTATGATATAGAGAAAAAACAATACTTATTAAATGAACTTTTAACTGTGCCTGCATCACGTGTACGTCAAGCTGCACATATGATCAGTGATACCATTTATCAAGCCATTACTGGGATTCAAGGTGACTTTAGCGGACGTATTGCTTATGTATTACGTAACCCGCAAACGCCTGAACAGCGCTACACCTTGCAAATTGCCGACACCGATGGCGAACAACCTAAAACCATTTTGACCTCACGTGATCCAATCCTGTCCCCGGCTTGGACCCCTGATGCACAAAAAATTGCGTATGTGTCTTTCGAAAGCAAACGTCCGGCCATTTACCTACAAGATTTAGCCACAGGACAACGTGAAAAACTGGCAAGCTTCCGTGGTTTGAACGGTGCACCAAGCTTCTCCCCTGATGGAAAATCGATGCTGTTCACCGCTTCGATGCATGGCAATCCAGAAATTTATCAAATGGATTTGAGCAGCCGCCAACTTCAGCGCATGACCAATGACAGTGCGATTGATACCGAAGCCCGTTATGCGCCTGATGGAAAATCTTTTATTTTTACCTCAGACCGTGGTGGTTCCCCACAAATTTACCGTTACAGCTTTACTGACGGGAGCAGTAAACGCATCACCTTCCGTGGCGCATTTAACGCACGTGGTACTTTAAGTGCCGATGGCAAACAAGTGGCTTTAGTCCATCGTCCAAGTGGCAGCAGCTACAAAGTCGCGATTCAGGACATTAACACAGGCATTACCAATATTTTAACGCCGACCAGTTTGGATGAGTCGCCAAGCTTCTCACCAAATGGGCAAATGGTGGTTTATGCCACACGTGAAGGCAATCGTGGACTATTGTCCATCATGTCGGTCGATGGTCGTTTCCGTATGAATTTACCAAGTGAGCAAGGTGAAGTCCGCGAACCAGCTTGGGCACCTAAATAACTTCTAGAAAATCAATCTTTATGGAGATGAAGATGAACTCAATTAAACTGTTTGTGTTACCTGTACTGGCGACTGCTGTCATTATGACAGGATGTGCGAGCCGTAAACCTGCAGCAGAAATTCAAACAGGTCAAACCCCTAACTCAGCAGGTACAACAGTCAGTACCGATGGGTTAAGTGAAGATGCAGCGCTAAATGCACAAAATCTTGCAGGCGCTTCTTCTAAAGGTGTCACTGCTGCAAACAAAGCATTTTTAGCAAAACGCGTGGTACATTTTGACTACGACAGCAGCGACCTTTCCAATGAAGACTACCAGACCTTACAAGCTCATGCGCAATTTCTAGTAGCTAATGCCAACTCAAAAGTTGCACTGACAGGTCATACCGATGAGCGTGGTACGCGTGAATACAACATGGCACTCGGTGAACGACGTGCCAAAGCGGTAGAAAGCTTCTTAATTACCAATGGTGTAAACCCAACACAATTAGAAGCGGTCAGCTACGGCAAAGAAATGCCTATCAATGCCGGGCATGATGAAAATGCATGGAAAGAAAACCGTCGTGTAGAACTGAACTACGAAGCGGTGCCACCTTTATTAAAATAAGGATGGACAAATAATAAAAAAGCACTTTCAATCTAAAGTGCTTTTTTATTGCCTCAGTGCTTAAGCTGGTTTTTGTTCCTCATCCTCGTCCTCATGCGCATGTTGCATGGATTCGATCAAATCGTGCTTGTTGAAGTCTTTATATTCAGGCTTGGCTTCATAATCTTTCCAAGCCGCTTTTACTGTTTCAGGACTAATGTCATCTAAACTAATGCCTTCATTTTCCGTTGGCATCGCATCAAACTTTTGCGTTGTCATGGTTATGTTCCTCAATTCTGCTCAATCCTTCACATCAACATAGCACTATCCCTAAAAGTTGCAAGGGCAAAATCAAGCCAAATAATCGAGTTTAATTTTTCTTTTGTCTCATTCTCATCTAAAATGACTGTCTAAATTTTTTTGCTCAATTTGATTGCTTTTCACTCGGAGTTTTCCTGCCATGGCATACCTCACCCTTTCCCAATTCTTAGAACAACAAACTGGGAATCTTACACCTGAACTTGCAAAAGTCATTGATACCATTGCAAATACGTGTAAAACCATTGATCAAGCTTTACAAAAAGGCGCGTTAGCTGGGGTATTGGGAAGTGCTGAACATGAAAATGTACAGGGCGAAACTCAAAAGAAACTCGATGTGATTTCTAATGACTATTTAATTGATGCATTAAAAGTTCATCCTCACGTCGGTGGTTTGGCTTCTGAAGAACTCGATGAATTCACACCTGCACAAGAAAATGGCGAATTTCTAGTTTTGTTCGATCCACTTGATGGTTCAAGCAACATCGACATCAATATGTGCGTAGGTACTATTTTCTCGATTCTTCCTGCAAAAAATGCAGTGACTCAATCGGAAGATTTCATGCAAGCGGGTATTCACCAAGTTGCTGCAGGTTATGTACTGTATGGTCCTTCCACCATGATGGCATTAACTGTAGGTGCAGGCGTAGTCTTCTTTACTTTCGACCCTGAATCTCAACAGTTCCTATTAACCACTGACAACATTCAAGTGGCAGCGGATACCAAAGAATATGCGATCAATGCATCAAATCAACGTCACTGGGAAGCGCCTGTAAAACGTTATATCGATGAACTTCTTGCTGGTAAAACGGGTCCACGTGAAAAAGACTTCAATATGCGCTGGGTGGCATGCATGGTAGGTGATATCCACCGTATTCTGTGCCGTAGCGGGATTTTCATGTACCCATACGACCTTAAAGATCCGAAAAAAGCAGGCCGCTTACGCTTAATGTACGAAGCCAACCCAATGAGTATGTTGATGGAACAAGCGGGCGGTGCTTCTACCACAGGTCGTGTTCGCATTCTTGAAATTGAACCAACTGAGTTACACCAACGTGTTCCTGTAATTATTGGTTCTAAAAACGAAGTCAATTTAGTGACTGGCTACCACAACTAATTTTTTAAATGCGCATAACCATCTGCTGTGTTATGCGCATGAGTCTCCTCCATGTCCATTATTTTCCTTGAATCAAAAGACAACCCAAAAATTAAACATCTCCGTGGTTTAATAGAGCAAAGTAGCTACCGTAAAAAGCAAGGTCAAACTGTGCTTGAAGGGACACACTTAGGCTTAGCTTGGGTTGAAAAAAAGAAGAAAATTAATTCTATTTTCACCACTGAAAATGCACTCGAACACCCTGATATTTGCGATATTTTAGATGAATATGAAGGTGCTGTTTTTGTCATTGCTGAAAGCCTATATCGCGACTTAAGCACATTGGGAACCACTTTACCATTCTTGGCAGTTGTAGACTTACCAAGTTCAAGCCAAAGTGTAGACTTTAGCGTGGATACCCTAATTTTGGAAAATATTCAAGATCCAGGCAATGTTGGCACGCTACTCCGTTCTGCAGCAGCAGCGGGTATCAAGCAAGTGATTTGTACCAAAGGTTCTGCAGCACTCTGGTCACCACGTGTATTACGCGCAGGTATGGGTGCACACTTCTCACTCAACACCTATGAAAACGTTGCCATCGAAGATGTACTCGACCGCTTTGAAATTCCAGTGTATGTGACTAGCTCGCATCAGGCTGAAAGTTTATATCAAAAAGATTTAACACAAGCTTGTGTCTGGATCTTAGGTAATGAAGGCCAAGGGGTTTCTGACTTTGCTTTAGCACATGCTCAAGCACTAAGCATTCCTCAACCAGGTGGTCAAGAATCTCTTAATGTCGCTATTGCGGGATCAATCTGCTTTTTTGAAATGGTGCGTCAACGCATCTAAAACGTTTTTTTATTTTAAATTGCCTCGCCCTATTTTAAAAATAGATTACACTTGAAAAAATAATAACGGGTATTGTCAACCAAACCATTATTTCCAACGTTATTAAGGATATGTATTGGAAATAATGGTGATGATCCAATGACAGGGTTTTCCATCTCTATGGATTTAGCGCCGAAACAGTCTCAGTCGGAAAATTTAAGTGCTTTAAAAAGTACGGCTGAACAACGTCTGAAAAATTTTATGCAAGACGTAACTGGACGTGCCTTAGTCATGATGGAGAATGCAACACAGGGGCAACAAGGCATCGCGATGGATCTCGTTCAAGAGGCTTTCATCGCCCTGCATAAATCCTATTCGGACAAATCAACCGATGAATGGTATCCCCTGTTCTACACCATTTTAAATAACAAATTGCAAGATTGGCGTCGCAAAGAACTCCGTCGCTCACAGCCTTTTTCATTTTTCAAAAAGGTGAGCCTCGAAGAAGACAATCTAGAAATTCAAGATGTTATTGATGAAACAACGCCAAGCCCTTTGGAGTTCCTCGATCAAGCGGTCACGATTGAGGAAATTCAAGCAGCGATACGCCAACTGCCTGTACGGCAGCAACAGGCTTTTATGCTGCGGGCATGGGAAGGATTTGACACGCAGACCACCGCACAAATCATGAACTGCAGTGAAGGGAGTGTTAAAACACATTACCATCGCGCCATTCAGGGTTTACGAACTGCGTTATCACATTTAAATCCATATTCGGGAGGGTCATCTGAATGAAACAAGATGATTTCTTAAAACAAGTCACCGCCAAACTCGATGGACTGGCACAACAGCATAAAGACAAACCTTTAGTGATGAATCATGTTCTGGATCAGATCCAGCAGCAAAAAACATCACGTTTTGGATATCTCAAAATGACTGGGTTTGCTTTGGCTGCAGCAATCGCAGGAATTGTGGTATTACCAAATTCTGTAGATTTGTCTGAAAAGCCACAAAATCAGGTGGTGGTCACTCCTAAACTTTCTCCGCAAATGGTGGAAGATTTAGAAATGTTGTTAGTTTTAGGTGAGGACAAAGTTCCACATGGCAGCTAGAAGGTTAGCTTTTGCTTTTTGTGCACTCGGCTTCTTGCAAACTAGTTTTGCAGGTTTTGAACGTTTTTGGTTTTTTTCCAAAGATGCCAATACCCAAGTTGCTGAAACGTGGGAAACACTTTCAGAACAAGAGCAACGAGCCCTGATTAAACGCTATCAATCCCTGAAGGAACTTCCAGAAGAACAGAGTGATAGTCTACAACAGCGTATGGACTGGTTTACCCAATTACCTGAACAAGAAAAGCAAAAAATGCGTGAAACTTGGCAACAGATGAGTAGCCAAGAACGCAATGATTTACGTGCCCGTATGCAAAAAGCCACACCTGAAGAACGGATCAACATCCGTCAGGAATATATGAATAAATATTTGCATCACACGGTGCAGCAGCCTTAATTTTTCCTGTGTTTTCTAGTGTAAAAAAATAAAAGCCAATCGAAATTAAGATTGGCTTTTTATATTTCACACTATTTTTAAATCAGAAGCCCATCAACATGCCGTGAGCTTCTCATGCTTTCATCCTTAATTTTTTTTACTTCGGCGTAGATAGCGATAGCCAGCCAATCCAAACAAACCGAATAAGCTTAACCATCCCATAGAACCGCCTCCACCACCCGAAGTCACGGTATTTTTGGCGGTATTATTCAAGTAGATTTTTGCCCGATTGGAAGCCAAGCCCTCCGCATCAAAAACTGTATATTCAAGCACTTGATCAAAAGGACTATAATTACTTTTCACCTGTACCACCAAATCACTTGTATAACAGGTATCACGCATAGCACTGCCAGGGCAAGATCCATGAGGTACAGAAGGATCAACCATCATTGCACTGGGCAAACTATCTAGGCGAATCGCCAATTCCTGCCCAGCTTCATTATGATAGAAATCAGACTTGTTGAGCCCTGAAATACTGGTTTTCGGTCCATCATCATCAAAATCATTGTCTAGTGGATGCAATGCTATTTTCTGGTTTGTACCATATTCCAAACGATAGGTGTCTTCTTTAGCAATTGGTGCGATGTTGGAAAAACTGGCACTCATCAAACCTGTGGTCGTTTTAGCTGCATCGCTTTTTGAAGTAATGCTATAAGTACAAAATGAATTTTCACCAATCGTCGATAAATGATCATCTAAACGATAAAACATGATGCGTTTTAACTCAGGAACCCATTCACATTTTAACTTCGCGTCTTGATCACCGATAAACTGAAAACTGCTCCCTTCACCAGAATAGCTCCCAACCCCTAAAACTTGGGTCTGAATCGTATAATTCTCTACATTCAAAGCCTGAACTTGGGATTGATTGTTGACCCATATTTCATCTGGCAAGGCTAAAGCAAAAGGATCAATGTAAATCGCGCGGTACTTGGCATATTTTTCGGTATAGGTTTTTAAATCCTGAAAAGCTTGCAACTCTGCGGTGTACTGCGGTAAATATTTTGGATCGGTCGATGTAGCATTGATTCTTGCTTGATACAAATCAATCGCCTGCTGATAATCTTCAATCATCTGGGAATAAGATGTATTTTTTAAATTGATGATATCTGCAGCGGTTAAACGCATAAGCTCTACCGAGCCAATATCACAGCTATTTTTCAGATTTGGATTTAAAATTAAGGTTGCATCCGTAATGCGGCTAAATCCACGCTGGTCCAGCTCACTACAGCCAATTGCACCCACATTCACCAAATCATTAGCGGTTTGATTATCTCTTGGATAATACAGCGGCAAAAATTCAGTGTTTGCACTGGCTTCGGTATAACTCGACAGTAAACTACTGAGTGAAATATTACTCACATCAATATTTGAATTGCTGCCCGAAGCATTATTTACATAAGCACTATTCGGTAAATTACACTGCCCTACGACGACTCCCAATTGCAGTGCGTTATGCATGGCAACCACATTTAACTTGGCATCAGCAACATTGCCATTATTTAATGCATATCGACAGGATTGCCCTGAATTATAGGCCAGCACATTAAATGCAATATTTTTACTGCCCAGCTGATCATACAGCAAGGTGCTGGCCGCTTGGTTTTCAACAATGGTATTACTAAGTAAAATCAGGCTACTATTTTCACTTAAATTGGCTTGTGCCGAATTTGAAGAAATCGTTTTAATAATTGCGCCTGTACTGGCATTGGCTTGGTTCTGGGCTATGGTATTGGTTTGGAACTGGCTTGCGGCTGCACCACATAACTCAACAATACTTTGACTGCTTGTATTCCCATTTTTAACAAGACTACTATTTTGCACTAGAATATTTGGTTTAGTAAACAAGAGGTTATTCTGGCAAGTCATGGCTAAGACACTACCTTTATTCGCCTGATTACCCTGCATAAGACCATGGTCCATGGTGAGTGCGATATCCCCATCCAGATAAATTGCCCCCCCTTCGGCTGCTTTCGCGTTCACAATCGCCACATTAGATAAATTAATATCTGCACCCGCATAAATTGCACCACCTAATCCAGCCGAGACACCATTAGCCAAAGTCAAATTCTTAAATGTAGTTCCATATTTAGATAAAGAGCTATTAAAAATTCGAGTTTGATTTTCACCACTAATGATGGTTTTAATGGCCGTGGTTGCAGGGTAAGTATGCGTTAATACATGTTTACTGGAATAATCTAAAGGTTCAGCCCCATAGATTTCGAGCACCGATTGCGGCACCAATTCACGCTTGAGTTTATAAGTGCCTTCTTTCAGCTGAATTCGATCTTTTTGTCCTAGGCGAGTATCTCCTGCATTACATCCCCCATAAGATTTATTCTCTGCAGCAGTTTTAATTGCCTCACGTAATGAGCACTGATTGAGGTTTTCGCCATCCTCATCATCAAAAGTTGTCACATAAATAAGAGTATCTTCTGCTGCCATCAGCGACATCGCTGAAAGTACCATTAACGTCAGTAAACCTTTTTTATAATTTTTCACGGTCATTTCCCTTGCTTATTTCTTGCAGCGACGCAATCCAATCAGGCTCAAAAGCCCCAATAAACTCCACATCCCAATACTGCCTCCAGACGTCTTGACTTTACTGCTCTCCATTTGTCCTGCGGGAGCTTGAGTCACCTGTACTTTAATTTCTAGATAGGGATTTTCAGAATCATTAAAGCGCGTTGTCGTTGTAACTAAGCGGATTTTAAAAATATCTGCGCCATGCCAATTTCCATTTGGGGTGTACTGCAAATTACCTTCTTCATCGATGGTAAGTGTGCCTTTAGGCTGAGTAATGGTGGGCACGACTTGTAAACAGCCATCTTGCCACGCTTCCCCTGTCAGGTTCTTGCCAAGTAATGCTTCACATTGATCTTTTGGTAAAAGCTCGCCATCGCCAAGTAATTCAGCAACTGACATCTTCGCCACTTCACCATAGTTAATGTCTTCACCTACCAAGGAAATGGTCGTCGGAAACACCAATTCAACCGCACCTCGGTCACACAATACATTATTGGAGTCACGGACTTGACCACGTTGATCACTCGACTCACATTCCACAAGGACCGTATCAGAACCTGTCGACTGTTTGCCTTTATTGACAATGAGTGAATCACTCAGCTGTTGATAAGTGACCAATAAACGTGGCTTAAAATACCCTAAAAATAAATGAGTTCCCTGTGTAAATGGACAGAATAGACTTTGCCGATCAGCATTGGCTGTTGCACACTTGCCCTCTAAGCTTGTCCCTGCAATTAAGGCATTCTGTGTCAAAATATCATTAGGATATTCTACCGAACCCTGCCCACAACCAGCGGACACAAGGTTATTTTGCAAAACACTATGATCTCCGGCATCAAAACTACAATCTGCTTGGTGAGTTACTGGATAGGGGTTACCGACTAAAATACTGTTGGCTAGAAAAGCTTTGCCTTGTGGTGCCGAAAATTTAACGCCTTGTGCATTGCCCAGTAGGGTCAAGTTATTTAAGCCAATACCATCGCGTAAATTAATTAACATCCCTTTATTCTGTAAAAATGTACTATTTTTAATATAATTCGCCACGCTTAACACTGTACTGGGCAATTGGTTTATAGCAAAAGCCGTAGAAGAATAAATATTGGCTGAAGCAGCGTTACTCGTTTCATTGTTCCGAATTACACTATTCAGTATTTTAAATGCTGGGCGATGGGTATAAAAAACTGCCCCTTCAGGCGCGGAATTGTTCTGTAATAGACTATTTTGGATGACCACCAGACTGTCACTGGTATTTTCCATAGTCGCATTCCCGACATTATAAATAGCACCGCCTTGTGCCGCATACCCTCCGGATAAAGCGGTATAACTCAGTTGCAGATACTCATTGTTATAAATCAGCCCGCCTTGCTGCGCACACTGGATCTGATTACAGCCTTGTAAACTGACCTCATACAATACGATGCTCAAAAGCTTCTCTTGTGAACCGTCATCTATACGCAGGATGTTATCTTTCGCTTGCATTTGCAGCACAGCATTGTTGCTACCCAACACAGGCGTTTCATTAAAATCCACCTCATAATTGGTTTTGATAGTGAGTTCACGTTGAACTTTCAAATGTGAATTAAGTTTATAAATCTTCTGTTTTTCTAATAAAATAACAGGGCTAGCATCTTCCCCGCCACAACCAAAGTAGCCAGCTTTAGGTAGATCTTGGTTAATATATTCGACTGCTTCACGAAGAGAACATTCTTGGTCATCTTTAACGATATCTTCTGTGGTCGTGACACTAATATTTGCACTATAAGCATGCCCTGCCAGACACAACATTCCCACACCAATGCTCTGCTTGAGCATACTTCTCTCCTTCATTTTTTTATCTTGTTTTTCTAAATTGCGTCATGCATATAACAGTCGAAAAAATACGACTCTATCCTTGGTCCTTAAGACTAAAAGAAGCGAATAAAAATATAATTGACTAATCTGCCAGATTATCTCGGCATTAATGCGAATCAAAAGTATGACAAGTACTCTTGAGATCAAAGAAGAGAGCAACTTTTTGTTGGATACGACAATTCTTCATGCCATGAAATAGCATCATGTTCTCCCTAACTGGTCTTTGTATTATTTTTCTATGACCGCAAATCCATGCGATACAAATTTCTGAGTAATTTGTTACAGCTTTTTAAATTACTCAAGTACTTTTAATGTTTACTGATATTCGTCAATCAACGCATAAATTTGTCGCAAGGTGGCATGACTCAGTTTGGTCTTTTCACCTTTAAGCAATTGAATAAGCTGCTCTAATGTCTGTAATAAAATTGAAGCTTGATGAGGACCATGCGCCAATAGATAATCAATAATCTGTTGATCAATATGAATACCGCGTCGTGCCAGCACTGAACTGACTAAGATTTGACGGTCGGCATATAGACTGCCGTTTGGAACCTTGACACTGACTGCTTGGGTCAAACGGGACTGCAAGTCGGGCAATTCTAGTTTTAATTCTATCGGCGCCACTCTCGAAGAGAAAACCAGCTGTCCTCCCACTTCATTATTATAATTGATTAGATGAAATACAGCTTTTTGCCAATGTGGAACACCACAAATCGCTTCGATATCATCCAAAGCTACCAAATCATAACGTTCCAGTGACGTAATGGCTTCTGTGGGTGCATCGAGCAGTTCAAGCAAGGATACCTTAATTGCTGACTTACCGACATCCAAATACGAGTCACAGATGGCAGAGAGTAAATGACTTTTGCCAGTACCTGCACCGCCATAAACATAAAAACGATTCATCAATCCTGCATGAAGCTGACGAATCGCATCAATGACATGCCCCCAACCCGGACCAGAAAAGTCACTGATTCGGGCATCAAGTTGAGGTTCAATATCTAATTGGAGTTGACGCATATTCGTGATTAAGCCTTATACGCTTTATGTTTTCGGTTCAATGTTACTCGAATTTTCAGCAACTTGCTGATCTTTCGAGGCTTGGTCTTTAATTTCAATATCTACATCAACCTGAGAGGTTTCTATACTAATAGAGTTAGTATCTGCAAAGGAAGTAATAACTGTTTGCGGACCATACAACTGACTCTGTTCGTACCATTCTCGTGCATGTTTTAACAGCACAACAATGACAGCGGCGACGGGTAACGCGATTAACATACCCAAGAAACCACCTAGTTGTGCGCCTGCCAAAACGGCAAACACTACCGCAACAGGAGAAAGTCCAATCTTATCGCCCAGTAAAAATGGTTGCAGGATATACCCTTCTACGGCCTGCCCAATCATGAAAACCACACCGACTAAAGCCAACTGCATCCAGTCGATACCAAACTGGAATAAGGTTGCGATGACCGCAGCAATAATACCAACCGCAAAGCCCAAATAAGGAATAATACTGGCCAAACCTGCGACCATGCCAATAATTAGCCCCACTTCAAGCCCAATCAGCTGTAAACCCATGGCATAAACAATGCCCAGCAACAGCATAACCAAGAACTGCCCTTTGACAAATGCCCCCAATACACTGTGACATTCACCGACAATTTTGAGTGTTGATGCTTCATATCGTCGTGGAATCAAGCGACGCATACTGTCTAGCATGCGATCCCAGTCGAGCAAGAAATAAAAGGCAATCACAGGGATTAAAACCACCGTACCGCCAATTTGAATAAAGCTTAGGCCAGATTGCGCAATTTTAAGCGCCATGGCTTGAAGACTATCTGCACTATAATTGGTCTGGATATAATCCATAATTGAAGTCGATAACTGTTCTGTATCAATTTCCATTTGTACCAGATTAAATGTTTTCGACGTCCACGGTAAAAAGGTGTAATTTAGCCAGTGAATCCCTGCGGGAATACTGCTTTTGGCATACATTAACTGTTGCCAAACCAGAGGGGCTAAGTAAGAAACGGCCAAGGTTAAAATAACACCAATGCCAATGAACACCACACTAATCGACAACCAACGCGGAAATCCGATTTTATGGAATTTTTCGACCAACGGATTAAACAAATAAGCGATTAAAAATGCGACAATAAATGGCAATACTACAGGTTTCAATAGATATAAAATCCAAAGAATAATGACGATACCCGTAAGAATAAAAATGCGACGCAAGGTTCGATCGACCATATAAACCCGCCTTTTTCAATTTAATCGTTATAAAAAGTAAAATATTTAAGTAAAGATAGCATTTTAGCGCATAAATAACATAAGAGTTTCGTATATTCGGGTTATAATCCCCGCGCAAATGCGGAGACTTCACTATGAGCAACTCAACTTCTACCCCAAACACTGGTTTAAGCTATAAAGATGCAGGTGTCGATATTGAAGCGGGCGACGCACTTGTCGATCGAATCAAATCTGTCGCTAAGCGCACAACTCGTCCTGAAGTGATGGGCGGATTAGGTGGCTTTGGCGCACTATGTAAAATTCCGAAAGGCTATGAAGAGCCTGTTCTTGTGTCTGGCACAGATGGTGTTGGTACAAAATTACGTTTAGCATTGAACTTAAACCGTCATGACACCATTGGTCAAGACTTAGTTGCAATGTGTGTAAACGACCTTCTGGTGTGTGGTGCAGAACCTTTATTCTTCCTTGATTACTATGCAACAGGTCACTTAAATGTTGATGTTGCTGCTGACGTTGTTACAGGTATTGGTAAAGGCTGTGAGCTTGCAGGTTGTGCATTAGTCGGCGGCGAAACTGCTGAAATGCCTGGCATGTATGAAGGCGAAGATTACGATCTTGCAGGTTTCTGCGTAGGTGTAGTTGAGCAAAGCAAAATCATTGATGGCTCTAAAGTGCAAGCGGGTGATGTCTTGATTGGTGTTGCATCAAGCGGCGCACATTCAAATGGTTACTCTTTACTTCGCAAAATCTTAGATGTGAAAAACGTAGATCTTACTCAAATCGTAGATGGTCGCCCACTTGCTGATACTGCAATGGAACCAACACGTATTTATGTAAAACCGATTCTTGAGCTTTGCAAACAAGTGGATGTCCATGCAATGGCACACATCACAGGTGGTGGTTTACCGGGTAATTTACCTCGTGTACTTCCAAACGGTGCGCAAGCCATTATTAATGAATCTTCTTGGGAATGGCCAGAATTGTTCAAACTTCTTCAAAAAGAAGGCGGTGTTGAACAGTTTGAAATGTACCGCACCTTTAACTGTGGCGTTGGTATGGTCATTGCCGTAGATCCTGCAGATGCAGAAAAAACTATCGCGCTTTTAACCGAGCAAGGTGAAAAGGCATGGGCGATGGGTCATATCGTTGACAACGCAGAATCTGTTGAAGGCGCTGACGAGAAAATTCGCGTAATCTTTGCATAATGAAAATTGCTGTCCTTGTTTCAGGCAGTGGCAGTAACTTACAAGCCCTGATAGACGCCCGTCTATCAGGTGAAATTGTTGGAGTTATCTGCAATAAACCTGAAGCGTACGCACTCGAGCGTGCGCGTCAAGCTGGCATTCAAACTGCCTTGATTGAGCACAAACAGTATCCGACACGCGAATCTTTTGATGATGCCATGCATCAACAATTATTGGCATGGGATATTGATTTGGTGGTCTTGGCTGGTTTCATGCGTATTCTCAGTGCTCAGTTTGTACGTGCTTGGGAAGGTAAAATGTTAAACATTCATCCTTCTTTATTGCCACATTACAAAGGCATGCATACCCATCAACGTGTGCTGAATACGGGTGATGTCTATCACGGCTGTACCGTACATTATGTCACTGCCGAACTAGATGCAGGTCAATCACTGGTTCAAGGTGTATTAAAAGTTGGGCGCGATGAAATTGCCGACACTCTGGCACAACGCGTACATGTCCTTGAGCATTTGATTTACCCTCAAGTCGTGGAATGGATTTGTACTGGTGTATTGCAATACCAAGATGCCAATACAGTGTTCTATCGGAATCAACCGTTACAGGCTCCGATCCAGTTTTGCCAACTGTGATCCACTAAATTCAGATATAAAAAAATGCATCCTCGGATGCATTTTTTATTGTATTTTTATTGCTGAATCAGCTGCTTAATTAATTCTACCGTAGCTTCAGGACGTTCCAACGGGAACATATGTCCGCCCTCAGCTACACTAAATGGAATGCCCACTTTTTTCTTGGCAATTTGTGGAAAACCGTGTTTTAAGAACTCACTCTGATCGCCGACCAACAAGTGTATCGGCACTTTTGGCTGCTGCATCGGTAACCACCACCAAGATGGCATATTGCGGAAAATAGCAACTTCGGCAGCTTTCGGAATGGTCAAGGTTACCCCACCGCGTTCTGCATCTTCAGTTAAGGCATGATCTAAATACGCTTGAAAACACTCGGGATCAAACTGCTGATACAGCCCTTTCGGTCTCAACATTTCACCAGCCTGTTCACGCGATTCCCAATGATCACGGCGACGTTTACTCAGACCTGCGGGGGTCATACGATCCACAAGTTTCGGGTGAACCATTTTCGCAGCATGAAATAGTAAAGAAGCTTTCCCCATAATTAAAGGAGGATCTAGCATAATCACTTGCTGGAATAATTCAGGCCGTTTATAAGCTGTCATCATGGTCAAGACGGAGCCTAAGGAGTGCCCCAGTCCAATCACAGGTCGTCCGTGTGCTTGACGTACAATACTGTCGGTCACTTGATCCACCAAGCGTGGCCAATGATTGGTCACAGGATAGCGTTGGTCGGTTCCAATGACTGGAACATACACTATATCGTAATCATCCCGGAGTAAATGAAAGAGTTTTTCATAAACTTTGGATGGCACGCCATTGGCATGCGCAAAGTGGATTAATGGTTTCATTGTAATTGGGTCGTTTGCTCTGCTTGAACCTGTTCTTTAAGCGAAGTAGCAAAACCTTGTCCGATTGAGCTACCCATACGTCCTAAAACAGAATCCAATGGATTATATTGAATGGTATAGTCCACTGTTTTATCGAGTTTCAATTCACGTTTCAAGCTATTTAGGCTACCTGTACGGTCAGCAATTCCTAATTTTACAGCCTGCTCTCCTGTCCAGAACAAACCAGAGAAAATTGCAGGATCTTGTGATTTAAGTTTATTACCCCGACCTTGTTTCACAGCTTGAATAAAATGATCATGTACATTATCCAAAACAGCCTGAACATGTGCTTTTTGCGCGACATCTACTGGTTGAGTCATGGACAAGATGGCTTTATTTTCACCTGACGTCATGGTGCGGTCTTCTACCCCTAGTTTTTGCATCAATCCGTTCACACCGTAATTTGGCATAATGACCCCAATAGATCCCACCAAACTAGAAGGATTGACAATAATTTCGTCGGCTGCCGAAGCAATGTAGTAAGCGCCTGAAGCCCCGGTGTCACCAATAATGGCATAGAGTTTTTTATCTTTATGTTGTTGCTTTAAATATTGAATTTCTTGCCAAATTTCATCTGACTGGACCGGTGAGCCGCCTGGTGAGTTGATATTCAACACGACTGCCTTACTGCTGTGATTCTCAAATGCTTTCTTTAACGACTTAATGGTGTCTTGACTGTTGACACTTTGTTTGTCCGCTGCAATTGTCCCGATAATATCAACGACGGCAATATGCGAGCCTGAAGTTGTGCTGACATCTGTTGTGGTGGTACTACAACCTTTCCCCAAAGCAACCAAAATAAATAAAATATAAGCAAAAGTAAGCAGTTTGAAAAAAATACTCCAACGACGTGCACGGCGCTGTTCTTCTACAGAAGCCAATACCGCTTTTTCAAGAATTTGCCATTCTTTGCCAGTATGCTTTTCTAAGTTTTGTTGTGCAGGTTGACTTTCGTTTTGTGGTTTTGGTGGCCAATCGGACATATAGGAAGATCCAATAATGAATAAAATTACCCTCATTATATACATGGAATCGCAATAAACTGTTTAATCACCGTGTTTTCGCCTATAATAATCGCTGTTTTATATTTCTTATATCCACATCCATTAGGCAATGACTGATAAAACTTCTAAAACAACGACTGATCGCTTACTCCATTTTGCAAGTCGACAACCCATTCAAATTTCTCGGTTAATTGCCCGTTCACTGGCTGGATTAGTGAACCTATTAAAAATCTCTAAAACTTCACAAACAATCCGTCTAAATCTTGAAATTGCTTTACCTGAATTAAACGCTACTCAACGGGAAACCATTACCCGCCAAGCCATTCGTAATGAACTGACCTCTTATTTTGAATTTTTTAGTATTTGGGGTTCAGAAAATCAGAAAAATATTTCGCGGATTCACTCTATTACTGGCGAACAATATTTACATGATGCCCTCGCAGAGCAAAAAGGCATGGTCCTGATTGTTCCACATTTTGGGACTTGGGAAGTCATGAATGCCTGGGTGGCGCAGTTCACCCAAATGACCATTCTCTATAAGCCGGTAAAAAACCCTGCGGCTGATAATTTTGTTCGTAGTGCACGTAGCCGTGAACAGGCTAACTTGGTTCCAACCGATGAATCGGGTGTACGGCAAATTTTTAAAGCCCTCAAACAAGGGGGAACAACGGTTATTCTCCCTGACCATACGCCCAATGTCGGTGGTGAGTTGGTTCCCTTGTTTGGCTTACCCTTAGAATCCAGTAATCTCAGTGCGAAATTAATTCAAAAAACTAAAGCTAAAGCCCTATTTCTTTATGCCATTCGTAATGAACAGCATGGTTTTGATATGTATATTGAGCCAATGTCTGACGAAGTTTATCAAGGGACAGCCAATGATGGGACTTTGGTGATTCATCAAGCGATTGAAACGCTGATTCAACGTTTTCCAGAGCATTATCACTGGAGCTATAAACGTTTTAAAGCCAATCCGGAATTACGCGGTTTATATAGTCTTCCACATGATCAAGCCATGCAGTTGGTTACTAAGATCCGTCAGCAACAGGCACATGTCTGAGCCAACTCAACTGCTCTCGATACAAATGTAATTGCATCCGGCCATCTTTGGCTTGAATAAATTGTACGCTGCCATGATTGGCTGTTGAAAATAACGGGATGTTTAATGCTTTTAAACGACGTTGAGTGTATAGACTTGGATGCCCATAACGATTGTTGAAGCCAGCGGAAGCAATAGTAAGTTTAGGGTTCAGTCGCTTGAGGAAGTCATAAGCGGAGCTGTGTTTGCTGCCATGATGTCCAAGAACCAAAACATCCACTTTTAAAGTTGGATAATCCTTCAACAAGCGATATTCAGTTTCCCAACCCGCATCGCCCATAATTAAAAAATTGGCATAAGGATACGCATTAGCAACTTGAATGTAGACCACGCAAGAATACTCATTCTGATTTATCGCAACTTGGGATAATTGTGCTGGCCGTGGAGAAAGCACCTCAATTTTCACCCCCTCCCATTGCCACACTTGTCCTATATGACAATAGTCAAACTGTGATGCAGGCGGGACTTGCACCTGTTGATTGCTGTAAATGGATTGAATAGGTAACAGCGATTGCAAAGACATATAGCCACCGCTATGGTCCTGATCTAAATGAGTCAAGATCAGTTGATCTAAATGCTTAATTCCCTTGTGATTTAAAAATGGCAGAATTAATTGCCGACCTACACTGAATTTATCTTCATCATAATTTCCCCCCATATCAATCATCATCTGCTGATCACCTTGCTGTACAAAAATGGCTTGCCCTTGTCCAACATCTAAGACCTGTAGCTCAAAAGGTTGCTGCGATTGATCCAACATAAAGATCGGCAAAAAGCACACAATCCCCCAAGTTTTAGGAATGACTCCGCGTGGTAGAAACAAGATGATTAATCCCACGATTAAACCCAAGACACCAATCCAACTTATAGCTACATTCTGTGCGCTAGAACCAAATAAAAGTTCTAACATCTGTAATAAACTTATTAAGCCAGACAGGCTGATATCATTTAGCTTGAACAGTAAAAGTCCGAATGCAGGACTTAGCCATAGACACAAAGCCGCCACGATACTTAAAGGTACCACCAAAATGCTCACCCACGGTAAGGCGATCAGATTACTCAATGGTGCAATCCAGACAATTTTCTGAAAAAAGATCAACATCAGTGGCGATAGAGCAATAAAAATTTTCCATTGTGATTCAAAGAGCAATGCCAACTTTTGTTTGAACTGCCCATAACCTGATGGTACAGCTTGTGCAGGGTGCTGCTGTAGAGTCTGGTAAATTCTGAACAAGATTAAACATGAGCCATAGGACAACCAAAACGCGGCCGATAAAATACTAAATGGATCGAAGTACAGTAATAGTGCCGCACTCAGCAGCAAGACCTGCACAGGTCTTAAAGGCAACTGGAACAAAACAAATAACGCAATAAGGATACTGCTTAGTAATGTTCTTAGCGCTGGAATTTCAAATCCGACCAAAGCCGTATATAAGAACACCCCGAAACAGAAAGGAAGGATTAATAAATAAGGTTTAGGAACTCGCAAATACCATATTGGCATAAAACGGACGATGACGTGATGTAAAGCCCAACACAGCATCAAAGCAAAGATCAAGACATGTGGCCCAGAAATAGCCAATAAATGACTCAAGCCGAGACCTTGAAACAAATGCTCAACATCAGGGGTCAATAAACTTTCATCGCCGGTCAATAACGCCAATAATAGTCCCGAATTTTGCAGCTTTGCTTGATGTAAAATATTGCGTAAATTTAATCTCTGCTGTTCAATCGCTAAAAAGAATTGGGCATACCATCGCTGTTGCGCTTTAACAAAAGCCTGTTGCCCCAATAATTCCACTTGCTGCTTGGTCAACCGCTGTACCGCTTGCACTTGAAAAGCCGACATCAGGTTGCGTTGCAAGAACCATTTTTCTTGGTCAAAAACACCTTCCATCGCATAGCTATGTGCAGGCAGAATTTGCCCACGCAATCGATAATATTGCCCCAGTTCCAGTGGATGTTGGTCTTTAGAAGAAAGATAAGCTAACCATTGCACAGGTTGCTTTCGATTATTTAGTACGACGATCGGTTGTTGTATACGATGAGGTTGAATCTGATTCAAAGAATGAACATAGACCACGACTTCAGTCTGTTTGGGCATCAACTCGCGCAGCGCCATTCTCTGATGTAGGGCATCATTGGCATGTAAATAAGCCCAATTAAAGCTAAACAGACTTAGAAATAAAACCGAAGCAAAATGTGTAAGCTGTGGTCGAAATCGAGAATATTTGTATTTAAAAGCATAGCAAAAGACCGTACATACTCCGAAGATGACACAACTCGAGTCCGTTAAAGCCCAGTCTTTTCCTATCGCTGCTGTACCTAAAATCCATGCGATCAGTGCAATATACATTTATTATTTTCATGATTTTTTTATATAAGATGCACATGATAAAGCCCACCGTAGTGGGCTTCAAGTTAAAGACGATTATTCCAATAAATCAAGCCTCAACCCAGATTCCATCTTGCATATGTAAGACCGAATCCGCAGCCCGAGCCAATTGCTCATCATGCGTCACAATCAGCATTGCCATATTGAATTCCTGCCTTAAATCACTCAACAATTCAAAAATTTTCACTGCTGTTTGACGATCTAAATTACCGGTTGGTTCATCGGCCATCATTAACGCAGGTTTAGCCACCAAAGCACGAGCAAGAGCAACACGCTGACGCTCACCACCCGACAATTCACCCGGCTTATGGGTTAAACGATGAGACAGACCGACACGATTGAGTAGATATTCGGCTTGCTCTTTAACTTCTTTATAATTCGTGCCTGCACGCAACATCAAAGGCATAGCAACATTTTCCAATGCACTAAACTCAGGCAACAAATGATGGAACTGATAGACAAAACCTAAATGCTGATTACGTAAATAACCGCGTTCAGCTTCACCCATATGATCGAAACGCTGACCATTCAGCCAAACCTGCCCTTCGGTTGGTCGGTCCAATCCGCCCAAGACATGCAGTAAAGTACTTTTGCCTGAGCCACTTGAGCCGACAATCGAAATAAACTCTCCTGCATGCACTTTCAGGGACAGTCCTTTAATCACTTCAACCGTAGATTTTCCATCGGTAAAATGTTTCACGACATTTTTGGCTTCTAATACCACATTACTCATAACGTAAAGCCTCCGCTGGTTGAATTTTTGCCGCACGTAAGGCTGGATAAATGGTCGCCAAGAAACTCAAAATTAAAGACAAGCTGACAATAATCACCACATCTTGCCATCGCAAATATGAAGGTAAATAGTTAATAAAATACGCATCAAATAAATGCAGACCTAATGCTGTGTTGACCCAATCAATAAAGCCACTAATGCCTGTTGCAAACACAATACCCAGTACGGCACCCGCAAGCGTGCCAACAACACCAATGACTGTACCTTGCACCATAAAGATTTTGGTAATAGTGGCAGGCGAAGCACCCAAAGTCCGTAAAATTGCAATATCTGCTTTCTTATCCGTTACCACCATTACCAGTGAAGATACAATGTTGAATGCAGCCACTAAAACTATCAGGAAGAGCAACAGGCTCACCATGGCCTTTTCCATCTGAATGGCACTAAATAAATTACCGTGGGTATAAGTCCAATCCGAAGCGTAATAATTGCCCGGCAATTCACGCACAATATCATTGCTAACTTGTGGTGCCGCAAAAATATCATCCAATTTTAAGCGAATGCCCTGTGCACCATCCGGAAGGCGTAATAAGGTCGAAGCATCATTCAAGGCGATATAACCCATCATAGAATCGACTTCTGCCCCAATACTAAAGATGCCGACAATCTTAAACCTTTTAAAGCGTGGTACCACCCCCGCAGGCGATGGCGTTGCTTCTGGTAAAACCAAGGTCACACTATCATTCAAGCCCAGACCTAAGGCATCCGTTAATTGCTTACCTAAAACAATCCCGAATTCACCTTTTTTTAACTGGTCTATGTTACCTTCAACCATGTGGTCTTGAATAATCGAGACTTTTTTCTCGTATTCTGGCTCAATACCTGTCACCATAAGGCCAGAAACCTGACCATGCGCGGTAATCATGCCTTGTAATTGAGTAAACGGCGCAACACCTTTAACATGTTCATGCTGCTCAACTTTTTTTGCAAGTTCAGGCCAATCTGTTAAAATTTGTGTTGATGAAACAGTGGCTTGAGGTATCATGCCCAGTACACGGTTTTTCAATTCGCGGTCAAAGCCATTCATTACAGATAAAACTGTAATCAGAACAGCCACACCTAAGGTGAGACCGATCATTGAGACCAGAGCAATAAAAGAAATAAAGTGGTTGCTACGCCGTGCGCGAGTATATCTTAACCCGATGTACAGCGAGATTGGTTTAAACATACCATCTAGTCCGAGGTAATACATTATGGAAAATTTACAGCATCAAAGCGCCTCAGCGGAACGTCGCGTAATGTCACGTATCGATGCTGCCTTGCGAATTAACTATCAGGTTATTTCTGATGATGTTGCTCTTAATGATCCTTACGATCCAAATTTTGTCTTGCCCCGCTATTTTCTACTACTCGCAGAATTAGATCAATTTGATCTGGCTTTAAACTACGAATTAGAACAATTAACTGAAAAAGATCAACAAATTGCTCGAATATTATCCTTATTCAACCAAAAATTAAACCTGATTACCGGTTCTTTATACGATGCAATTGTACAATCCATGTTACCTGTACCGGAACAGGTCAATTTTTCAGAAAGTGGATTAAGCTTTTATTGCGATCGCGAAATTCAAGAAGGCACTTATATTCATGTGACTTTAAGTCATCCTGAAAACTTCTTTCATATCGCAGCAACAGCGCAAGTGGTGTATAGCCGTGATGAAGGCAAAGGTAAATTCCGTACAGGCGCCTATTTTATTACCCTACACCCACAAGACCGAGTCAAACTAGCAGAATGCGTTAATCTCGAACAGGCTAAAGATTAAGGTTTGCATGAATTTTTTTGTAATTTCAATTTAAGAGCGAGTTCTCGGCTCGCTTTTAAATCCCGATAAAAATAAATAAATAGCCCAAATAATAAAATAGCTGCTCCCACAAAAACCATAAACGACAGCATTTCCTGATTGAGCAGTGCGCCAATTAACATTGCCAGAATCGGCGTCATGACCGTGGTTAATGAAATAGTTGTGGGTTGTAAGTTCTGCACCAGCTTAAAGTAACAGAACATCGCAACCAGTGAGGCCATGATTACCGTATAAAACAAAGCCAACAGTGATTTAAGCTGCGGAATATGCGTCGGTGCATATTGCCAAATAAAGGGAATAATACACACCGCGACCAGTGTAGAGATCACAATAGAACCTGAGGCTTGTGCGATTGGATTGAGTGGTGCATTGACTTTCTTCACCCAAAACATCGATAACGCATAAATAAACACACTCAGCAGCATCAACAAAATACCGACTGGATGTACATGCTGTTGCCCACCCGTAAAGCAAATAATGGCCAGTCCAGTGACCGAGATCGTCATCCCTAACCATTGCAGACGATGCAAATGCTGCTGAAAAGCAAATCGTCCAATTAAGCCCGCCATAATCGGGGCCAAACCAAACATTAAAGCAATCATACCGGAGGACAAATATTGGGTCGCGAGATAGGTGAAAATTTGCGAACCAATAAAACTGCATGCCCCTGCCAGATAGCTATGTAAGCTGACACGATCAAAGGGAAATTTAACCTTTAGCGCATAAACCAGCAGCAGCGCCAATGGTAGCGCGATAAAAAACCGCAATACCAAAGCCCATAACAAATGCAAATCCGACACACTCCATACAATCGCCAAGGGTGTGGTCGCCCAAATAAATACCAATAAGGCATAGGTCGACATAAGATTGGCTTTGGAGGGCATATTGAAATCCAATTATTTGCTGGTTTTACGTTTTTGTTTCTGAATGGTTTGATCCAGACTACTAGAAAACTCACGCTTATCGCGCTCAGAAATTGGCGGGGGTCCACCTGTTTGTACCCCTGCCCCACGCAAGGTGTCCATAAAATCACGTAAATGCAGTCGAGCTTTAACATTGGCCGTTGTATAAATTTCACCGCGTGGATGAATTGCAATACCGCCTTTTTCAATGACTTGAGCTGCTAAAGGAATATCTTGCGTGATAACAATGTCATTCTCTTGCATGCGATCAACAATTTCTTGATCGGCCGCATCGGCACCACTCATGACTTGGATGGAATTAATCCGAACCGAAGGTGTAATACCGACATTTTGATTGGCAACAAAAGTAACTTCAAGTTGATAGCGATCCGAAGCACGTAGAATCACTTCACGTAAAATTTTTGGTAATGCATCCGCATCGACCCAAAGTTTAAATGGCAGCACACGCACCTTCATCATTCAATATGGACAGCCCAGTGTAACAAAAACCGTAGCCTCACACGGAGCAAAATCGGAAATATACTTGAAAAGTATATTTTTATAGCAAAGAAATACAGCTGCATAAAAGTCCAGATTTTTAACTCACTGAGCTGAATTTCTCACGCTTCTGACTGAGCTTCAGTTTGATTCATTTACTTTTTATGCCTGTTTTCATTCAGATAGACTTGAAATATCAAAATAACCCTCGATTAAATAGAGTAAAGCCACTGAACATTCAAAATTGTGCTTATGAAAAATCAAAACAGACCTGAAATGATCACCATTGAAGATCAAAACTTCGGCAGCCATATCGAGCATTGGAATTTGCTCACAGAAAATCCAACCACTGAAGTTCCCAAATGGTTAGGTCTGGCACTCGATGCACCGATTATGCCAATGGGGCTTTGTCGTGACGAGTGCGATATGGATGCCTCTGTATGGCTCATTCAAGGACCCAGCAAAGAGCAGGTACAACTCTGCCAAGTAATTGCCGTAGAAAATAATAAACCGAAAGCAGTAAAAACCGCTTTTCCAAGTTTTGAGAGCCCGTATAAGGTTAAAGCCTCTATTGAACGCATCATTAGCTGCAAATCCAATACCCAAGCAGTGCTGCAATTAAACCTTGGGGAAAATAGTGTCGTCTATGCGTTTGATAGCTTATACAGTGTCAATCATGACCAATATCAAAAAGATCAGTCCTATTTAGTGCAACTGAATGCTTGGGCCTATGAGCTTCAAGCCGTATCTGAGCATGAGCAACTGGTGGTAGATGACCCTGCGTCAATTAAACACCACCGTGCTTTAAATGACATTTTGGCTGCCAATAATGGGATTGCACCAGCCAACCTCCAAGAACAGATTGATGCTTGGGAACCAAAATGTGAGGATGATAAAGCGCCTGTAACCGTTGATTTCTCGAAAATGGTGGCCTATTTGTATGGCGAGAAAATGGGACAAGAAGATGAAGCTTGGTTCCAAGGCAATATCGTCGGCAAAACCAGCCTGCAATTTATGGGACAAGAATATACGCTCTATGACGTCACGTTAATTCATGATGAAAATCAGGAAGCAACGCTAATTCGTATTGCTACGAAAGATGAACAATATAAACATTTTAATATTGGTCAATACATTCGCGGCAACATTTGGGTGCAAGTGAGTATTCACACACAAAACTAGCTGGCACTGTACCCAAGCACATGCAAACGGGATGAAGCTCACAAAGCTGTGACTTACATCCCGTTTTTGTATTGTGAGGGTTATAAAAATACGGCTTCAAATATTATTGCTTATATTTTATCCACAGTTTTTTATTTTAATTGTGTTTTTAAATTCAAATTATAATCGGTTATCCACAGTTTTAAATTTATTTAACCCTCAATATCGATAGACAATAAAATATAAGTAAAAACAGTTTGTTATTATAATATTTATAAAAACTATCGTTTATCATTTATCACGACGAAGATTAAATTAAAAATCGGACGGATTTTTTCATTCATGACAATTAGTACTTTATTTAATCAATTTTTTATGCTTATAATATGAACAAGCCATAGGATTTAACGATAATATAGATCGGAACGAGATATCTATGAAAATCGTACAAGAAGAAAATTTACAGCGCGTTGAAACCCAACTTGAACAACGCTACCAACTCGACACCATGTCATGCATTTTTTTTGTCTTCGGCATGATGACATCTGCTTATATTCTGCATCAGTTTATTCTGTAATTGAACAGTTAAAATAAAAAAACCCATCTTATTCAGATGGGTTTTTTCACATATAGGGCTTAACCATTGCGTTTGGCAAAGTCATCCATAAAGTTGACCAATGCCTGCACCCCTTCTAAAGGAACTGCATTATAAATACTTGCACGCATACCGCCCACTGAACGGTGACCTGCCAAATTCAATAAATGGTTTTCTTCCGCTTCTTTCAAGAATAATTTTTCCAAATCAGCATTGGCTAAAGTGAATGGCACATTCATGATTGAACGGTTGGCTTCTGCAATCGGGTTTGCATAAAAATCACTTGAATCGATATAGCCATAAAGTAATTTTGCTTTTTGCAGATTCACTTGCTGCATCGCGTCTACACCGCCATTTTCTAGCAACCATTCAAACACGAGACCAGACAAGTACCATGCATAAGTCGCTGGGGTATTCACCATCGAATCATTTTTCGCTTGAGCAGAATATTTAAGCAAACTTGGAATTTCAGGTTTCGCTTGATCGAGTAAATCATCACGAATAATCACTAAGGTTAAACCTGCTGGACCAATATTTTTCTGCGCACCCGCATAAATGAGACCAAACTTCGACACATCTAAAGGTGCAGATAAAATGCTTGATGAATAATCGCAAACTAAAGGCTTGTCGGTTTCTGGAATTGAAGCAAACTGTAAACCACCAATCGTTTCATTATCCGCATAGTGTACATAACCAGCATCTGCAGACAAATTCCATTCGCTTTGCGCTGTAATGGCAAGTTTGCCATCAATTTTGGTACCAGCTTCAATGACATTAATATCGCCATAACGCTGTGCTTCTTGCAGCGCTTTTTCAGACCAGATGCCAGTATGGATATAGTCCGCTTTATTATTTTTACCCAATAAATTTAATGGAATGGCAGAAAACTGTAAGGATGCCCCACCCTGTAAAAACAACACTTTGTAGTTTTCAGGAATGTTCATAAGCTTGCGTAAATCCGCTTCTGCTTTTTCAGCAACCGCAACATAGTCCTTGCTACGGTGGCTCATTTCCATAATGGACAACCCTTTGCCATGCCAATCCAACATTTCTTGTTGAGCTTTTTCTAAAACGGCAGTAGGTAATGCAGCAGGACCAGCACAGAAATTGTACGCGCGCATGATTTTTCCTTTCAGAGGTGAAACACAATAAAATGATGGCATTTAATCATATCTTGCTCAGGCTTGCAGTAAATTATCCTGAAAATATTTCAATGCTATCGGGTATTTAAAGTCAAAACATCAATAAAGATCGCCACGTCTTTTCGGCTGAATGGCTTTTATTAAAGATTCTCCAGCCACTAAGTAGCTGACTATACGTACAATTAACGCTGGAATAACCACCACGGCATGAATCAAAAAAGCCAGAAGTAAATAAATACAAAACTCTACGGTACGAATAAAGTGAGTTTTTTTCATGGAGGAATCTGCGAGATATTGGCTACGCAAATCGGTCAGCTGGGTATCGCCATGCACATCAATCCAGATACGCGTAGATGGCGCATATAAATTCCGACTCCACACACCACGCTGAAAGGCAGACCACATTCGCTTCGGCTGCAAGAAAAAACCTGTAGAAAGCGCAATTAAATTCATTACCCCGAGTATGGGATGATTAAACATAGACCCCGTGCCCAACTCCCAGGCACTGACTTCGCCTTCGCCTATTCGGCCCACACTATAGCCCGTTAAAATATGATGTAAGTCATGGTATTTGAGATACCGATGCCTGACCCCAATATTTGGCAAAGGCACCAATAAACAGCCATTATAAACATGGACTGTACAGGGTTCCTGTTCGGGTAGTATCGGAGCAAAGCCATTGTGCTGATAAAATAAATCTAATGCCTGATTAATGCTCATCTGTGCTGATGGCATTACAATATTGTATTGATGATTTGGAATATACTGAATCATTTGTATTTTTATCTATGTCATTTTTTAAAAAGTATAAATTTGTCGTATTATAACTTTGCAGAATAACGAGTCTAGCGTCCGTCAAAGTTAAAATGTAAACGCGGTCGTTTACCCCCATAAAATTAAGATCGGTATAATTGCTGATAACGATCATGCGAGTTTGATGAATGCCACAGCGTTTTCAATTAAAACCAAGAAAATTAACGCTTACCATGAAACCTGTTTTCCCGAGTTTTATCTGCCTGTGTATAGGTTTGTTATACCTAACTCCAAGTTATGCTCAACCACTCAGCTATACTGAAGCGGAACAGAGCATGCTGACGCAGTCCTATAGCACACAAGCGGCTCAAGCCTTACAACAATCGGCACAATTGCAAGCTGAAGCAGTGAAAGGACTCGGTCTGCCACGTGTGGATTTGAATGTTCGTGCTTATGCCTTTCATAATGAAGTGGATGTACCCCTAAATTCATTCAAAAACAATCTCGATAACACCCTGACTCAAGGGGTAAATAATCAAATTGATCAATGGCAAAATAACAGCGGAATCCCCAGTGATGTTACGGACACATTAAAAGACCGGGTCGGTGGTGCTATAGATCGCGGGATTGGTTTAATTCCTAATGAAGCCACTATAAATTTAGATGATCAGGTGGTCCGTCCGACTGTATCTGTATTTATGCCACTTTATACCGGTGGACTAACCTCGAGTGCCAAACAGATAGCACAAATTCAGTCCGAACGGAGTGTCATCAATAATCAACAGCAACAAGATCTTCAGCGCTTTGAAATTATTCAGGCCTATTTTAATACCCAGCTACAACAGCAATTATTCAATGCAAGCCGTTTAAATTTTAAGGCGATGCAAACCCATTATCAAAATGCCCTGAAACTGGAACAACAAGGCTTCATCAGCAAAGGGCAACGCATGCAATTTGAAGTGGCAAAAAACAATGCTGATCGACTCATGCAAAATGCACAAGCCAATTTACGTACCAGCCTATTTCAGCTTAATAATTTATTACAACGTAGCCAAGTTACGGAACTTACGACTCCGCTGTTTGTGAATACAGTCAAAAATCATTCGATTGATCAATGGTTAGCAAGCTATCCAAAACAATCGTCACTGCTACAAAAACTACAAAAGGATACTGAGCTTGCAGGCGTCAAAGTCCAAGCAGAATCCGCAGCGAAAAAACCGACACTGTTTGCCTTTGGTGAATATAGTTTAGATGAACATCAAAATTGGATTGTCGGGGTTGCGGCTCAATACAATTTATTTTCAGGCATAGATAAACAAAAAAATGTGCAAGCAGCAGAATTACAACGCTATGCCCTTGAGCTAAGCACTGCGCGGACCAAACAAGAAATCGAAAATATCATTTATCAATCATATAGTGAACTGGAATCTGCCCAGCACAGTCATCAACTCCTGCAACAGAATATGTTGGCTGCACAAGAAAATTTACGTATACAAATGCTGTCATTTAAAGAGGACATGGGCACTGCCACACAGGTGATTGATGCGCAAAATATGATCAGTGCATTAAAATCGGAAATGGCGTTGAATGCTTTCAAATATGTGATGTCATTGGCCACATTATTACAAAGCCACGGCTCAATTGCTGAGTTCCAAAGCTATGTCCATCAAAACAATACTCAATTTATTCGTTAACTTTAATGGGGAACCTACATGAATCAAGATCAATCAACACCTGATCAAGAAAGCAATGCCTCCTCATTAGAGCAGCCAACGCCACCACAGTCTCAACACGCTGAGCAGAGCAATCCCTCAGAAAATATGACGGAGCAACAACAGAACAATACTGAAACACATGCCTCATCCACACCAAAACCCGAACCTGCTCAAAACTCAAAATCGGCAAAAATTAAAATCGCGCTGAGTGTGGTAATCATCTTATTACTGGGTTTAATTGCCTTTGGCTTATGGCAAAGCTATCAACCGAAAATGGTTGAAATTCAAGGTCGTGTTGAAGCCGAAACACTACATATCAGTACCAAAATTCCGAGCCGCATTGAAGAAATTTACGTCCATGATGGACAAAAAGTCGAAAAAAATCAGCCCTTAGTGCGTTTGTACAGCCCCGAAATTGATGCGAAAAAGCAACAAACACTGGCCAGCCTACAATCGGCATTGGCCTTACAAGCCACAGCAGATCGTGGTTCACAACAGGAAAATATTGATACTCTGTATGCAAATTGGCAAGCCATGAAAGCCCAACAAAATTTAGCCGAAACAACGTATCAACGGGGTGCCAAACTGTATCAAGAAGGTGTCATCTCTCGCCAACGTCGTGACGAAATGCATGCTGCAGCACAGTCAGCCAGTCAACTAACTGAAGCAGCCTACCAGCAATATGCCCGTGCCAAACGTGGCAGCACCAGCGAACAAAAAACGACGGCTGATGCTCAAGTTGCAATTGCCAAAGCGGCAGTCGCAGAAGCCAACGCGCTGGAAGCAGAAACCCAATTATTTTCCCCTGTAAAGGGTACGGTTTCTAAAACCTACAGCAAAGTGTCTGAACTGGTCGCGATGGGTGTACCGGTCATGAGTATCATTCTGGATGATGAGAAATGGGTGAGTTTGAATGTGCGGGAAGACCAATATGCTCAAGTCTATCAAGCCAAGACTTTAGACGGTTACATTCCTGCTTTAAATAAAACTGCGCAGTTTAAAATCGAGAGTATTGATGCTGAAGGTGAATTTGCCACAATCAAAACCACTCGACAAACGGGTGGCTATGATATTCGGAGTTTCAAATTACACTTAACGCCGATCAGCCCGATTGCCGATCTTAGAGTCGGAATGAGTGTGATCTTTAAAGTCAAAGAGCAATCCTGATGTGGTCAGTTTTTTGGCGTGAACTGCGCTATTTAGCGACCCATAAGTGGGACTTGTGTTTAGTTACACTCGCCCCGCTGTTGGTGATTGTGTTATTTAGCTGCATGTTTGCGCAAGGCAAGCCTGAACATTTGCCGATTGCCATTATTGATCAAGATCAAAGCAGTCTGAGTCGGAATATTGAAAAATATTTAACGCACAATCAAAGCTTGTCCATTTATAGCATAAGCTCAGATACGCATCAGGTTGAGCAACTGCTCAATGAAACTAAAATTTGGGGTTATGTCCTGATTCCAGAAGGTGCTGAACAGCGCCTAGTGAATGCCAAAGATGCCGAAATCGCGATTGCCTTCAATCAAAGTTATTTCAGTGTCGGCAATGCTATTTCATCAGCCATGCTCAGTAGTACTCTACAAGGCATGGCTAATTATATGGGGCAACATTATTTAGCCAATAGTCTCCCCTATATAGAACTTCCAACGCCCAATGTAAAAATTTCTCCGCTGTATAACCCTAGTTTAAGCTACGAATTCTATTTAGAACCGTTTGTCATTCCTGCGGTTTTACATTTATTGCTTTGCTGTTGTGTTGCCTTTGCAATTGGACAAGAATTTCAATTTCAACCATCACAGCTCTGGTTAGATGTGCCTAATTTATGGACAGCTTTACTGAGTAAATTATTGACCTATGTCTTAATCTTTAGTTTCTGGACCTGGCTATGGATGTTCTGGTTAATCGAAATTCGCGGCTGGTTTATTGCAGGCAATTTAGCCCTATTGCTCGTTGCTCAGTTTCTCTTTTATTTTGCCTATGCCTGTATCAGCGCCACTGTAGTGCTTGCTACCAATAATCTATCAAAAACCTTTGGTTTTATTGCTGTTTATGGGGGATCATCCTTAAGCTTTGCCGGTGTAACACTACCGCTGAACAATGCCCCTGTTTTTACCCAGTTTTGGGCCAATATTATTCCCTATACCCCTTATGCAAAATTACAAACGGAACAATGGGTGATTGGTAGTCCAGTACAACTTTCGCTATGGCCCTGTTTGATTTTGGCATTTTACTGCCTGTTTTATTATGCAGCCTCCCTCTTTTTACTCAAAAAGCGTCGTGTTGAGGTGCGGGTATGAAGCACAGATTTAAACTATTTTTATCCTATTATCTGAAGACCTTTGGCGATATTGCCAAAAATAGTTCAATTTTAACTACGATGATTCTTTCGGTCTTTTTTTATAGCTTTTTTTATCCCACGGCGTATAAAGCACAACATGCCGAAGCTTTACCGATTGTCATTGTAGATGAAGAGCAAAGTGTACTGACTGCAAGCATTATTAATGCTGCCAGTCATAGCCCCAATATTCAGGTACGTGCAGTAACAGGCAATTTTGCTGAAGCTGAAGCCATGATCAAGCAGCAACGCGCAGATGGTATTTTATTATTGCCTGACAATCTCTCCAATAGCCTGCACCGCGGTGAAGTGGGCGGTGTCGGCTTATACCTGAGTGCCGCCTATTTTTTAAGAACCAAACAGATTGGCTTAGGACTCGCCACAGCAATTGAAAATACATTGGCTGAACACGCGGAAAAGTTTGGACAGATTTCGCATTTTTCCCCTGCTCTTTCGATTCACCAAATACCTTTGTTCAATACTCTGTCGGGTTATGGCAGTTACATTTTCCCAGCGATTGCACCGTTAATCATTCATCAGACCATTGTTTTAGGTTTATGCATGTTGGTAGCAGGATATCGCAATAAGGGCTGGAAAACTAAAAGCGTAGAGTTTTGGGGCTTATTTGCAGCCATCTTGACCATTGGCTGCCTCGGTTGTTTCTATTTATTTGGTTTTACTTTCTGGCTCTATGACTACCCTCGCGGTGGCAATTTCTTCGGCATGTTGCTTGCCGTACCCATCTACATAAGCTGTGTGATCGGTCTCAGTCTTGTTTTGGCATCATATCTGGATATTCCTGAACGTGCCGGGCATGTGATTGTCTTTACCTCAATTCCTTTATTTTTGCTCTCAGGAGCAGCATGGCCACATGCAGCCATGCCGGAATGGATGCAACTGTTGGGTTTAAGCTTGCCTTCAACCCAAGCCATTCAAATGTTTATTCAACTCAATCAAATGGGAGTCCCAACGTCAATGGTGATCCCTAAACTGATTTATTTAGCCACATTTGCGGCAATTTGCTTAGTCTTGAGCTATTGGCGGTTAAGCCGTAGCAAATGCTAAGCAAATCATGCGCTAGCTCAACCAGCTAAGTCTATGGATCTAAAAGTACTTACTTAGCAGCAAAAAAAACAATCCGCTTAGTTGGTTGAAGCCCCAAAGACCTTCACATCAAATGCACGAATTTTAGTACTTCCGCCCGCTTGATCAAACCCGACATCATATTGCACTAGGTTTTTATTGCCATAAGCATACTCATAACTGACTTTATATAAACTGGGTTTATCTGTTTCCGTTTCAATTTTTTTGGAAACGATTTTTTGATTGGTTATGGCCTGCTGAGGAATCGTTTTGGCAAATTTACGCATATCATTTTCATGCTGCATAAAATCGGCTTTTAATTCAGGTTCAAAATAGCGATAAAGTTGGTCAAAATCAGCCTGCTTAAAAGCCTCGTAAGCTTGTTGTGCTGCTTTTTCTTGTTCAGGACTCGGATTCGGTATGGCATCTTGATTTTGTCCAAGTTCACATCCTGCCAGTGCCAACATGACGCTAAAACAGAGAAGCTTTGCTTTCATTTTCGACCTATAGGTTCAATTCACTGCGGCTAGTATATAAAAAGCAGAGTTTATACAGTTGTATAATTTTTATTTCAAACTTGATTTTGCTCATGAATTTCTCAATGGCTCCATCATCATAAGCCCCCAACATGAAGCTCTATTAGAATCTATGCACAAAAAAGGACGCCGTAGCGTCCTTTTCTGAGAGATCAAACTTAGTCTTCTTCAGATTCATTCAAATCTGATTCATCCTGAGCTTCATCAAAAAGCGTTACATCATCCACTAAGGTTTCATTAGCAACTAACGATTCAACAGCTTCAATATCATCTTCTTCTACAGCATCAATTGCTTCAACACCCACCAATGTTTCATCCTCTCCTAAACGGATAAGACGAACACCTTGCGCATTACGACCTGTTTGTGCAACTTCAGAAGCGCGGGTACGGACTAGCGTACCACCATCCGAAATCAGCATCAGTTCTTTGGTTTCATCAATTGCCACTGCACCAACCAATTCACCATTACGTTCTGAGGTCTTAATGGCAATTACGCCTTTACCACCACGTTTCTTGGTTGGGAAGTCATCAACAGGTGTACGTTTGCCATAACCATTGGCTGAAGCACATAGCACTTCCCCTGTTTCAGGCACAACCACTAAAGAAACAATACGGCTAATAAAGCTGGCATCTATTGCATCATCTTCATCCGAATCCACTTCTTCAGCTTCTTCAGCCTGCGCTGAGCCTATCGTCACACGCATACCGCGCACGCCTTTGGCTGAACGCCCCATGGCACGAACATCGGTCTCAGCAAAACGAATGGCTTTACCTTCATTCGAGAACAACATAATTTGCTGTTCGCCATCGGTAATCGCCACACCAATCAAGGTATCTTCTTCGTTCAATTCAATTGCACGTAAGCCGTTTGAACGAACATTACTGAATTGTTCCAGCTCTACACGTTTGACTGTACCTGAGGCCGTTGCCATAAAGACAAAGAAGTTTTTACGCAGGTTTTCGACCAGTTCTGCAAATTCGGCAACAATTTCATCATCCAAATCTGTTGCAGAAAGCTCTACACCCAACTCTTTTAACTGCTTACGTAAGCCATCCGACAATTCATCAGCATCAGCCGCAAGCTCATCAAATGAGGCTTTTAAGGCTTCATAATGTGCTTCAATAACACTGTTTTCACGTAGTTTCACCACGTTGGCACGGACATAGGCTTTAAAGTCCGCTAAACGGTCTTTAAATTTCTTCGGTGCATCAATCACTGGTAAAATAGCGGTAATGGTTTCATCTGCTTCTAATGGTAACAAGTTCACCATTGGACGGCCTTTTGCCCCACGTGACGCCTGTGGAACTTCAAATACTTTCAAGCGATACACTTTACCGACATTGGTAAAGCACAACACCGTTGCATGGTTCGAAGTCACAATCAGATGTTGAATGTAATCATCTTCTTTCATCGAAGTCGCAGATTTACCACGGCCACCGCGACGTTGTGCCGCATAGTCAGACAACGGCTGCGTTTTTGCATAACCAGTTTGTGAAACGGTTAATACCACTTGTTCTTCAGGAATCAAGTCTTCACGACAGAAGTCAACGCGTGATTCCACGATTTCAGTACGGCGTGCATCGCCATATTGTTGCAGAATTAACGCCAATTCTTCTTTAATGACTGTCATCAGCAAGTTAAAGTCATTCAGAATGGCTGTATATTCAGCAATTTGTCCCAGAATCTCTGTGTATTCGGCATGCAGTTTGTCTTGCTCAAGACCCGTTAAACGATGTAAACGCAGCTCTAGAATCGCACCCACCTGAGTTGGCGACAAACGATACACTTGACCATCTAAACCAAATGGACGATTTGGATCTTCACCTTCAATTTCGTCTGGACGGATAGAAATTGAACCTGCTTTTTCGAGCAAGGCCACCACACTACCGGCTGCCCACTCACCGGCTTGTAAACGCTCACGCGCTTCTGCAGGATTGGCAGAAGTTTTAATGGTTTCAATAATTTGATCGATATTGGCTAGCGCAACCGTCAAACCTTCTAAGATATGGCCACGTTCGCGTGCTTTACGCAATTCAAACATGGTACGGCGTGTCACCACTTCTTGGCGATGACGGATAAATGCCGCAATGATATCTTTAAGATTCATTAACTTTGGTTGCCCATTGTCTAGGCAGACCATGTTAATGCTGAAGGAATTTTCAAGTTGGGTATGCAAGAACAAGTTGTTCACCACAACTTCAGCATTTTCACCACGTTTTAAATCAATGGCGATACGCATCCCTTCTTTATCAGATTCGTCACGAAGCTCAGAGATACCTTCCAGTTTTTTCTCTTTCACCAATTCAGCAATACGCTCAATGGTTCTCGCCTTGTTCACCTGATAAGGAATTTCAGTAAAGACAATCGTGGTACGGCCGGTTTTCTCATCTTCTTCAAAATGATACTTACCACGAATATGCAAACGCCCCTTACCAGTACGGTAAGCATCTACAATGCCTGATTTACCGTAGATAATGCCGCCTGTAGGGAAGTCAGGACCCGAAATATGCTGCATCAAACCTTCAATGCTAATATTTGGGTCATCAGCATACGCCAAACAAGCATTCACAACTTCGGTCATGTTATGTGGCGCCATATTGGTCGCCATACCTACCGCAATACCGGTTGCACCATTAATCAGCAAATTCGGGATGCGTGTTGGCATTACTTGAGGAATGCGCTCAGAACCGTCGTAGTTATCTTCCCAGTCAACGGTATCTTTTTCTAAATCCGCCAAAATCTCATGGGTCAATTTTTGCATACGTACTTCGGTATAACGCATCGCAGCAGCGCTATCGCCATCTACAGAACCGAAGTTACCTTGACCATCAACCAACATGTAACGCAAACTAAAGTCTTGCGCCATACGAACAATAGTTTCATAAACAGCAGAGTCACCATGTGGGTGATATTTACCGATTACGTCACCTACAACACGGGCAGACTTTTTGTACGCTTTGTTGTAGTCATTACCCAATTCGTGCATTGCATAAAGCACACGACGATGAACAGGTTTTAGACCATCTCGTACATCAGGTAAAGCGCGCGATACAATCACGCTCATTGCATAGTCCAAATACGAGTGCTTGAGTTCATCCTCAATGGCAATCGGTCTAATTTCCGATACGCTCATGCATACTCCTTGTTATACAAGCAGATGTTCTGCCCGCATTTATATATCTTAAATCTTGCAAAAATTTAACTCAGGAAATTGAGCTAAAAAACTAAAATACAGCCGTAAATTTTAGCATATTTTATCACTTTTAGGTGGTGAATTAGATGAGTTAATTTCGTTAGTTTTCCTTTATTTATCGTATTTTTTTTAAACAATAAGTGGCTTTAATTTAAGTGGAAAATTAAGCTAAAGTTTCATGCGGTGTGCCGCATTATATAAAAAGATTTAAATGCTTGTTTTATATAAGTTATAAGAAGGAAAAATGAAGTTTTCATGTTTGAAGCGACTTGCTTCAGCACAGATCGCAACTTTCAAGCTGGCAAAAAGCAGCGCGAATACCATCAGTACTGATGGCATCAACATAAAAAAACGCCCTGTAAAGGGCGTTTTTTAAACTACAGCAGTTCAGTTATTAGATTTTAGATACTAATTCTGGCACTACAGTGTTTAAGTCACCCACTAACCAGTAGTCAGCAACTGCGTTAATTGGCGCTTCTTCGTCTTTGTTGATCGCAACGATCACTTTAGAGTCTTTCATACCCGCCAAGTGCTGAATCGCACCAGAGATACCGACAGCGATGTACAAGTCTGGAGCAACGATTTTACCTGTTTGACCCACTTGCATGTCGTTAGGAACGAAGCCAGCGTCTACCGCAGCACGTGAAGCACCTTGAGCAGCACCAAGCTTGTCTGCTAATGGGTCAAGTACTTTGTGGTAGTTCTCGCCAGAACCCACACCACGACCACCAGAAACTACAATACGCGCAGCTGTTAATTCAGGACGTTCAGATTTTACGATCTCTTCAGCAACAAACTTAGAGATACCCGCATCTTTAACTTCACTTACAGCTTCAACCGCCGCCGCACCACCTTCAGCAGCAACAGCATCAAACGCTGTACCACGGATCGTACCGACAATGATCGCTTCGTCTGATTGAACAGTCGCAATCGCGTTACCCGCATAAATTGGACGCTTGAATGTATTTGCAGATTCAACAGCAATAATATCTGTGATCATGCTTACGTCAAGAAGTGCCGCTACGCGTGGAAGAATGTTCTTGCCCGTTGTGGTAGAAGCCGCCAATACGTGTTTGAAACCACCTTTAGCAATGTCAGCCACTAAAGCAGCAACATTTTCAGCCAATTGGTTTGCATAAACAGCGTTGTCAGCAAGTAAGACTTTGCTTACGCCTGCAACTTTTGCAGCAGCATCCGCAACAGCTTGTGCACCAGCACCAGCTACCAATACAGTGATATCACCACCAATTTTTTGTGCAGCAGCAACAACGTTTAAAGTTGCACCGTTAAGTGTCTTGTTGTCGTGCTCAGCGATAACTAAAATACTCATGATTTTATCCTTCTGTATTAGATCACTTTCGCTTCATTTTTCAATTTTTCAACAAGCTCATCTACAGATTTCACTTGTACGCCAGCTTTACGATCAGCAGGTGGTTCAACTTTAACTGTTTTAAGTTTAGTTGTCGTTGTAACACCAAAATCAGCTGGAGACTTAGTATCAAGCGGCTTTTTACGCGCTTTCATGATGTTTGGAAGAGCAGCATAACGTGGCTCGTTCAAACGTAAGTCTGTAGTGATGATTGCTGGAAGTGATAATTCAACAGTTTGTAAACCGCCATCAACTTCACGAGTTACTTGTACTTTGTCGCCATCAACTTTAACTTCTGATGCGAACGTACCTTGACCTGCACCTAAAAGTGCGCCAAGCATTTGACCAACTTGGTTAGAGTCGTCATCAATCGCTTGTTTACCCAGAAGAATTAATTGTGGTTGTTCAGCTTCAACAACACCTTTAAGGATTTTAGCAACTTCAAGAGCACCAAGTTGGCTGTCATCAGCTTCAACTAGGATACCGCGATCAGCGCCAAGTGCCATTGCAGAACGAATTTGTTCTTGAGCTTCTTTAGGACCAATAGAAACAACAACGATTTCTGAAACAGTTCCTTTTTCTTTTAAGCGAACCGCTTCTTCCACTGCGATTTCACAGAATGGGTTAATTGACATCTTAACGTTAGTAAGGTCTACCCCACTATTGTCCGGTTTAACGCGAACTTTAACGTTGGCATCAACCACACGTTTTACAGCAACAAGAGCCTTCATGTAATCCTCGGCTGTTTTAGCAAAAGTAAATGTTGAGAAAAGTTAAACTAACTCTTCACTTAAAATTTTTTAGGTGTCCTATCTTGCAATGCGTATGGCATTTCGGTCAAGTCACAATTGCCGAATCAAGAGTAAAAATGCGTAAAAATGGCTGAACGCAGCGTTCAAAGTTTTATTTGCATCCAATTTCATTTTAAAACCCAGCTGGGTTCGTACTATTTTTATGCATTGATTTTTATTATTTTTTTACTTTATTTAGCTCATAATTATTTCTGATCAATTCTGAAAATTCTTAAGCTGATTGGCGCTATATACGACATTCTCATGGGAGTTAAAACTGTATTGATCTTGTCATTTTTGACAGCAAAGTGATGTTTGAAAGATCCAGTTCAAATTTTTAAGCTTGCTGTTCAACAGCGTGAATTCCGATCGGCATGACGCTAAGATTTTCTGCAAAACAAGCATGCTATGAATCACAGCATGCTTGTTCGACTTAATGCGCAATTAACCATGTTGCAGCCAGCATCAATAAACCGCCTGAACCTGCATCGACCCATTTTTGTTTTTTGGCATCTAATTGAGCATTAGCCGTAATTTTAGCAATCACAAAGCTTAAAGCAGTATACACCACAAGGCATAAGCCTATGAAAATAAAAGATAAGATTAATCCTTGTGTCACGGTATTTTCTGCATTGCGCATAAACTGCGGCAAAATGGCAAAATAAATCAGCATGCCCTTCGGGTTCAGTAACGAAGTTAAAAATCCTTTAGCAATCGGACTCCCTGCTTGCGCTTTAGGCACATGCAAGGCTTTGCTATTAAAGACCGCGCGAAACAAACTAAAAGCCAGATATAAAAGATAGGCAATCCCTAACCAACGGATTGTTTCAAATAGCATCGGAAAAGAAACCAGAATTGCTGCAATCCCCAACGCAACTAAGACCGAATGCACCATATATCCCATACACACGCCCCAAGTCGCCATAATGCCGGCCTTTAATCCTTTCGCCATGACTTGCGAAAAAATAAACAGCATGTCAGGTCCTGGGGTACACACCAGTGGTAAAACGGTCAACGCAAAGAGTAAATATACAGACATATCCTTTTCCCTTTCCCAGATAGACTGAAAGTGAAAATTAGTATCTGCGAATTTATATAAAATAGGATTGCAAATATTCTATAATTAGATTTATTTTTCGAATTTAATTCTACTTTATGAAATCATCTTCCAAGAATATTTTAATCAAGCTAGATCGCATTGATAAAAGTATCATTCAAGCATTGCAACAAAATGGTCGGATTCAAAATAATGATTTAGCTAAAGAAGTCGGACTTTCCCCATCTTCTTGTTTACGTCGAGTCAAACTGTTAGAAGAAGCAGGAGTGATCCAGAACTACACCACGGTGGTTGATCCACAAAAAATTGGTTTTCAACTGATTTTATTTTCACGCATTTGGTTGGTCGGTCAGGATGCTGAAACCATTGACTGTTTTATTGAAGCCATGAAGGAACTGCCTCAGGTCATGGAGTGTTATATTATTTTAGGTGAATGTGATGCCATGCTGAAAGTGGTGGTGCCAGACCTAGAAAGCTATCGTAAATTTCAGTCGACCCATTTAACCAAGAAAAATGGCATTACCAGCGTTAAGACCGATTTACCAAGCCAAATTATTAAACAAAGCTTTCAGTTGCCTTTAGAAGATTTATAAGAGACTTGATGCAGATGCAACTTGAAAGTAGCCGCTTGATTTTACGGCCTTGGCAAGAATCGGATCGCCTGTCCTTCTATCAGCTCAATGCCGATCCAGCCGTGATGCGTTATTTCCCCAAATGTTTATCTCGGGCTGAAAGTGATCAACTTATCGATAAGTTCCAAGCTTTAATTACAGCACAAGGCTGGGGGTTTTGGGCGGTAGAATTGAAATCGGCACAGCGCTTGATTGGCATGACAGGATTGCATCATCAGCCCGATCAATTTTGCTTTTCCCCGTGTACTGAAATGGGTTGGCGTTTTGCTCAAGAGTATTGGGGCTATGGCTATGCCACTGAAGCGGCACAACTTGCACTGAATTTTGCTTTTCAAACACTGCATCTTCATGAAGTCGTGGCTTTCACTGCATCAATAAACCATCCCTCTCAAGCTGTAATGCAGCGTCTAGGTATGCAGTATCAACAGGAATTCTTACATCCCGCCCTGCCAGCAGACAGTAGCTTGCAAAAACATGTCCTTTATTCAATTCGGCGCAGTGGATTGCGCTCAAACATGGGCATGACCTAAAAAATCTCGATGAACATGACTGAGTTCAATCAACTCATAATCGGACAAAGTAAAAATTTCCCAGACCGATTGAAAGTTTTGTGTCGTATCCATAATCGGTAGATGGCTGGCGGAGACATCCCATGTCGTGCCGTTCCAGACATAGCACTTTTGCGTGTCTTGTTGCGTGGCTTGAACCATACCCGAGGTATTAATACCATCAATCACAGAATTTTCAGGCAACAGTGGTTGAACTTCTGGTAAACAATATTCAATAAAATGCTTAATTTGACGCAAACCATAGCCTGCAAAAATCTCCTTTTGCACTTCGTTCAGCTGCTCATATTTTTCTTGTATGTTGGCAATCATGGTCTGCAATCCTCTACCCTTTAAAATTAAACAAAGCCGTGTGCATCAATTTCTGTTATCACACGACACTTATACGTTATCTTCTGGTTTTTTATTATTCTACAATAGTACAAAAACCTCCCATGCGGCTCTAACTTGTATTTAGCAAGTTTTGTACCAAGGCTCTTGCAGCATTGGGGAGGTTTTTTTTGATAGCATAGCTACAAATTATGACTGATTTTTGAATTGCGCTCGAGGATGAGCCTGATCATACACGTTAGCTAAACGGTCAAAATCGACATGAGTATAAATTTGCGTGGTACTTAAATTACTATGTCCCAACATTTCCTGTACTGCCCGCAAATCTCCACTATTCGACAACATATGACTAGCAAAACAATGACGTAACAAGTGCGGATGTAAATCGACATTTACGCCTGCCCGTTGAGCCTGAAATTTGACCCGATTTTCAATTTGTCGTGCACCTAGCGGATTACCTTTACGGGTAATAAACACCTGTGCATCCGGTACAAAATCACCCTGCCATTGGGGATACAAGGCTAACCAGTCCATGAGTGCTGTTTTGGCTTTAGAGCCAAACGGAACCACACGGGTTTTATTACCTTTACCCGTAATGCGTAATAATTGACGATTAAAATCAATATCTTTAATTTTTATACTTTGAATCTCTGCCAAGCGTAAACCACTGGAATAAAGCAGCTCTAAAATGGCTCGATCACGTCGCCATAACTCCTGATCGGATTCCTTTTCGGGTTCAGCCTGATCTAAAATCTGTTGAATCGTTTCAATATCAATCATTCCCGGGAGTGGGCGTGGCTGACGTTTTAGCTGAAAATCATCGGAAGGGTTCATGGTCAGATATTGCCCTTCCTGCGCCCATTTCATAAATTGGCGTATAGCCGACAGCAGTCGTTGCAAGCTACTAGAACTCAACTGCTGACGCTCAACTTTCACCGCCAAATATTCACGTAAATCTGCAGTTTCTACATCTTGCAGCATTAATTTCTTTTGCGCACAAAATTGTAAAAAGTCCCCCACATCTCGCTCATAAGCCAATAAGGTCAATTGAGATTGATTTTGGATTTCGCGCGCTTTCAACCACATGGCTAAAAGCTGCTGAGCGTCCTCAACCATGGCACTGCTCCTTATGGTCTTGAGTCAAATTGTAATAAGTAAGGCTTTAAATGTTCAGCAACCACGGCCGCATACTTTGCTGCAAAGGCATGATCACCCCCGTCAATAATATGCAGTTCTGCTTGCGGTAATTTTTGCTGCAAGGCTTGACCGACTGCCACGGAACTAATCAGGTCTTGATTGCCCCATAGCAACAGCACGGGCAACTTAATTTTTTCAAATTGCGGAGATAAATCAATTTGAGTTGTCACGAACCAGTCTGGATAATTGACATACTGATGCTGATAGTCGGTTCGCCAGTCTTGCAACTGAAAACATGATAAATCAATTCCGCCTGAGGTTGCCATGAGTACCAAGCCTTTAACCAAATCTGGACGGGCTAACGCGGCCTGTACAGCAAAAACGCCTCCCATGGATTGGGCAATCAAAATACATTCATCCTGAATCTGATTCAGGACAAAATCAGACAAACTGGCAAAGTCAACAACCGACTGCTGGCTTGGCTCGTCAGCAAAACCCGGATAGGCAATCACCTGTTTCGGATGCTGATTTTCCAGAGCTTGAATTAATGGCGTCCAAAAAGTTGTACTTCCAGATGCACCAGGGAGAAAAATTAATTTTGGCATGCACTTATAGTCAAGAATAGATTGATCTTTTAACTCAGCATAGCCGATTTTTGCCCATAAAAAAGCACCATCTTATGGATAGTGCTTTTTTCTTTCAAAATAAACTTAGCCTTGGAAATAGCGTAAATCGATACGGCCTTCATAGACATTTGCTGTTGGACCCGTCATCCAGACCACATCGCCATCACGCCATTCAATTTGCAACTTGCCACCCGCCAGTTCAATTTCAACTTGATTCGCCAATAAACCACGGCGCATACCCGATACAGCAGCAGCACATGCTCCTGTACCACAGGCCAAAGTCTCACCCACACCCCGCTCAAATACGCGTAAACGTGCATGTTTTTCATCAATGATTTGCATGAAACCCGCATTTACACGCGCTGGAAAACGAGCATGTGACTCGACTTGTGGCCCCATCGTTGCCACATCAGCCGTAATGACGTCTGGCACAATGGTCACCGCATGCGGGTTGCCCATATTGACCACGTCAATTGTAATCTGCTGCTGATTTGCCAATTCGAGGTCATACAAGTTTTCGGCTTGATCAGCTAAAAATGGAATGTCCTGTGGCAAAAATTTAGGATAACCCATGTTTACGCGTACCCAGCCATTCGGACCCAATTCCGGCTCGACGATGCCCGCTTTGGTTTGTACCTTAATTTTGGTTTTAGTGGTCAACTGACGCTCATGCACAAAACGCGCAAAACAGCGTACCCCATTACCACACTGTTCAACTTCCGAACCATCCGCATTAAAAATACGATATTTGAAATCGGCTTCTGGTACATCGGGTGGTTCAACAATCAGTAATTGGTCAAAACCAATGCCAAAATGACGATCTGCCAGACGTTGAATGGTAACGCTATCTAAATAAGCACGTTGACTAATTAGATCAATCACCATGAAGTCATTACCCAGACCATGCATTTTAGTAAATTCTAAAAACATTCCCTGACTCCTTAAGGCAACAAGTGTTCATTTGCCCAAAGTGACTCAACTGTTTCACGCTCACGAATGAGATATGACTCAGCAGCATCGACCATAACTTCAGCAGCACGACCACGGGTATTGTAGTTTGAACTCATCACAAATCCGTATGCACCAGCACCCAAGACCGCCAAAGTATCCTGTTCACGCAGGGCTAAATCACGCTCTTTCCCCAAGAAATCGCCGGTTTCACAAATGGCACCCACCACATCCCACTGTAGCGTCTCAACATCGGTGCGCGGAGTCACAGGTTGAATATCCATCCATGCTTCATATAGCGCAGGACGGATCAAATCGTTCATCGCTGCATCAATAATGGCAAAATTACGGTGATTGGTTGGTTTTAGTAAATCCACCTTAGTCACCAATACACCTGCATTCGCAGAAATACTGCGTCCGGGTTCCATATACACTTTTAAGCCCAATTTTTCTAAAGCGGGCTTCATTGCATTGGCATATTCAAAAACGGTAGGCGGCACTTCATCTTTATAGGTCACGCCTAAACCACCACCAATGTCGATATGTTTGAGCTGAATTCCCAATTCTTTGAGTTTTTCAATCATCAACATGACGCGATCAAGGGCATCCACAAACGGTTTCGTTTCAGTTAATTGCGAACCGATATGGCAGTCAATCCCGATAATCTCTAAATTGGGTAAACTTGCCGCATATTGATAGGTTTCAAATACCGTATCGGATGGAATACCAAATTTGTTTTCTTTTAACCCCGTCGAGATATAAGGATGGGTTTTTGCATCCACGTCTGGATTGACACGCAATGAAATCGGGGCTTTTTTACCCAATGCCGCCGCCACTTTCTGAATTCGGTCTAATTCTGCATAAGACTCGACATTAAAGCAGGCAATGCCAACTTCTAATGACTTTTGAATATCCGCTTCGGTTTTACCTAAACCAGAAAATACCACTTTGGAGGCATCACCACCCGCAGCCAAAACACGCGCCAACTCACCGCCAGTCACAATATCAAAGCCACAGCCGAGTTTGGCCAATACATTCAGTACCGCAATATTGGAGTTCGACTTTACCGCAAAACAAATTTGATGATCGATAAACTCAAAAGCACGATCCATGTCTAAGAAATGCTTTTCAAAAGCTGCTTTTGAATACACATACAGTGGCGTGCCGTATTGCTGTGCAAGCTGTTCAAGAGAACACTGCTCTGCATGCAATACCCCATTAATGCGGGTAAAACTCATGAAGATGTCCTTTCAGTGACAAGTTAAGGTGTAGATGATTGATTTTGTGTAGCAGGTTGTTGATCTGCTGGCTGGGTCGATTCAACTTGCTCAGTTTTTTGACCAGACTCTACATTTGGATATAACAAATATTTTGCACGTTTGTCATAATTTGAATCGCTTGGTAATTGCAATGCACCCGATTGACCACAACCGATTAATGAAGAGCCCAAGACCAATACACTTATGCAGCAAATGACGCGACGCATCTGACCACCTATCTCAAATTTTAACGAAGTATAACCCGATCAACGCATTGACCAAAGCATTAAACGCTAGAGATTATCGTCAGACATAAAAAAACGCCAGTTTTAAACTGACGTTTTTACAAACACAAATTGATTATTTATGTTTAGGTTTATAAAAACCAAAATAACCAATTGCGAGAATGATCAGCCAAATCGGACTGACCATCAGGGCTTTCATGGTGTCTGGTTCAAGTGATAACACGTAAATCATACCAATAAAGAATACGATTCCGATCCAGCAGGTCAATGGTCCACCCGGTAATTTAAAGGTCGACTTGGCATGTAAATCTGGACGTGTTTTGTAGTACACCAGATAACTCCACAAAATCATTAACCACACTAAAATAAACAGAATGGTCGACAAGGTCGTGGCCAGCGTAAAGGCTTCAACGGTGTTCGGAACAAAATACTGTAATGCTGCACCTGCCAACAAGCAGATTGCTGAAAAATACAAGGCATTGGCCGGAACAGCTCGCTTGTTCAAATGACCAAATGCTTCTGGTCCTTGTTTCTCACGGGATAAACCAAACAACATACGACTGGTAGAGAATACACCACTGTTCATCGATGACATCACCGAAGACAACACCACCAGATTCATAATGATCGCTGCTGCAGCAATACCCGCTTGACTGAACAAGTTAACGAATGGGCTCACGTCTGGATTGATCTTATTCCATGGCGTCACCGACATTACAATAATCAATGCAAATACATAGAAAATAATAATACGAACGGGAATTGAGTTAACTGCTTTTGGCAAGTTGCGCTCTGGATCTTTGGTTTCTGCTGCTGTCGTTCCGACCAGTTCCACCCCGACAAAAGCAAAAATGGCAATTTGGAAACCGGCAAGGAAACCTTCCATACCTGTCGGGAACATTCCGCCATTAGCCCATAAATGCGTAAATGATGCCACTTCGCCTGAAGTTGAAGTAAAGCCCGTGAAAATCATCCACAAACCAACAGCAATCAGTACCACAATCGCGATAATTTTGACCAAGGCAAACCAGAATTCAAGCTCACCAAATAGTTTTACCGTCATTAGGTTGAGCCCCATAATGAAGATAATTGCTGCGACGCTGATCATTGCCCCTTCAACTGGGCTAAAAGGCAGTCCATTATTGAAAAATTGCAAATAGTAGATAATCGCGGATAAGTCTGCGATACCAATCGTGATCCAGCACAGCCAGTAGGTCCAACCGACAAAATAGCCCGCCCAAGGACCGATAAGATCCGTGGAAAAATCAATGAATGACTTATATTTCAGATTTGATAATAGTAGTTCTCCTAATGCACGCATTACGAAAAACACCATTAAACCAATAATCGTGTAGATAAATAAGATCGAAGGACCCGCCAAACTAATGGTTTTGCCCGATCCCATGAACAAGCCTGTACCAATTGCCCCACCAATCGCAATCAGTTGTAGATGTCGATTCGACAAACTACGATGGAGTTCGCCTTGCGCAGCGGACTCATTCGAGTTTTGATTTAACATCGTGATAGAAACTCTCTAATAATCCTTTAAGATTTTTTAACCAAATTAATCCAAATTACACATTTGCACTATTTTTAAGCATGCCTTCGCTATGTAAGTTTTTGGGTCAATCTAAGCTAAACAACTATATCTGTATTGTTCAGCATTCACGCCTTATACAATTAGCGCCGATAATACGCACTAGATTGATGCAACACAATGCACTTTTTTGATACGTTAGTTCTAGATTTTCTACAATTGTTCGTAAAAAAAGCAGCCGATTCGGCTGCTTCTTTTAAGTTTTACTAAATGTTCGTGAGCTAACTTTCTATTGGTTGTTCTGTTTTTTCTTTAAACGTTCTTCCCAATAAGTTGCATTACGAATGCCGAGTTTGACTGGATCAAAAGTGAACTCTTTCACGCCTGCTTTTTGCTGCTGCTCGTAATCTTTCAACGCTTTCATGGTTGGTTTCCAGACAAAGTAAGTCAAGATAATCCCAATAATGTTAATCCATGCCATTAAACCTACACCAATATCACCGACGCCCCAGATATAACCTGTCGCACTGATTACACCATAAGCAACCGAAATCATAATGAAACACTTGGTGATGAATAATAGTGAAGGTGTTCTAGTGATGTAGCTTAAATAAGCAATGTTGGTTTCTGCAATATAGTAGTAGGCAACAATGGTGGTGAAAGCAAAGAAGAACACCGCCAAAGCCACAAAGATTTGACCAAAGCCACCAAATACCGTGCTGACTGCCATTTGGGTGAATGCTGGTGAACCAATTTCAACCGTTGCACCAATGTTTTGAACAATAAATTGACCCGCTTCTAAAGTACCTTGTACGTTATACATACCGGTAATTAAAATCATGAAGGCTGTAGCAGAACAAACAAATAAGGTATCGACATACACCGAAAATGCTTGTACAAACCCTTGTTGTGCAGGGTGTTGCACTTCTGCTGCTGCCGCTGCGTGTGGACCTGTACCCTGACCCGCTTCGTTGGAATAAACACCACGTTTAACCCCCCAACCAATGGCTGCACCAATACCCGCCATTGGGGTGAACGCATCTGTAAAGATCAGTTTAATCACACCCGGAAGTTCGTGAATATTCATTCCGACAATGACAAGCGCCATTAAAATGTAGCCTGCCGCCATGAATGGCACAACAAACTCAGCAAAACGTGCAATACGTTTAATACCACCAAAAATAATGATTGCTAATAAAGTCAAAATCACCACTAAAGCAACGAGTTTAAACGTTCCGACATTACCAAAAACAATCGAACCTTCACCGGTAATCTGGGTAAAGGCATTGCCGACCGCATTCGCTTGAATACCAGGTAGGAACAAACCACAAGATACGATCGCTGCAATGGCGAATAAAATACCTAACCAACGTTGACCTAGACCTCTATCAAAATAAAATGCTGGGCCACCACGGTATTGACCTTGATATTCAACTTTATAAATTTGACCTAAGGTTGATTCCACATAGGCGGTACTCGCACCTAAAAATGCCACCACCCACATCCAAAACACAGCACCTGGACCACCAAAGCCAATTGCGGCAGCAACACCCGCAATGTTACCTACACCAACACGTCCCGAAAGTGAAACGGCAAGTGCCTGAAACGAGGAAATCCCTTGCTCGGAGGAAGAACCACTAAATAGTAATCTCGCCATCTCTTTCATCTGACGCACTTGTACAAAGCGCGTCAAAATAGAGAAGAATAAGCCTGCCCCTAAACATAAATAAATAAGAGCCTTGCTCCAAATAATACCATTTACCCAATCAACAATTTCTGCTGCACTCATAGACATCAACCTTTTTATATAATTTGAAAATAGAGCAACCGCTAAATTTTCATTTGTTTGAGCAGGAGCAATATCTATGCCATTCTAAAACTAAGTTATGACAATAAATAAGCAAACACCCAAACACCTTCCTTGGAAAAAGTGAACTCAACAAATATATTGACTCAAAACACAGTGTTTCTTACTTGTAAAAGTCCTATATCATGTTATTTTTCTGAGCACTTCCCTTTAACCAGTGAATTACGAACCTTGTCTTTCCTTCTTAATCCTTAAGAAATACTACAGACGCTTTTAATTGTATTCGTAATAACTCTTTTTTATCTAATTTATACAAAATTTTCAATTTTATTTATGGCAAAAATTAAAACTGTTTACCGCTGCGAGCAATGCGGTGCCGACCATTCGAAGTGGGCAGGACAATGTTCTGAATGTGGCGAGTGGAATAGTCTGGTTGAAATAAAGGTTGAACCAGTTGTGACACATCGCGCTCAACCTAAAATCGGAGGCGGCTACGCAGGGCAAGCTGCCAGCATCACTACATTAAATCAAGTGTCTGTTTCGCATGAAACTCGTCTTGCCACAGGTATTGGTGAATTTGACCGCGTACTCGGTGGCGGCTTAGTCACAGGCTCCGTGGTTTTAATTGGTGGTGACCCGGGTATTGGTAAATCCACCATTCTTTTACAAACTGCAACTTATATGGCGGCAGCGAAAAGTTCTGCACTCTATGTCACAGGTGAAGAATCTTTATCCCAAGTCGCACTTCGTGCACAGCGTCTCGATTTGCCGACCGATCAACTTAAAGTCATGGCGGAAACCTGCGTCGAGCGCATCTGTGAGGTACTGGCACAGGAACGCCCTGCGGTTGCGATTCTGGATTCCATACAAACCCTCTATACGGAAACCTTACAGTCTGCCCCGGGTGGTGTTTCGCAAATTCGCGAATCTGCGGCCTTGCTAACCCGTTTTGCTAAAAATAGTGGCACTGCACTATTTCTTGTGGGCCATGTCACCAAAGAAGGGGCTTTGGCAGGACCGCGTGTACTTGAGCATATGGTGGACTGTGTACTGTATTTTGAAGGTCAGTCTGACTCAAGATATCGCATGATTCGTGCCGTAAAAAACCGTTTTGGTGCAGTCAATGAGCTCGGTGTCTTTGGTATGACCGATAAAGGATTACGTGAAGTCGCCAATCCTTCAGCCATTTTCTTAAGCCGTTATGATGAAGCCATTCCGGGTTCTATTGTCATGATCAGCCGTGAAGGTACACGTCCCCTCTTGGTCGAAGTACAGGCTTTGGTCGATGATGCCCATGGACAGCCTCGCCGTGTAGCACTCGGACTAGAACAAAACCGTTTAAACATGTTATTGGCTGTGATGCATCGTCATGGTGGGGTACAAACCTCTGGGCAAGATGTTTATGTGAATGTCGTGGGTGGTTTAAAAATTACCGAAACAGGCTCAGACTTAGCGGTACTATTGGCTTGTGCTTCCAGCCTCCGTGGCAAAGCGCTGCCACAACAATTGGCTGTTTTTGGCGAGGTAGGACTCTCTGGAGAAATTCGCCCAGTACCGAATGGTCAGGAACGCCTAAAAGAAGCCATTAAACATGGGTTTAAATATATTATTGTGCCACGCGCTAATGCACCGCAAAAAGCCATTGCTGGGGTGCAGATCATTGCAGTTGCCCGATTACATGAAGCCTTGACTGAAGCCATGAATCTCGCAGAGTAAGTCTGTAGGTCATAAAAATTTAACTGTGCAAATTTAAACAAAAAAATTGTGTTTTCTTATTGAAAAATGCAACAAAAGCCTGCATAAATGCAATGCTAATTTTTATTTTTATAGGAAAATTGAATGGAAGTTCGACAGCGTAGTTTAGTTGCAGGTATTTTAGCAGCGATGTTATTGGTTGCACCTTTAGCAGAAGCTAAACGTGCTGGTAGTGGTAAAAGTCATGGCATGAGCCGTTCTACAACATCCAGCCAGTCTTATCAACAACCTCGTCAAGCAACTCCTGCACAACAACCTGTTGCCCCTGCAACTGCACCGCAAAAATCTGGTCCAGGTGTTGGTACTATGGTTGCTGCTGGTGTAGCGGGTGCTGCTGTTGGTGCCGTTGCTGCCAATGCGCTTGCAGATGATCGCCCAGCAAGTCAAGCTGAAGCCGCTCAAGAAGAGAAAGGCGGAATTCCTGGCTGGATCTGGATCTTACTTGCTGCTGCTGTTGCCTTCTTCATTTTCCGCAAGATGGGCGCAAAAAAAAAACTAAGCTCTACTAATCCGTATGCACCGAATAATGGCGGTCAACCTGCATCGCCATTTGGTCAAACACCTGCGGCACCGCGTGCATCAACGGATAATACCAATATTTTTGGTCAATCCGTCGGTGGCGGTGCTGCAACTCAAGCACCTGTAAGCAATGCTCCGTTTGGCACAGCCTATACCAACAGCGGTAATCAGCTTCCAGATGGTACTGAACCTGCTGCTTTCTTACGTATTGCACGTCAACGCTTTAATCATATTCAATCGATGAATACCGCGAGCAATATTGAAGAAATTCGCCGTTATCTAACACCTGATCTCTATCAGTCGATGTATAACGACATTATGGCAAACCGTGATCAAGATGTAGCTGAGTTTTCTAACTTGAATGCGATGGTGACGGATTCTGCAACTGAAAATGGTCAATATGTGGTTAGCGTACGCTTTACCGGTACTGTGAGCGAAGATCTTAACAGCTTGCCACAACCCTTTACCGAAATCTGGCACTTTGTTAAACCTGCGGGCTCAAGCCAAGACTGGTTGGTTGCAGGTATTCAACAAGCTTAATTATGTGAATAATTTAAAACAGCGACTTCGGTCGCTGTTTTTATTTTTAGCAGCATCACGCTAATATCAGATTGAGAACATCATTCAAAATAGATTTTTTGCTAAGTTAAAGCTCGGAATATAAGGATGCCTATATGCAAACACTGCTGTGTTATAAATCACTGCCTATTTGGAAGCACGACACCATTCCACCCGCTTTTCAGCAAGCTCACAACACCAAACCTGGCACATGGGCAAAACTCCATATTTTAAAAGGTGAACTCGATTATGCTTTGCTCAGTGAGCAGGGTGATGTGACATCCCATCAGTATTTTAGCGTAACTGAACAACCTCCTTTCATCGAACCCCAAGCTTGGCATCGCATTGTCTCATTTAGCCCCGATATTGAATGCCAACTCAGCTTTTATTGCCATGCAGATGAATTATTCACGCAAAAATATCAGCTCGCCCCCACTCATTCAGAAATATTAGCAGCCCTCCCTGCTTTGCAAGGTGGTAAAGCCCTAGATGTCGGCTGCGGCTCGGGACGTAATGCCCTATTTTTAAGTCAGCATGGCTTTGAAGTGGATGCTTGGGATGTGAATCCGCAAAGTATGCAACATTTAGAACAAATTATTCAGACGGAACAGATTCGCAATATTCATACTCAACTGCGGGATTTGAATCTAAATCAACAGATTCAAAAGCAATATGATTTTATTTATTGCACCGTGGTCATGATGTTTTTACAAGCCAAAACAATTCCACCTTTGATTGCTCAAATGCAGCAAGCCACAAAATCAGGCGGATATAACTTAATTGTCTGCGCCATGGACAGTGATGATTATCCGGTCCAGCCTGATTTCCCTTTTAGCTTCAAAGCGGGTGAATTGGAAGCACATTATCAAGATTGGACAATTCTAAAATACAATGAAAATGTTGGTGAACTGCATCGTACCGATGAACATGGACACCGGATTAAACAGCGCTTTGCCACCCTCTTCGCTCAAAAAAATTGATTAAATAAGCTGCAGTTCAGCACATAAAAAACCCGCCAAATGGCGGGTTTTTTAGCATTGGATCTTATAAACTAACCAATTTCACAATTTGCTCTGCCAGTTCTTCCGCTTGTTCAGCAGTAAAACTCACATCAGTTGCATCGGCAAGGTCAGTAATGATTACTACACCCGTTTCACGCAACAACGCCACTTGTTCAGCCGTTAAGCCTGCTTTGGCAATGGCAACCACACCTTGCTGAATCAACAAGCTTTCCAAGACTTGAGCTTGCTCAAGCGCTTTTGCGGTTACAGTGACGGTCGCAGGTTTTTGACCCAAACGAGCTGCACGATCTTCAGCAGAAACAGGATTTGCATGTGCAGTCCATTCAACCGCTGCTTCCACCATACCTGCACCAACCGTGACATTGCTTAAACGGTCAATAAAGATAAATGAACCGGTATAACGGCTGTCTTGGTAACGGTCAAACACCACTGGCGCATCAAATTCAACGGTTAAGTCTGCAATTGCATTCAGCTCTAACTGTTCCACTTGAGTATGTTCAAGTGTATTCACATTGACGCGGTAGTTAATGGCGGTGACTTTGGCTGGAACTGTTTGCGTACCAATCTTAACGTTGTACAACTTACCTTTTACAAGCGGCTGGTCATTCATCCAAACCACAGTAGCACGTACACTACGTGACAAAGATGGCTCTTCACCCGCTTTAACCAACACGTTACCACGCGAAATATCAATTTCATCGTTCAACGTTAAAGTCACTGCCTGACCCGCAATTGCATGCTCTAAGTTACCGTCATAAGTCACGATTTCTTTCACTGTAGACTTTTTACCTGAAGGTAAAGCTACAATTTCATCGCCAACGTGTACTTCACCTAAAGCAATCGTTCCGCAGAAACCACGGAAATCGAGGTTCGGACGGTTCACATACTGCACAGGGAAACGGAATTCGCTCTTGCTTGAATCACGGGTAATTTCGACAGATTCCAAAATGCTCATCAAGGTTTGACCTTGATACCATGGCGTATTTGCAGATGCATTCACCACGTTGTCGCCATTCAAAGCTGAAATTGGCACAAACAAAATATTGCTTGGTTTACGGTCTAATTGCGCTACAAACTGTTGGTATTCTGCTTGAATTTCGCCAAAGCGCGTTTCAGAGAATTCCACCAAGTCCATTTTGTTAATCGCAACAACAATGTTCTTAATTCCCAACAAACTCGCAATATAGGTATGACGACGCGTTTGCGTTTGTACGCCATAACGCGCATCAATCAAGATAATCGCAAGGTCAGCGGTTGACGCACCTGTAGCCATGTTACGCGTATATTGCTCATGCCCTGGGGTATCTGCAATGATGAACTTACGCTTTTCTGTAGAGAAATAGCGGTAAGCCACATCAATGGTAATGCCCTGCTCACGCTCGGCTTGCAGACCATCGACCAATAAGGCAAGGTCAGGTGCATCACCGGTTGTGCCGACTTTTTTACTGTCGCGCGTAACCGCTTGTAATTGATCTTCATAGATCAATTTTGAATCATAAAGTAAACGTCCGATTAAAGTACTCTTACCATCATCGACGTTACCGCAGGTCAAAAAGCGCAATAAATCTTTTTGTTCATGCTGTTTTAAGTAAGCCAAAATATCTTGGCTAATTAATTCTGATTGATGAGACATTGCTCAAACTCCACAAATGCTTTGAAACCGAATGCTGAGTAACGCTTAGAAATAGCCTTCTTGCTTTTTCTTTTCCATCGAGCCAGCTTCATCATGGTCAATCATACGACCTTGACGTTCTGAGCTTGTCGCGAGCAACATTTCTTGAATAATTTCAGGTAAGGTATTCGCTTCTGACTCAACTGCACCAGTCAATGGGTAACAGCCTAAAGTACGGAAACGTACCGATTTCATTTGTGGAACTTCGCCTTCGTGTAAACGCATACGTTCATCATCGACCATGATGAGTGTACCGCTACGCTCAACCACTGGACGTTCAGCAGCAAAATACAATGGAACAATTGGAATCTGCTCTAAATAGATGTATTGCCAGATGTCCAACTCGGTCCAGTTGGATAATGGGAACACACGAATACTTTCGCCCTTGTTCACTTTACCGTTATATAAGTTCCATAACTCTGGTCGTTGGTTTTTAGGATCCCAACGGTGTTTATTGTCACGGAAAGAATAGACACGCTCTTTGGCACGAGATTTCTCTTCGTCACGACGTGCGCCACCAAAAGCAGCATCGAAACCATACTTATCCAGTGCTTGTTTCAAGCCCTGAGTTTTCATGATATCCGTATATTTTGAGCTACCGTGGTCAAATGGGTTAATCCCCGCATCACGACCTTCTTTGTTTTGATGTACGATCAAATCAAAGCCATGGGTTTTCGCCATGTTGTCACGGAATTGAATCATTTCCTTAAACTTCCAGCCGGTATCGACATGCAGAAGTGGAAACGGAAGTTTGGCAGGATAGAACGCTTTCAAGGCAAGATGCAGCATGACAGCTGAGTCTTTACCAATGGAATATAACATTACCGGATTTTCGAATTCGGCAGCTACTTCACGAATAATGTGAATACTCTCAGCTTCAAGCTGTTTAAGATGAGTAAGTCTTTCCTCATTTATTGACATCGACAACACCGATTTACTAATTCGTGCTAATTACACATTCAACAATTGATATTCATTATAGAGATTTACTATTCACAACTATTGCTTGTTTTATTATATTGATATGCAAAATAATCATATAAAGCATAACTAATAATAAGTATAAGTTTTCAAGCTATAGTCAATCTCAACCCTTTTTTTTAAAACCTATTGCAAAAACTGAAAGGATTTATGCCTACTCGCTTTTTGCTTGTGAAGCAGCTTCTTGCTGCTGCCTTAACTCAACCCGCTTTTGAATTTCTGCACGTTCTAGATCATATTGCTTTTTATTCTCTGCATCGCTCTTTGCTGCTAAAAACGCCATTCCAATCACAAACATTGGAATGAGTAGACCCAATACCATTAATTTCCAAGGCAACGCTTTTTTAGTCACTTCAGGTTGGCTCATACGAGATTACTCAAATCTAAAATCTTTAAATGCGCAACAATATAACAAAAAAGAGCCTCAATGATGAGACTCTTTTTCAACTAAGCATTTATCTGAAAACAACTTAGAAATTCCCTGTACATTGTGGATCGGTACTGGCATCTTTCTGAGCATCAGTTAAGACAATTCCAGTAGCCGCAGGCATATTGCTCTGAATGAAATCTACAGCTGCGGCATTTCTACACACAATGGCTTGGGTATGCGTTGCATTAGGAACTATCGTCAGTTGATATCCATCTGCATAAGCATTTTGCGGGAAATACTTGGTCGCATTCGTTTTCATATTTGCAAACAGCGCTTGAGTCACGACAGGTAATACCGCCTGATCTTTTTCCCCTTGGATAATAAACACAGGGGTTTTTATGACTTTTTCAGCAGTTGCATTGGTTGCAGGCTGATTATCTAGCAAAAACTTCTGAACCACTGGATCTGTTTTAATTTTATTTAAATCAATACCGTATTGCGCAATAAGATGTGTCGGATCTTGCAAGAAAGCCAGAACACCGACTTTAAATTGTTCTTGCAGGCCATTTGCACGATCAGGGTCTGCATAGCTTAAACATGCCCCATCTTCGCCTGTACGCCCATAGGCTTTTTCTGCAATATCAGCTGCACCAGCAGTAAAAATAGTTTTTAAATCATAATCTGGCTGATAAGCTTTAATCCCTGAGCTCGCCAATGCAGCATATGCTAATAGTTCCGCATAACCATCAGCAATTTGATCAATCATCGCTTGACCTTGTTCTGCTGTGATTACGCTATTTGCAACCGCATAACGGACTTGTTGCAATTTCTCATCTAAAATATTTAGACCACTGGCTTTAGGTTGACCATTTGCATCTAAATTAAATTGAGGATCAATATAAATTTGAATAATTCGACCTAAACTTGATGCTGGTGCAGCAGCTACTGCCCCTTTATAACTTGTATCAGTATTGGCAAATTCAGCAGTCCCCAATGATGCATGCCCCCCCTGTGATTGCCCAATTGACATCCATGCACCATTTAATTGAGTGCCATAATGGTCTTTTGCTGCTTTCACCGCGGCTATTGCAGAATTCGCTTGGCTCGATAAATTCAAATAAGGATGCACACCAGGTGTTCCTAGGCCTTCATAATCTGGCGCAACCACCACATAACCTGCGGCTAATAAAGTATCCGCTAGAATCTTAAAGCGAGGATTCAATAAATTTTTACTTGGTGCACAACCATCACCCCCACCTACTGTACCGTGCTCCCATACCACAACACGATAACCATCTTTAGGTTGAATGGCTTTTGGAAACAATACCATGGCAGTGGCTGTTGCCGTTTTCCCTTGCAGATTCGTCATATTGTAAGTCATGACTTTAATCGATGAAGAATTATCTATGGTGTCTAATGAATAATTGCCTTCATATAAGTAAGTTTTATGAGTGTCCTGCGCAGTATTATCATCATCGTCATGGCAAGCCGTTAAGAACAGACTCGAAAATGCAAATGTCAGTGCCAACGCTATTTTTGTGCGCTTCATAAAGTATCCTTTTCATCTTTGTTGTTGTCCGCATGAAACTACATGCAAATTGATTAAGGCATAAAAAAAGTGCCCTGTATAGGACACTCTTTTAACCACATAGTCATTTTAAACAGTTAATTCTAAAAAGATTCCTATAAAAATCAGCATTCCCACCCAGCGATTGTGACGGAATGCCCAAAAACAGATTTGTGGATTTCGATCTTTGGTTTTGACGGTTTGATAAATAAAATCACCTGCAACCAGCAGCAAAGCCAATAAACCAAATGGCATCAACAGCTGCTGTAAATACAGAGCACTACCGATTAAAACTAGACTCAAAACCTGCAACAACGCAATAATTTGAATATCATATCGCCCAAACAAAATCGCGGTAGATTTAACGCCAATCTTTAAATCATACTCACGGTCAGTAATGGCATATTGCGTATCATACGCCACTGTCCAAGCCAGATTACCGAAATAAAGTAGCCAACAGGTTAAATCTGGTGTTACCCCGACTGCGCTATACGCCATTGGAATTGACCATGAAAATGCCGCACCCAAAAATACTTGCGGTAAGTGGGTATAACGTTTCATGAACGGATAAATAAAGGCAAGAAACAAAGCACCAAAAGACCAATAAAAGGTTTCTATGGGTAAAAACAACAACATACCTGCACTGGCCAAAACCAAGACTAGAAACACATATACCGCTTCTTTCGCACTAATGATGCCTGTTGCCAAAGGTCGTGTTTTGGTTCGTTCGACATGGGCATCCACTTTGCGATCTGCAAAATCATTAATTGCGCAGCCTGCTGCACGCATAAAAATAGTACCCAAAATCATGGGGATAAGGATACTTAAGCTTGGCATACCGCTATTGGCAATCCACAGTGCCCACATGGTTGGCCAAAAAACCAATTCAGTACCAATCGGCTTATCAAAACGACATAAATAATAATAAGCTTCTAAGCGTTCACGCCAAGTAATCTGTTGCACCGTAGCCATGAAAATCCTTCAAAAATTTCACAATTTGGTTTTGCGAAGATACTGCAGAAAAGCAGGTAAAAATGTCTCTTGCACAATAAATTTGCAACCGTGCCAAGTATAACAACTTTGTCGGGTCCAGCCTTCATCCAGCCAAATCACTCGGCGCTCACATTTCGGTTCAGTTCGATCAAACAAGAACCAACCAATCGGTTTTGTACCGATATGCTTAAAAATTCTGGCACGGCGCTGCAGACTTTGAATCGGGAAAATACTTTTGGCTTTGACCCACGGCTGCTGTTCACATCCATACAGATAGCTTTCACGCACCCACGAGGTGTGATGGAATGGCACTTGCATCCATGTCGCATCAATAAAATTCAAGCGCTGAAAATGCTCTTTTACCGGCTTAACACTGAACTGACCCTGCGCAACATCAGTTAATTGCTGAGTTAATGAACCAGAGGCTTGTAGCCATGTTTTTAGCTCAGCTGGAATTTGCTGCATAAATTTACCTACGCAATCACGCTGTGTAACTTGTAAAGATTAATCGAATTAAGTGAATACAGAATTATTTAACAATTATCGGTCTTGGCAATGATTTCAAACTGCCCATTAGGCAACTTTTGTAAAATAAAACCTTCCGTACTGATATAAAAACTTTGCGGATAGTCATAATCCAAAGCCATTTCAGGACTTTTTAAACCTACAAACTCTACCTGCTTATACCCCTCAGCTGTACGTGCGACCTCTATATACACGACGGGTGAAAAGTTTAATTTAAAACCTTTAGTGTGATCTTTGACATCGACCCAAGGATAAAAGCCGGTCTGTTTTTTCCGCTGTGCCATAAATTTGAAGACTAAATTTCTATGTGCAACCATGATACAAAAAAAACCCGCACGAGGCGGGTTTTTTTACAGTCATTCTTCTTAAAAGAATTACAAGCTGTAGTACATGTCGAATTCAACTGGGTGAGTTGTCGTGTTAAGACGACGTACATCTTCAGTTTTAAGTTCGATGTAAGCATCAAGCATTTCTTTAGTGAATACACCGCCTTTTAATAAGAAGTCGTGATCCGCTTGAAGTGCTTCAAGAGCCATATCTAGGCTATGCGCAACTGTAGGGATTTTTGCTTCTTCTTCAGGAGGAAGGTCATACAAGTTCTTGTCAGCAGCTTCACCTGGGTGAATCTTGTTTTGAATACCGTCGATACCCGCCATTAACAATGCCGCGAAACCTAAGTACGGGTTCATCATTGGATCTGGGAAACGAGCTTCAATACGCTTGCCTTTAGGGCTAGAAACGTAAGGAATACGGATAGAAGCAGAACGGTTACGTGCTGAGTAAGCAAGCATAATTGGTGCTTCAAAGTGTGGTACTAAACGCTTGTACGAGTTTGTAGAAGGGTTAGTAATGGCATTCAATGCACGAGCGTGCTTGATGATACCACCGATGAAGTAAAGCGCCATTTCAGAAAGACCAGCGTATTCATCACCAGCAAACAAGTTCTTGCCATCTTTAGAGATCGACATATGAACGTGCATACCTGAACCGTTGTCACCAACCATTGGCTTAGGCATGAAAGTAGCAGTTTTTGCATATTGGTGTGCAACGTTCCAAACAGCATATTTAAACTGTTGTACTTCGTCAGCTTTACGTACCATTGTGTTAAAGCTTACACCAATTTCTAATTGGCAAGATGCAACTTCGTGGTGATGTACTTCTACACGACCTGGACCCATGATGTCTTCAATTTTTGCACACATGTCTGCACGCATATCGTGTGAAGAATCTACAGGAGGAACTGGGAAGTAACCACCTTTAACACGTGGACGGTGACCAGAGTTACCTGATTCATAGTCTTTACCCGTAGACCATGCTGCTTCTTCAGCGATCAATGTATGGCGAGCGCCAGACATGTCGATGTCCCACTTCACTTCGTCAAATACGAAGAATTCTGGTTCTGGACCAAAGAATGCAGTATCACCAATCCCTGTAGATTTTAGGTATTCTTCTGCACGACGTGCAATCGAGCGTGGGTCACGGTCATAACCTTGACCAGTTGATGGCTCAATAACGTCACAAGTAACAACTACTGTAGGCTCAGCAAAGAACGGGTCGAGGAAACAAGTTTCAGCATCTGGGCGTAAGATCATGTCTGACGCTTCAATACCCTTCCAACCAGCGATAGAAGAACCATCAAACATTTTACCATCTTCAAATGTATCTTCGTCGATAGTATCTGCTGGGTAAGTTACGTGTTGTTCCTTACCTTTAGTATCAGTAAAGCGGAAATCGACCCATTTTGCGCCACTTTCTTGGATGAGTTGTAGGACCTTGTTCGCCATGCTCATTTTGCTCCGATGATTTTTTGTTGCACCCGTGGAGTGCGTGTTAGTAGTTGGCAGTTATAAAGCAATTCTCATACCAACTTTCAAAAAGCAAAGCTAAAACATTGAATTATTTATCAGAATACAAAATTTTCAAACTTTGCTTTGACCCTATTATACTGTTAGAAAAATGAAATGCACCATATTCAAACATTTTCATTATTCGGTTTAAAACCATGACACAAAAAGAACCAAAATAGTGCAAATTAATGTGAATGACATAATGCGGTGCATTTTTAAGATTAAAATACAGACGATATTTTGATTTAATAATAATGCTCTTCGCTATTTATCATTTTTTCTGATATTTAATATTTAATTACATCGACCAAATGCATATTTCACTCAATTTTGTGGGCTGTGAAGCCCCTATCCACAATGCCTTCACTGTATCGGATCATCCCTTATCCCAATAATGCACCACTTTATGACAATTAAAACCAAACATGCAAAAAGCAGGAATCGTCTCAATCAGCCCCACCTAGACTTGGCCAAAGAAAGCTTAACAACACTTATACTGTTGATAAAAATTCGCTGAAATTATAGACATGATTAAAAATTTGACCAATACTACAAAAATGGATGGCAACTACATCTCCTTATCATAACAAGACGTATATTCAAGGTAGGAAGCAAACATCTAGAGAAATAAATGTTGCTAATAAATAACTTCAGAACCTGTAAAACAGGAACATCAACAAAAATTGATACAGCTTAAAATTTACATCTAATCGTCATACTTGAAAACAATGTAATACCAGCTGATCACCCAGAGGTAGATTATGAAAAAAAGTATATGTTTTGGTATTTGTACTCTTCTTACCGCAACTAGTTATGCCGCAGATACGGCGGATCTGGCCAAACAATTATCCAATCCCGTCGCCAATATGGTAAGTGTGCCTTTTCAGTTTAACTATGATGAAAAAATCGGTGCAAATGAAGACATAGAACGCTATCAACTCAACATTCAGCCCGTTATTCCGATTAGTTTAAATGAAGACTGGAATTTGATTTCACGTACTGTGCTGCCTGTTGTGGTGCAAACGTATGGCGATAGTGCTAAAGACGATGATTGGGGAACGGGTGATACGGTACAAAGTTTATTCATTTCTCCTGCGGAACCCGGCCCTGGTGGCATTATTTGGGGGGTGGGTCCTGCCATGCTATTTCCGACTGCTTCCGAAAAAACCTTGGGCGCAGATCAATGGGGGCTTGGACCGACAGCCGTCGTGTTAAAACAAATAGAAGGCTGGACATTAGGCACACTTGTCAATCATATTTGGGCGGTTGAACATAAAGACAATGCCGAAGGGGTCAACAGTACTTTTATTCAACCTTTCGTCAGCTACACTTATCCGAGTAGTTTGACACTGACACTGAACACTGAAACCACTTACGATTGGAACAGTGAAGATGCAGTGGTCCCGATTAATATGACTGCAACTAAAATTGTGAATTTGAATGGACAATTGATCAGTATCGGCGGTGGTGTACGTTACTGGGCTGATGACACGACTGGTAGCGCTAAAGAATGGGGCGGTCGTTTAATTGCCTCCTTTATTTTCCCCAAATAACATTGCCCCTATTTCAGCATAATCAAAAAAAGGAGATCAAGCATCTCCTTTTTCTATGTGCGAATTCGAGTCGCCCACCAACATAAAAATGAACCACAGCAGACCAAAACTGCCCCCTGCCAAAAAGACCAAGTCAGTTCTAAATTGAGTAAATGCATCGCAATCAGCGATGAAATAATCGGGGTAAAATAGGATGCAGCAGTCAGCAGCTGGATATTGCCATGCAAAATACCAACATTCCAAGCGGCATAACCCAGTCCAAATGCCGCAGCACTCAAAAATAAATATATTAGGGTATGCAATTGCACATCAGGAATTTCGAAATTCCCGATCCATATAAATTTAAGCCACAAAGCCACAGAGGTCAGGCAGAAAAACAAAGCTATGGCATTTTGACCGTTACCCAATTTCTTGGTGACTACACAATAGCTAGCCCAAATAAAAGCCCCTATAAAGGCCAGAACATAGCTGATAGGATTCGAGGCGATATTGTATGTAAGCTGATGAAAACTAAACTCGCCACTCCCCACTTGGACTTGAATAATGCCAAATAAAGTCAGCACTATTCCCAATAGCACTAAAGGATGAAATTTTTGCTCGCGAGTCAAGATTAAAAGCAAGACCGTGAGGCTGGGCCATAAATAATTAATAATACTGACTTCAACAGCTTGCTGACTGTTTTGTGCAAAAGCCAAAGACAGTGACAAACATAACTCATAAGAAACAAACAAGCCTGAACCCAAAAGCAAATATTTTTTCGGAAATGCACTGAATTGAGGAGGTCTAAACAAAATCAATAAGATGATTGAACTCAAGGTATAGATTAAGCAAACCCCAAGTATTGCACCAAAGCCCTCAGTGACCTGTCTTAATAATCCTACAATAGAAGCCCAGAACAGAATGGCACATAAGCCAATCGCTGTGGCTAGACGCGGTGACATATCGCTCAACTTAGTCTTGGTAAAATTTAGCTGAATGTAACAATAGACAATGCTGCTTACAACTGTATTTAAAATTATTCAACTTTTTCAAAATTTTTACGCATCACCTTTATCGGACAGATACAGGGCTGATTGACAAAATTATTGATTTTTAATCAATAATATTTTGCAGATTCATTACTTTTTCAAACTTAATCTCATTTTTATACTCATGCCTAAATTGCAACATAACCCTTAGGTCTTTTCATGCAGAATATTTTGATTGTGAATGGCGCAAAACAATTTGCACATTCAAATGGTGAACTGAACAATACCCTGACTACGTTTGCTTCATCACATCTTGCACAACGCGGTTATACGGTGAAAGTGACGCGTACAGATGCTGACTATGATATTCAGCAAGAAATTAGCAACTATGTTTGGGCAGATGTGATCATTTACCAAATGCCAGGCTGGTGGATGGGCGCTCCATGGACCATGAAAAAGTATATTGATGATGTTTTTACTTTAGGTCATGGCACTTTATATGCCAATGATGGTCGCTCCCGTAGTGATGCACACAAGAAATATGGTTCTGGCGGACTCATTCACAATAAAAAATATATGTTATCGCTCACTTGGAATGCCCCCCTTGAAGCCTTTCAAGATCAAGCACAATTCTTTGAAGGTGTGGGTGTGGATGGCATCTATCTGCCTTTTCATAAGGCCAATCAATTTTTGGGCATGCAAGCTTTAGAAACCTTTATTGTCAATGACGTCATTAAAGCCCCGAATGTCCCGCAATATTTAGCCGCTTATCGCGCACATTTAGATAGACATTTTGCAGTATAAAGGACTTCATGATGCTGACCGTGATTGCAGAAATTCAAATTAAAGACAGTGCTGAACATTTTGACACTGTGCTAAATGCTTTTAGAAAAGTAACGCCATTGGTGTTAAAGGAGTCAGGCTGTTATGGATATGAGCTTTATAAGGATCTAGATAACAAAGCTCATTTTCAGTACATGCCTAGCAATTCGATTATTATGTTTGAAAAATGGCAGTCTTTAAGCCATTTGGAACAGCATATGCAAACCACGCATATGCAAGAATTTCAAGCGATGGTCAAAGATGTGATTCAGGACACCAAAATTAGAATCATGCAATGCGGTTTACCCCACATTTAACGCGATTCTCGTTTAGTCATGATGCAAAAACTGCCCCCACATGCTGTAAAAAACAAATAAAACAGCCTGCCCCTAGCAGGCTTTTCGATAATAAATATTTGGGTCATGCCTTGTGCACAAGATCAGAAATTTTGAGAAAAAAACTCAGTGTTAAAATAAGATAATCAGCTCAAAAATAATGCAAGATTAAAAAAAAATATGATATAAAAAAAGTCTACCAGCGCTCTTAATAATTAATACACAACAATGCACCTAACACTGGAGTATAACTATGAAAATTCGAAATGAGAAACTTCTATTAGGACTACTAACAGCAACTTCTCTATTTGTCAGTGCAGACGCTTTTGCTGAAGGGACAGCATCAGCAGCAACAATAAAAGCCAATAAAGAGGTATTAAACTCCTTACCTTTTAACGATACCGAAGATTTTAAAAATGCAACCCGTGGTTTTATCGACAAACCAGCATCATTAGTTATTAAAGATACGAAGGGTAATATCGTTTGGGACATGGATAGTTACACCAAGTTTATTAGTATAGATAAACCCGCCCCTGCTACAGTCAATCCCAGCCTATGGCGTAATGCACAATTAAACGTGCAGTATGGCTTATTCAAAGTTACAGATAATATTTATCAAGTCCGTGGTTATGATCTTTCCAATATTACATTTATTAAAGGTAAAACTGGCTGGATTGTATTTGACACCGGCATTTCTGCGGAAACAGCAAAAGCTGCGTATGAATTAGTGACCAAAAATTTAGGAAAAAGACCTGTGGTAGGCGTGGTCTATAGTCACTCCCATGTCGATCATTACGGCGGAACACGAGGTCTGGTTGATGAAGCTGATGTCAAAGCTGGCAAGGTCAAAATCTATGCACCAGAAGGGTTCTTGGAACATGCTGCAAGTGAAAGTGTGATTGCTGGTAATGCGATGAGCCGTCGCGCTATTTTCATGTATGGTGCATTACTACCGCGTAATGCTGCTGGCGGTGTAAATGGTGGTTTGGGACAAACCACGTCAACAGGTACCGTAACATTACTACCTCCAACCGATATCATTACCAAAACTGGTCAGACTGTAACTCTAGATGGCGTCAAAATGGAATTCCAAATGACACCAGGAACAGAAGCACCTGCCGAAATGAATACATGGTTCCCTGACTGGAAAGCCCTGTGGATGGCAGAAAACACAACCAACACCATGCATAACGTACTCACGCTGCGTGGTGCTCTTGTTCGAGATCCCCTTATTTGGGCTAAATATTTAAATGAAACCATTGATATGTACGGCAAAGATGTACAAGTTAAATTTCAAAGTCACCACTGGCCGCTATGGGGCAATGAACAAATCATAGATTACTTTAAGAAACAAAGAGATATTTACAAATACACCCATGACCAGTCTGTAAACTTACTGAATAAAGGTTACACAGGTAAAGAAATTTCAGAGATGATTCAATTTCCAAATGAACTGGATCAATTCTGGGCTGGTCGAGGCTACTATGGTACCTTACGTCATAACTCACGTGCAGTCTATCAGCGTTATATGGGCTGGTATGACGGCAATCCATCAAGCCTAAATGATCTTCCGCCGACTGAAGCCGCGAAGAAATATGTGGAGTATATGGGGGGTGCCAATGCAATCATGACCAAAGCCAAAGCGGACTATGACAAAGGTGAATATCGTTGGGTTGCTGAAGCTCTAAAACAGGTTGTATTCGCAAACCCAGATAATACGGCTGCAAAAAACCTATTGGCCGATGCTTATGAACAATTGGGCTTCCAAGCAGAAGCAGGCACTTGGCGTTCTGTTTACCTAGAAGGGGCATATGAGTTACGTAAAGGTACGCCAAAAGAAGGTGGCGTAAACACCTCAAGTCCAGACACCATTGCTGCTATGACACCCGATATGCTCTTTGACTACATGTCGATCCGTTTAAATGGACCTAAAGCAGCGGGCAAGAAAATGTCATTCAACATCGAGTTCCCAGATTTGAAAGAAAACTATGGTTTAACTTTAGAAAATGCGGTACTCAACTATAATAAAAAAGAAGTTGCCTCTCCGACTGCAACTTTAGTACTAAACAAATCTACCCTGAATGATATTCAAAATGGTGTGATTACATTTGACCAAGCTATCAGTAATGGATCTTTAAAAATCACAGGTAACTCGGCTGCCTTTAAAGATTTATTAGGCATGATGGATACCTTCCCATTCTTCTTTAATATTATTACCCCGTAGTTTTTAAACATCCGGAAATCAATCATTCACATCGAATGAGACTGCATTGACAACAACGCCCAATAAACATTATTGGGCGTTGTATTCTTGATACCGCTGTTCCATAAATCCATTTCACCTCTATATTTTTCTTCAGCATTTATACTTCATGAAATGAATATCGCTTATACCTCTCATTTAAACCTTAGGTTTTCTTCAAACCACATTCCCTATCTAACTCATGATTATTTTTATATCTAAGCAATGGAGGTTGCTGACTCATCCAGATCACGCTTGCTTTGCTAGCAATGGTTAAAAGCCAGCAAGATATAATAGAAAAATTATATAAATAAAATGATTAAGGGATTTAAATATCAAATTGGGTAATAGAAAATTAAAATCATGAAAAAGCCCAAACTTTATAGGTCGGGCTTAATTTTAGTGACTATAAGCAATCTAGTTAAACAATCATAACTCAGTTTGCGTAAGCGATTGGGTGTCTATGTTACAACAACTCACTCCCCGCTTAACTGAATGCGCTATTTTTGATAAACCACATTCCCTTCCTTAATCGTTTGAATCACCTGAATATCTTTGATTTGTTGGGGATCAACTTTTAACGGGTTTTTATCCAGAACAACCAAATCTGCCAATTTGCCTTTTTCGAGAGTTCCCTTCGAGTTTTCTTCAAAGTATTGATAGGCTGCCCAACTGGTAATTGACCTTAAAGCATTATAAGGGCTGACACGTTCTGCGGGTCCAATCACATCACCTGAGCGACTAATGCGGTTGACCGTTGCATATAAAACCATCAGGCTATTGGGTAATGCAACGGGTGCATCATGGTGTTGTGTAAAGATCATACCTTTATTTAAAGCTGTTTGCCCTGGAGAGATGCGGTATGCGCGTTCTTTGCCAAAGGTAACATCACGATGCCAATCTCCCCAGTAATAGGTATGCATTGCAAAGAATGAAGGAATGATCTGCAATTGCTTCATACGATCTAACTGGTCAAACCGAGCCGTCTGGGCATGAATGGCAACGCTTCTTCTGTCGTTATTACCATATTTTCGAGCGGCTTTATCCACGGCACTGAGATATTCATCTAAGGCTGCATCCCCATTGGTATGCGCTAAGATCTGCCAATTATTTTTATAGGCCGTTGCAACCAATTGATCAACTTTACTTTCATCTGGAATTGCAGGGTAACCTACATATGTTTTCGGCTGCCCTTCTGGCGGAATCAAATACGGCTGAGTTAGCCATGCAGTACGCCCTTGGGGTGAACCATCCAAAGAAAGTTTGGCGCCCGCAATCCTAAAATGCTTGCTATAAGATTTTTGTGTTCCATGGCTCTCTAAATAAGGCTGTTGCGCCTGAATATCCGGATAGCAAGCGATATCTACCGTTAAACGATTTTGTTGCCCCAAATCCTTCCATGTTTCGCAAATATCGGCTGTGGCTCGTCCTTCTTGCAAGGTTGTATATCCAAAGCGGAGATAGGCATTAATACCAGCAAGGGCAATTTTTTCATTTGCATCTTTATCATATTTCGCCATGATTGCGAATAAGGGCTGAAACATTGCCATTTCTTCTAGCACACCATTTGGCACATTCGAATTTTTTTCACGACGAATTACACCACCAGCTGGATCTTTCGTATCAGCCGTATAACCTGCCAACTCTAGCGCTTTATGATTCATCGCCCCCAGATGCCCTGATTGATGAATGACTAAGACAGGATCCTCTTTCGAAACTTTATCCAATTCATCCGCAGTAGGATGACGCAGTTCTTTTAATTGCGCATCGTCATAACCAAATCCAATAATCCACTTATATTTACCGACAATGTTTTTTTTATCAGTTTTCCATTGCCTTAAGTTTTGAATAAGTGAATCAATGTTATTTACATTGCCATCTGGTGGTGCAAGTAAATTAGCAGCGATCGCCTGAAATCCTGCATTATAAGCATGTCCATGCGCATCAATAAAACCAGGCAATAGCGTTTTACCATCCAGATTAATTTCACGGCTTTGAGGTGCAATTTTCCGAGCATCGGCCACATCGCCAACAAAACTAATTTTACCTCCCTGAACAAGAATCGCTTGTACATATTGAGGTTGATCTCCCACCATCGTCACAATATCGCCATTAAAATAGAGCTGTGATTGTTGAACTGGTGGAGATGACATACACGCGACCAATGGAAAGATCAAAGGCACTGTTATTAATAATTTTTTCATTATTTTATAGTCTCTATTATTGAATCAAAAATAGTTTATACCAGATTACTAACGGAATATAGCGCCTATTTTTTAGACACAAGATGTAATTTTAAAAATACCTTACCCTCCCCTAATCACGCCCAGCAGATTCAATTATCTTAGCCAACTTCAGCTAAGAACAACCCAGCCACCATCCCAATCAGCGAATATAATATGCAGCCTCGTTGATCTCTTCTGCTTCCTCATATTGATAATATTATATGTTTGATTAAATTATATTTTTTCATGATAAACTAAGGAAAAACAAGCACAAATAAGTGAAAGTTTGAGGTCGCTTACTTAGTTACTTTGGTTAATGTTGCTTTCGAAATTTTAGAGGATCTATGAATACTATTAATCAGTATTCAACACACAGCGAAAGAACAAGATGGATTGAATGCAAGGATTTTCCCCGATCCTGAATATCCCCCAAGAGCTCAATAGGTAAATGTATACTGAACGATATCACAAACTATTTTAAGAAGGTTCAAAGCATGACTGCCCACTTTCTTATGTTCAGTCAGTTGTCACAAACCCATCAGAATCTGCTACAGTAGCCGCTTAAGAAAGCGGCTTTATTTTGTTCATTAAATAAGGGAGCTTTCTTCATATTGAGTATTCAATTGAGTACCCAAATAGTAATTTTTAAATACTTGCATAAATTTCAAAAGGTTGCAGAAAAAATGCTTCTCATGATCGAAAAGAAGCAGAATTGTAAACTATTATAAATTACTATAAAGATTAATTATTTAGCCTTTCAAAATATCTATTTTCTATAAAATACTGTCAAATATTATCAAATGACATAAAAAGCTTTTGTGAGTAAGATTGTGAGTAAGCACTCCAATAATGATCCGTTACTCACACACCATGCTTAATGACACTAAAATCAAACAGTTAAAACCTACTGAAAAAATGTATCGAATCGCCGATCATTCGGGATTATGTCTTGAGGTGCGTCCAAACGGATCTAAGCACTGGCGTTTCAGATATCGCTTCTTGGGTAAGGCATCAATGTTGAGTCTTGGTGAATACCCTATTGTAAGCCTAGCAAATGCCAGACAAAAGGTCGTAGAGCAAAAGACACTGCTCGATCAAAATATTGATCCAGCCAAATACCGTATAGAAGAAAAAGAGAAGGCCAAACTACAACAGCTTTCCACTTTCCGTGAAGTGGCTTTAGAGTGGTATGAAACCAAACAAAGTAAACGCTCTGAGTCATATCGCCTAACAGTTCAGAAGTCATTTGAGCGCGACTTATTCCCTGCTTTTGGCCATAAAGATATTAAGACTGTAACACCGTACGACATTCTCAAAATGCAGAAAGACACCATCAAGCGTGTCACTAAGCAAATGAATCACGGTACTGGTGAATCTACCGCTATCCGTAATCGCCAAATCGTAAATGCTATTTTTAACTACGCTATTGCGAATCTACTATGCGAAACCAATCCAGCAGTATCATTAGGCCAAACAGTCGAGCGACCACCAAAAGAAACAGCACGACCAATGACACAAGATGAAATGGCTCGCTTTCATGCTGCTATGAAGACCAGTCGAAGTACTGAGATGGTTAAGAATGCAATTATGCTTTTGCTCTATTCGATGATGCGTTCGGTGGAGATCTGCCGCTTACGTTGGGAATGGGTGGATTTTGATAAGAAATTGATCACCATCCCTGCAGCAACTAAAGAGCAGCTTGAGCAAGGTGAACGCAATATCAAAATGAACCGTATTCACTTGGTACCACTCAGTCACCAAATGATTAAGATTTTGGAAAATCAAAAACTTCAATCTAATGACGAACTGGTGTTTTGCTCAGTATTCAATAAGAGCAAGATCATGAACAAAACCACCATTAATAGAGCATTGGCTTCGATGGGTTTTAATTCACTAACCGCTCATGACTTCCGAGCTACAGCTTCAACTCTTCTTCACGAAGCAAAATACAGCTCTGAATGGATTGAATTACAGCTTGCACATGCTGATAAGAATGTAGTCCGTGGTACCTACAACCATGCGCAAAGCTTAGATGATCGTCGGCAGATGATGCAAGATTGGTGTGATATGGTTGATAGCTGGAAGGAATAATGAAAAACTGGCTCTACTTTTACATCGAATACACAATCAAGAATGGTGAGCCATTTTATAAAGAACCAGGATGGGCTCTTGGGCTTAAAAGTAGATATATAATTCTTAGTAATGTTTTGAGTTAGAGGTTCCTCTATGTGCTAATACTACCTATTACTAACTAAAAGAAATTTTACAATTCTAGCTATCAAAAAATCGACTCGAACTAAATTTAAAAGATCATATTTTGAAGGGTTCAAATAAGTTTGATTATATTCAGAATGCTCCAGTAGATTTTATTTTTAAAAACCTCTGGAGCAATTTATAAAAACTTTACTTAATTTTTTTTATGTTTTCTGCGTAAGCAAGCGCAATTTGCTGTGAAATATAGCCTAACTGACAATTATCACCATCAACATGTGAATGCGTTAATAGGTCTGAATTAAAGGTTGAATTAACTATTTTATAGTTCGTGGATTGCACCGATAAAGGTGCATTACTTGATTTTAATTTCTTAGTAACAGGGAATACACGGCCTTCAAAAATAGTGGCTGAAATCGGAATGTCTTTCAATTTGACTGGATCGACTGTGTATGGGTCTTGCTCAAGAATAGTGAAATTTGCAATTTTGCCAGGCTGAATACTTCCCAGCCAGTCTTCTTTTCTCCATGAATATGCCGCCTCAATAGTAATTGCGCGTAATGCTGCATCAACACTAATTTTTTGAGATGGCCCAGCGACACGGCCACTAGGTGTAATGCGGTTTACGCCAGACCAAGCTAAATAAAGTGGATCAGATGGAGCCATTGGTAAATCGGAATGGAATGAAAGATGTTGAGTATGCTTTAAGATTGATGCACTACGCACCATCATATCTGCACGTGCAATGCCTAAACCATCTGCATATTTGTCTGCGAATCCAACAGTGTAATAAGGATTAACACTAAAAATGGCTCCATTTTTTGCCAGTTGCGCAATTTGCTGTTCATTAGAGTTAGCAAAGTGGACCACAACAAACCGGTGATCGACCTTTGGGTTTTCTTTCATGCGCTTTTCTAAGGTTGCAAGTACTACCTCTGCTCCTAAATCACCATTCACATGAATATGTAATTGATAACCTGCATCCCAAAAGAGTTTGGCACGACGTTCTAATTCATCAGGTTGAATTATCCACTCACCATGGTGCCCGTCCGTGTAGGGTTCTTTCATTTGCATCAGTTGTGAGATTATTGCTCCATCTGCAAACAATTTAATCTCTTTAGGGAAGAACATGATTTTTTTGCCTGATGTTTCAGGTGCTGTAGCAATCGTTTCTTCCACTTTGTCCAAGGCATTATCTAAACCGACTGCATCTACAATTCCACGACCATCAGCTAAGAAGGTTGAATACATTGGTGTATCATCAGCCCCTAGAATTTTTTCGTATAATTGCCACATTTCTGGAGAAACAATAGCACCTGGCTCATTGTAAGCTGTGACTCCGTTAACATGGGCATAGGCAACCATTTGTTTTAAACCAAAACTAAGTCTTTCTGGAGTTGCAATAGCTTTGAGCATTTTAGGCATAACTGGAGTATTCATTAAGCCTTGTTCCCAGAAGTGCCCTGCCTTATAGTCAACCATTTTACTTGCGGCCCCTTTATTTTCGACATCAGACGCTTTGATATCTAAAAGCTTTAAGGCTGCTGTATTCAAATACACTTCATGGCAAGAGCGCTGCCAAACAATAATAGGACGAGTTGAACTAATTTTGTCTAAAGCTGCACGGTCTAATGGTCCATGCCAAAGTTTGTGATAGCCCCAAGTCACAAGCAATTCATTAGGATCTTTTAAGTTCTTTTCAGCAAGAACTAATTTTTCCATATACTCTTTTTGTGAATTGGCTGCTTTAAAGGTTCGCTCTGGTAAATTCCAATCTTCGGTTGCAATAACTTCAGTTGCTAATGTCAGCGCACCAAGTACCGGGTGTAAGTGTTGGTCAATAAACCCAGGCATAATAATTTGGTCTTTAAATTGATTATTAACATTAACCTTAATTTTCCCTGCTTGCTGTTTTAATTGCGAGAGAGAGCCAACCCCAATAATGCGCTTACCTCTCACCGCAACTGCCGTTGCTTCTTTAGGTGTATTTGCCATAGTAATTACACGTTTGGCGGTAAAAATGGTAATACCTTGATTGCTTGGGGTTAGAGAGGATGTATTGTTAAATGCTTCATTCATGCTTCCGTCGGCAAATACAGACAAAGGAGACATCATGAGTAGCGATGAGAGTATAAGAAGTGGTTTTTTAGTTAATTTCATACTTTTCTCATTATGCGTTTTTAAAATTTATTTATGAAAAATAACAGCTTTTCTGTATTAAGCAAAACTTTAAATAAGTCTAAAATTATTCTAAATGTTAAAGAACCTAAATAGATACCGGTACTGGGAACCACGTGAATTAGATAACTATCGTGAGTTGACTGTAATCAATAGCCTTAGTACGAAAACAAAGCCTGTTTTAAGCTAAAACACCTTAAAGAACAATAAAAGCGCTCCAGTGCTCAGGGTTCTGGAACGCTCTTAGTTAAAATATTGCTAATCCGAAGTTAAAACATTTCGTATAAGGCGTATTATCTAAATTTAAGAAAAATCTAATAATTCACAGTGTAACTTACTGCAAAAGTACGACCTTCCGCAGGGATTGCTAATAATGAATTCACATTGGTCTCTGCTGCTTGTTGGGCAAAAACAGTTTTATATTGTTTATCCCATACATTATAAACGCCAAAGTCAACACGCCCTTTTGCTAGTGGGAAATGTGCCAACACATCCATAGTGGTATAACCTTTAATCTCTGCTGCGGCATTATAATCATCACTATACCCCTTAGCAGCAAGTTCTAAATCATCTTTATAGGCTTTGTCTGTCCCTTTAATGGCTAACATTTGAGCACGCACACCATAACCATCGGCATTACTCCATTCTGCAAATAAAGTGCCTTTCATTGGTGAAACTGCAAAGGCATTTAATTCGTGCCAATTATCCGCAGCATCTTTATATTGACCACGCGTATAACCCAAAGTTCCACCTACTTTATAGTTGTCCATAAATAGATAACTCACTGTGGCTTCTGCACCATAAATGCGTTGGTCGGTATCGACTACTTTGACATCACTGTTCGCAAAGCTGACGAATTTGTCCGAAGTATTATAAAAAGCCGTTATATTTGTTGTTAAACCATTATCCTGATTAGTACGCCAACCCAACTCATAACTGTTTACAGAAATTGGCACAATACCAGAAGAATCAATATTCGCAGTTACGCTATTACCTCGTAAAATGCGCTGTATATCGGGGTAACTAAAGCCTTGAGAGAAATTAGCATAAATTTGCTGCGCATCAGTCAATTTGTAAACAGTCCCTAAATTAAATAAGAATTTATCGGAATCTGTTGAGCCAGCAGGTCGATATGTAGAATCACTTGCGGCACGCCCATTACGATAATAACTCTTATTATCTGCTTGAATGTACTGATATCGCACACCAGCTTGAACATTTAAGCGATCTGTTAAAGCATAGTCGCCCTGTAAAAATGTCCCTATATTTTGAATAGTTGTATCTGGTCCATAATCTGAAACATAATTATTAGGATTGGAATTTATAAATTTTAAATGGCTACTATCTGACTCTAACCAATCTACATATTGATGATCTTTTTCTCGGTCATAATCTAGACCATAAGTCAGCTTTAAATCTCTATCTGCAACTTTTAAATCTGACTGAATGGTGGAGCGAATACCTGCGTAATCAATATTTGACTGAGACTGGGAGAAAACAGTTGAAGCTGCCCGACGTGCTGGATAAAAACGAGATTTCTCATTACGATAATAGGCTTCAATATTTAATATTTGACCTAACATATCTGTATTTTGATATTGAGTATTTATAGCATAACGCTTAGTAAATGGTTGATTTTGTAACTGTAATCCTTTTTTTGGTGTATAGAATTCTGAAGTGGTATCGTAATCTACCCCATATTCGGTATCTTGTTCATCTTTATAATATTGCGCACCAAAACTTAAACTTTGGCTATCAGTCAAATTAAAATTCAGTCGTCCATTTACATCAATTGTATCGGTATCCATCGTGCTGCCCTGCCACGGGCTTAATGAAATACGATCTCCTCGACCATCAAACTGTGAACCACGGCTGGTATAGTCTACGCCTAGAAAACCATCTACTTTGTCATGGGCAAAAGAGGCGGTCTGTCCAACTTGATAAGCCAGACTATCACTACGGAAATTATCAGCGGCAGTCACACCCAACTTGGTCTGAAAACTGACAGGGTCAGATTTGTCTGCTCGTTTAGTAATAATGTTAATAATACCCCCTGTTGCGCCAGAACCATAAATGCTGGTCGCACCCGAAACGACTTCAATATGATCAATCATATTCGGGCTAATACTGTTAAGTTGACGCGCGACATCACGTGATCCTGTTTGAGATACTCCATCAATCATAACGAGTACATTACGTCCACGCATAGTTTGACCATAGTTACTAGTTGTTCCACTGCTTGGTGCAAGCGAAGGTACTAGCTGCGCTAAAATATCTGCAACTTTACGGCCTGTTCCTGCCTGTTGTGCAATTTCATCCGATGAAATGGTTTGGACTGTTCCGGCAATTTCAGCAATGCTTTTTGGTGCTCGTGTTGCTGTCATAACAATAGTGGGCAGCTTCGCTTCGACATTTTGTGTTTCAGCCCCCATCGCAACAGAATCATCGGCATAAAGTTGAGTACAAATTGCCGTTGTAAGCAAGCAAAGACTGAAGTGAGACAGGCGCATTATTATTACCTTATAGTAAAATATTTTTACGAATGATAATCATTAACAACACAAATGTAAAACTTTTATCAATAATATTTATTGTTCCCATTTAATATAATAACCATCATAGAAAATGCCCTCACTTGAGGGCATCCACAATAGCACCATGCTTCGCCTTGCAGTCGTTATATTTAGCAACTGCATCAATTGACCAAAGCAATACCTCTTTACCTTGCCCTGACTCTAACTTTTGCAAATCAGAGCAAGGCTCAAGGAGGTTCGCTGGAATTGTTGGTGATAAGTGAGTTGATTGCTGACACCCCATCATCATCAAAACAATGCTGCTGATAAGTAGGACGATCAATGATCTTTTGCACTTCACGTGTAACCGTTTCAACTTTGATGCGTTGCTTTGATTTTTCAGCTTCATAATCTGAGCTCACTTTATTGATTTGATCTTGCTTGACTGCCAAGGCTTTAAGATGCTTTTGCTCAATCTCTTGCACTTTGGCTATGCACTTGGAATCTGCTTCTTTTAGTTGCCCCGCTAAGCGATTGCTGTAGGCCAGTTGGCACACCCATAAAACAAAAAAGATCGCAATTGCGATCCAAGTTTTGAACTTCCATAAGACTGTGATTATTGGCATTTACTGTGCCCCCATACATTTTTGATAACGTTCTTGCTGACGAATCCAAACGCCATAACAATTGTTGGATCGAATACTGCAGTCACGCTTGGCCACATACTTCCACTTCAAAAGAGACTTGCACGCCTGGACATACTGCCCCGCTTTTAGGTGGCGGAGCATCGAAGATTGGTTCCAGTTGGCTTGGCCAAAATTGTAAGTAAAGTCGAGGTATACGTCGTATTCGACTTGAGACAGTTTCACTCCCAGCATTGATTTACGAAAAGCTACTTCATCTTCAACCACATGTGCTTTTGCCCATTCCTGTGCAGTTTTACGTGTAATGGGTGGATCAGTCATTTTGATTTTGCTGCCATCTGGTTTTGTGGTAGACCCAATGCCTTGAGTCACTACCCCGCCACTGTCTTTGTAAGGTTTTGCTGAGTAACCCTCTTTGATTTCTAAAGACGTAAAAAAAGCAGCCGAAGCTGCTAATCCCATCACCCAATATTTAATCTTTGACATTGCACTCCCCCTTGCGTTTTTTCTTTTCTAGCTCATGGATCTCTTGCTCACGCTGATCTTTACGCTTTTGAAATTGTCGGTTCGACAGAAAGTTCATAAAGCTGATAATTAAGCCTGCCAAACCAATCCCGACACCAATTAAAAACCCCCAGTCCCATGTTGCTGCCCATGAAATAATTGTGAGTCCAGTGCCAGCTGTCGTTGCAACTGGTCCTGATGCCTCGATCACTTGTGCTGCATCTGTCATGCAATTCCCCTATTTTTGGCAATAAAAAAGCACCCTTGCGGGTGCTGTTAAGCTTGTTATTAAACCACTGGCGGTTCAGTTTTATATGGATGTCCTGCTGGTAAATTGGCAGTTAGACCATACTTATGAGCAGCCCAGCCAAAAAGCTTAGACCGATCTGCAGTAATATCGGTAAAACCAGTTAGCATCGTTGCACACTTCACTGAGGTTACACCACCACCTGAATTTCCTCTTAAAAATCTAATTCCAGAACCATCATTGTTTGCAAATGCAGTTCTAGTTGCTGTAGCTGTAAAGTTGGTATCCAGGACATCATCTACATAAATTTTGATACCTGTCTGTAGGTCAACTTGCACAAGTACCATTTTCCAAGCGTTTGATGTCCGCACATTAGGTGAATATGCATTCCAGTAACCGCTAGCCTCACTTTGATGTGTATTAGCAACAAACCTCTGGAAACTAATGTTATATGCACCCACCTCAAAGCGTCTTTTGCCAATGTTAAAGAAGTATTGCTCTACTGATGTTTGCGTATTGATTAGCATAAATAGCCAAGCATAACGCTGCCCGTTAAATAAATTTGCAGGCGTTGAACTAGATATAAACCCAAGTGAACCAGATGAATAATATTTCGATCCAATCGTTGCATCAGTTAACAATGGTGCTGCACTTGTAGTTGTAAAATCATACGCATTCCCAGAAAGATCATGCGCTGTAGTAATATTCCCAGAACCATCCGCTATTTCAGTATTCGCATCCAGCCAAATCAACTTAGCTAAAAGTTCAGGAGTCCATAACTCTGTAGCTGATTTCACAAAGTTATATACAAAGCGCTGATAAGACTCATAACCATTACGCAATGAATACAGCTCTAATCGATTATTTAAAGCCATATCTGACTTTAAAATCGTTGCAGGGCTTGTGATATTGCTTGCGCTATCAATTAATGTATCAGTATCTGAATCAAATAGTTGATATGAGTAAGTAACACCATCCTCGATTGTTACTCCAGAGTCAAAAAATCCAAGAATTTCTCCCCCTGTTTGCTGTTTACGATTGCGATGAACCCATGAAATTTGCATATCCAATGTTACTTCTTCAATTGGATAATATTCATCATTAATTTTTACATTTGCTGGCGGATAAGGGCGAATTGCTCGGGCTTTCATTTCAATTGGAATTGAGCCTTTATTCTCAAGCATGCCTGATGGAGTTGTGGTTAATGCCGAGACTAAGACCTCCTCCCCAGCAATATATTCTGTTGGATCGTAATCAACATCACTTCCGCAGAAATATAATTTCGTACCAACACCCCATTCCTGCGGAACAGTATCCAAGGCGCCACGTTTAACTGAAACAATCCCTGTGTATGGATCCACCCCTTGAAATACCATCCACTCACTCGGCGTACCAATCCAATCACTGCCACATTTAATCAATGTTCCGACCGAAATATTAGCAATCATTTTCCAGTTTTTAACTGTAAAACTAGAGGAAACTCTTGAGATGATTTGATCTAAATCTGCCGTTTCTGAATATTGAATTGAGCCTGCTCGCTCCCATTCATCACCGTTATTCGTCATCATCACGGCATAAAGTGAATTCGATTGAGGTCTTTCTGCAACCGTACCAACCAACCCAATATCACTGTCATATATAAGCTGATCATCAACTTTACGCTGACCAAGTGCCATAACTGCTAAGTAATACGGCATTTCAAATGGCTCGTACTGACAGGCAAGCGGTGGCAATGGAGAAGTATCAATCTTGTCGTCAATCACAATGTTGTTGGTTAATTCGCTTGAATATGACACAACCTCAACAAATTCAATGCTAACCGTATTATCAATTCCATTGCCGAGATTGATGCTCATAATGCGTACCGGCAAATCTACAATGCCTTTTCTGGACCAATTGATCTTTACAACATCATAGCGATTCCACTTTCGTGCTTCGTTGTATCCTGTGCTAAAAGTGCCTTTCCAGCACGGTGTTGTGTACTGCTTAAGTTTCCACTGTGCGACGATAGCGGCATTTCTCTGATTCATAAAATATGGAAAATCTGCATCTTCAGCATTCACAAATCCGTTTACGTTTTTGATCGCTGCATTTTCTGAAACAGAGAATGATGCATATTTAATATTTTCACGATCGTAAAAACTGACATTCAGTTGATTAATCGCTTCATCAGCATTCTGCACTTCAAATGAAATTGACTTGATCTTGTTTTCAGCAAGTGTGTGGATTTCATTTTCTTCAAACCAATCATCCCGAAATAGCACCATTTCATACAACCCAGTCTGACGATTGACCCGAATTCCAGCCTCAATATGTGAGCAAAGTTCATTGATGGCATCGATACAAGATTTTTCAGTGATCGCCCATGAAATGCCTAAACCATCATCCCAAATGCGATCAGCAGCTTTCATGAAGTTTGTATCATTCACTTCTGATTCAGGCTTATTCATGGCTGTATCATCAGTGAGAATTTCACGGATTTTATGGATTGGGTTGATGTCACTGGCTGTAATTTTTACTTCTAATTTAGCTCCCGCCCAAATACATGCAAATGGCCTTGGAGTATTGGTTAAGTAATAATGTGCACCCGAGTAAAATTCAAATTTGTAAATCCCTTTTTCTAAATCAAAACTGAAATTAGTCAGTGTGTAATTGCTTCCTGTAGACGATAATGCTTGAACTAAGGTATATGTTTCATCATCATTTTTTTTATAAAAATTTACATACGCTAAATTCGATGACAATACGACCTTACCAGCAAAAACCCCTCCCATCCATTGAAAATCACCAGCGAAATTAAAGTGTCGCGCAGTTGTTGTGCCCAAATCGCCATCTGGAGGGAATTCATTAAATTGTGTCGGTGGAAGGATTGTTCCCCCCAGCAAAGATAATCCGTGTGCTGAAAGCAAACTCTGAACAGCGTAAATACTCGGCTCAGCTTCAATCTCTATCATTTCTGTGGTGCTATATTGATAGCTTTGCTCAATATCAAAAAAAGGAAAAGCGCCTGAACCGAAATCTCTTATTGTTTCACTGTTTACACCTTCCATTTGATAAATCATTTTTCCCCACATTGGTGGGCTAAATTGCACAATATCAGCTGAACTGGAATACATAGGTATTACCCCGATTTCAGCTTTTGCATCATACCACTGCTCACTCCCATCATTTTTGACATGGATTCGACTTGGCCAGAGCAACATTTCTTTTGGGTAGCCAGAGTTGCCGAGGTAAAAATTCTCAAATGCAAGATAGGATTGAAATGGATATGCCAATGGAGGTATCTCATTTTCAGCTAAATACTCTGCATAAAACGAGACTGGGTCAGGAGTGGCTGTGCCATATCGCGCAACAATTACTCCAGATACACCCCCCTCATTCTCTCCAAACAAATTCGGCTTGTTAATCGTACCTACTGTAAGTGCATTGCCCTGATCATCAACCAATGGATTAAGCCATCCGCGATTATCAAAATTAATGCCTAATAACTTCTCAATCGGATTGCCAATAAACAATAGAAAATTGGCAAAGTATTTGTAGCCTGTAACTTGTTTACTGCTCCCGCCCATTTTTTACATACTCCACAACTTGCTGTGCCATTGCATCATTGGCTTGTTCAACAATTTCAAGATCAATACCGTTTTTAAGAAAGTCCTGCCAATCCCAACCTTGAGATAAAAAAAATGCCCGCGAACCGCGAGCACACATCTTTGTTTTGCGTAAATCTGACATATAAATTTTCATTTCTTGCCGCCCTTAGAATAGATTGGCTTAGTGGTTTGTCCCCAAATATGCGTCATGTTTCCATACATATGCGGGCTACCTGCAATGTCTGAAAATGAAGTACCTTCATCAGCAATGGTGCCATCCAACTGATTGGGTTTTTGCTGATTCTTCTTCATTTGCTTACGCATTTGGATGTAATTCCACACCCCGACTGCAAGTGAAATTACAGCCGCAATTATCAGTAATGGCATATTTCTCTCACTTGATTAATCCAACCACCGTCGGGTTTTCATTTGGAATAAACGGATGTCCAGCAAAACGAAGATTGTTGGCAAACTTCGCATGACACATTTTCAAAGACCGATCACAACCTGGTGCAACACGGACCACATCCCCAACTTGCAAACCCACATGCTGCCGAAACAACGTAGCCGCTGTGCCAGATCCAGTAGTCAATAAAGTGTGCACACCCTCTTTCAGTAATAATCCAAGGTACAAGTAGCCCTCGGCATAAGTCTTAGTTTCCACCACCGGATCACCGTCCTGATAAGTCGGGTTACCTTGGCCATCTAGAACTGGGTTGCCCTCAGCATCAAGTAAGGGAACTTGCTCAAACACAAGATTTCCATTTTCATCAATCACCTGTGTGGGATTCACGGTGAATGCGATGTTCAGACTGTTAATCGCAGTGATGGTTACATCAAAGGACCATTGCTCAAAAGAAAGACCGCAGAAGCGGTCATAAATTGAATTCGGGCAAGGAGCCTGAAACTTCCGAGTTAAGATATTTCGATTGAGAAAGGATTCACCAGTTTCACAAACCAAGGTCATTGTGTCAGCATCTTCATCAAATTTCGGCTGTGTCACTCGCCCTTTGTGCAGGACCAGTGTTTCATTATTCAAAAGCTCTAAAATGGTGATGGTGACACCGCCATAAAAGATCTTATTGATGAAGATTGCTTTCAGGTCATCCCCATTTTGATTAAGCAAACTCATCTGCGGAAATGTGACTTCGGTATCACACTTATCAATGCTTTCATCTTCAATGGCAGTACGCTGTAATCCTCGTACTGGCAGATATTCAATACTGTTATGCGTTACTGCTTTGCGCGCACTGGTGAAGTTCCAAACCTTATCACCATGTTTGAGCTGATAGAGTTCTACTCGGGTTTTCATGAGGATAGCTCCACAATCGGTACGGTGACTTGGCTTTTGCCTGCACCTAAAAACTGAAATTCAATTTGATCTGCATCGAAACGATGTAGGCCCAAATAACAAATCTTTTGGATTGCGCTACGCTGCACATTCAATGCCGGTGAGACTGTCAAAGTCGTTGCTGTTTTGGGTGTAATCGCATGCACTGTCCAGACATCATTCACCTTGACCGCAATATGCTTTCGATCCGCTTCCAAAAAATACGCTGTATCAGTGTTCAGTACGTTATAGACCGTACCCGCATTGGTGATGTTGATATGCTTTTCATATAACGGCATCCAAAATGCTTTATAGCGACCCATACGACGAAATAGGAATCGTCGGTAGGCATGAAGCTCAGACCAGTCCTTCAGCACAGATTTAAACGGCTTCATGTAACGCGGCTTGGCATGATGGGTGAATTGCTGAAATCCACCGACACTGCCATCCACAATGCTTTGATGCTGGGTCAGCGTCATTTCCAAAGAATCACCATTCAAGCGTAATGGATTGAAATACAAGTCATCGCCCAAGTACTGCGTTGGCAAATCACCATCATGCTCTGGTAGATCTTCAGCAATCACTCGAAAGACCACTGAAGCATTGGACCAAAAGCCACCCGCATTAATCGAGGCATCACCATCAATAATGCAGATTCGTAAAGGCATCATCACCGCATTAGTGGCTGTGATATTTTCAGATAGTCGAAAGCCATCCTGGTATTCAGTAATTAATGGTTGAATGATTTCATTGGTTTCTGGATCTCGGATTTCCTCCTGAGTGATGATGTAACGCCCGATCTCGGTGATTTCGACCACCTGAACACCTTCACTACTCTCCATAAAAGCAAAACCGACTTTTAAGTCGGCTTGAGTGCTGATTGTATCTAGGATAATGAAGTCATCATCCGCAATATCAGGAATGCTTCGTTTCACCTGTCGCAGTGGTATGCCCCAGTACTTACGCAAATTTGCATACAACATATGGAACATGTCACCCATGGCTTTCTGCATTTGCACGTACTTAAAGCTCAGGATCTGCCGTGGTGCATCGCGTAATGCATTTCGCTCTTCACTACCATCAAATGATTCGTGCACTTCGGTTAAGAACTCGAACCGTTCTGTAGATTCAAGCAGAGGGCAATTTGTTAATACATGCACCTCGCCATATGACGTTTGTATTTTCATTTTGTCCTCAATTAAGCCTTAGGTTATACACCCAAGGCTGCTCGGTTGCGTTTAAAGTACTTCACAAATGCTTTAGATCCATCAGGACTAAACAGATAGTCGCTCAAGCTTTGTCGCTCGTCCACAATTACGAAGTTTGGATTGAGGTTGACGTTTGCCTGTGCGCTACCACTGACTTTAGCATTCGCCTGAGCCTGCCGTTCAGCCTGCATTTCAGCACCACTGTTAATCGCATTAGGTTGAGCTTTTGCAAGACGATTGGTATCTCGTTGATCAGCTAAATACTTTGTTAAATCGGTATTCTGCTGAGGGTTAAGAACACGCTCACCACCATCTAAAAGCCATGTGCCTTCACGAGGGATATTGTCGATACCGTTGTGAGCCATACCAACTGGACTTAAAGCAGACACCGCAGCCTGAAGCAATCCCGTCTCCATGGTAGCAGTCGCAACGGCAGGCAAGTTATAAGGGAATGGTGCCGAAGCCCAAGCCGCTGAAATGGCTGTGTAGCTATTCATTGCGGTTGAGAATAGTGCAAAACCTTTCTGAATTCCTCCAAGCACTGCATAAGCCGATGATGACTCATCAACCATATCCATCATAATATCTGCAAATTGAGCACCATAAGCGGCTTGTAAACCAATTGATTTTGATTGGTAATCACCCTCAATCGCTTTCATTCGCTCGTGATGTTCAAACCAAATTTGCTCTCGCATTCGAGCAATTTCACCAAGGTCAGCATTCGGATCTTTCTCCATTTGATCGACCGATGACATCTTGGAGTCAAATAGCTCTTGTGATGCTTCAGTACGGCTAAATCGAGTCTGTTGCAACTGCCATTGACCAGAAGTGCCAGTCATATCAGCTTGGATGCCACCCCAGTTCTGCACAGCTTTATTAAAACGGTTCTGAACTTGCTGTTGTTGAGCAGCTAGGCTTAAAGCAATTTCTTGCTGCTTCTGCTCCTTGCTCAACTTGGAGTTATTAAGAATTTGCTCTCGCTCTAAACGGTAACGCTCCTCCATTGCCGCAGTTTCAGAAAGCAAAGCTTCGCGCATTTGGAAAAGCCGCTGCTCTTTGGCGAGTTGGATTAGTTTGAGTTCTTGATTGGCCTGATCTGATAAGGACTGCAATGCTTGATTTTTCATATCATCATTCATGTCTGAATTAAGCTTAATCATTAGTTCATTGATATGAACCTTTCTATCAAGCTTTTGCTCTTCAGTATCATTCCAATCATTGTATTCCTGCTGCAACTGGGTAATGTAGAGTTCTTTTTCTAGTTCAGATCGATTCTTGGCATTTTGAATATACCCCTCTGTATCTTTTGAACTGAAGTTTGCCTTCCGAATGCTATCAATTTCAAGCTGAAGATCTTTCTCAATTTTTTTCACTCGATCAGCATATTTATAATAAATGCTCTCTCGTAATTGGAACTGCTCTTCACGCTTTCTCTCATCCTCTCTGTTATTTTTTTCAGCTAGCTTTTTGGCATCGGACTGAGCTTTAGACCTCTGACTTATACTGCTTGCATAACGCTGTTCAGCCTTTGATCTTGCCTCGATCAAAGCCACACTTCGCAAAGCCTGATCAATTTCTTCTTGTGTAAGAATTGCACTCTCACCCTTTGCTTTTTGCAACTCTAATATTGCTTTAGCTTGTGCAGGTGTTCTACCTTGGTTCATCAAGCCAATCGTATAAATATCATCAAAAGCTTGAGACTGAATGCTTTTTAAATAGTCCTGATGAGCTTTAGCAGCATTACTCGCAGCATTCGCATTGTCATCTAGCGCCTGTGTATTTTGGTCAATCTGGGGTACAGCATTAGACGCTGCATTACCAGACAATAACACTTTTACTCCATACACAGCCTGAGCATCAGCCGTCTTTTGAGTTTTAATGCGCTGTTCTTCGTATTTCTGATTCAAGTCAGTGATTTGGTTGATTTGATCAGGGGTTACAAAATAAAGCTTATTGATCTGCTTAATAGCATCATCTTGACTAATAATCCCCTGACGTACCTTGTTAGAGATAGCTCGGATTTTTTCCAAAGATTCATAGCTAACCTGATTTTTAGCCGCATAGTTTTGGAGTGAAATTACGGCACTGTTGAATTGCTGGTTCAGTTCATCAAGTGCTTTGTTTTGAGATTGAAATGCTGATGCTAAATCAGACTTGGCGCTCTGACGTTGAGCACCCTCCAAAGCCAATAGTTCATCCTTAGTTTTACTTGCTACTTGAGCTTGCTCTTCAAGTTTTTGATTTGCCTCAGCAGCTCGACCACTGAAGTACATATAGCCTGCTGCCAATGCCGTAACACCAAGCGTTATCGCTCCAATAGGACCTCCAACCAATGCCAACATTCTAGCTCCAATTGCTCGACTGGCATTCAAAGCATTTTCAGCAGCAGTTTGCGCTGCAATTGCAACAGTATTGTTTTTCACTGCAATATTATGAGCAATCTCCGCCTGAGTTAAACGCAGGGTCGCAGCTGCACGCGCTTGTCGTGTGGTGGCAGAGTTAAACTCTACACGCGCCATATTCATTTCGGTGAGTGCTTGTGCTGCTGCTAATCGTGTACGCTGAACCTCCACAGCAGCCAATTGGGTTTGCATCTGCAAGTCAGCAGTCATAGCTAGACGCTTCTCAATGGTTGCGTTGATTGATGCTTGAACAGCAACAGTCTGAGTCACAATGGCCTTGGTAAGTAAGGCTACGCCACCCAACATCCCAATATTTGCAATCGACTCTAGGTTTTGGCTTAACAGCAAAATTGAAGATGAAAGTAATTGTGATGTGCCAGATGCCTTTCCTGCTTCCCCTATATATTCGGTCACGCTATTACTCAATACAGCCATTGATTGCTTAATAGTTGCATCTGTTTTAGCAAATTCAGCGTCCGCTGTCGATGACATCGATAAAAGTGCTTTAGTGACTTTTTCCGCTGTTAATTCCCCTGCTTCTGCCATTGCTTTTAATTGCCCAATTGGAACACCCATTCCTTGTGCTAAAAGACGCATGAGGCCATAACCATTTTCCATTACTGCATTAAATTCATCTCCACGTAATTGGCCATTTCCAAGCGCTTGCCCCAGTTGAGTAATCGCTGATGCAGCCCCCTCAGCACTAGATCCAGAGAGCGCGATACCTTTTGAAACTGTTTCAGTTAATCTTGAAATGTCTGATTGTGCTATGCCAATTTCTTTGGCGTTCATAGCTAATTTTTGATAAACAGTTGTAACTGACTCCCACGAAGATCTTGATCGCTGAGCAATCGCGAAAGTATCTTTCATGGCATTATTAAGTTCGGTTTGCTGTGTTGTTACAAGCTTTAGTTGGTTTTGAATACCTGTATAAGCATCCATTTTGCTGATAGCAGAACCCACAGTAACAAGCCCAGCCATATAGCCTGCAAGATTACGTGTTGCCACAGACATGCTATCCATAGACTTCGTAGCAAACTCACCTTTCTTTTCAATACTTTCCAATTCTCTAGCGAGTGCCTGAGCATTCTGCTTGGCATAAACTGAGTCAATCTCAATGACTAAGCGGCTTCTTTGTTCAGGCATTTCACTTTCCTTTGGGCAATAAAAAACCCCGCATTCGCGAGGTTTGGGTGTTTAAAAAGTGGGCTAGAGTTTCTTGTATTCCTCTAGCATTTCATTAAATTTTTCAGCAAATCCAGTTAAATCTGTTTCACCATCTCTATTGTATTCATATGGCCATTCTTTATATCTAGTATAGGCAACCTTACCGTTTTTCATTTGCTCTATGACTTTTTGGGGTGTTTGGCTTGTGCCTTCATAGCCATAAATTGGCTTATTTTCATCAATCTTGATTGTGCTCTGTGATTTTGGAAAGTGGTCTCTTCCAACATATACGCTATAACTACCATCAACAATACTAACCATTAGGTTGCTATGAGCTTTAGAAAGTGAACATACCTTTTTCCCATTAAATCTATCTTTATTGCAACTTGCATTCCAATCAAGTGGCGACCACTCGGGCACATAGGTTTTTTTATCCAAGCTTAAGTTATATTTTCCATCTACTTTATTTTGTGGGCTTGAATAGATTTCATCTGCGTAGAGAAATGAACTCCATATGGAAAATATTACTATTAGAACTATCTTCATAATTGCCCCAAATGTATATAATTCAGAACAAGATACTAACTCTCCGGTCAAAAAGAAACCTCCCGAAGGAGGCTCACTTTTAGAAGTTATATCTCAAACCAGCTTTATACGTCACACCATCAACATCCAGATCTGAAGAATCACCTGATACACACATTCCGCCCGAACATACTTCTGCATCGTTATTGAAAAACCATTTGTAGCCGAAATTTGCGAACACATTTGAGTTTGGCGACATCTTGTAACCAACCTCAAAATTAATCGGTAAGGTTATATATTCGAGGTTAAGATTAACATTTGCATCTAAGTCTGGAACATATCCGCTTTCATCTAACCATGCATAACCTAGTCCAATGCCTGCAGATGTGTATGCATTTCCACTTTCCATTAATTGATATTGCATTCCTACAGCGACCTCATTGAAGTCCATGTCTGATGCATCTTGGTACTGATACTCAGCATACATGCTGAGTCTTGAGTTAAGATCGGCAGTACCATTCAAGAAAAACCCGTTAAATTCCTCATCACCACCAAGGTTATTTGACCCAATCTTTGAGCCAGCATAACCAAATGCAACTGAATAACCAGATGCACCATTATAATTATTCTGCTCCATCCGAACTGCCTGGGCCTTAACTGGTTCGCCCATTTGCTGAGGCATTTCATTATTGATAGCTAGAGGTTGTTCTTGCCATTGGTTTGCATTGGTAGTTCCTGCAACCAAACCCATTAATCCAATTAAAACTAATTTTTTCATAAAGCACCCATTGTTATTATCGCTACAGAATTTAACAAATGCTTCATAAAAAATCTATGATCATAGATTTCGTTCTCTAAATAAGATCTTACAAGGTGATGCACATTCCAGCTATTTTTCAACCATTCAATAAAAAAGCACCCTAGGGTGCTTTTTTTCTAGTGACAGTGTCTCTCACCTGTTTTGTGATTCGTATGACAACCGCTGCTATCAGTACCTCCACTGTGAGCAAATACTGCTGAAGTAAAAGTTACCATCAATAAAACTGTTAATACTTTCTTCATGTGACCCTCATTATTATAAAGTGGAGCCTTTTTGTATCACAATTCGATTAAATTTCAAGCAGTCACTCTTAATTCTATTGGTAGGTTGTTTTTAGGCCTATGTATTTCAATTTCAAATCATCAATACCATCAAGCACTCTAATTAATTCTTTGTAGATTTTACCGTTTGTGTCTACAGACTCTATTAAATCGAAGTATTCATTCATCATCGTTTCTGTGGGCGTGTAATCTTCAAACCCAAAAGCGAAAAATTTAGCTACTTGATATTCGGCTTCACTCTTAAAGTTCTTTTGTTCAGGAAGATTTAGTCTTTCTATTTCAAGTGTTGTGCCGTAATTACATACTCTTTCAATTGTTAGATAGGCAACAGTATCAGGTGGAGGAACAAGCTTATACTCCTTGCCAGTTATTGATTCCACCATTTCATCTCCATGATATTTATAAGTATCTATCACGGTATAGGTATCATTAACACAATCAACTTTAGCTCTTATAGTTCTATTTTCAGTTTTGCCAACATGTTTTTCCCAAAACTCAAATTGGTGTTTTTCTAATGGTTTTACTGAATCAACATCATAGTAATGCTTAATATTATTAGATTTACCCATTACCTCCCAGCTCGCACCAAAGCTAAAACTCGAGGCTAACAAGCCTGTAATCAAGATTAATCTTCTCATGAATATCCCTTATTGTTCTGCAATAACAATACGTGTTTTACTCGCACTTCTAAGAGTAACCATTGGCTGCTGTGAAGTAGTCTAGAATCTTATTTTGCTGAATATACGAATTTACATCAAACGGCTCTTTATTGTTTGTTTATTCAGCAAAATTCGTTCGCGACATCTAATCATTATGAATGAGCCTACTGCAAAAAAACATAGCTAATAGGCTAACCGTATTTTTTCTTAGATAACAACAAATTATTAAGCTTTACCCATTCTCTTATAAGCTCTATCCAAATACAGGTTATCCAAAGCAAACACACAGCGCACAAAGATATACAACTCACACGGCGCATCATACAGCTCTAAATAAGACCTTATATTGGATGAGCCAAGTGCAAGCGGTGTGCCTTGTTCGTATGGCCTTGCCCGCGCAATCACGTTATAGGCTGCAAGAATGCTATTCGCTACAAAACTATACTCGGGTGCATCTTCTGGTTTACGCCCGAGCTTTTCGCGAATCTTCTTCTGGTGTTCAGTTAATCCACCGTCTCCGGTGTGCCATCGGTAGAGTTGGATGACTTTCCCAAAGTTTCAGCCTCTAGCTTGTCCGCTTCGATCTGAATCAGGACAGCTTGAGCTTTAATGAAGTTCCAGATCTGCATCCCAGTCTTACCCATGCTAAGTAATTTAGTTGCGTTCTCTGCCGAATAAGACACTTCAACTTCTTTGCCTTTCTCCAAGAAAACCACATCCTGCCAATCTTCAATCAAGTGACACCCAGCAGCCTCCATGAGTAGATCATGCCAGAGCTTGTCCTCACCGGTTGCCATTGATACGTTATAGCCTTTGGATGCAATCTGATTTTGTGCACGTTCCAAGCCAACTAGGTAAGCCTGATAATTGGCACCACGGATTTTAAATTTTGCCAGCACTTTTCCAGTTTCAGCATCCTTGTAATCCTTCCATGCGGATACATTTTTACTCTCTTGAATCGCTACTTTTAAAGCCATTTTCTTATCCTAAAAATAAAGCCCCGTATGGGGCTCAAGTTATGCAGTTGTGCGTGTAATGGTTGGTGCTTCTTTAACGTGGCGGAACTCCATTGCAAGCGTATGATCGTCGGTTGCATTGGTGTCTGATAAGCCATCGTTATCAAGTTCCAACTTGGTGAAGTCAAAGCCGTATGCGTTACCCAATGTATCTTCAATCCCAATTTCAGCCGTCATGGTCTGGCGTGTTTCCACATATGGAATCCATGCTTTTGATGTGGTGGTCAATGCAAGCGTTACATTCAAGGTGATTGATACTTTACCTTCTGTGTAGCGATTCGGGATTAAGCTTTCGTTACCCAAACATGGCTTGGCAGTCAGGTTGTTGTTGATCGTAATAGTGAAAGATTCAGCACATGCAGTACCAACAGTCGATGCGCCATTGATTTTGAATGTATTCACGTTGATTGATGACAAGAATGGTGTCGTTGTCGGCGCTAGAGGTGAAGCCACGGGAGTAACTGCTGGACTTTCGTATCCAGTCGCACTAATTGAAGCGCTTCCCGTGATCTTCCCTTCAGTATCGCCTTGAATAGTAAGCTGACCAATACGACAACCTGAAAACACTTGAATTAGGCCAACTTTCTTGTCGTGCTTAACAATCGTATAGGTTGGTAATGTATCACCACCAATTTCCAAGGTATCTACACCAGGAGTACCTGAAGCTGTAAACACATTGCCAGCCACCCCTTCAAAGAACATATCTTGGCTGAGTGCTGATAATTCATATTCAATATTCCCTACCGCTTCACCAGAGGTTGCTGAAGATCCTTGCTCAAATCGGGTATCAATACATTCATCGGATTGCGTGACTGAAACGGATTTTTTTAATGAATCCGAAGTTCGGCGCAAGGTATGCCATACAGGTAATGTAGGCAACGTGTTGGGACTATCTTCTTTTGCAATGTGGATAACCACATCGGTGCCTTTTGACATGGCATTTGCTCCTTATAGGCGTAAAAAAACCGCCATATCGGCGGCTGTGTTCAACTTTAATCTTATGAAGCATTGCTTCGATATATTGATTTGAATGACAGAATCTTGACCTCATTGCCACATCGAGCACAATGATTATCAAAACCCGCATAATAAATACGCATAAGTTCTGTTATGGTTTTATTTTCTAAATGCTCAAGCACACTTGGATCAGAGCTAAGCAACCTGATTTGACTTATTAATTCTTGTCGCTCATTTTGATAACGAAGATAATCTGCGCTCATACTAATTCACCCTAAATTCTGCCCAGATCTATAAAGCATCAACTCTTGATACATCGCTGCAATTTTTGACTCGCTTAAATTGCGCGAAATTTCAAACTCATAGGTTTCATTTTTTAGATTTAAATTAAGGGTTGCTACCGCATATTCCTCTGCCTCTTTGCGACTATCAAAACTGCCTATTAGTTTGTGATTTCGATTGTGCGGCTCACCATAATCACAAGTGAGCAACCTGTATTCGTACAACTCTTCAGGCATTTCCATTTTAGTTAACCCTAAATTCCGCTCGAATCAATTTAGCATAAAAATTATCATCATCCACGCTTTGTGGTGCGTGAACCAAATAGATTTCCAAATCACCCACTGAATACGACTGCAAGTGATTAGCCCAGCTCTCACACAGCTTTGTCATTGTGATAGTGCCGGTATTTTTGGGTGTGAAGCATTGGATTGCAATGATGCCGTAATTCCGAATACATGGTTGATTTCCAACACCCGCAATGTTGCTATCAGCATATTGAATTGCTACTCGGCACCATGGTTTGTCGCTTGGCGGTTCAAACGGTTTGCCACCAACCAATGGCTGATTAATTAGCTGAATATTTACCTTATCCAAACCAGTAAAGACAAATTGACCAATCCTTTTTTTAATTTCGGTTTCTGCTTGGGTTAAGTTCATTTTACGTTTCTCATATTTAGAAAGGCTATCGAATAAACCCCATAAGGTGCTTGTTTAGAGTGTCCAATTTCTAATGCATAAGCATGGCCAGCATTGGTCTGGATGAAAGCTTTGTCACCAAGCCTGAATTTCATAATTTGAGCAAGACCTTTCGATATAGTGCTTGCCCCGCCAAGGTCATTATGGTTTGGATCGAATTGATAATCTTCTTGACCTATTGATACTTTATGGCTACCCCTATAGGTTCCATCCATTACAGGTGAACCAAACACCACTGATTGAATGCCTATTGTTAGAAGCCGCTTAGCGCGTTCTTCACCCTGCTTTTCAATCTCATGCGTAAAGTTCGTCGGTTTGTTTTTCCAGCCCATCACCTACTCCCGATATTCTACTGACACCACCCCGAATAGGATTTCATGTGCTATATCACCATTAACCAATACAGCCTTGCACTCAATGTCTGTCTTAATTCGAATTAGGAAACCCTTTTCAATATCAACATAGAAAGCATCTCGAATGCGCTCACCATCTAAATACACAGCTTTAATATTGGCAGCTCGTACATCCACATGAAAGGCTTTGTCGCTATCAGCTGCGCGCTGAATAAGTTTTGAATCATCTAGATAAATCATAAATTTCACCCATTAAAAAACCCACTGAAGTGGGTTACTTTGATTTAATTTTCATGTCGCTTAGTGATTCAAAAAGCTGGGATTTTAAAGAGCTAATTTTCTCCAACCCTCTAGTAACCTCTATCATGTACGTTAACCTTACATCTGTTGGTATTTTTTCCGTATCTGGGCGATTCTCATCAAACTTCAACAGCTTGATTTTGTCCTCTATTTTATGAGTTGTATTAATAAAATCAGACAATTGAGATGCTATTAAAGGTGTAAATGAGCTTAAACCTTTAATGATATTCATATCATTTGCTAAAGCCTTTCTCATATCAAACAATGAGCCTTTGGTGTGATGTTTAATTAAACTAACATCATGTCCTATTACTGAAATTGCTGGCTTATAGTGGCTATGCCATAAAATTAACTCAATATCATTAATATCAATTAGAAGCTTATCGGCAATACTATCGAGCTTCTTTTCAACATGCTCATTTCTCCAATCAGTAAAAAGTATAAATGCAGCAACTGGAGCAAGAAACGCAGCAGTAATCCCTAGCCCATCTTTTAATAAATCATATATATCTTCTAATTTAAGCGGTTTAAATAACCATGAGCTTTCAAGTAGAAAACCAACAATTAGATACAAAATTAAGAAAACAATAGTCCAAAACACAACATCCTTAATTTTCTCTTCTAAATTATTTTTAGCCATAAATCCCCCTAAATTTAGAGGGATATTACTAAACTTTCCTTAACTGGCAAATCCAAATACTATCCGTTGGATCTACACTAATATTCACAACCTTAAAGTTCCCTTTTGCAGCCGCCCACACATCACCAATCTGTGGCACCTGAGTTACTTCATTTTGCAGCACCGTGGCCTTACAGTCTGTCACCTGATAATCAGCAGGCTTCACCAAATCTTTAGCATACGAGCCAAATAACACGCCTCTTCCGTTATAGGCTTCTACCGTAACGGTTGGATAGGTTTCAGTTTCAAAATCAAACTCACCTGATTGAATCTCTTTGGAGCAAGTGAAAGTACTTACAGCATCGCCTAGTTTCTTATTAAAGGCTTGGGCTACTTTGGATTGAACCTTATTCTTAATCATGAACTTCACTTTCCTCATACATGTTGAATAGATCCAAAGCAATGCGCTGAATAGAATAAGCTTCAAACTCTTTACTTGGCTCTTTCTCACCCATCAAAACTTTGATTCGCTGCCAAACATGCACAGCTTCATGCAGTAAAAGTGCATGGTTTTCAAGTAGAGTCAGCTCTCCAGATTCACCAAGCTGAACTATGCAGTATTTTCCGTTGTCATAATAATCAACCTGAGCATCAGCTCCCGCAGATAAAAACCTATCCGTATCAGTCATGTCATCAAACAATAGATCCATATGAATCTGGTTACGTGCCAAGGTGTACTTAACATGCTCAAATGGGGAGATATACCACTCAGGCACGTAATTGGTATTTATCATGCCCGAAACACCTCAAACCCAAACCCTTTAGGCTTTAAATCTAATGAATCAATATAAGCCTTTGCAATTTGCTCATATTCAGAAATTTCCACGCTACCCTCAGCATAAGTTTCACTGACCTGCACTGTGTCAGCTTTTACACTTTCACTGGTGGTTTGGCGTGCAACACCAGAGTAAATAAAACCTGCCTGAATGCCTTTAATAATTTCGCATGCAGCTTCTATCAATAAAGGATCTACAGGATCAGGCTCATAGCCAATTTCGTTTTTAAGCCATGTATTGGCTAGCAGAATAAGTCGAGCCTTATCACTATCTTCGGCAAAGTCTGCCCCAAGGATAGATTCAGCTTCGGCAACAGTGATAAAGCTCATAGGTTATTCCTTTGGTTGCTCTGCTTTTGATTCAGCCGCTTTTGCAACCTTCGCTTCAGCAGCATGTTTCTTGAGTTTGGATTCAAGGTCTTTTACTTGGGCCAATAAAGCTTCTTTTTCAGCAGTTAACTTTTTGCCAGCTTCACGTTCTTTATTGAGCTGCTCTTCGGTTTCTGTAAGTTTTTGAGCTACTGCATCAAATTGTTCAGTTGGAACTAATCCGCTTAGATCGGCTGGTTCGCCTTGTGCAAAACCTGCTTTTAATGTCTCAATCTGTTGCTTTAGATTATCGTTTTCAGCCTGAACTTTTACACACTCGGCTTTTGTGTCATCAATGACTTTCTGCAACTCAGGCGAAATACCAACCTTTACGTTCGTGGTAATAATTTTCGCATTATTCTTTGCGATTAAATCCAAATACGCTTTTGGAGCATCACCGGCTACTTCTAAACAAGGTTCCAAAGTATCACCTTCATGGTAAGCACTTGCCTTACGAAGGATATAACCTTCCTCCTGAAGCTTCTTCACATTTTCAGGTGAGAAATCATCGGTAAAATAGAGTCGCTTATTTGATTCTTGTTTCATGTTAAATATTTCCAATAAGGCAAAGAAAAGCCCCTTTCGGGGCGGTTCACTTAGGCAGACTTGATAAGCACGCCAGCAGTATCTTTAATGCTTGACGCTATCAGATCCCAATTGGTTGGTGTACCAATTGCCGCATCAGTAGGTGACTTACCGCCTGCTGATGTATCCCATGCGTAACCTTTCACGCCAGCACCGAAAGTCCATTCAGCTTGGTAGGTGTATTTAATGTTCTCACCACCAGTACCCGGCACAAGTTCAGCATTAAAGTCGTTGTTGTCATTTACAACCACCGCACCTTCAACTAGACCAAGCGTGTTGTAAAAAGCTGTACCAGCATTATCACCAACCAATGCTGGAGCGTCAGTCACAACAAATACACGACCAAACGGATCTCGCACAACGTTTACACCGTCATAACGGAATAGGTTTTCAGAGTTGGCCAACGCATTATCAAAAAGATTATGCATTGTGGTGGAGTGAACAATCCAAGCGCGAATTGCACTTGAACGATCACCTAGTTTGGCTGCACCTTTGTTGAGCAAGCGGAATGATGCTGCAGCAGTACCATCACCGTGCACCGCATTAACATTGCCTGAAATCGCAGAAGATGCGCCCAAAATACCCGCATTCAACATATCTGCTAGACGGGCTTTCGCCAGCTGTTCACCAATAGTCAAAGCTGCAAGCTCTGGATTTTGGAGAATCCAAGAATACTGTTGCTTTTCATATTCAATTGGAGGTGTACCCGCTGCAACCTTGACTGCCACATCAAGCATTTGCTCTAAGCGTTTTGCCTCAACAGTCCCGGTGCCGTATGCGTTACGACGACGGACAATACCAGCTATTGCTTTGAATGATGCTTCAATGTTGAAGTCACCACCAAAAGGCTCGTTAATCAATTGAATGGCACCCTGAGAGGCTTCATTAAATTTTTCAATGTCCTGTGCCACTGTTTCAGTCATTGCAGCATAGGTTTGCTTATTAAAAACTTGTAAATCAAAAGGCATGAGCCTCTCCTTAAATTAATTTATGCTTGTTCGCCCACTTGCTTCATGTAAGCAATTTTTTCTTCTTTGGTTTTGCATTCTGCCAAAGATTTAGGGCCTGATTTATTTCCACCACCACCTTGGAATCCACCGCCACCAGCTTGAGAGCCTTTCAAAATCGAATCCTTGTACTGGTATCCACCAACCAAAGTTTCTAAGGCTTCGTCAAAGTCTGCGATTTCACCAGGGCGAGTGCGTGAATAGATTTTTTGACCATCTGAACCAACTGCCACGACTTTGCCGTTTTCAATCTGGAAGTTTTTTCCAAATGTGGCCTGAATCATGTCTACTGGCACAGCGATGTTGTCTTGAATGTACTTAGAACGAGCGAAACCACCGCCAATCAATTCACTGTGTAATTGCTGCTGCACAGAATCGCGCTCAGTGGTTAATTGCTGAATTTGTGGTTCATAGGTCTGCTTGAGTGCTTCAGTAATTTCAGCCTTCACCTTGTCTACCTCACCTGCATCCACAAGTTTTTTAGCATCCAAGTTTTGAACAATGTTTAATGCTTCTTTTACTTTCACTGGGTCAAGCCCTTCAAAAGCCTTAGCCTGCGCTTCAAATTGTTCTTTGGCTTCGCGATGAGTTTTAGCTTCACCATTCAGGCGTGAAATCGTTGCTACTGTTTGCGGTGCATCAAACGCTACTTCTTTACCATCATCATGAACATAAACAGGCTTACCATCCTGAACCACTACGTGACCGTTTTCGTCTAATTTCAATTTCATAAGTCATCCGACCCTATTTCTAAAATGAGCATCCGCTCGTTACGCTGTCCGCATCCGCTTTCAGCAGGCAATAAAAAAGCACCCGGTTGGGTGCTCTATTTGGATTTGATTGTTTAGAAGCTAATTGGCTGAGCCACTGAGCGAACAAGATACATAAGCCCTGTTTGAAAATCTGTCTTTGCCATTGCTGCAAAACGCTCAGGAGTAGCAGTCTCAAGACGATCCCATTCCTGCAAGTCATGAACTTGCTGCCCTGCATCACACTTGCAATTGTATCGCTGAGTTGCAATGTGCTTTTGAACCTTTTCAATAACAGCTTGAACTTGTGGTCCAATTGCTTTGATTTCATTCATCAGGTCAATTTCTTCCTGTGATAAATCGCGATAGCCTTTGATTTTTTGATGCTGGTTTTCCATTTTTTTTACTCACAAAAAAAAGAGCCTATTGGCTCTGTTGAATTTAATTCACTTAAGTTTTGGTTTTTAAATATTCACGAGTACATGTTTGGAATGCAATAAACCACATCTTCAACCAATGATTTGCAGTATTACGCATTACAATTGCGTCAGCTCGACCATTATTGAATTTAGGCTTAATTTCGTATTCCATAGAAAATTGATTGAACTCAAGAACCTTGTGATGATCTTCGAGGTTGGTTTTTTCAAGCCTTTCTAATACCTCGCGCTCAAATAACCATACAGTACGCTCCAATCCTGTTTCTTTGGGTTCTGACTTAGTCATATTGCTACCGCCTTTTTAATTGACCACCCAAGACCAATCCACATCATTTGTCTGCGCACTGGATTGGCCTGAAATGGAATAACAACAAGATCCATGCTTAAGATGTAGCGAATTTCATTAATATCTAGAACGGATGTAATTGATTTCATAATCCAACTACCTCAAAAGTTTTTTGATCCAAATCCCTGAGCTCCGCCAACGTATAACCCCGCTTATTCAAGGGATCAGCAAACTTGTCTAGGCTGTATTCACCTTTTTGGTACAGCTCAAACTTCGATTTACCCAGCCATGTACGCTGAAAATTTTCATCCTGATCATCAAACCAAGTTTTAAACGATGTATTTGCATCAACCTGACCAATGATGCCGTCACGCTGATCCTTTGGAATGTCTTTAACTTTTCGCGCATCAGCCACAAATGGTCTTAAACCTGCAACATTCCCATCCTTGTCACATGGCGCATAGGTAGTGCGGTTATGGGGATGAACTGGGAACCGCGGTCGCTTCGGATCATCAATTGCGTATACGGTTCCGTCAATTGAGGCGCAGTACTTGCAGGTGCGACCGTCCAAAGTGGCAACGGCCTTTACATAGTCATAGCCAAGTGCTTTGTAGGTATCAATGTATGTCGCATTACTAATATGGCTTCGTGCTGTACGAACCTGCCGCTCAATTGAACTTCGACTTGATTCAAGCAAACCGTCTTTATAATCATTTGCTTTGCGGCCTTTAATGCGCTGAATGATTTGCTGATTAGTTTGCCCTTGTGAAATACCATCACGAATGACGTATTCCACTTTCTTTCTAAGCGAAGCAGCAATATCGGCAAACAGATACTCAACCAACTGGCCACCAGCAAATGGCGTACCCTTTATAGTCTTGTAAATCTTTTCCGCATTTACGACTGCCGCAGAACCAGCAATCAATTTTGCTGAATATGTAGCTTCATACATTGCCAGCTGCAAGGTGGACTGATCAAACTCGTCAAACAACTCTACATCTAAAGACTTGAACCACTCATTCAGAATAGATCGAATCTCTTGAATGTTTTTGCTGGTTTTGTTTGTGCTTAAAAAGTTAAAACTCTGTAGCGCTTTGCGTTCTGACTCTGACAACTCGTTTAAAAGTTCACTGAGTCGCTGCAATTGTGCATCAGAGATCTTATTAAATTTCGCTGTCAGCTCATTTACAGCTTGAGATGATGCACGATACAAATACGCAGAATGTTGGCTCAGCGCATCAATTAAGGCTTTCTGCGCTGAAGTGTTCATATTTACTCACCATCATCAGGCGGGTTATTCACACCACCATCATTTTGCTGTTCAAGTTTCTTAACAACATCTTCCCATTTATCTTCAGGAAGTGTTCCGGTTTGCTCATAGTGATACCAAACATACCAAGGGATACTGCCATTCAAACAAGCCTCGTAAATTAAACGAGAACGCACAGGATCGTATTTCGGCTTATTAAAATCTTGAGCGATGGTAAAGCTGAGTTGATTTGGCTTTAAGTCGTATTCCGGCATCACAAACTTTGCGCACCAGCGCAATGCATTGGTGAATGCCTCAGACACATTGGCTACCACCAATGACAAAACCGAGTGCTGAATAGAGCTGTCATTGTCTGCTTGGGTTGCAGTCTTGTTGGCAGAACCCACCTCAATCAAACGCGCACCCAGCTCTTTCATCTGGTTCCACTTGTCATTCATGCGTTCATACGCAAGACCATTTTTCTCAGCTTGGACCATCTTCGCATCAGTCGGGATACCAGAGCGACTACCAACACTAGCACCAGACTCTTTCACCATTTTGTACTGCTCGGTAGTGATGCTTGGAAAGCACAATGTAGGCTGGCCAACAATGAAAGCTGATTCCTCAACATCTGCTGTGCTGCAATAATATGAAAGCTCCATGGTGCCTAATTCATACAAAGGCGCAGTTCCAATTTCATCAGAGTTATCAACCGCTCCACAGAAAGTGAAAGGGATGTAATCCCAAGGCTTGCCGTGATAGTCGGTCGGGATAAACTTATCTCCCTCCACCCACTCGCCTTTTTCGTTCTTGGTGTGAAGTTGAACCGTGTAAACATGACCACCATTTACAGCTTCTTCTAGCGTTAAGATTCGATACTGATCAAAAGACTCAACACTAAAACCATTACGCTTTTTCACCGTTTCAAGCAATTTCACGAAACTTAGCTTCTTTTGATTGCCGACGACAATGTAATCCCAGTCCCTGATTGCTGCGGCATTAATAATGTGAATCATCGGAAAAGCACCTTTGTTCTTTTCCTCTTCCTTGTTCTTGCTTGGAGCAACAACAGGAAAATCCACGTACACACCGCAACGATAATTCTTATTGACCAATCGGGTCGCACGCTGCGCACTCTGCCAGATAGAACGACCTGCACCATCTGCATTACGCTCCAAGTATTCCAAGTCGTTAGGTCGATTGAAAATTGGGGTTTTGCCAAAAGCCAAACCAATATGACTTGCCAACGTTCGACTTGTTACACCAGGGAAGATGGCACGAAGTAAATATTCTTCATATCGCGCACATCCTTTCTGGTCATTTTTAGTCTTAAACAGTGCTGGCAAGGGTAGATACGTTTCACGCTTTGCCTTAATGACTTCCTGACCACCACAAACATCATCCAGCTTATTCCAAGTGTTAATGTGCTTATCATAGTCAGTATGTGTTGTTGTAATGCTCATATTAGAATCCAAATATAGGTAAATCTATTCGTGTAACTGGCTTGATAATTGGGAAGCGCTTGGCAATTGGATAACCACCGGCATCCCCAACATGGTCTAGCCCTGATTTTTTATCAGGCATCCCAAAATCATCATAAATTTGCTGCTCTAGTGTCTCGGTAAAGCGCGGGCATTTATTGGTATTCACCATCAACGTACGCTCACCCTCGCCATTCAAGATCAAAGCATTCACTGCATTTATTCGATCCTTAATCGCTGGGTTTGTGCCATCTACTTCGACGGTGAATCCTTTATCTCTCAAAATTTGATGATCAGATTCACTACTATTTTTCGAAGACTTGGCTTGACCAGCCGCATCAGGGATTACAGTCATTTCATGAAATGGAAAACGCTCGATAAGCAATTGAGCCATGGTCGGTGTATCTCGTACCCCAACCATTTCATCCAGAGCTAAAGGCTTGCCCTCACGAATCACATAAATCACCGCTGCCATCTTAAGGACGTTAAAGTCCATGCCGATAATTAAAGGCTCATGGGGCTGAATTTCTGCATCCGTATGATTTAGTTTTCGATCAAAATCCGGATATACCGCACCACTGGTTAAGTTTACGAATTGCCCCCGCAGATAAGCTGAAATTAATTGTGGTGGATAAGATTCATAAAGCGATGAAATATAATCATCTGGCAAATTAGCTTCATTGTCATAAGTCGAAGCCTGAATCATTCCATACAGTGCACGTTTCGCAGGTGTTGAATTGGCTTCTTTGACAAATTGCTGATAAGTAAACTTAAAACCTTCTGGCGTAGTCGCAACATCAATACCATTGGTCAAACCCGCTTGCTTGTAACGCATACGAGCAATGATTTTTCGCCATGCTTGTTGTGCCTTCACTGTAGGCATTACATCCAATTCATCAATTAGACCATGACCAATCTTAAAACCAACGATCGTTTGTGGTTTTTCCATAGAACGGCAAATAATCGTGCTTCGATATTGCCGACCATAGTAAATATCCACTTCCTTATTTGATTCGTAGATCTTGGTCTTTAATCCCCAGTCAAAGGCAACCTCATCAATCGTAGGAAAGAAAATATCTCGGATTTGCGGATACGTTGGAGCAAAATAACCCAGTGGTACCTTAGGAAACTCCCAAGACTTATCGCAGAGACTTGAGCATCCTACCCAAGTTTTACCACTACCAAATCCAGCGACAAATGCACGAAACTTATTTTTCAGCTGTAGAAAGTTCGCCTGCGGAACATTCAGTGTCGGATTGATGTTCGGCATTTGATTTACTCGCATCTACGACCTGTATGGTCACCTTGACTGGGGTTGGATCGTTAGCTCCCTCACCATCACCATTTTTAATCTTGTCTATTTCTAGTTGCTTTAATTGAATATCCAAGAGTTGAATCTCATAACCATGCATCTCGTCTTTAAATTGCTTGATCAACTTGGTTTTTAGAATCCTATTTACCTTTGGATCGTTATATATCTTCTGTAATTCTTTAAGACGTACAGCCTTATTTGCTAAAGGAATATCAAAAACATTGGTCTTAAATTCATTTCGAGTTTTATAAAATAAATCCTTTAGTTTTTTGCTTACATTTCTGCACGTTGCCTTAGTTGGATCATATGAAGCGACTTGTTGGCGTTCAATCTCAATACCAAATTCTTGTCTTACAGACTCTACGACTTGTTGAGGACTTTCAAAGCAAGCAAGAGACTGAACTATAAATATTTTTACAGGCTCTCTAAGCGTTGCCATAAATGCCCCTTTGTAAGACTACGTAAGACTAAATAGCCAAAAAAAAGAGCCATAAGGCTCAATTAATTAAACAAGTCCCACAACACGCAGCGATATTCTTCTCTGATACAAACGGCGCTTGCTTAGCAACTTCAACAAGCCTTTTCACGTTCTCGTTTGCTCCCCAGCGTTTAACCACACCAATGAATTCTTCTACATCATGAGCAGCCAAGTAATGCTTAGGTAAGCCAGTGTGGTCGCTGTAGATGATTTCACCATCTTCATCACGCTCAACACCAATGTGATAAAGCTCATGCTCGATCAATGCACAAAAGTCATGGTCATTCGAGTTTTCACAAAAACTGGCATCAATAGTAATGAGATAGACAGGCACATAGCCAAACCAATCCCGCATCTGTTGTTCCTGGCGTGCTTTCTTCCAACCACCTTGGTTAAACATCACTTTTTCACATTGACCCAATACCATTCGCTTTTTAGCCATACAAGCAGATGAAGCCCAAGCAAATGCTAAGAATGTTTCGTCATCATGTAGTAGCTCAGCAATATGGTCATGGTCTGGATTGTGAAGCTCACCACCAAGTGTTAAGAAATTTTGAATCACCCAGTCTTTTAGCTCCACGGCGGGTGCTAAGCGAATCGCTTCCTCTTCCTCCGCCTGATCAATCAGATCCGTTGGCGGGAATGGTCTGATCTGGTCCATTGAATGATTCTCTCCTTAAGTTTTTAAGCCATTGAGATGCAAATTTAGCTTCTATCTGCAATGGTCCAAATTCATCAATCTTGTATTTGTTAGCAGACTCTAATCGAACAATGGTAAAACCCATTTCGGCAGCATGATCATATCGATCCATACTCCAAGCTTTATTTGCTAATTTGCCACGGCGTCCACCCGACCAAGGTCCACCAGATATCTCAACCAAAATTCGATGCTCAATCAAATGAAAATCAAACCGCCAATGCTTGGTAGATTTAAACTGAAATTTCTTCTCGTACTTGATGCCTAAGACATTTAAAGCCTGCTTAAATTCTTCTTCTGCTTCTAAATATACGTCTTTAGCTTTAGGTAATGGTTTAGAGCGTGGTCTCGTTTTGGGTGGGCGCTTTTTAGTTTTCCAGAAGTAGTCGTTTTCGTTCATAAATTGCGCCCAATAAAAAACCACCCGAAGGTGGCATTTTTTATCTATTAAAATCACTGTATATCTAATGAGAATCTAAAACCAGTTTCGTATATTTTATAGATAAATTTCCTTTGTTCATGGTTCATCTCTAAACCTATTGTTACCGCATCCGCTATTAATTTATTGTTTGGATCTGAATTTAATATTAGGTCAATATTTAAACTTATAATTTCAAAATCTCTCTCAAAAGACATCATTACTTTTCGTGCATTTTGAACTGCCTCTACAGGCGAACCGCCCAACATAACACCTAAGCCTGGTCCAAAATATTCTGTTCCATCTTGCATTGTAATTGTGGTGTTGAAGTTTTTCTTTCTTAATACTCTATGTTCTTCAGCTGTTAAAAATTTACCTGTATTTTCACTTTTGTAAAGTAAAAGTTCTGTCGGCCAGTTACTATGAAGGATTTCAATAATACTTGTATCACACCAATCGCCATGTGAAAAAATACCTAAAATATATGCTTTGCGTTTCACAAAAAAAATAAATAATAGATCTTTAGTTCTTTCAACAAAACCATCTTCTTCAATATTTCTACCCAAGTGAAAATGCTGAATTTTCCAATGTGACAACATATCATCATTGTAGTTTATTCTTTTTAAGTTTCTACTTTGATACTTTTTAAGTGGTTTACCTTCAATTATATCTTTAACTATTTCAGTATATGCAACTGAATATTTAGCTGGAACTGTTAAATCATTTGCCTCTACTACCTCTCTTGGGTATGTGCTTACAATCCGGTACTTATATTTTTGATAATCATGTACTGATCCGTGTTTAGTGGGTTTATATTCAATAAACTCGCCTGCTAGTGTCTCTCGACAATAGTTATCATAGTCATCTAATATTTTATTAACTAAATTAACCATTTCAGATACTTATTAAATTAAGTCTATTCTTTTATAACATATAAAAATGCACCCTACTAATATAGCTAGACAGAATTGCTAGCCATATAGCTAACAATGAGGGAAAAACTAAAAAAGTTAGCTATTTAGCTACTTGATCTCTTTCAAACATTCTCGACACACATTGATCTCTTCATCATCAATCGTGTAGTCAATTTCTATAGCACCATGAAATCCAAATAAACACATTAAAAATCGGAGCATGATGTTCTCCTGAATCATTCGAATAGCTACCACAGAAGCTCAGTGCTGTGGTCCACGGCTACTCACTTACTTTAAAAACCACTGGATAAGCACAGTATTTTTAGTTTCAGCTTTCGTATTCATTTTTTTGGCGGGGCATCACTCCCAATTCTGATTTTACTTTCCTGCATATCCTATCCATGCTCGATGAACTACATGGGTTGTATCCTATTTCGTTGGATCTATACGTGCTTACTCAAACAGTCTTTAGCTAATTAGCAAGCCTTAGAATGTGGGCATGGCTTTACTTCAGGCAACAAAAAAGCCTCACGTGCGTGAGGCCTCAGAAAAATTAACTTATTACTTCGATTTGTTACCGCCCAGGCCTTTTGGCATAGAATCCCCCACAATTTTAATTGGTGGTGTTGGGGCTGGTGGTGGTACTGGCTTAGATGCGCATATGCTCATATTATCTATGCTCCAGTTTACTTTTATCGCTTCTCTCTTCAACAACTATTGGTGGCCTATCAACTTCAGGCGGTACTGGTTTATTAGATCTAATCTTTTCCATGTTACTCAAATGATTAAAATATCAACAATTATTAATAGTACAGTTAACACAAAAATTAATCCACAGAATTTTATCTCCCCAAATGCCTTATTCAAATATTCAACTTTTATGGCATTTCTATCTTCATATGTCTGAATGATCTCAGCCATATCTATTGAAAGATAATAGTAGATTGTCGTTAATTCATTCTGTGTAAAGTAATGGACCATATTCTTATTATTTTCCAACTTTCCAACCTTACTAACCTCCAGAACATGGAATAAATTTCTGGCAATACTAGACAATGATAAGAAAACTAAAACCATCAATAGAACAATAATATAAAAGATGAAAGATTTGTTTGCCACATCAAACAAATACTGTTTTGAAAATATACTCACAGCTGCAATTATTATTGATGTAAATGTTAAATATTTGGCAGCTTTATCCTCATGTTTTGCATGCAACGCCTTTACACTTTCAAGCCCTTTTAATTGAAACTCATATAATGCTTTATAGACTTCTTTATCAAATTGATCTTCATCAGCCATACACACCCCAAAAATGACAAAACCCCGCATTTGCGAGGCTTTTTAATGGCGTTAATTACACAAATCGCCAACTTACCACAAATATGCCATAACCTGTGTACACAAGCAATCACTTTTGAAGTAAGTCTGATTTTAAATTTGGATAACGCCCCGAGATAAATGCCAATGCGCATTTCATATCCTGGCGAATTTGAATTGTAGATGTCTCATACATTGCCGCCACTTCCCTGAGCTTCTTATTTTCAACACAAATTTGCCAAACAACGTCCATCCATTCTTGCAATGGCTCACTCTCGATTTGGCGTATATCCAAAACAATCCGCTGAAAAGCACGTGCCTCATTATCAGAAATTTTACAAGCAGTACCTTTTCTCAATCGCGGCTCATTGAAGTTTTCATCATTCATGTATTTTGCAATTAATTCTTCACGCTGCTTCTGAGTGAGCTTGCGAGTCGGTAGTGATTTATAAACCAACTTCTTCGTTTCAGTGTCCCCATTCATCCACGCACCAAATTGACGAAACCAATCTTCGGTACTGAATTTTGCCCAATCTGTAGTTTGCATAATTGTCACTGCTGCATTCATTCCATCACCTCAAACTTCTCTTACGTCTATGTTGTGCACTGTTTTCATCAAGTGTTTCTTGTTGCGATAACTCGCTAATTTTCTTGTAGCTGCCGACTTCACATCCTCCACTACAAACTCTCCAGTAATGCGGTAATACGTGAAATCAGCAAAGTATCGTAATGCTGGTTTTGCTCTTTTCTCCCCTTCAATCTTTGTCTTTGGTGCCAATTCAAATTTGGTATGGTGCTTTAGGTCTCTGATCTCTCCGCATTGCTGCATCGCTTTAAGTTCGATGTAACGTTGATGTTCCTTTTTGCTATCGAAAGTCATTCCATCAAGTTCGACCTTCATGGCTTTAAACTTGTTCCCCTTACATTTCGATTGCTTTGGTTTCGGGAACATTTCACGGTACTGGGCAACGCTGATTGAGGTCACTTATTTACCCCAAACAACTGCTTAGACTTCTCAGTTGCAACGTATGTATGCACCTTGTTCGATGTCTTATCCTTTCTCTCCAAATACCCCAGCGCCTCAAGCGAGCGAAGGTATCTGTTTAAAGTTGGTCTATCTTTATCGGAGACATGCTCTGATAGATCCCTCCATGAAATAGGCTCTTCACGGAATACAGCAAACAGAAGAACCTCAAGCATTGATTCAAATGTTTGCGCATAGGTGAATTTTCTTGAGCCTTTGCTGTTCTTATCCTCAATTTTGGTTTCGACACTCACGCTCCACCTCCTACCAATGCAGCAATATCTCTAGGCACAGGTACACCATCACGACGACACATTTCTGCATACGCTGCTGGGTTATCAAATGGATCTGGACCAAGTTCTTGCTTTACCGGTTGTTGTTTTTTAGTCGGCTTAAATTCCTGTGGTTTTTCTACATGGCGATTGCGTATGTTCATGCGCTGTTTCAGGTTTTCTAAAGCTAATCGAGCATCCTCCCTTTCAACCGGCAGATGTTCTTTCTTCTCGTTATTCCAAGTCAGTTGAGCAGGTTCTTGATACCACTCTTGCACGCGACCTTTCAGTTGAGCCTCAGCAAGATATTCCTCATACAAGCGAATGAACTGGCGCTTTGCTTCATACATCTCACCATCTGTGATTAGCAGCATTACTTGATCCAAGGCAAACTTGGCAATCGTGGTAATTTCTTGGTATTGCTCTTTGTTATCAGCAAGTTTGGTCTTTTTATGATGTACGATCTTGGTGTACTCGCATGCTTTCACCCAAGCCTTTTGAGCATTCCACCAATCTTGGCCAACACACATTTCTTTGAAATCAGCAAAGCTGGGCATGTATTTTTTACCTGATGTGCTGAGCAAGACAATTCCACGATCAAACTGATGCTTAGTAACTCCACTCAAAGCATTACCCACGATTGCCTCAACCATGCTCATAGGAATTGCTGTTGGTCCTTCAGCAGGAAAGTTTTTATTGAACTGTGATGCATGCAGTGTGCGTAACGTTGCAATCAGGAACTGGATATCGTTTTGAGTGATTTGGTTGTTCATGAACGAAATCCTCCTAACGCTGGAACTTCAGGGGTTACATCAATCACATTGGATCTTTGTTGCTCAGAAACCATGTTCATGAAATATCCCGGTTGTTCAGATTGGTTCTGTTGTTTGGTCAATTGAGTTTGTTTTTCACGGTTACGCTTAACTTGATCCTTGTTGTTTTGAATCCATGAATACCACTTCACCAACCAGACACTTGGTGTATTTGGGTTTGTTGTATCCGTTGCTGTAAACCAATCACCAAAGCTAACAAACATGGTTTGAAGATCTTGTGAGTTCACATCGGTGTATCGATTTGAAGCCAATGCAATGAAATCTTCATGGATTGGATATTGGTTTGCACATTCCAGTAACGTGTAGCGCTTATGGTCTTCCTGTTTGTACGTTGCAAACTGAATTGGAGGGACACCTGAATTTTCAGCCTCGCGCGTATTACTACTACTATCTATAAATTGGTTATCGGTTAATGGTTTATGGTTAAGGTTTTTTTGGGTTTCATTTTCAGAACCCAAATTAACCGAGTGGGTTTTTTCTGGGTTATTAGAATCACCATCATTTCCACCGCTTGGGTTTTCATTTGATGATTTCTTAGGAGGTCGCCCACCTTTCTTACCATTTTCACGATTTTTCTGAGCATTCCCTTTATAGCCAAGGATTTCGGCATCACAACGCTTGTTGTGAAAACCATCTTCTTCATCGGTAAAGAAGTCTGCGAGTACATTTAATACAGCTTGTTTTTCTTCTTCGGTATTTGCACGTAACCGACGGAAAACCGACTGGGTTTCTTTGGGTAATGGAGCTTCATTCAAATAATAAAAATCCAATGCACGGCGATAGAAGCATTCTTCTAGTGCTGTTAAATGCACAGTATCCCGAGTGAAGTCGCCAATGTGATGTAAATATTTATGCATGATCAACTCCACTTAGTTTCACCAGACCACGCTTTTCCAACTGACGAATAATTCGAGGTTCGACAAATTCGTTGTTGAGCTTGTAGCGTGTTCTGGATTTTTCTTTGACTTGAATTAATAGAGCACCTTCCTGCATGGCGTGACGGATCGCTACGGCAGCCCCCCCCATTTGAGTTGTATGCTCGATAATGAAATATGCCTCTTGTGCTGCAATCGCCGCATTCATTTTTGACAACGGCATTGCGGCTAATTCTTTGGCTGTATAGACTTTTACTGGCTCAAGCAACTGAATTACAGACTCAATTGGTGCAGGTGCCTGAGGTGCCTTTTGACCACGCTTTGCTGCATATCTCATGCCTCACCAACCTTAGGCTTAACATAGCCACCAAATGCCTGAACTTTTTCAGCCTTAATCAGACTCGTTATGACCTGATGTGCCAGCCAGTTGGTTATGCGGAAGCAATATGCCATCTGCTGAGCAAGCTCTTCTTTTGTCACTGCAGCGTTATCTGCTGGATAACCACGGCGTTTTAGATTTCCGCGTTTTACCTGATAAATTTTTTCCAGCATTTCTAAAGCAGGCTCGTAAAAAGATTGAACCTGTTGTGTTTGTTTATGCTCTGATTGCTTTTGAAAATGTCCGTTCATGATGCCTCCGATACGAATAAGGCTACTGGAGGATCTAAACGACGCTTGGCTTTAAGCTCTGCCACTGTAGCTGTACGAATCACCAAGCCTGACACTCGACCAATGCGATGATCTGTGTGCCAAAACTTCCCGTCAAAGCCCGTTAATGTAAGCAAGTCTGTTACTGAAAGTAAGTCAAGGTTTTTAAGCACCACAACATCACCAGGTAAAAAATCAGCCTTAGGCTCAAAGCTCACCAAACAGGTTGAGCATTGTTCTTCTGTAAATTCAGTGCATTTGCCAGCACATGGGTGTTGTGGTAAATTTATAGTCATATTCAATTCCTGATATGTGTTTTGAATTACCTGAAAAAGCCTGATCCACGAAATCAGGCTTTTTCTTTGCCTAAATTTCCGTGAATCCCTTCAAATCCCTCTGGAAAGCTCACTTCAGTAGACAAGTCCCGCACTAAAGCTGCCAATCCCAAGCGCTCAAAAGATTTTGCTTGTAAATTAAGAACATGCCACTCACCCACGATTTCTTTTTCAAGTAAGAAAGCGAGGTATTGAGCAAGGTCTTTACCCTTAATTTCAGCGAGAGTTTTTGCTCGCTCATGTATTTCAGGAGACAAGCGGACATGTGTAGATTTTTTATCAAGACTCATAAGGTCACCTATGCAACTTCTGCGTTTCGTTTTAATGGTTTATTGCCATTCGCAATATCGCGAATTTGGTATTCACGAGCTAAAGGGATTTGTTTTTCATCCCACTGGCTAATTGCGTTATGTGAAATCCCTAGCTTTTCTGCCAACTGTGTAACTGTGCAATTAAGCAGGGTTAAAGCTTCAGACTTAGTCATCCGAGCACCCTTAAAAGTAATTTAACTTACCTAATTAAACTACATAAAACTTACCTAGTCAATTGGTAAGATAACTTACGATCTAATGGTGGTGTGATATGGAAACTTTAGGTAGTCGCCTGAAAGCCTTACGGAAAAATAAGAAAATTACACAACAAGTTTTAGCTGATGCTGTTGGTGTCTCTAAGACATCAGTTATCTATTGGGAGAAGGATGAAAATATCCCTAAACATGAAAGTTTGATAGCTTTAGCGAAAACACTAGACACAACCACTGAATACATTCTTACTGGAAATGGTAAACCTCTAGAGGAAAACCAACCCAACATCATCCCTATAGCACCTAAAATGGCTCCTGTTCTGTCTTGGGTTCAAGCTGGCGTGTTCACTAATGTTCAGGCAGTTGATATGTCACAAGTTGAAGAGTGGCTACCTCTACCAGACGATTGTGAAGATTGCTTTTATTTAAAAGTTCAAGGCATGAGTAATTACCCGACTTTTCAAGAGGGTGATTACATCTTGGTAGATCCCTTGGTTCAGTACTGCGACATGCAATCTGGTGATGTGATTGTGGTTAGAAAACACGATGATGCGACTTTTAAGAAATTAGTGATTGAAACTGATGGGACTAAGTACCTACAAGCACTAAACCCAGACTTCAAACCAAACATCATCCCTCTTGATGAAGATTGCTTGTTTGTTGGTGAAGTAATTGATTCTGTTAGGTATGTGTATCGTTCAAAACGCAGAAATAAAATGAAAAATGGTCAATAAGCTGCGAACCCGACGCAGCTCCTTAGAACGGATCGGGTGGAGATAATAATGCCTTACTATGTTGTCAGTTACGATCTACACAAAGGAAGAAATTATGTTAAAGCGCATCAGGGAATTGTTGCAGTTAGCAACAACGTGTGGGCAAAACCATTGGAATCTTTTTATATAATCCACAGTCAAAAATCAGCAATACAAGTTAGAGATGATCTGAGAGGCTATTTGGACTCAGATGATTCTTTGGTGGTCATTATTACTGACTTGAAGGACTGGGCTATGTTGAATATCGACATTAAAGCCTTGGAATGGGTTAAGGGTGAGTCAACTTAATTGTATTCTCCCCTACAATCCCAATACCGTTATCGTTATCTTCTTGAGCCTTGAGAACAGAATCAAGGTGCCCTTGATTACCATCAACCTTGACATCCTCTAATAGTGTGTAAGAACAGCCCATAATTTGAACTTTATTTCCTTTGGGGATTATAGCAACCTCAATTGCTTTTTGATTGTCCATAACAAACTCCATCTAACCCATCCCTGTGATGGGTTTTCTTTTGTCTATTAAAACACCTAAAGTAAGTTTTACAAAATAAAAAGTAATTTAAATTACCTGTAGTATTGACCAAATAAGTAAGTTAACTTACCATAAACCTCGTAAACATAAAAAAGCCCGCAGGGACTGGAAATCTAGCGGGCTTGTAACGTAGCGAGGTCATTATGAACCAAACAATCAAACACAGTCAAATGCCGAAGTTCGTAAAGAACCAGAGCTGCACAACTTCTCATCTATACCAGCACCCTACTGTTGAAAACACAGTGCAGTACAAAAGCAAATCAGGTTTAGTGCGCGCCTCTATCACTGCAATCATCTGTAGCGTTTCGATTATTTCAGGTCTTTTCAGTTGCACGGTGGATCAACATGCAACCGCTGCTCAAGTTGAACACATCGTTAAAGCAGGAGTTCAGCCATGAGTAATCCAGAAACTATCGAAATTCACGACTTAAGCACTATCCATAAGCTTTGTAAATTTGGTGCAGATCACAGCATGAAAGGCTGTTCTTTCACTGAAATTGTTGAGCGCATGTTTGCTGAGTTAGCTAAAGCCCAAGAAGCAAGAAGTGTAATTCTGTCCTGCCAGCAACTTAAAGAAGCTGTTGAATTTGGCGCACCTGACCTTTTTCAAGAAGCCAAGGAAGGTGATGACCTACAGTTCCAGCTTGAAACTGAAATGGCTATCGAATTTAGAAAGGATGGTCATAGCGGTCCCGGTTACTACTGCTGGTATTTAGATTTGCCAGAAGAAGGTTCAATCATCCTTGGTGAAGTAGAACAGGAGCAAAACTCATGAATGCTCAAGTAAAAACAAAATTTGCTGAGTTCATCAGCATGGATGCAAACCGCAATATAACTATGCGCCTTGGTCCTACTGTTTATATTCAAAAAGGTGCTGATATTTTCTGGCAAACGAAGTCGGGAGAGTTGCTATTAGTCACTGATGAAACCCATGCAACCAAGCCATGGATCCGCGAAAACTTTAAACGTGAACTTGCTTTCCAAAAACGTAAAACTTTAGCAATCGGCTTGCAATCTTCACACATCCCTTCACAAGACCGTCGTGCGTTTAACAGACGCATGGGACGAGTTTGGGCTTAAGGAGGAGAACATGGGAATTCAGGTATTTACTCCCGAAAAAACACTGCTTGTTGAAAGTGTTATTTGCTACCTATACACCGATCCTGGTTTAGGTAAAAGTTCAATCGCTCACACGGCGGAAAGCGTTGTGATTTTTGACTTTGATAAAGGTCAGCACCGTGTTTCTCCAGAGCTGCGACGCGGTTCTATTGTTCGCATGGATAATTGGTCTGATTTGGAGAGCCTCAAAGACAGTTTTTATGATGGTTATAAAACTATTGTTGCTGACACTGTAGGTGCAATGCTTGATGCAATCAAGGATCAGCTATTAAAGAACCCAGATAATAGACAGCGCGACCAAACATTAACTCTAAAAGCCCAAGGTCTTGCTGGTAACAAGTTTATGACCATGGTTCGTAAATGGCAGTCACTTGGTAAAGATGTAGTATTCATCGCTCATGCCATTGAGGAAGAAGCTGGAAAGGAAAAGCTTAAAGTCTATCGTCCTGACTTGGCGGGTAAAAACAGAAACCTGCTATACCGTATGGCTGATGTAATGGGGTATTTACATTCATCTACCGATGCTAACGGGGATAGCGCTCGTACGATTTACTTTAATCCTGCGCCAACACACCATGCTAAAAATTCAGGGCGTTTAGGCCATGTAATCACTGCTGAAAGTGGTGCTGAGATCTGCACGGGTCAAGTTAGTGTTCCTGATTTAATGAACTCACCAACTTTCTTGGCGGATCTATTAAAGCAAGCAAAAGATCACATCAATACGCTTACACCGTTACAGGCAGCAGAAATCAAGGCTCAAGCTGATTTGAGTAACTTTAAACAAAGCTGCGATGAAGCAAATCATTCTGGCGATTTAAACCAACTAACTCAGTCGCTTGACTCTGAACACAAGTATGCAACACCGATGTGGCATGCCGTGCAATTGCGTGGCCGTGATATGGGCTGCACTTTTGATAAGGAGAAAAAACGTTGGTTTGATCCACCTAAATTTACTGGGATTAATGAAGTTCAACGCGACCAGTTACAAGCCTTCATCGATGAGCGCGGTTTAGATACTAAATTCGTGTGTGAGCATCTTGGCGTTGATTCATTGCTTCAAATTGAAATCTCACAAATCCAAGCCGTTCAACAAGAAATCGATAATCTCGCTAAACAAGGTATGACTGCATGAGTGCCATTATTTTAGATACCGAAACCCACACGATTGATGGCTACCCTATCGAGATTTCACATTCACCTTGCTCTTTTGAGCGGGGTGTTTTGGAGGTAGATCATAGCCGTAACTTTGACCAGTACTTCTCATGTCCTGAGCCTATCGCATTTGGTGCTATGGCGGTTCACCACATTATTGAAGCGGATCTGGTTGGTTGTCCAAGCTATAACACTTTTCGCTTACCTGCAGGTGTGACTCATATCATTGGCCACAATATTGATTACGACATTCGAGCCATTCGTTTGTGTGATTCATCTATTCAGGTAAAGGCGATTTGTACTCTTGCCCTGTCTCGAATGGTTTGGCCAGATGAGTCTCATACTTTGAGTGCTTTGTATTACCTGATTATGGAAGACAAAGCCTTAGCCCGTTCTCATTTAAGAAAAGCCCATAACGCCAAATGGGATATCTATTTCACAGGTGTCGTGCTTAAAGCAATTGCTGAGAAGTTGGGTGTCAAGGATATGCAGTCCCTTTACCTTTTTTCAGAACAGGCACGCATTCCAACCAAGATCACTTTCGGAAAACACAAAGGTATGGCGATTAAAGACCTGCCTTCAGATTACGTTGTTTGGCTACTTAAACAACCTGACTTAGACCCGTATTTAGTTAAAGCATTAAAAGGATAAGAACATGAATATTTTAAATGGTACCGAAGCTTTTTCTGCGCTTGCTGCAGGTCAAAAAATTGAGTGTCGATTGATTCATGACGACCATGATTTTCAAGACATCAAACAGTTTACGGCGACAGTGTATTTTGATCCTCGTTATGAATTCCGCATTGCGATCAAGTTCTTCCAAATTGGGGAAATGAATGTTCCTGAACCTATTAAGGAAGCACCAGCTAAAGGCACTCAATGCTTTGTTCCTTCTATTTTGACCGAAGAACTGACCAAGTCATTCAAATGGAAAAGCTCAAGCTCAGATTTGGCATTGATGCGGCGCGGTCAGATTCACCTGTTAAAAGAAAATGCTGAAACACATGCTCTTGCATTAATTTCTGTTAGCGGCGGGACTGTTGAAGCGACGGATGAAACCGCCTCAAATGATGTAGAAGAAAAGCCATCTGTTGAAAATGGAGAGCCTCAACCTGAGATTGTCCCGCTAGAAGAATGTGAGGACAATGCGGTTGAATTAGAGCCCGCGCAGACAGAAGAAGAAAATGTCGAAGCTGTAGTTCAACAAGCTCAAGATGAACACTATCAAAAGCTTTTGGGAGAGCTACTTGAACGTGCATCAAAAGCTCAAACACCTGCTGAAGCAAACGCTCTTTATAAGTACACAGTCCGATGGACTGAAGAACAACGCAAGCCATTAATGGATGCAATCCATGCACGCTTAGTTGTGCTTAATCCACCAGTTGAAGATGCCTCATTGTCAGTTCGTATTTCCAAAGCTGCGGATCTTACTGAATTGGATGCTTTAGAAATTGATGTTTCATCATGCGATGAGTTCATCCAACCAAAGCCAATGGAGTTGGTACAAAAACGTCGTGCGGAGTTAGATCCATTCTTTAGTCCACTGGGGAATGCATCATGAAATTCAAATACTCAACAATCACCCGAACACTTACAGTGTACGGGGCAAAGATGGACCACATTTTCCACAACGTCAGTGTTGGTGAAATTGAAGAACTGGTGATTGATGCCAAGTTTAAAGAAGCAGTCTGGAGAAAATGATGAGTATTAAAGAATTAGAAATTAAAAAAATTGATGTGGGTTTAGCTCCAAGCGCCATAGCTCAAGATATTTTCACTAAGGCAGTTTCACCAGTAATGGGCATTCTCAAGCAAGAAGGCGGTGATGCAGTAAAAGAATTTTCATTTTGCACAATGTGGTTAGCCATGGGCTTGTATGTAAATAACTTAAGCACCAAAGATGCCGAGAAAGCTCTAAACCACGCAACTACCAACATAATCATCCAATTGAAGAAATTGCGGGGTGAAATTTGATGGATATTAGAAACTCAGCTATTACAGCAAAAATGGTTATTCATTCTCTTTTGGCACTTCTTGAAAATGAGAATGTTGATATTTCATCCGTGAAATTCAAAGTTGGTTCTGATGGTAATGGGTATGAAAGCCCTGAATTTGAACTGGAAAAGTTGGTTAGCTTGGCTATTGATGGGCTTGTTGAAATAGAAGAAGCAAATGCAGTGCCTGAAGGGTTTGTTTTGGTGCCGAAAGCATCTTTGAAGGTAGCTTTATCTTGGATGGATGCTGACATTGATCCATGGCAAATGGGTGGAGATAGCTTCTTGGAGTTATATGAGCATAAACCAATTTTAGAAAAAGCCATGATCGAAGCACAGGAGCAAAGTCATGAATGACCTACTCCCACATGAATTGATCATTGACAACTTTGCTGGCGGTGGCGGTACAAGTACAGGTTTAGAGCAAGCTTTCAAGCGCCCTGTTGATGTTGCCATCAACCACGACCCAAAAGCGCTTGCAATGCATCGAGTGAATCACCCTGAAACTATGCACTATTGCGAAAGCGTTTGGGATATTGATCCAATCGAAGTTACTGGCAATCAACCTGTTGGGCTTGTTTGGCTATCACCTGATTGCAAACACTTCTCTAAAGCTAAAGGTGGCAAACCAGTTGAAAAGAAGATACGCGGTTTAGCTTGGGTTGCACTTCGTTGGGCTGCAAAAGTTCGCCCTCGAGTAATCATGCTTGAGAATGTTGAAGAATTTAAAACTTGGGGGCATCTCAACTCAAAAGGTATGCCTTGCCCTATGCGAAAAGGAAGGACTTTTAATAGTTTTGTGAATGCGTTAAAGAAGCAAGGATATGAAGTTGATTATCGTGAGTTACGTGCATGTGATTATGGCTCCCCTACTATTCGCAAGCGATTCTTTTTGATTGCTCGTCGTGATGGTTTGCCGATCCAGTGGCCTGCTCCTACACACGGAAGCCCTGATTCTATCCAGGTGCAAAAAGGAAAGTTAAAACCATGGCGTACTGCAGCGGAATGCATTGATTGGTCGATTGAATGTCCGAGTATTTTCACACGTACACGCCCACTGGCATCTGCAACACTTGAGCGAATTGCTGGCGGTTTAAAGAAGTTCGTTTTTGATAATCCTGAGCCATTTATTGTTGATGGAATTGCACCTGTACTTACCGAATGTGCTAATGCTTCCAACAAAAGATCCATGCCAGTTGATGAGCCGCTAAGAACTATCTGTGCTCAAACTAAAGGTGGTCATCATGCACTGATTTCTGCTTTTTTAGCCAAAAACTACACAGGTGTTATTGGTAGCTCAGCAAAAGAGCCAGTGCATACAATTACAGCAAAGGATCACAATTCACTTGTTGTTAGCCATTTATCGAAGATGAAGAACAATTGCATTGGTCAGGAGTTGAATGAACCGATCCATACAATGACTACAGTAAATCAGTTTGCGGAAGTGCGTGCTTTTCTGACCGCATTTTATGGCAATGAGAAAGATGGGAACTCTATTGGGGAGCCGCTGCGCACAATTCCAACACGTGACCGTTTTGGACTGGTCACTGTAGGTCAACAGCAATACCAAATTGTGGACATTGGCTTTCGTATGCTTCAACCGGTTGAGCTTTTTAAAGCACAAGGTTTTCCTGACTCATATATTTTTGAGAAAGGACTTGATGAACATGGCAATGAAATCCGCCTAACTAAAACTGAGCAAACTCGAATGGTCGGCAATTCGGTTTGCCCTCAACTTTCACGCGCTTTAGTGGAAGCTAACTTTAAACACGAAAATAAATATCGAGGTGCAGCATGACTATCAAAAGTACGCATGTTGAAGAAAGTTTGAAGGAGGTGACTTGATGAAAACAAGCGCAGAGCATGAACTGCTTCAGGCAATTTTTGATGAGATGCAGGCTCTTAAAAAAGCAGTAGCGGTAAAAGATGAGCGTCGAGTGAATGTCCGTGAATTTGCCCAGCGAATGAATGTCACCCCCGCCACTCTTTACAACAAAATTAAAGAGGGTCATGTGAAAGAACCACTTAAAGATGGCAAACTAAGTTATTGGTTAAATAGTTATGTCAATGAAGTTGTCACAAGAGTTACAAACTCTGCTAAAGTAGCCGCCTAGAGCGGCTTTTTTATGCAATCCGCTTTTGATTCAAAATTTCTAATGTGAGTAACATTGTGAGTAACACAAGCAACATCACACCGTTATCACCTTTAAAAACAGAGGTTTAAATCCAAAATGCTTCTAATGATCGACAATTATGACTCTTTTACTTACAACATCGTCCAGTATTTTGGCGAGTTGAACCAAGAAGTGAAAGTTGTCCGTAATGATGCCGTGACCTTGGAGGACATTGAACGATGGCAACCGAAGTATTTGGTTATTGGTCCAGGCCCTTGCTCACCGAGTGAAGCCGGTATTTCTATTCCTGCCATTCAACATTTTGCAGGCAAAATTCCCTTGCTTGGAGTATGTCTAGGCCATCAAAGTATTGGGCAAGCTTTTGGCGGCAAGATTGTTCGTGCCAAAACCGTGATGCATGGTCGTTTATCGGACATGTATCACAGTGATAAAGGCATTTTTAGCAATCTACCTTCGCCGTTTTCAGCAACGCGCTATCACTCTTTGGTGATTGATCAAGCCAGCTTACCAGATTGCCTTGAAGTTACTTGCTGGACTCAAGAAGCCGATGGATCAATGGAAGAAATTATGGGGGTTAAACATAAGACACTGCCTGTTGAAGGCGTGCAGTTCCACCCTGAATCGATCCTCAGCCAACACGGACACCAAATCTTCAAAAACTTTTTAGAGATTTATGCATAAATGAATATTCAACAAGCTTTAAATCATATTACCAAAAACATCCATCTGACCCAGCCACAAATGGAAGAAGTCATGCGTACCATCATGAGTGGCGAAGCCACAGATGCACAAATTGGTGCACTCATGATGGGATTACGCTTAAAAGGCGAAAGCATTGATGAAATTACGGCCGCTGCGCGTGTGATGCGTGAGTTTGCCACAAAAATTGATGTCAGCGATGTCCCTAATCTAATTGATATTGTAGGCACAGGTGGTGATGGTCAAAACTTATTTAATGTCTCCACTGCTTCTGCTTTTGTGATTGCAGCAGCCGGGGCGACGATTGCCAAACACGGTAACCGCGGTGTTTCAACCAAATCAGGTTCTTCTGACTTATTAGAACAAGCAGGAATTAATCTTGATTTAAACATGCAACAAACTGAACGTTGTATTCGTGAAATTGGGGTTGGCTTCCTGTTTGCACCGAACCACCACAAAGCCATGAAATATGCCGTCGGTCCACGTAAAGAACTGGGTATTCGTAGCATTTTTAACTTACTCGGCCCGCTTACGAATCCGGCTGGAGTAAAGCGTTTGGTCATTGGCGTGTTCTCGAATGAACTGTGCCGCCCAATCGCAGAAGTGATGAAGCAACTCGGTGCTGAACATGTCATGGTAGTGCATTCTAAAGATGGGCTAGATGAAATTAGCCTCGCCTCTTCAACCTATGTGGCTGAACTAAAAGATGGTGAAGTCACTGAATGGGTGATTCATCCTGAAGATGTTGCGATTGAATCGCAAACCTTAAATGGTCTAATCATTGAAGATTCTGCTGAAAGTTTAGCGCTGATTAAAGATGCCTTGGGTCGTAATAAATCTGATCGTGGTGCCAAAGCTGCCGATATGATTGCCTTGAATGCAGGTGCAGGCATCTATGTTTCTGGTTTAGCCAGAAGCTACAAACAAGGCGTTGCTTTAGCTCATGACATTATTTATGGCGGACAGGCTTTAGAAAAAATGAGTGTACTGTCTGAATTCACAAAAACACTCAAACAATACGAAGCTTAAGGAAGATTGCCCTCATGGTGGATATCGCAAACACGATTTTAGGTAAAATTGTAGATCGTAAACATGAAGAACTGGCTGATCGCCTTAAGCAACGCAGCTTGCATGATGTTGAACAATGGGCACAAGCCGCTACGCCTGTGCGTGGTTTTGCTCAGGCCTTAATGCATAAACGCCCAGGTGTGATTGCAGAGATTAAAAAAGCCTCGCCATCTAAAGGGATTATTCGTGAAAACTTTAATCCTGCCGAAATTGCAGCGCAATATGAGCAAGCGGGTGCAGCATGTCTATCTGTATTGACTGATGTGGATTTTTTCCAAGGTGCAGATGAAAATATTCAAATTGCACGCACGCACTGTGCATTGCCTGCATTGCGTAAAGATTTTCTGGTTGACCCGTACAATGTCATAGAAGCACGTGCACTTCATGCCGACTGTATTTTGTTGATTGTGGCGTGTTTGTCTGATCAGCAACTCGAAGAAATGTCGAAAACGGCATTCGAACATCATCTGGATGTATTGGTTGAAGTGCATGATGAAGAAGAGCTTGAGCGTGCGCTACAACTTTCTGAGCACTGCTTATTGGGCGTGAACAACCGTAATCTTAAAACCTTTGACGTGGACTTAGACACCTCTATTCGTTTGAAGAAATTGCTCGATCCTTCTCGTCTCCTCATTACCGAAAGTGGCATTGCAACCCCAGAAGATATAAGTATGATGCAGGAACATGATATTCATAGCTTCCTCGTGGGTGAGAGCTTTATGAAGCAACCTCGTCCAGATCAAGCTTTTACTGCTCTGTTTGGTCAACCTAAAGACATTTAAGCCTGACATTAAAAAGGGTAAAACAGTGTTTTACCCTTTTTTATAGATAAACTGATACTGGCAAACTTAGAAAAAAACTTTTCTTATAATCACTAAAATAAAATGTTTTATTTCATTTCAATCATTTTTCTGACCTTTATCGTATTTTATTATCGGCTTAATTTAGCCCATTCAGTTCAAGCGAATTTATTTGCTAATCATTCTTTTATTAAGCTCGATTTTCAAAATTTGGCGTACCTTATAAACGCCTCCAATCTCTATCTTCCAGAATCCCTTATATTAAAAAATCATTCTCAAACTAAAGCGACACTCCCTCTCCCTCTTGGCATAAATGTAATTTAGTTCAATTCAGCGCAAATTCAGACTATAATTGCTGCTTAAACCTTATCTTGCAGTTATTTCTGAAATTATGAGCAAACATGATTCATCGCTTTCTAAAGATCAGTACAACCTACTGAAAGCCTTTAAAAAGCAAATCAATCATCCCCATTCAACGTCGGTTGCCCAGCAGGCTGAAGCTAAAAAGCAAGCTGAAGCAACAGAGCCTGATGATGCCGAATTGTTTCTTAAATCCATGCAAGGCGTACAGAAAATTGATACGGGCAATACGGCATACATAACCAAAACTCCCAAAAAGAAATTGGATGCCCAAGTTCTAGCAAAACGTGCAGCTGCAGTGGGTCCCACAGAGTCAGAAATGGCCGAACTGTCGGATACCCAAGCCATGCTCAACCCTGTAGCCAGTCAAGCAAACCTGAGCTACCGGATTGCCACTTTGCAACACAAAGTCTTTGAAGATTTAAAAGCCGGTAAATTGCGCTGGTTTGAAGCCGTAGACTTGCATGGTTGTACCGTCGAACAGGCGCGTAGTGCGGTACTACAAATTATTCAAATGGCAAAAGATGAAAATCAGAATGTCATTAAAATTGTCCATGGCAAAGGACCAGAAGCCATTTTAAAAACCTATGTAAATGGCTGGTTACGTCAGCATCGTGATGTGCTCGCCTTTGTCAGTGCGCCCGATAATCAGGGTGGTACAGGTGCGGTTTTAGTTTTACTAAAACGTACAGAAAAAAATCCAAAGTACAAACAGTAATCGGATTTTAATATTAAACACGGCATTGTTTGGGTTTTCTGATACAATGCCGTCCTTGTTCAATATAAGAGTAAGTGAAAACGTCTTATGTCTATGCAGCAATCCTACGCAAACATTTTAACTGCCGTTGGTGAAGACCTGAATCGTCCAGGTTTGGTTGATACACCTGTGCGTGCTGCTAAAGCGTTTTCGTATTTAACGTCTGGTTATAGTAAGACGCTAGAAGAAGTCACCAATAAAGCGGTATTCCCGTCGGATAACCGTGAAATGGTTCTGGTGAAAAATATTGAATTTTATTCGCTTTGCGAACACCATCTCCTTCCTTTCTATGGTCGCGTTCATATTGCCTATTTACCAGAAGGTCATGTCCTCGGCTTATCTAAATTTGCACGTATTACTGAAATGTTTGCCCGTCGTTTGCAAATTCAAGAAAATTTGACGCAGCAAATTGCAGAAGCAGTTGCTGAAGTGACTCAAGCACGTGGTGTCGCTGTAGTCATCGATTCAGCACATATGTGCATGATGATGCGCGGTGTAGGAAAACAAGAATCCACGACCCGTACTGTTTCATTTATCGGCGAGTTTAAAACCGATAAAGAATCACGTCGTGAATTTCTCAGTGCAGTGCCAGAAAGCTACTAATTCATTTCAATGCATCGCCAAAAATAAACCCCGACAGATTCGGGGTTTATTTTTATCTTATTGCGAACGTTGATTCACACGCTTCGATAGCTGTTCTGCGCTTTCAACCCGTTCAGAATAACGATCGGTCAGATAGGCGGATTGTCCACGCGTCAGCAGCGTAAATTTGAACAACTCTTCCATCACATCCACAATGCGGGTGTAGAAAGACGAATCTTTCATTGAGCCATCTTCTTCAAATTCTAAGAATGCTTTCGGAATCGAAGACTGATTAGGGATGGTAATCATGCGCATCCAACGCCCCAAGATACGCATTTGATTAACGGCATTAAACGATTGCGAGCCACCGCAAACCTGCATCAATGCCAAGGTTTTACCCTGCGTGGCACGAATAGCACCTGCCGCCAGCGGAATCCAGTCAATTTGCGCTTTAAAAATCGAGCTCATCGAACCATGTCGTTCTGGTGAACACCACACCATTCCTTCCGACCATGCCAGCAACTCATGTAACTCTTTAACTTTAGCATGTTCAAGGTCGGCATCTTCTGGCAAAGGCAGGCCTTTAGGGTGGAAAATTCGGACTTCCGCACCAAAATATTCCAGAATTCGCCCTGCTTCTTGTATCGCCAAACGGCTATAAGAACGCTCTCGATTAGAACCGTACAACAGTAAAATTCGAGGTGGATGTTCGATGGATTTGGCTTGTACCTGTTCCAAGGTTGGTTTAGGCAGTAAATCTAAATCAATATGGGCAAAGCTCATCCCAACACCTCAGTTTTAAAATATTTTTTTCTTAACCACAACGACACGCTGACCAAAGCAATTAACACCGGAACTTCCACCAAGGGACCAATCACTGTGGTAAACGCAACTGGTGAAGCCAAACCAAAGGTTGCAATTGCTACAGCCAATGCCAGTTCAAAATTATTACCTGCTGCGGTAAAGGAAATTGCCGTGGTACGTGCGTAGTTATTGCCCATCCATTTGCTCATAAAGAAGCTAATAAAGAACATCACCACAAAATAAATCGTCAATGGAATCGCGATACGCAGTACATCCAGCGGTAGGCTCACCACTTCCCCACCTTTGAGGCTAAACATCGCCACAATCGTGAATAACAATGCCATCAAACTAAGAGGACCAATTTTAGGTAGGAAATGGGTTTGGTACCATGCCAAGCCTTTTTGTTTGACTAAAATGAGTCGGGTTAGAAAACCTAACAAGAATGGAATACCCAAATAGATGAAAACAGCTTGGGTAATCATCCAGAAACTGACTTGAATAACTTGCGCTTCCACTCCGAAATACGGGGGTAAAAAGCTCAAAAACAACCACGCATAGCTACTAAAAAACAAAATCTGGAAAATACTGTTAAAGGCAACTAAGGCTGCAACGTATTGATTATCCCCGCAAGCCAGATCATTCCAAACCAAAACCATGGCAATACAACGTGCCAGTCCAATTAAAATCAAGCCCGTCAGATATTCTGGATAAGACTGTAAAAAAACAATTGCCAGTACAAACATCAAACAGGGTGCAATCAGCCAATTTTGTAGCAAGGACAAAGTCAGCGTGCGTTTATCTTTAAAGACTTCAGGCAAGGCGGCATAATCCACCTTGGCCAAAGGCGGATACATCATGACGATCAAACCAATCGCGATGGGAATATTGACACTTCCTACATGCATTTGGTTCAAAGCCACCGAAGCTTGAGGAATAAAGACCCCAATGGCCACCCCAAGCGCCATAGCAATAAAAATCCACAACGTCAGGTTGCGGTCTAAAAAAGAAAGTCTGGAAGAAGCCATGAGATTACTCAATCTAGGAGATTTTATTCATTGTCCGAATGGGGCAATTTGCGCGGTCTTTTAATCCGCCTAAAACAAACTCAAACAGAGATTACGAATGATCACAAAACGAATCAGGCATATCGCATACCTGAACACTCATTTTCAGTCAAAAATCAGCATGAAAATGCGTCGTTCCCGAGCAGCTCTTCATTTCTAATTTCAGCAGATTAATCGCAGTGAACGTTCAGCACTCCATCCATATAAGACGAATGCATCTCGGTTTGTGCTGATTGTGCAATTATCAATAACACCGCCTTGGCCCATTCTGGTAAGTCTGGATTCACGCGGTAATAGACCCATTGCCCCTGGCGCTGGTCTAATAAAACCGACAGATTTCTTAACAATGCCAAATGTCGTGAAATTTTCGGCTGACTTAACTGTAACAACTCAGTCAGTTCACAGACACAGACATTTTCTCGAGCCAGAACCCATTTGATAATCGCCAAACGAGTAGGGTCGGAGAGACATTTAAAAAAATCAGTTTGATCCATTGTGCAGCCCAAATTTAATGATTGCAAATATACGGATATCCATATATAAATGCAACAAAGTTTATTTTAACCAAATAAAGATGTCGAAATGATTAAGATCTATCATAATCCTGCTTGCGGTACGTCCAGAAATACCCTTGCACTGATACAAAACACTGGTCAAGAACCAGAAATTATTGAATATCTCAAAACCCCGCCTACTAAACAGGAATTGATCGATTTAATCAAGCATTCTGGTCTTTCTGTGCGTGAAGTCATACGAAAAAATGTGCCACCTTATACAGAACTTCAGCTTGAAAATTCAGTACATACTGATGATCAACTCATTGATTTTATGCTGCAATATCCAATTTTGATCAATCGTCCTTTCGTCGTAACTGAATTAGGCGTACGCTTGTGCCGTCCTTCTGAAGTGGTTTTAGAAATTTTATCCGCACCGCAGCGTGGTAGTTTTTGCAAAGAAGATGGCGAACTATTAATCGATGAACACGGTCAATTAGTCAAAAAATAGATTCCATTAAAAAGGCACTTCCAAAAGTGCCTTTTTTTATCTGCTCAAACTTAAAAAAACCGCACATAACCCAAGCTGAACTTATTCCAGTCCTGATGGTCTTGACTTTGATATTCCCAAGCAACTCGAACCGCATTCTGCGTATTAAATGCATATTGTAATTGTGAGTTAAGGCGAAGCTGCCATGCATGGGCATCTTCCCAATATGGTAACTCGACTTGCACAATAGAATTTATACGCTCAGTCCAAATATTTTGACAGCCTAGGGTTGGACCCAAGCCTATTCGCCAGCCCTTATCCAATGATTTTCCACCTTGTAGATAGGTTTGCATCTGTGCGTAACATAAATTTTCACGTTTGGCATCTGCATAGCTATACCCCATTTGAGTTTTTAAACTCACCACGCCATGCTGATCATCTGGGCTAAACTGACCTGATGATGTTAGGGCTTCTTGTTGCCACCCCAAATTAAATCCCCAAGTTAAGGGTGTCTTAAATGCCGTAATCGGGTTATACGAATTTACTGTAAGAAAATCAAAATGCTCTAATTTCAATTCATCATCACGGACTTGTACAGCACCATCCCAAAACAGTAATTGCGTGCCAACACGATAACCTCCTTGGGGATCAATCAAATCATGGTAAGCCTGACGATGGCTCAATTCTATAAAGTTATCGCCCTGAACCTGCCCCGCTTTAAGGCTAAAATTGCGTGCATCATGCGACTGTGTTGGATCCATGCGCGGACGTTCAGGCGCTTGACGCTGTTTATCTAAATCAATCGCACTGCGCAGCGTTAACAGTTCACGTAAATTTGGCTGCGCAAAACTGACATCAACTTTTCGGGCAACAAATTGTAGATATAAATCGTCATAGGCCATTTCTAAAATTTTGGCACGATCAATTTCAGTATATGGCGCTAAAATTTCTGCTCTTTGCTTTTGCTCAGCAAATGCCACCTGATGAGCCGTTTTCGCCAAGGCTTGACCATGTTGTCGAGCTTGAGCCAATAATTGCGTTTCTAAGGCGGGACGATACACAGTTTCACTCACGATCCCCTGCTGATCAATAGCCTTAATGGTCTGCATCGGAATGGCTGCAACTTTAAATTGCTGCTTGAGATTGAGCTCTGGTCTGACCAAATCAATCAGCCCCAATAGACGGTATGCGCAATTATCACTGACAAAGTAGTAAGGAAAACTTACATGCTGCATTTCCCAAATATGCTGAACCAAAAAACGGGTTTCATCAGGATTTAAATTCAGCTCATATTCCCATAAATCACGGCTTTCTAGGTCGCCATATTCTTTTACTTTTCGATAATACGGCATTAATGAATATTCGCCAGGATATTGCCCAGTTAAGCCTTTCCACGCAAATGACCAACCATCAGCCCCAGCAACCGTCGCCGCATAATTGACTGCATAAGAAACCAAATTCAGTTGCTTTTGATCTTTAGGGTCGAGTCGCAATAAGGTGTGACCGAACATAGAGCTTGGATTGCCCATAAAGTCAGTGGCATAAATTAATGTGGCTTTATAGGGTTTGATTTCACCCAGCCATTTATCCAATTCTGGACACTCAACATTCGGCAGTGCCGTATTCGGAATATTTAACTGCTTGATCAGCCATTGACTGCGAGCAGGAAAACGACAACGAACGGATTGATTGGCAGCGGCGGGTTCAAATAAGGCAGCGACATTGGCATTTAATTCTGCCTGCAAATGCTTGCCACCCTCAGGAGTCAAGAAATAACCTGCGTAACTGACCTCACTTTGCCCTTTAGCGTCTGCATACATCAGCCGTTGCCAAGTCGTCTGCTGCGCCAATTGCTTTTGCGTTGCCAGTTGTATAGAGGAAATGGAAGATGTTGGCTCTACAGCATACGCCATGCTCGAACCTAAAATAGCCGTAAATAATGCAATCTTTTTCATTCAAATTTAATTTTTTTCATATAAAAAACCCTGCCGAATTGACAGGGTTTAGCAGCTATCGATTAAACGTAAGCTTTGAGTACGGTGTCTTTCGCCATGACAGCTTGTAAAGACGTTAAAACTTGATAAGAATCTTTATTCTCAGTTGAATAGATTTCAGCAAAGTTTTGTTTAGATACCGCGAAGAAATGTGCTTTATCTTCTGCTTTAATGTTGAGTAATTCCGCAAGTACATTCAAGCTTTCGCCTTGACCGACTGCCATATCACGCGCCAAAGATTCCGCATTTTCATTGGTAAAAGTTACAACTTGAGCAGTGACTGTACCTGAACCACTACAGCCGAGCGTACCAAATGTAATACCGAATAATTGGTTAGCGAAAAGACCATTTGTTGTTGCGGCAAGGAGTTTTGCCACTTTACCTGATTGACCAGCCCAAATCTCAGAACCGATACCACAACCTGCATCGTTATCTGCAAATGCTGCTGTAGAACCTATTGCCAATACTGCTGCTAACGCTACTTTTTTTAACATTGCACTTCTCCAGAATTATTCTCTGAGTGTTCTAATTATTTACATGTAATGTTGGATTACACAAACTTAGATTATCCGTATATCTCTAATAACGCAAAACAATTTATACTAAAGTTATAAAATTTAATATAAGTTATTAAAATAACTAATTATTTAGCTTCCAACAACCATATAAATCACGTGTTCCAAGTATTTTCAGCACCAAGACTAAACTTAACAATAACAATAAGTACCATGAACCCAGTTTGCCCCAGCCGACCATGTGCCACGCATCCACCTGACTCGGATAAAGCCAAATTTTATAGAAGGTACTGACATTCTCCGCAATCCAGATAATAAAAGCTAAAACCCATAAAATAGGTAACATCGGCAGTTGAATACTGTGATGTTGCAACTCAAAACTGATTTTGGTTTTCCAGAACATCCACACACTCCAAGCAAACAATATATAGCGGATATCTGGAACAAAGAATTTGCTCATGAAGTTGATATAGGACAAGACGGCCAAGGTCAACATATGGCCAAATTTCGGTAAAAACTCAAAAGACACATTATAAAGTCGTAAAGATCGGGCAAAAAAACTTCCCACGGCGGAATACATAAAGCCCGCGAATAATGGCACCGTCCAAATTTTAAACCATGCAGGTTGCGGATATTGCCAAGACGCAATTGCTGGATGGGTCAGAAAAATTTCCATCGCCATGGCCATAATATGGAATAAAGCAATCACTTTGGCTTCGGCCCAAGATTCCAGCTTTAAATACAACAAACAAAATTGGATAACTAAGGCATAAAAGAGCAAATAATCGTAACGATAGAAGCCATAATGCTGTTCATAGCCCAGTGGTGCGGTCAGTACAAATGCGATTAACAATAAAATTCCAAATAAGGCAGCCGAAGCTGCCTTATAAGAAAATTCAACACAAGATTTTGCGACATTTAACACGTTAAAACTGCACCTTCTACTTAGAGGTACTTGGCGCTATATTCATGCACGGTATCAATAAATACCTTCGGATGATCGGGATTGACCCATTGGGTAATGCCGTGTCCTAAATTCGCCACATAGCCAGTTTTTTCACCATTTGCGTAGGCATCATCTAACATTGCATGTGTCGCTTTTTGAATTGCTTGCGCCGAACCATACAACGTTGCAGGATCTAGGTTACCTTGCAATGCTGCTCGCCCATTCACCACTTGTCGTGCTACAGATAAGTGTGTGGTCCAATCCAGACCCAAGGCATCAGCACCTGTAGCCACCATCGGCTCTAACCATTGACCACCGCCTTTAGTGAATAAAATCACTGGAATTTTACGTCCATCTTTTTCACGTTTTAAACCGCACACAATTTTCTGCATGTAGTTCAATGAAAATTCGATATATTCACGGTGTGCCAATGCCCCGCCCCAACTATCAAAGATTTGAACAGCTTGAGCACCTGCATCAATTTGTGCATTTAAATAGTCAATCACGGCAATCGCCAATCGATCCAGTAAAGCATGCAATACTTCAGGCTGGGCATACATCATATGCTTGGTATATCGGAAATCTTTACTTGAACCACCTTCAACCATATAGGTGGCAAGCGTCCACGGACTACCCGAAAAACCAATCAACGGGACTTGACCACCCAAAGCAGAGCGAATCGTGGATACGGCATTCATTACATAATCAAGATCAGATTTTGCATTAAATGTTGGCAAATTCATGACATCCTGTTCAGTGCGAACAGTTTTATGGAACTTAGGCCCTTCACCGGCTTCAAAATACAACCCTAAACCCAGAGCATCAGGCACGGTTAAAATATCGGAAAATAAAATAGCCGCATCCAAGTCATAACGACGCAAGGGCTGCAAAGTTACTTCGCAAGCAAATTCAGTATTTTTACATAAAGAGAGGAAATCACCAGCCTTGGCACGTGTTTCACGGTACTCTGGTAAATAACGACCTGCCTGACGCATCATCCATACAGGCGTTGTATCAACAGGCTCACGTAATAAGGCACGCAGAAAACGATCATTTTTTAAGGTCGTCATTGACTTTCCTAGCTTCATTTAATCTATGCAGCATCATAACAAAAAGGACTAAATTTTAATAACTTCTCTCGCTATTAAAATTTATTTTCAGGTGACATAGAAACGCATATTTACACAAAACAAATACTGCATCTACCCAGTTTTTCTGCAATACTTGCGTAGTTTTGTCACATAGTAAATGAATAATTCTTAAGGTTGAATTACATGTTCGTTCGCACAATACTCGCAATGAGTTTAAGTTGCATTTTTGCTGGCACTGCATTTGCCACAGCTACTACTGCTGAACAACCCTTAAATCCGAAGGTCATTGCGAATACTGCTATTGAAGATCCGATCAATCCTCTTGCAACTGGCTCAGCTTCAGCGGCACAAGATGTCAATGCTGATGCGCAAATTACGCCACAAGAACAACAGGACTTAAATAAAGCTTCGCAAACTTTGCAAAATCTTCAACAAACTGAAGATAATACTGCTGATATTGGTACAGCGCCTGCTAGTGCAGCAGTTGCTACCTCAACAACACCAGCAGCAGCGACTTCTCCAGCCGTTAAAGCATCTTGGACACTTGATGGCTTAAACAATGCCATGTGGTCTGACAATATTGGCAAAGGGCAATTCCCTGTCTATGCTCGCACTCAAGTGATGTTGAATAATTCACATGCTTCACCAGGTGCGATTGATGGTACCAGCGGTAAAAATACCTTAAAAGCCTTAGCGACGTTTCAGCAAATGAATGGTTTAAAACCTACAGGCACGCTCACTCAAGAAACTTGGGATAAACTGGTTTCTCTGCAAGGCAACCGACCTGCTTTTGTGGAATACACCATTACTGATGCTGATCTTCAAGGTCCATATGCACCATCTATTCCACACGACTATGCATTACAAGCAAAAATGAAAGGCTTGTACTACACTCGTGTGACTGAAATGTTGGGTGAAAAATTCCATATGGATGAAGATTTCTTAAAGAAACTTAATCCGAAAGCAACATTTAAAAAAGCAGGCGAAAAAATCATTGTGACCAATATTCGCAATGAATTACCTGAAGATATTCATTTGATCGTTGCGCACAAAGGTGCGAAACAACTGTATCTATTTAACAGTCGCAACCAAATGATTGCATCTTTCCCTGCAACGATTGGTAGCTCTGACACACCTTCTCCGGAAGGCACTTACAAAGTAACGGGTGTCGCACCAAATCCATGGTACAGCTATTCACCAAGTAACTTTATTCAGGGTAAAAACTTAAAACCATTGTCTTTACCACCAGGTCCTAACGGTCCTGTAGGGAATATCTGGATTGGATTAAGTAAAAAATCTTTTGGTATTCACGGCACACCAAACCCTTCTGCGATTTCAAAAACAGCATCGCATGGCTGTATTCGTTTAACCAACTGGGATGCCAATGATTTAGGTAAAAAAGTCCGTTCTGGCGTGACCGTTAAATTCTTAGAATAATCTTAAATTCTATACAAATAGCCTGCTAATGCAGGCTATTTTTTTGCTAAAAAACAGGCTAAGTTATCAGTTTTGTTGCATAAACAGGATGATTCGTCGCTTAAATTCAGTTTAATCAACACTATTACAACACTAAGATAAGCTCATGAAGATATTAGAAATAGGCTGATGATCATGCAAAGTTTTGTCCATCATAGTGAAAACCGAGGTCACGTAAAAGCGGGCTGGTTAGAGTCCAAACATAGTTTTTCATTTGGTCAATGGTATAACCCTAAGTATATGGGGGTGAGCGTGTTACGCGTTATCAATGATGATGTGATTGCCGCACATAATGGTTTTGGTACGCATCCCCATGACAATATGGAAATTTTAACCTGTGTCCTAGCAGGCACCATCTCGCATCGTGACAGTATGGGCAACGAACGTCACATCCGTGCTGGTGAATGGCAACTCATGAGTGCAGGTACTGGCGTGCAACATAGTGAGATCAATCAGGGAGATACCCCTGTGCATATGTTGCAAATTTGGATTCAGCCTGATGTGCGTAATGCTGAACCCAATTACCAGCAAATCACATGTGATCCAAAGTTACAGCCAAATCAATGGCATCTGATTGCTGGTGCAAATTCGAATGCCGCCATGCATATTCGACAACAATGTGAAGTAAAAACGGCCTTTTTACAAGCGTCTCATACTTTAGTGGTAAAAGCGGTGCATCAAGTCAATTATGTACACATGATTACAGGTGAAATAGAGATCGAGGGTCAGCATTTAAAAGCAGGTGATGCGATGGCATTCGCAGAAGAAGCCTCCCTCAAGGCTTTAAGCGATAGCCAGTTTATCTGGTTCGATTTACCAGCTTAAAGCGTAAGCCCACACATTTTTGCGTGGGCTTTATTTATTCTCATACACATTTAAGATTGATTGACTCTATCTTGAGATAATCTTTATCTCAATCCAGCATGTTTATTCCTTGATCCAAGATCTAAACTCATCTGATTTTTTGGCGAGTCTTGATCTATGTTTGATCTTCACAACATAAAATCCAAATTACAACAGCAGCAACTGGCCGGACATATTCATCAACACCAAAACATTCTGGTCTTACAGGAACCCAGCTTAGAAGATGGTATACCATTAAATGTCTTCGCACAGCATGAGCTCAGTGATGATCAGGTCGGATTACAATTCGGTCTTCAAATAACAGAGAATCAGCTGAATATGTTGGTCGGACTCACTTATAGCAATCAAAATCCATTGAATGAAATAGGCATCCATCAACTTAAGGGCAAACTACGTGCCTTTAATCTGCTTTATAGTTTTTATAATTACCCCAAAGCACTATTTTTAATAGAGTTTCCCCTATGTTCTAGCTCATCTTTTATTTTAGCGCGATTGGAAACGATACTGCTTCACACGCAACAATTAAGTTTTATTGAAACCGCACTGAAAATTAATCCGATGGGTGAAGCCGTTCAATGGATTAAACAATTTATTTTTCAGCAAATTTTATCTATGAAAATTAGGATTCAACAGGCGCTTCAAGCATAAAAAAAGCCTCACATTAGTGAGGCTTTATATAAAAATTAATCAATATCCCCATGCTTTCGGGTCTAATGGTAAATCCACAGCGACAGAAAGCCCTGTATCATTGCCATGCACATCTGAATCACTCACCCAACCATTTAACTTCAAAGGAATATCAGGTCGCATATAATGCGTCCAAGTTAAGTCGAGTGCTTTAATTTCATCTTTTTCTGCAAAGGCTTGATTAATATCTGAATTCGACTGATTCACTTTAGCCATTAAGATGCGCCCTGAGACTCTGTTTTTAGCATCAAAACGTATATTTCCGCCCATCGAATACATTTCTCCATCACCGCCCATGGCATGACCTAATGGGAAACCGTGTTGGTAATAGCCATCTGTATAAACATAATGATTATAAGAGATACCTTTTACATCACCATTCGTTCGTGTATCTGCCCATTCTGTATAGAGTTGAAATGGCATATTTTTATAGCTGGAAGAAACATCCATCCCAGCTAAATACATTTTTTTGGATGGCAGTAGCCCTGCTTCATCTTCACCGATATATTGGCCGTACAAACTGAATGGTACATTTAACCATTGGTTTAAATTTAAACGGGCATCAAAGCCTGCAAGTTGGTTTGACTTATCTTCATCAGAGCTATAGAAATTGTCATTTCCTTTAATGGCATTCCAGAAAGAATCCCAACTTTCAGAACGACCTTCCCCTCCCCATTGAAGAGTACGCGAAGCACCCAGTTCCAAATAAGGCAACGGTTGCGCAGTTAAACGAAATCCCAGTAATTTTGCATCAGGAATTGCATCATAATCATCGAGTTGTCCAGCAAAGGCTTGATATTGCCATGGTCCAATCCAAGATAACCATTTGCTTTCAAAGGCACTTTGATCTGCACGCTGCATTGTAAAACCATACACAGGGCGACTAGCATCCCCGCGAATCAAGCTACCATCATGACCTGGTCCCCAATATGTTGGGATTTGACCCGCGATTAACCACTGATTCCAAAGTTTACCCGCTAGATAAGAACCTTCTACATTAATGTCACGATCCTGACCATTATCAATCATTGGGTCTTGTTCGACATTAATCTTTAATTTTGCATCCCAATTTTCACTACCAGCATTTAATTCTAATGCGCCTACATATTGAGCTTTATTACTTTCAGCATAGACTTGGGGGAATTGCTTTTCATCTGTTGCTGCAAATAGGCTCACTTTAGCCATGTGATTATCTGCACTTAAACTGGCTAAAACAGCATCAATTACTTTTTGTTGTGCTGGTGCACTAACCTTTGCTTGTGACAATGCACGTTGAATCTCATCCCCACTCATTGGCCATGTGGAAGTACTGATTTGAATAACACCCTGTTGATTTAACCAATTCAAATCCGAACGTAAATCTTCATTATTCACGACAATCCCTTGCGCAAAACCCGATGACGCTGACAAGAGTAACAACGCCGAAACTAAAGATTTTTTTAAAAACATTATCGTGACTTTCTCGTTAGTTAATTCTGCCGACTACCATATTTTCTTTGATTCAAGATTGCAACCTGAGTATTGATTTTTGTTGTAAATCTGCAATAAAAAACCCGCCGAAGCGGGTTTTTTACAATAACGAATTTTAGCTTAGTCTTTACGACGCATATGTGGAAATAGAATCACATCACGAATACTTGGCGCATCAGCAAACAACATCACCAAACGGTCAATACCAATCCCTTCACCTGCAGTTGGCGGTAAACCATACTCCAAGGCTTCAACAAACTCGGCATCATAATGCATGGCTTCATCATCACCCGCATCTTTCTCTGCAACCTGTGCTTGGAAGCGTTCTGCTTGGTCAATTGGATCATTCAACTCAGAGAAGCCATTGGCTAACTCGCGACCACCAATAAAGAACTCAAAACGGTCTGTAATATGCGGATTATGGTCATTACGGCGTGCTAAAGGCGATGTTTCCGCTGGATATTCAGTAATGAAGGTTGGTTGACGTAATTTAGTTTCAACGGTTTCTTCAAACACGATGGTTTGCAACTTACCTAAACCAAAACCAGGTTTCACTTCTTCTTTTAACACTTCTTTAGTGAATTTGGCCAAGAATTCACGATCATTCACATTTTCAGGGGTGAAGTCCGGATTGTTTTCAAGAATGGCATCAAACATTGAAATTTTCTTGAAAGGACCTTTAAAACTAAATACTTCGCCTTGGTATGGTACATCAGTGCTACCCAAAATATCCAAAGCCAGTTTTTCTAGCATGTTCTCAGTCAACGCCATCAAGTCTTTGTAATCTGCATAGGCTTGATAGAATTCAATCATGGTGAATTCAGGGTTGTGACGCGTCGACACCCCTTCATTACGGAAGTTACGGTTGATTTCAAAAACACGCTCAAAACCACCCACAACCAAACGCTTTAAATAAAGCTCTGGTGCAATACGCAAGAATAAAGGCATATCCAATGCATTATGATGTGTTTCAAATGGACGCGCAGATGCACCACCAGGAATCACATGCATCATTGGCGTTTCAACTTCCATGAAACGTTCATTGTTTAAAAATGCACGGATACCAGCAACCACTTTGGCACGAATTTCAAAGGTCTTACGTGTTTCTTCATTCACGATCAGGTCAAGATAGCGCTTACGGTATTTCACTTCAGTGTCATTCAGACCATGGAATTTATCTGGAAGTGGGCGTAAAGATTTAGTCAACAATTCAAAATGTTGAATGTGAACGTACAAATCACCTTTACCAGAACGGCCAATATAGCCTTTCACCGCGATAATATCGCCAAGATCTAAGCTCTTAATCGTTTCTAAAGTTTCAGGACTTAATTCTTTACGTGCTACATAAAGTTGGATACGACCTGTCATATCCTGAATGACGATGAATGAACCACGGTTCAACATCACACGACCCGCTACAGATACATATACATGTTCTGCTGCTTCAATTTCTTCTTTGCTTGTATCTGCAAACTGTTCTTGTAAATCTTGCGCATAGTGTTCGCGCTTAAATGAGTTAGGCCATGGGCTAACGCCCGTTTGTTTGGCTTGATCTTCAATTTGCTTCAATTTGGCATGACGCTGTGCAATTAAATCGTTTTCGGAAATGGGTTGTTCAGAAGTCGATTGAGCGTTGTTTTGCGTCATCTCTGCCTCGTAAAATTTACTAAAAAATGAAGTGCTATAGCATAGCAGATTACTTCATGATTTCGTATGATTTATCACAAACAAAAATATGGCTCACATTTGAGCTTTTTACCGAGGGACTGCAACTGCTATTGTTCTGCCAATTCTTTTACTCTTTTTAATCCATGCTCGAATGCCTGATCCATCATGTCCTTATAGGCATCAATCGTTTCCAGCTCTACCGTGAGCAGGGTTTTTCCATCAACCTCTTCCAAGTTATATTGCTCTAATGCCCCTTGCCATTGTTGCACCTCAGGACTACTTAAATCCTCTACGCCACCTTGCAATAAACCTTGATATTGAAAAATTACCGAACTGTTCGGGATGTACACTAAAATCGTGGTGATGAGACCGTCACCTTGCGTATCTAAAAATAACGCCCTAGCCCCAACCTTCCATTCGGTCTGTATTTTCGATCCCTCAGCAAAATAAACCGTCCATTCTGTATAGGTGTCGGGTGACCAAAGAATATCCCATACTTTTTCAGGGCTTGCATCAATACTGATGCTATAGCGGAGATGTTCTACCATTTTATTGTTCTCATGCTTTGTTCTTCCCTCCAAGTTACTGAATATTTTTAATTGATAGTAAAATAAATCGTTAAAAAATATTAACCCACTACAATCAAGGTGAAGAAAAACAACAATAAATAGAGAAATTTTAAATACGTTATTTACAAATATTCAACAGGCCTTCAATGCTGTTAGACCAAAAGCTAAGATCAAACCCGTTTAAAGATTCGTACAATCAACTGCGCTTTAAAAAGTTGAAAAGTGAATATTTTTACTCACTCCATCTTCGTGAAAAGAGTCCGTATGAATGCAATAACAATGAATATAGATCACTCCAAAATTCTTTTCTTTCATGGCTTAGATTCGTCCAAAGAGTCGACTATATTTCATGCCATTGATTCCAATAAAAAATATTGTGTGGATGTCAATTACCGAAATCTCAGTTATTTAACTGTAGAAGAGTTTTATCATAATGCCCTCTCTGCCATTAAACCCGATCTATTAATTGGACATAGTCTTGGAGGATATTGGGCGCTTAAGATGTCGTTGCAACATCGCATTCCGTGTATTGTTGCAAATCCTAGCCTTGCTCCAGATTTTCGTGAGGATTATCAAGCCATTTCGGAACAAGATCTGGAGCATGATATCCCACAGATTGCCTATATTGAACTTGGGGATGAAGTACTGGATATGTATGCCACCACCAGTTTTCTTGAACCCTACATGCAAGTGGAAGCAGTTGAAGGTGGGCATCATCGTTTAGCTGCACCAGAACGCCTGAATGCTTTAATTGCTTATATTGAGCAAACCTTTATATTGCAAAAGCCATAAAAAAAGCCAGTCAATAGATGACTGGCTTATATGGAATATCTAGCAATCTTGAAGCTTAAGCAACTGCCGCTGCTAAAGGTTTTGAACTTTCTTCTAATACTGTCCACACCTTAAAGCCTAAATCCTGATGCATCGTCGGTAAATCTAAAAAGATACTTGCACCCAAGACTTGATGATGACATTTATCCATCAATTGTTTGACTGCTTTTAAAGTTCCACCTGTCGCCAGTACATCATCCACAATAATGACTTTTTGCGGTTGAATATCGGCTGCAATTTCTAAACGGTCGACACCATATTCAAGGCTATAGCCCACACCTACCACTGGAGGCGGTAATTTACCTGCTTTACGAACCAGCAATAAGCCTTTGTTTAAACGCTGAGCCAACAAACTCGCAAGTACAAAACCACGCGCTTCAACAGCTACAAAACTTTCAACTTCTGCCAGCTGCTCTGCTGGAATGCTCGCAATCAACGCGTCAGCCAATGGACCAATATTGCTCATGAATAAAGGGGTTAAATCATAGAAGCAAATCCCTGGTTTTGGGAAATCTTGGACAGTACGAATGTGTGACCACAACACAGCAGACAAATTTTTCATGGGAGAGGATTTTAAAACAAAAGGAATAGGTGAATTTTAACGTTTATTCAACTTTTTGAATAGTAAATATACAGCATATCCCGCTTGTTTGGTTTTTTATGATTCTTACAAGACATTGAATTTAAAAAATAATTTTTATATAAAATATTAACTATAGACCTAGGTTATCTTAATATAATAATTTAAGCCTTTTAAATCTGCTCGACTTTAGTCGGATAATACACGACTCATCCATTTTTTGAGCCTACAACTTGAAATTGTCTAACAAAAATACACTGCTGTGTTTGAATTGATATATTTTGTCCTGCTCAGCCATTCTGATTCATTATTCTCTAATTAAAATCCGATATTTGCTTTACATTCGTCCTAGAACTGCGTAAAAATTTAGGCGAAAATAACGCTAGCAATTAGATCATTAGAGCCATGCGGTATATGAGTTATTGCTGATCTTAATTGACCCGATCAGAATTGGAGAATCAGATGAAAAAGTATCAATGCATCGTTTGTGGATGGATTTACGACGAAGCAGAGGGCTGGCCGCAAGACGGTATCGTGGCGGGCACCAAATGGGAAGATATTCCAGATGACTGGACTTGCCCTGACTGTGGTGTTTCTAAAGCCGACTTTGAAATGATTGAAATTTAATAAGAACAAAAAGACCCTGAGTGTGGTCTTTTTTTACAACCTATTTGGGAGAACAAAATGCATCCTATCGTTATCATTGGTTCGGGTATGGCTGGCTATACTGTAGCACGCGAGTTCCGTAAGCTAAATGCAGAGCAGGAACTGGTTATGATTACTGCAGATGAAGCCAGCAATTATGCCAAGCCAACGTTATCGAATGCGCTAGCGGGCAAAAAATCTCCTGAACAAATTGCATTAGGTGATGCAGAAAAGATGAGTGCTCAACTCAATATGCGGATTGAAACACATACTTGGGTGAAAGAAATTCGTAGCGAGCAACATCAAATTATTTTAGAAAAAGATGGGCAAGTGACCACACTCGACTATGCCAAATTGGTTCTGGCGATTGGTGCTAACCCTATTCGCCTTGCGATTGCGGGCGATGGCAGTGACGATATTCATGTTGTTAACTCTTTAAATGATTATAAATTATTCCGTAGCAATTTAGACAAACGCCAAGACAAACGCGTCGTGATTTTAGGTGCAGGTCTGATCGGTTGCGAATTTGCCAACGATTTACAAAATACAGGGCATCAAGCCACTGTGATTGATTTAGCTGCCCAACCTTTAGGTCGTCTACTGCCTGCCCATATTGCGACAGCGTTTCAAGAGAATTTGGAAGAAACTGGCATTCATTTTGTGTTGGGCACAACGGTAGAAAAAGTCTCCAAAGTCGAGAATGGTGATTATCTTGTCACTTTAGCCAATGGACAATCTGTCATCGCTGATATAGTACTCTCCGCAGTGGGTTTACAGCCCAACATCAGTCTGGCCAAAACTGGGAATATCCATACCAGTCGTGGTGTCATCACCAACAGTCATCTGGAAACCAATCAGGCGGATGTCTATGCGGTAGGTGACTGTGCGGAAGTGAATGGCACATTACTGCCTTATGTCATGCCTATTATGCAGCAAGCCCGCGCCTTAGCAAAAACCTTGAATGGTGAGCATACTGCGGTTCATTACCCTGCTATGCCTGTAGCGGTAAAAACACCTGCTGCACCGCTGACGGTTCTCCCTGCGCCGATTGATGTGGAAGTGAATTGGGAAACAGAAGAGTTTGATGATGGCATGCTTGCCAAAGCACTGGATAATTCAGGCACGCTGCGTGGATTTGTTTTACTCGGTGCCACTGCTGCAAAGCAACGTCTAGCACTAACAAAGTTAGTTCCAGACTTGATTCCTGTCACAGTTTAAGTTCAATATATAGAGGACATTCACATTTTGAGTGTCCTCTTTAGGGGAGCAAGAAGAATGAATAGCGCATTACAATTCAAAAATTCACCTTATACCCCGTTTATGCATGAAACCAAGGTAGACTTGGGGAATGGTATTGAATTACACGTTGAAGTCGGTGGACATCCTGAGCATCCCACCATTCTGTTAATTATGGGTTTAGGCGCTCAATTATTATTCTGGCCTGATTTCTTTTGTAAAACATTAATTGACCACGGTTATCGGGTGATTCGTTACGATAACCGCGATATTGGCTTGTCTTCTAAAATTCGTCATCAAGGACCACGGCTGAATACCATTAAATTAATGGGACGTTTTGCCCTCGGTTTAGAAAATCAAGGGGCCCCTTATAATCTGCATGATATGGCAGATGATGCTGCGTTATTAATTGAACGCATGGGACTCGAGAACGTATTTGTGTTGGGTGCCTCCATGGGCGGAATGATTGCCCAAATTCTGGCGGCAAAAAATCCAGACAAGGTCAGTAAATTAGGGTTGGTCTTTACCAGTAATAATCAACCGTTATTACCCCCTCCTTTTCCCAAACAACTGTTCAGCTTAATTGGAAGACCTGATTCGAATGATGAAGAAGGCATTATCAACCACAGTTTGAAAGTGTTTAACATGATTGGCTCGCCAGGTTATATCAACCAACTCGAGACCATGCAAACAGCACGTAAATTATATCAACGAAGTTATTACCCAGCGGGTGTACTTCAACAGTTTTTAGCAATATTATGTACAGGCTCCTTGCTACAACTGGACAAGCAGATTCAACAACCGACCCTCGTGGTGCATGGTTCACGCGATCGCTTGCTCCCACCTAGCCATGGTAAGGCTGTTGCAAAAGCAATTACAGGCGCTAAGTTTGAATTAATTGATGGAATGGGGCATGATATGCCTCCGCATTTCATTCCTCATCTTAGCGGATTATTTGCTCACCACTTTAAATCTTAAACATTAGGACACTATGGCTGCATTACCATCCCTGAGACAGCTGTCATACCTTGTAACACTGTCGGAAACGCTGCACTTTACTGAAGCAGCGCGTCGTTCGTTCGTGACCCAATCTACTCTTTCAGGTGGGATCATGGAGCTTGAACGCTTACTGGGTGGCGTACTCGTTGAACGTGACCGCCAAAATGTACGTTTAACCCCACTTGGCGAACAAGTGGTCGCCCGAGCCCGTGTTCTACTTGCCGATGCTCAAGACTTAATGCGTTTAAGTCGTGAAATGAGTGAGCCTTTAACAGGTGACTTGCATTTAGGGGTCATTCCAACAATTGCTCCATTTATTTTGTCGCAGTTACTTGAAGAAGTGCATAAACAACTGCCAAAAATTCAGTTGCATTTGCATGAAGCACAAAGTGAAAAGATTGTTGAAAAACTTGAACATGGCAATCTAGACATGGTGTTGCTGGCGCTGCCGTTCGACACGCGTGGTTTAAAAGTTGCTGAAATTGCCAAAGAAGACTTGTTCTTGGTGTGTCACAAATCTGATCAGCGTTCAGCGCAAGCTGTGACACTGGAAGATCTGGATTTATCCCGTTTGATGTTACTTGAAGAAGGACATTGTTTACGTGATCACGCTTTAAGTGCTTGCCCGATTGGTGAACGTAAAAATGACCATCGCTTAAAAGCCAGTTCACTACCGACACTGATTGAAATGGTCTCAGCAAACTTAGGTTTTACTCTGTTGCCTGAAATTGCTTTACACACCAATATGATTAAAGCCAATCCTGATTTGGTCGTAAAACCGATTGAGGATGCACCAAGTCGTACCTTGGCTTTAATTACCCGTAAAAGCACCCCGCTTCAAAGCGAATTTGATGTGCTGTTACAAATTCTGCAAAAGATTACCTAAATCTTGGATCTTTAGCTCCACGATTAAAAAGACCAGTCATCATACTGGTCTTTTTTTTGGCTGATTTTTTCAGGTAACTGATCTTCACCCTCAAATACAGCCAAGTTTTTCAGTATTGGATTGTGTTTTTTCTGTATAAATCATGAGAAAAAACACATTTTTTTAAGAAAACTTTCAGCTTCAGTGTCTATAAATGCGCGATGAACAAAAGACCTTAGTCGGCTCTCAGAAATAAATACAAATTTGAGTTTTTGTGGTCACTAATCTCCCGTAAAAAATCGCATTTAGAAGATATCCATATGCTGACTCGTTTTGCATCGCCTTTGTTGCCGTTGTGCTTAGCCGTGTTATCTGCATTCAGTGCCACTCTCAGCACCGCAGCAGAACCTACAAAAATTGATCCCTCAACCCTGACCATTATTGGCTACCATGAAATCACGGATAGCAAAGATGCGCTGATTCCAGCCTATGCGGTAACGCCACAACAATTTAGTCAGCACATGGATTGGCTCATAAAAAATGGCTTTCACTTTGTCAATGTCGAGCAATTGATTCAGGCACATCAAGGTAAATACCGCTTACCGACCAAGCCCGTTTTACTCACTGTAGATGATGGCTATCAATCTTTTTATACCCATGCCTACCCGATTATAAAAGCCAAACATATTCCCGTGGTGTTAGCGGTGGTCGGTTCATGGCTCACGCCAAAAACCACTCAACCGGTGCATTTTGGTGATGATGTAATTCGCCGAGACAAGATTCTGACTTGGTCAGAACTCAAAGAAATGCAAGACAGTGGTTGGGTTGAAATTGGCAATCACAGTTTTAATTTACATCGCGGCATCAATGCCAATCCGCAAGGCAACTCCGAACCCGCTGCCATTACCCGCGAATATGATGCCCAGCATCGGCGTTATGAAAGCGATCAACAATATACCGCACGAATTACTCGTGACCTAAAAACCAATAATCAGCTCCTCACCGCCCATGGGCTAAAAGCACCACGCGTCATGGTTTGGCCTTATGGCCGCTACAACATGCAGGATGTGCAGATTGCCAAACAATTAGGCATGCCGATTACCATCACTTTGGATGATGGACCCGATCATGTCCGTGGTTCATTACAGACCTTAAATCGCATCTTGATTGAAGGCAATATGACCACTGCCGATCTTGCTCAAGAAATCAAAAATCGTGAGATGAATTTGGGGGATAATAATCGTGCACAAAAAATCATGCACATTGATTTGGACTATATCTACGACCCAAACCCCGAGCAGCAAGAACGTAATTTGGGGATTTTATTAGATCGTATTCGTACCATGGGCGTAAATACCGTCTATTTGCAAGCCTTCTCTGACCCCGATGGTGATGGTTCTGCGGATATGGTGTATTTCCCGAATCGCCATGTGCCTATGCGCGCTGATTTATTTAATCACGTAGCGTGGCAGATTCAAACCCGCACCCAAGTCAGCCGGATTTACGCTTGGATGCCTTTATTGGCATGGGATTTACTGAAAAACAATCCTGTGAGTAAAGATGTCGTGGTGACTGAACAAGTCAGCACAGATCATTTGAATATGGGCTATTTACGTTTATCTCCCTATTCCGCTCAAGCACGCCATACGATCAGTGATATTTATCAAGATTTGGCCAAGTCCACACCATTTAACGGCATTTTATTCCATGACGATACCACCTTGTCCGATTATGAAGATGCTAGCCCAAGTGCCTTAAAGGCTTATGCTGCACAAGGCTTACCGACAAATTTAGCGCAAATTCGTGCGGACGATGCGCTATTACAAAAATGGACCGCGTATAAAACCAAAAGCATTGATGATTTTGCTATGCAGCTTGCCAGCCAAGTTCGTCAATACGAGCCTTTCTTGCTCACAGCACGCAATCTCTATGCACAAGTGGCACTCAAACCTTATGCGGAAAACTGGTATTCACAGTCTTTAGAGCAGTCCTTACAACGTTATGATTTCACCGCCATTATGGCCATGCCTTATATGGAACAGGCCACTGATGCAAATCAGTTTTATCGTGACATTCTGCAACGGGTCAAAAGCTATCCGAACGGCATCAAGAAAACTGTATTTGAACTGCAAGCCACCAACTGGCGCACCAATCAGAAAATCCCATCTCAAGAGCTAGCTTCAACCATTCAAGATTTGTATGCACATGGGGTCATGCATGTTGCCTATTATCCGGACGACCCCATTCAAGGACATCCTGATGCAAACGTGATGCATGATGTTTTTGCGACCAAATCTTCTCAATTAGTGCCTTAACAGGAGTTACGCATGTACCCGTATTTTACTCAAGGCTTGCGTCATGCACTCAACTTTGTATTTTATTATCCGCTGTTTATGTCTTATCTCTGGATGTTGGGCGCACTGATTTTCTATGCCAAAGAACGCAAGCAACCCGCCTATCAGCAGCCAGCAACCTTAAACCAATACCCCTTGGTTGCTGTACTTATCCCCTGTTTTAATGAGGGTGATAATGCTGAAGAGACCATCAGCCATGCCTTAAAAATCGACTATCCGAATTTTGAGGTGATTGCGATTAATGATGGCAGCTCCGACAATACTGCTGAAGTACTGAATCGGCTTGCCCAACAATATGAACGTTTACGTGTGGTGCATCTGGCGCAAAATCAAGGTAAAGCCATGGCACTACAAGCGGGCAGTCTCGTGACAGAAGCAGAATTTCTGTTAGGGATTGATGGCGATGCCCTGCTTGATCCACATGCGGCCACATGGATGATGCGACATTTTATTCAAAACCCGAATATTGCAGCGGTGACAGGCAATCCCCGCATTCGCACCCGTTCCACCCTGCTCGGACGGATTCAAGTCGGTGAGTTTTCTTCCATTGTGGGGATGATTAAGCGTGCGCAGCGTAGTTTTGGACGGCTATTTACCGTTTCTGGCGTGATTACCGCATTTCGTAAAAGTGCAGTGCATCAAGTGGGGTACTGGTCGCCCAATATGCTCACCGAGGATATTGATATTACTTGGAAACTGCAACGTGCAGGCTGGGACATTCAATTTGAGCCGAATGCCTTGGTGTGGATTTTAATGCCTGAAACGCTATCGGGACTTTGGAAACAGCGGTTACGCTGGGCCATGGGCGGTGCACAGGTGCTGATTAAAAATCTGGATGTATTGTTAAAGCCGCAATTGAATTTTTTATGGCCTTTGATGCTAGAGCTATGCCTGACCTTGGTCTGGTCCTATTTGATGCTCGTCCTCGCCATCTTATGGTTCATCCATTTCATTTTCCCAATCACAGCACTGAATGGCATTAGCTCCCCTTTCCTGCCTTATGGCAGTGGTGTCTTGCTGGGAGCCACCTGTCTGATTCAGTTTGCTTTAAGCAAATGGATGGATAGTCGTTATGAACCCAACTTAGGTAAAAACTACTTTTGGATGATTTGGTATCCGTTTGTGTTCTGGCTGATCACCCTTAGTGCCACCATTATGGCTTTTCCAAAAGTGCTACTCCGTGGCGAAGATAAACGTGCCCGTTGGGTCAGCCCTGATCGTGGTATTCGTTTATAACGTTTTACATATTTAGAGTAACTTCAAATGAAATCACAACATGATTTAGTGATTGATTTACGCCAGCATTTACCATGGCATAAACGCTATGTGTCGAATACCACCACCGCTTTAATGTGGGGGGCTTGGCTAATGCTGTGGCGTCCCTTTTTACTGGTGTGGATTTTGATTCAATTGCAAAAGAGTGCCGCAGTCCATCATCTCCTGAATGCCCTGAGTCTAAGTCTTGAATATGGCGGGCTAGAGCTACTGCTGTGTAGTGTGGGTTTATTGCTCTGGAATCGCTTTATGCCGTCTGCAAGTGTGAAAACCGAATCACATGCGCAGCCTATGGCAACTCAGCAATATGCCGATTATTTTGCGCTGGATAACCAGAAAATTGAACAGTCACGGCAGCATAAAATCACCACAGTACATCACAATGCCCATGGGCAAATTATCGATCTAGAATAAATAAATAAATAAACAGCCTAATCTAAGTAAAAATAATTAACCTCAAGTTCTGCTTGGGGTTTTTTATCTATATGCCATTTGAGACTCATAAAGCCCTTTAAATAGCTCAGTCAACATTCTGTTCAATACTCTAGATCAAATCTCATTCTTGGCTCCTAGCCAGATCCTTTATTCAGCTATGTACTGCAATCATTGTACACTTCTCAGCTGCACGGGACTGATTGTCTGATTTAGGCTACGAAAGTCTATACCACACTAGATCCCACAATACTTTGCATAGCATTCTTGCAACCAATCCAGCATTCGATAATTTCACAGGCACAAAAAAAGCGCTGACAGATGCAGCGCTTTTATTTCGTTGCTTAAAATAACTTAAGCAACGAACTGGAGGAATAACCAGTATAAACCACCAGATAAACAGATGGTGGCAGGAAGTGTAAAAATCCATGCCGAAAGAATCGTCTTCACTGTAGCCAAGTTCAAACCTGACTTATTGGCCACCATCGTACCAGCCACCGCACTATTTAATACGTGCGTGGTTGATACTGGCATACCAAAGCCATCTGCTGCTGCAATGGTAGACATCGCCACAAGTTCAGCCGACATGCCTTGACCATAAGTCATGTGATGTTTACCAATACGCTCACCTACAGTCACTACAATACGCTTCCAGCCGACCATGGTTCCTAGACCAAGCGCCAAGGCAACTGCCACTTTGACCCATGTCGGGATGTATTGTAAGAAACCATCGAGATTGCTGCGGTATTCTTTCACAACTTTTTTGTCTGCCTCAGACATTGCAGGTAACTGATCTGCTTTGTCTAAGCGTTTGAATGCCGTCGTGCTTAAATACATGTCATTACGAATTGAAGATACCGCATCTTCAGGGATGTTTTTCAAGTCGCCATATTGTGCAACACGGTCACCCAAATGATCAGTCAAACTAGCCAAAGCTGGTACTACAGCTGGCGTCATTTCTTTGGTTTGAATATACGTGGTAATGGTTTGACGCGCTTGCTCATCTGGAATATCTGCGTGTGCAGGATAAATGGCTACTGCCGCTTGAGATGACAATTGCTCAAATGACTGGATATGCGCTTGATCGAGGTTTTTATTCAATGAATAAGCCAATGGCACCAAACCAATCAAGATCAACATGATTAAGCCCATGCCTTTTTGACCATCGTTTGAACCATGTGCAAAACTCACACCGGTACAGGTAAAGATCAATATGGCACGAATCATCGGTGGTGGTGGCTTATTGCCTTCAGGTGGTTGGAACAATTCTAGCTGACGCTTGAAGATTTTCTTCACCAACAAAAATACGATCGCAGCAAATGCAAAACCGATTAATGGAGAAAACAACAGCGCTTTACCCACTTTCATGACTTGGTCCATATCGACACCGCTGGCGCCACTACCTGAATGCAACAGGTAATTCATTACCCCTACACCCAAAATAGAACCAATTAAAGTGTGCGAACTCGATGCTGGAATACCCAAGAACCAAGTGCCCAAATTCCATAGAATTGCCGCAATCAGCATGGCAAAGACCATCGCGAAGCCTGCACCTGAACTCACATTCATAATGAGTTCGACTGGCAGCAAAGCGATGATGCCGTAAGCAACTGCTCCGCTGGCAACCATTACCCCAAGGAAATTACAAAAACCAGCCCACATGACCGCAACAGGTGCAGACAATGCGTTGGTATAAATAACAGTTGCAACTGCATTGGCTGTGTCATGGAAACCATTCACAAACTCAAAGCCTAAAGCAATCAGTAATGCCGTCGCTAAAAGAATAACTGAATACAAACTTAACGGTGGCACATGCGACAAATCAGCAGAGACCTGAAATCCGATATAAATCAGAGTCGCAATAATGACCGTAAAAAACACCGGCATAAAAAATTTCGGTGTTGGAACATGCACATTCGTCGATTTGTTCGATGCAGAATGCATACGATCTTGGACGGGAGGAATTTTTGAATTCATGCAGACGGTTAAGAGGATAATAAAATCCCCTTATTGTTAAATTAAATTATGACAATTATATGACAAACAGGTGCCATATAAAGCCAAATTTTTAACAATTGACCTGTTTTAAATCACTCTGCCCTAACTTGGTGATGATTTTTTGTTGTAAATCAGTTTTTTTCAAATACTTATAACAAAAAAATATTTCATGCAAAAAAGTAAATGAAATTCTGAATTGTAAAAAAATTTATCGCCTATCGATGTACTTTCACCTTGAATTCGAAACGGATTCATCTTGCCTGTGTAATATTTCATTTCTATGAAAACAGCTGATAAAGCCATTTTTTTGCATGAATCCTGCTAACTCGCCAGTCGAAAAGCTGAATTAAACTCAAAATAAGCCTGAGTTCTGCTAAAATATGCGCCATTTCAAGAATTGTCGTGTATTGGGGTTATTTATGTCCACGCTTACCACCCTTAGAGAACTTCTCGCCGAGCGTATATTGATTATTGATGGTGCAATGGGCACCATGATTCAGCGCCACAAGTTAGAAGAAGAAGATTATCGTGGTGAGCGTTTTGCAGATTGGGCACACGATCTGAAAGGCAACAATGACCTCTTGGTACTTACTCTGCCGCAAATTATTCAAGGCATTCACGAAGCTTACCTCGATGCCGGTGCAGACATTATTGAAACCAACAGCTTTAACGGCACACGAGTTTCCATGTCTGACTACCACATGGAAGATCTGGTTCCTGAAATTAACCGTGAAGCAGCACGTTTGGCCAAAGCGGCTTGTGAGAAATACTCAACGCCTGAAAAGCCTCGTTTTGTGGCGGGTGTATTGGGACCAACCTCACGGACCTGCTCGATTTCACCGAATGTAAACGACCCTGCGTTCCGTAACATTACTTTTGATGAATTGAAAGAAAACTACATTGAAGCGACGCATGCGTTGATTGAAGGTGGTGCAGACATCATCCTGATTGAAACGGTATTTGATACCTTGAACTGTAAAGCGGCAATCTTTGCCGTGAAAGAAGTGTTCAAGCAACTTGGTCGTGAACTGCCCATCATGATTTCAGGCACCATTACCGATGCTTCAGGTCGTACCTTAACCGGTCAAACTGCGGAAGCGTTCTGGAACTCGGTACGTCATGCCGACTTGCTCTCGATTGGTTTTAACTGTGCGCTGGGTGCCGATGCCATGCGCCCCCACGTGAAAACCATTGCTGATGTGGCGGATACCTTTGTTTCCGCCCATCCCAACGCAGGCTTGCCAAATGCCTTTGGTGAATATGACGAAACACCTGAACAAACTGCGGCATTCATCCAAGAGTTTGCTGAAAGCGGTTTGATTAACATTACCGGTGGTTGCTGTGGTACCACACCAGATCATATTCGTGCCATTTACAATGCCGTGAAAGACATCAAGCCACGCCAAGTGCCTGAAACCGTACCTGCCTGCCGTTTAAGTGGTTTAGAGCCGTTTAACATTTACGACCACTCACTCTTCGTTAACGTGGGCGAACGTACCAACGTTACCGGATCGAAAAAGTTCCTGCGCTTAATCCGTGAAGAAAACTTTGCTGAAGCCTTAGAAGTTGCACAGCAACAGGTTGAAGCCGGTGCACAGATCATCGACATCAATATGGATGAAGGCATGCTCGATTCGCAAAATGCGATGGTGCACTTCCTGAATCTGGTGGCATCTGAGCCTGATATTTCCCGTGTGCCAATCATGATTGACTCATCAAAATGGGAAATCATTGAAGCGGGTTTGAAATGCGTACAAGGTAAACCTGTGGTGAACTCGATTTCCTTAAAAGAAGGTTATGACGAGTTTGTCGAAAAGGCACGTTTATGCCGTCAGTACGGTGCTGCGATTATTGTCATGGCCTTTGATGAAGTCGGTCAGGCGGATACCGCTGCACGTAAGCGTGAAATCTGTAAACGTTCTTATGACATTCTGGTGAATGAAGTTGGCTTCCCTGCTGAAGACATTATTTTTGACCCGAACGTGTTTGCGGTGGCAACAGGGATTGAAGAACACAATAACTATGCTGTGGACTTTATTGAAGCCACAGGCTGGATTAAACAAAACTTGCCACATGCCATGATTTCAGGCGGTGTATCGAACGTTTCGTTCTCATTCCGTGGCAATGAACCTGTACGTGAAGCGATTCACTCGGTATTCCTCTACCATGCCATTAAACAAGGCATGACCATGGGGATTGTGAACGCTGGTCAAATGGCGATTTATGATGACATTCCACAAGAGCTGAAAGACGCGGTTGAAGATGTTGTTTTAAACCAGAACCAAGGTGAATCTGGTCAACTTGCGACAGAGAAACTGCTTGAAGTCGCTGAAAAATACCGTGGTCAAGGCGGTGCAGCAAAAGAAGCGGAAAATCTGGAATGGCGGAATGAATCGGTTGAAAAGCGTCTGGAATATGCCCTCGTTAAAGGCATCACCACTTATATTGACCAAGATACTGAAGAAGCACGCTTAAAAGCTAAACGTCCACTGGATGTGATTGAAGGCGCACTGATGGATGGTATGAACGTGGTGGGTGACTTGTTCGGTTCGGGCAAAATGTTCCTACCGCAAGTGGTGAAATCTGCGCGTGTGATGAAACAGGCTGTGGCTTGGCTTAACCCGTATATCGAAGCGGAAAAAACCGGTAGCCAGTCTAAAGGTAAAGTGTTGATGGCAACCGTAAAAGGTGACGTACACGATATTGGTAAAAACATCGTGGGCGTCGTCCTTGGCTGTAATGGTTACGACATTGTTGACCTTGGCGTAATGGTACCGTGCGAGAAAATTTTACAAACTGCGATTGATGAAAAATGTGACATCATCGGGTTGTCAGGTTTAATTACCCCATCTTTAGATGAAATGGTGTTTGTAGCCAAAGAAATGCAACGTAAAGGCTTCAACATTCCATTGCTAATTGGGGGTGCAACCACCTCTAAAGCACATACTGCAGTAAAAATTGACCCGCAATATTCCAATGATGCGGTGATTTATGTGGCCGATGCTTCACGTGCAGTCGGTGTGGCAACCACGCTGCTTTCGAAAGAAATGCGTGGCAACTTTATTGCCGAGCATCGTGCTGAATATGCCAAAATTCGTGAGCGTTTAGCCAACAAACAGCCAAAAGCAGCGAAACTCAGCTATACAGAATCGGTTGAGAATGGCTTTAAGATTGATGACAACTATGTACCACCAAAGCCAAATGCTTTGGGTACACAAGTGATCACTAACTATCCTTTAGCAACGCTGGTTGAATATTTCGACTGGACACCATTCTTTATCTCTTGGAGCTTGGCGGGTAAATTCCCGAAAATTCTAGAAGATGAGGTGGTCGGTGAAGCAGCAACGGATTTATACAATCAAGCGCAAGCGATGTTGAAAGACATTATCGACAACAACCGTTTTGATGCACGTGCGGTGTTTGGCTTATACCCTGCACAACGTACAGGTGCGGATACGGTTAGCGTGTTTGATGAAGCTGGTCAGACTGTTACGCATACCTTCGAGCATTTACGTCAGCAGTCGGACAAAGTGACAGGCAAACCAAACTTGTCTTTGGCGGACTATATTAAACCTACGACAACTCAGCAAGATTATTTGGGCGGCTTTACCGTGTCAATTTTCGGTGCGGAAGAGTTGGCGAATGAATACAAAGCCAAAGGTGATGACTATTCAGCGATCTTGGTTCAGTCTTTAGCGGATCGTTTTGCCGAAGCTTTTGCCGAACACTTACACGAGCGTATTCGTAAAGAGTTCTGGGGTTATAAAGCGGATGAAACGCTGAGTAATGAAGAACTGATTAAAGAGAAGTATGTCGGTATTCGTCCTGCGCCAGGCTATCCTGCTTGCCCAGAACATTCTGAAAAAGCGGCATTGTTTGACTGGTTAGGTTCTGAAGCGAAGATTGGGACTAAGTTGACTGAACACTTCGCGATGATGCCACCTTCTTCTGTGAGTGGTTTCTATTACTCTCACCCTGAAAGCGAATACTTTAACGTGGGCAAGATTTCTCAAGATCAGCTTGAGGATTATGCGAAGCGTAAGGGTTGGTCACTGGATGTGGCGAAGCGTTGGTTAGCACCAAATTTAGATGATTCGATTGCGTAATTAATTAAATTTCTGCACCTATTATATAGGTGCAGAAATCAAAATATTGCACCTTTTACTTAATAATAATAAAATTCAGGAACTTAAAAACAAACATCAAACTGGTGAAATAATGTACCATTTAAAAAGTGCCCAGATTAAAGGTTTTTGGGGAACAAGAAACATTGAATTACAATTTAACTCTCATAGTAATTTTTTAATAGGAATAAATGGTTCAGGTAAAACAACCTTAGTAAATTTAATTGTATCTTGTTTAGAAGCTGATTTTGAAAACTTAATGTTATCCGAATTTAATGAAATTATTATTTCTTTAAGAGCGGAAAAAACAAACCGAATTGCATCACTTAAAATTACAAAAAACAATGAACAAATTTCATTTTTCTTTAAAGAAAATTCTAAAGATAATTATCAATCCATTCTAAATGATGAGTTGAATGAGTTTCACCGATATTCCAATCATTTTAGAAATGATTTTAGACGAAAAAATATTTTCAAACATAGAAGTCAACTATCTAACTTATTCAATATTAGTTGGTTATCTGTACATCGAACTAAAACTGACTATCGTGAAATCAGAGAAAAATATGATTCAAGTATTGATTTAAAATTAAATGAATTATCCAATGAATTAGTAAGACTTTTTTCATTTTACAATCAAAAAATTACTGAACAAATAGATCAATTTCAGAAACAAGTATTCTTATCTTTATTATTTAAAAGAGAAAACAAACATAGTGTTATTGATTCTTTTTTAAAATTAGATTCAAAAAAAGAAAAAGAAGCCCTAGAAAATATTTACAAACAATTCAATCTTGATTCTTCAGATTTAAAATCAAAAATTAGTAATCACTTTTCAGCTTTAGATAAAGCTCAACAGAAATTAAAAAATTCAGAGAATCATCAACCCATAGAATTAAATGATTTCTCAGTTCTTTTTAGTACTGAAAGAATTGATTTTATTGTAGAAAAGTGGAATGACCATTTAATACAAAAATCTAAAATAGAGGAGCCTAAAGATAAGTTCCTAAATATTCTAAACTCCATGATGCAAAGAAAAAAATTTTATATCAATGCACGCAATGAATTAGAAATTATTACACAATCCCAGAAGCCACTTTCATTAAGCCAGCTTTCTTCTGGTGAAAAGCAATTATTAATTATCTTAGGTGAAGCATTTTTACAGCAAAATAAAAGATTTATCTACTTCGCTGATGAACCCGAATTATCACTACATATTAATTGGCAAGAGCATCTAGTACAGCATTTAAAGGAACTAAATCCTAATGCACAAATAATTTTTGCAACTCACTCACCAGATATCGTTAGTTGTTTTGGTGAAAATATCATCAATATGGAGAAAATAATCACCAATGCAGAGGTGTTATCAAGTGAATAATACTCCTTTCAATCGATCTACATACGGTCAGTCCAATCAAAATGCTTTTCAAAATGCCGACCTAACAGCATATACAGAAGGTGGGAAAAAAAGCTATACCATTATTCAGATCGAAGATGGTAAATTTAGCCCAACTTCAATAGATATTGATTTTTGGAAAGCAGTACTAAAAATACATGGTTGTCATAGAAAAATTCATTTTAAAGCTATAGGCTCTAAAACAAGTGGAGATGAAATTACTCAACGTATCGTTAATGGACAGATTAAAAACACTCTCATTTTTAAAGATAAGGATTTAGACCATTATTTTGAGAAATATATTACCCACCCAAATATAATTTACACAAAAGGTTATAGCTGGGAGAATGATGTTTTTACTCAAGAAAATATTATCAGAATAATTAACAATTACATTTTTGATGATATACCTATGAATGCTACCAGCAATATTGAAAATAGTTTTAAAAATCTAGAAAAGATAGGTTCTAAAATTTTGAGATTAGAAATAATTTTTCGATCTCATGGTTTTAAATTTTTAACCGATGTATCAGGCGAAGCACTTATCAAAAATGGTGAAATTGATATGAAATTTCTTATAAATAAAGTTAAATCTATTGCGAAAAGCACAAATGTTTGTCGCCCATTCAAATATACTAAGATAAATAGATCATTCAACTTTTATCAAGACTGTTACGGAAAAGTTTTTGAAAGTATAGCCTATCATCTTACAGTTAAAATATTAAAAGAACTAACGGATATAAAAAATATTTCCAAAGAGATTTTTCAGAGAAATGCCATGAGTAATTACTTTAACTCACTCCAGAAAAATCAAGATGATTATTATTATACGATTGCCAAACAAATTAATTCAGTTTAATCGTATACAACTCTACTCCCCCCCCTTTCCCTCCATTAAAAAAATGGAGTACAGTGAATCTAATATTTTTTAATATATTCGCGTAAAGTCCCCCTTTCTAAAAGGTGAGAAACTACGTTTCGCAAGAGGGGGATTCCAATCTCTGTTTAGCAACCCAATAAATTTGTTCCACCACAGCATCAGTTTCAGTCAAAATCTGCCGATTACTAAACCTCAGCACCACAAGCCCTAACCCACTTAAAGCCTGATCTCGAATTTGATCAGCCAAACGACCATCTTCGGTGTAATGTTGTGCTCCATCACACTCAATGACAAGGTTCGCTGCGGAACAATAAAAATCCACAATAAAGTTTAGGATGGGCTTTTGCCGATAAAACGGTAATCCTAAAATTTGCTTACAGCGTAATCTTTGCCAAAGCAGTTATTCTGCATCAGTCATATTGCTCCGCAAATCACGCGATGGAAGTTTTAAGTTTTTGTTATAAGGTTGCATCACACGCTCTTCGTTTTTATATCTTCTTTTAAGAATCTTGGCATAATATCTAGCAGAAAATAACAATGCACGAAACATCATCATGAACACTACCCAACTTTTCCTCGGTGTGATCTTTAGCTCCATTGGTTTAGGCTATTTTCTCTATGGCAAAAAGCAAAAAATGACTGTGCCCTTTGTAGCCGGTCTAGTTTTAATGGTTTTCCCTTATTTTATTGAGAGCAATTTCCTGCTGAGTGGCATTGGAATTTTACTGTCGATCATCCCCTATTTTTTGCGTTTTTAAGCTATTCAAAAGATTCAAATTTGATGTCCACGACATTCCAGTGATGCATCATCTCACGTAAAAACACGAAGTAAACCAGACTGAATACACCCTGTTCCGCCACTTTACACACATAATATTCACGACGCTCAATAAACGCATTAAAACCACTTTCAAGTTCTACGCGGTCTATGCTGTGCTGATTCGGGAAAAATAAAGTTAGTACCTCTTGAAGCAAAGAATCAGTACTGATGGATCTTTTAGGCTGTCCGTATTGGATGGGAACGGATTCTAATATTTCTTCAATCACATAGATCATGAGCTCGATGGCCAATTCATCCAGCACACCATGACGCATACTGTTCGACTGAATAAAGCCTAAACCTTTATCCACCTGAAAGTGCTGCCCGTCTATGTCGAAACTGAGCTGTTCTAAACCTAAGGAAAATTGAATTACAGCATCGGGATTCGTCATGGCTGTCATCCTCCAAAACTAAAGTGCATCCACAGCCTCGGCATCAGATCTCTTACATCATTGCTGCATCCGCTTTATTTTTCTCTCATAGCGAAAAACAAAAAACGGATGTAAAAAGTTCGATGCCTTACATCATTACAACGCAGCTAAAAGAAAAACGCACCATCTTATTCTTTTAAGATAGCGCGTCTAAGCCTAAGGTTCTGCTGTAATCGGTTTAGTTTGCTTGGGTCTTCGGTAAAAATGCCGTGGCAAAACCGAGTAAGGGCAATAATGAACACACGCCAAACACCCATTCAATGCCTTTTAAGTCGGCCAAATAGCCCAAACCTGCTGCGGCAATCCCACTCACCCCAAACATTAAGCCAAACATCAATCCTGCAATCATGCCGACACGCCCGGGTACAGCTTCTTGCGCATACACCACCATGGCAGCAAAGGCAGAAGACAACACTAAACCAGTCAGGACTGACAGCACCGTAGTCCAGAACAGATTGGCAAAGGGCATCATTAATGCAAACGGTGCCATGCCAACAAAGGACACCCAAATGACCGCTTTACGTCCAATTTTGTCGCCAATTGGGCCGCCTGCAAAGGTGCCTAAAGCCACCGCAGCCAAGAAGGCAAACAGATGTAACTGAGCCGATTGCAGACTGATCTGGAATTTATGCATGAGGTAAAAGGTAAAATAATTACTGATACTAGCGATATAAGTAAATTTGGCAAACATCAACACACAGATGGTGGATAAGGCAATCACCAACTGACGACCATGCAATTTGCTTGGTACCTGCTGTGCTTTAGCCGCCAATTGTTTTTTACTGTGACCAATACTCCAGCGGCTCACGCCAAACAATACCCAGATGGCAAGCAGTGCAAACACAATTAACAAGGCCACCGCATGTTGCCCAAACGGCACAATAATCAGTGCAGCTAATAAAGGTCCTATTGCAGTACCGGTATTGCCCCCGACCTGAAAGGTCGATTGTGCCGTCCCAAAGCGCCCGCCCGATGCCATCCGTGCCACGCGTGAAGCTTCAGGGTGAAAGGTGGATGAACCCACTCCAATTAAGGCAGACCCGATCAGTAAGATGGTAAAACTTGGTGAAAATGCCAGCAATAAAATACCGCTCAAGGTCACCAGCATCCCCAGTGGCAACAAATACGGTTTGGGATGTTTATCGGTATATAGACCAATCCACGGTTGTAGCAAGGATCCCGTAATTTGATACACCAATGAGATGAGTCCCACTTGGGCAAAACTGAGTGAAAAATTGGTTTTCAGCATCGGATAAATCGCAGGCAGAACAGCTTGAATCAAGTCATTCAGTAAATGTGCCAGCGCCACTGCACCGACAATTTTCACAATCATCCCTTGTGGCTGAAGACTTGCCACAGCGTCATCCATGCTTTCCTTGGCCTGTATTGAAGAGGTCATAGCCGAAAAACTCCAATCATTGATCTTTCAACAAATATTGTAAAATGTCATTCAGAGCGATATCTTCCAATAATCCCTGTCTAAGTGACAAATTTCATGAAAATGTCAGATTCGTTGATTGAAACCGAAATGTCCGAACTGGTGATTGGACTTTCTTCCGAACATACTTACCGAGAAATCACCCCTGCCCATCATCATTCACGCGCCCAGTTTCTATATGCCTCGACTGGGATTATTCAGGTTTTTACTCCGAATCATGTCTGGCTGATTCCGCCCATGTGTGCACTGTGGATTCCCGCCTATGTGGAACATAGTGTGATTTCTTTAAGTCGGGTCAAAATGAATACTGCACTGGTCAAAGCTCAAGCAGCATCGGTTTTGGGTCAGCAGTGTTTTATTATTCGAGTCAGCAAGTTATTGCATGAACTACTGATTCGTTTAAATGCGATTGAACACATTCCAGCATCCGAATTACTCAGTTCCGATGAACTTTCTCGCGCCTTACAAATTCTAATCTTTGATGAAATTCAAAAAGCCAATTCACTACCGATTCAGATACCATGGCCACAGGACAAACGCCTGATGAACATTTGCCAAACACTTTTAAATGCACCGCAACAGCATAAAGACTTAACGACTTGGGCCGATGAAATTGGCACCAGTGCCAGAACCCTCATGCGCATGTTTCAGAAAGAAACAGGGCTGTCTTATCGTGCATGGTTACAACAAATGCACATTGCCCAAGCCCTGAGTAAAATTGCCAGTGGTGAGTCCATTGCTCACATATCGGAGTCCCTTGGCTATACGAACCCGAGTGCTTTTAGTGCCATGTTTAAAAAGCATTTGGGACAAACCCCGCAGCAATTTAAATATAAAGACGAATAGCGCGGTGAGCCTTAAGTTAAACCGACAAGCGGTCTACAAATAAAATTCCATTCAGATGATCGACTTCATGTTGCACAATCCGCGCTGGAAATCCCTCAAATGAGGTTTCCATAACATCACCTTCTAATGTGTGATAAAGCACTCGGATAGCTTGTGCCCGCTCAACCTGTGCACGTTCATTTGGCACACTTAGGCAGCCTTCTTCACCCATACAAGTGCTTTCAGAAAACTCCAAAATCTGCGGATTGACCATTACAACGGGCTGCATTTCGGGTGCGTCGGGATAACGCGGATTAGGTCGTGAAGCAACAATAATGATCTGTTTAGAGATATACAATTGTGGTGCGGCAATCCCGACTCCATTACGTTCTAGCATGGTGGCATGCATAGCAGAAGCCAATTGCATGAGCCAATCACTATTAAATTCTGTGTCAGCAACTGGCGCAGCTTTCAGTTTTAAAATGCCTTCACCACGTTCTGCCACAGGTAAAATTACGCTCATCACTTAACCTTTTTAGTCTCAATTAACTCATCGTATCCTTATTTATTCAGGCTGCTATCATCTCTCTCCTAGAGGCAAGGTAGCGGCTCATTCATACTTATGGATACACCCGCTATCAACTCTAATATAGCCAATCCTCAGGAATTATTCCAATTTAGAAAAGTTAAGAAATCTCAGGCAAAACTTGGAATTTTTTTTAAATAATTTCAAATACTTTAAATAAAATTGATCTTTCTGTTCTTGGCTTTCTATACGGTCTGAACTAAAGGAGTAAAATGTACCGTTCAGTCAACTTTATTGGGAAAAGGATGTGCTATGAAGTGATTACATATTGACTCAAGTCTGTCGATCTTTGTTATAGAAAAAAAGTGAAAAGTAAAATTGAGTCGCCAAACTAAATCTACGCCTAACTTTAAAGATTTATGCATGATTATGATACTTAATGAATGCCGCTTAACGAAAAGCCCTATCGAAGGTGACAGGGCTTTTATTCAAAACAATGGATAACGGTTTGTATCAATTTCTAAATAAATGTGTTGTTAGCAGAGAATGCAAAAATAGCAGCCAGTTTCAGGTTTCTTATAGCAGTAACTATTTGTTCTCCAAAGATTTTAGAAATGGTGCATATACTATAGCGTGATAGTTTTGATTGTTTATCGACCTTTCTGACAAGTAGTGGTGTCGAAAAGGTTAAGGATGGCATTTGGATGTTTGGTCTATAAAGTTTTAAAGATTTTACGGACTGTTGACCTACATATTTTTCATAAGAAGACACACAGAATATTTTAGAAGATGAAACAACAATAATAGGTTCAAGCATCAGGAGTGTGAGATAAGACAGGAGTCATATCTAGCAACCAAATATGAAAAAGCCCAACAGAGCATTTGGCTTTTTCATTAATATAATTTAAATAATTATATTAATAATTGCTATTTTTTAGAATTTTAGAAAAAAAATGTAGTCTAACCAACCTGACCTTTTGTACTATATTTATTTATTTTTTCTTAACAATATAAAAAAATCTTCTTCTTTATTTTCATCACAGAGTAACTCAATAAAGCGCTGCTCAGGAAACGAATTAGAGATTTTTTCCAGCACAATATTACCTAGTGCTCTGAGCCTGCGTAGTTTCGCGGGCGCTTCTATTCTTCTTTTTAATAAATCATTTGATTTTATTCCTTCTACAAAATAATTCGCCGCATGATCATCAAATAGTTTAAACATATCAGGAATATAGCTTGCTGCACCGTCAGCATAAAAATCTGTTCGATTCCAACGTGCACTTGAACCCATTCTTCCTACATAAGTTTTAGTAAGCGAAAGTACATATTCAGGTAATAAATCTTCAGGTATTAAACTAGCATAAGGAACTAATGCTTTAACAGCATCATTCTCTCTAGGAAAATCATCAAATGATTCTGTTAAGTTTTTAACTAATGGATCAATCTGATATCTACGAGCAACAATTGACAAGTAGTTTTGAGTTTTTACCAATTCAATAAAATTAAATGCAGAAGTAGTAATTTCAGCATTACCTTTCTGAATTTCCTGATCAATACGTCTTGCTACTTGTATTTTGATATCCTTAGGCAACACTTGCCACAAAATAGGAGCTACAAATTCTACATTTGAGCGCAATACACTATTAGATTGAGGATGGATATATGCAGAATAAAGTCTATTAGCTAATTCCTTTTTATAAATTTCTGGTAAATCACCTAAAGCACTCTCTATAGCAACAATATTCCGATCAAATGATGATTCAGCCAAATTAGAAATGTAGTCATTTACATCAATAATTTGTGCAGGGTATTCAGCATTAAGAACATATTTAATACAGTCATCCATCATAGCCAAAACTTTAATTATTGATGGATCACTGCTTTTAGGATGACCAGAAAAAATATGCCTAGTTTCCTTAGCATGTTTTAGTATTTTACTTGCTTCCCAACCAATGACTCCTATTTTATAAGCACCATCTATCAATTGATCATCATTTACATAATTTTGAAAATCTTCATAAGTTTCAATTTTTCTACCTATTTCAATAGATTGATTAAAGAGCTTTAAACTACGGAACATAATTTTATTTCGTAGATCATCTACAACAGCATTCCAAAATGAACCAATCGAGCTCCTATATCCACCTACTTGCAATACTTTAATAGCCTCAATTATATAAGGATCATCTCTTAATTCTTCACGAACAGATATTAAAGCTCTTTGCATCAATGGAATTATTTCAGCTTGCCCATCTGGTATCGAAACAATTATTTCTTGCTTCATCAATCACCTCAAAAATTTATGAAAATAATTTGTTTTTTATTTTTAATAAAAAAACCCCACTCTAAAGTAGGGCTTTTTTTAAGCAATTTCAAATACTTTGAATTAAGCTCTTAATTGCTCTTTCTCTTCTTGGCTTTCCAGAAAGTCCTGAGCAAAACGCTGTAATACACCACCCGCTTCATATACAGATACTTCTTCTTCTGTATCTAGGCGGCAAGTCACAGGCACTTCCACAATTTCATTCTTACCATCAGCCGTGGCGCGCTCAATCACTAAAGTTAAAGTCGAACGTGGCGCAATGTTACCAATCACGCTGTATAGCTCAGTGCCATCCAACTTTAAGGTTTTACGGTCAGTCCCAGCTTTAAACTCAAGCGGCAACACGCCCATACCCACCAAGTTCGTGCGGTGAATACGCTCAAAACCTTCCGCAACAATCGCTTCAACACCTGCAAGACGCACGCCTTTGGCAGCCCAGTCACGGCTTGAACCTTGACCATAGTCTGCACCTGCGATGATGATCAGCGGTTGCTTACGGTTCATGTAAGTTTCAATCGCTTCCCACATGCGCATGACTTCACCTTCTGGCTCTACACGTGCTTTTGACCCTTGCTTAATGGTGCCGTCTGCACGAACCACCATTTCGTTATAGAGTTTCGGGTTAGCAAATGTTGCACGTTGTGCAGTCAAATGGTCGCCACGATGCGTCGCATATGAGTTGAAGTCTTCTTCTGGTACACCCATTTTGTGCAGGTATTCACCAGCCGCAGAGTCCATCAAAATTGCATTGGAAGGCGACAAATGGTCTGTGGTGATGTTGTCCCCTAAAATTGCCAACGGACGCATGTTCGCCAACGTACGTGGTGCAGCCAACGCCCCTTCCCAGTACGGCGGACGGCGAATATAGGTACTTTGTGGACGCCAGTCGTAAAGCGGGCTTTCGGCCTCTACGGTTACGCCCAAGTCAAACATAGGAATGTAAACTTTACGGAATTGTTCAGGCTTCACCGCTTCTTTTACTAGGGCATCAATTTCAGCATCTGAAGGCCAGATGTCTTTCAGGTAAATCGGATTCCCGTCTTTGTCTGTACCGAGTGCATCTTTTTCGATGTCAAAACGAATCGTCCCCGCAATGGCATACGCGACAACCAGCGGTGGAGATGCCAAGAACGCTTGTTTTGCATAAGGATGGATACGACCATCGAAGTTACGGTTACCCGAAAGCACCGCAGTTGCGTACAAGTCACGGTCAATAATTTCTTGCTGAATCTTCGGATCGAGCGCACCTGACATGCCGTTACAAGTGGTGCAAGCATAGGCCACGATACCAAAACCGAGTTGCTCTAGGTCTTTCAGCACACCCGCTTCTTCAAGATACAATGCAGCCGCTTTAGAACCCGGTGCAAATGAAGATTTTACCCAAGGCTTACGCACTAAACCCAGCTCATTGGCTTTACGCGCCAACAAACCAGCCGCTACGGTGTTACGTGGGTTAGAAGTGTTGGTACACGAGGTAATTGCCGCGATGATGATCGCGCCATCAGGCATTAAACCATCAGTACGGTTTTCAACCACACCCGCAATACCTTTTTCTTTCAGGTCAGCAGTCGAGACACGTGCATGTGGGTTTGATGGACCTGCGATGTTACGCGTCACCGTAGAAAGATCGAAACGAAGAACACGCGGATACTCTGCTTGAGTCATGTCCGATGACCACAGACCAATTTGTTTCGCGTATTGTTCAACCAATGCCACTTGTGCATCTTCACGACCTGTCAGGCGTAAATAGTCAATGGTGTTTTGGTCGATGTAGAACATCGCAGCCGTTGCACCATATTCTGGGGTCATGTTGGAAATCGTGGCACGATCCCCGACTGACATGCTGTCTGCACCTTCACCGAAGAATTCGAGATATGCACCTACTACACGTTCTTTACGCAAGAACTCAGTCAATGCCAATACGATATCGGTTGCGGTAATGCCCGCTTGACGCTGACCGACCAGCTCAACCCCAATGATGTCTGGCAGACGCATCCACGATGCACGACCCAACATCACGTTTTCCGCTTCTAAGCCACCCACGCCCACAGAAATCACACCGAGTGCATCGGTATGTGGCGTGTGTGAGTCTGTCCCCACACAGGTATCTGGGAAGGCTACGCCATCACGCGCCTGAATCACTGGAGACATTTTCTCCAAGTTGATTTGGTGCATAATGCCGTTACCCGCAGGAATCACATCGACATTTTTAAATGCAGTTTTGGTCCACTCAATAAAGTGGAAACGGTCTTCATTACGACGATCTTCCACCGCACGGTTTTTTTCAAACGCGTCTGGATCAAAACCACCGTATTCCACCGCTAATGAGTGATCCACGATCAACTGGGTTGGCACCACAGGGTTAACTTTAGAAGGATCACCGCCTTTGTCTGCAATCGCATCACGCAAGCCCGCAAGGTCAACCAACGCGGTTTGACCCAAGATGTCATGACACACTACACGCGCAGGATACCAAGGGAAATCCAGATCCTGACGACGTTCAATCAATTGTTTTAAGTATGCAGTCAAGTTTTCTGCATCTGCGCGACGGACCAACTGTTCGGCCAACACTTTAGAGGTGTATGGCAGCGTCGCATAAGCACCGGGTTGAATATCTTCAACCGCTTGGCGAACATCATAGTAGTCTAATGATGTGCCTGGTAAATTCTTACGATACTGGGTATTCATTAATCACGCTCTGCTAATGGTTTAAATTCGAGATTTTCAGGGCCCGTATAGTTCGCGCTTGGACGAATGATTTTGCCGTCTTGGCGCTGTTCAATCACGTGTGCTGACCAACCTGCGGTACGCGCAATCACGAATAGCGGGGTGAACATTGCAGTTGGAACACCCATTAAGTGGTAGCTGACTGCACTGAACCAGTCGAGGTTCGGGAACATGTTTTTCACTTCTTTCATCACAGCTTCTAAACGCTCTGCGATTAAGTACATTTTTTTGTTTTCTTGCGCATCCGCCAATTCAAGCGCCACTTGCTTAATCACTTCGTTACGTGGGTCTGCAATGGTGTAAACAGGATGACCAAAACCAATCACCACTTCTTTGTTTTCTACACGCTTACGAATGTCCGCTTCGGCTTCATCGGCATTGTCATAACGCTGTTGAATCACGAATGCGACTTCGTTGGCGCCACCGTGTTTAGGACCACGTAATGCACCAATTGCACCGGCAATGGTGGAGTACATGTCTGAACCAGTACCTGCAATTACACGTGAAGTAAAAGTCGATGCGTTGAACTCATGCTCTGCATACAAAATTAATGAGGTGTGCATCGCTTGAATCCATTGTTCACATGGCTTTTCACCATGTAACAAATGCAAGAAGTGTGCACCGATTGAGTCATCATCAGTTTCTACTTCAATACGTTTGCCGTTGTGGCTAAAGTGATACCAGTACAGCAACATTGAACCGAAAGAAGCCATCAGCTTGTCTGCGATGTCACGTGCACCCGCATAGTTATGGTCTTCATGTTCTGGAGTTAAACAGCCCAACACCGATACGCCTGTACGCATCACGTCCATTGGGTGTGCATACGGCGGTAGCTGCTCTAATGCTGCTTTGAGTGAAGCGGGTAAACCACGTAACCCTTTCAGTTTGTTTTTATACGCTTTCAGTTCGGCTTTATTCGGTAATTTGCCGTGTACCAAAAGGTAAGCCACTTCTTCAAATTCGCTTTGACCCGCAAGGTCTAAAATGTCGTAACCACGGTAGTGCAAGTCATTACCACTACGGCCTACGGTACAAAGTGCCGTATTCCCTGCAACTTGACCGCTAAGCGCGACTGATTTTTTTGGCTTAAATCCTGTTGTTGTAGCATTCATGAGATCTTCCTTCTTCCATTGGGTGGATCAAATTATTTTTATTCATCGTGACAACTGTATTTCCTGTGCTGACACGATGAATGGTCTAGTCAATAGTGTTGTTATTTATTTTTTACAAAAGATGCATCAAGGTATTGTTCAAACGCATGGTAGTTGATGCGGTCATACAATTCTTGACGGGTTTGCATGGTATCGACCACGTTCTTTTGCGTACCTTCTTTACGTAAGGTGGTATACACATTTTCTGCGGCTTTGTTCATGGCACGGAAGGCAGAAAGTGGATACAAGGCAATGCTGACATCCGCAGAAGCCAATTCGTCCGTGGTAAAGAGTGGCGTCGAACCAAATTCGGTAATGTTGGCCAAAATAGGCACATGCGTCGCTTCTGCGAATTGTTTATACATTGCCAATTCAGTAATGGCTTCTGGGAACAGCATGTCTGCACCGGCTTCAATATAAGCACCTGCGCGGTCAATTGCTGCCTGTAAACCTTCTACTGCCAATGCATCGGTACGCGCCATAATCACAAACTTGTCGTCACCACGTGCATCTACAGCGGCTTTAATACGATCCACCATTTCTTGTTGTGAAACAATGGCTTTATTTGGACGGTGACCACAACGCTTGGCACCAACTTGGTCTTCAATATGCATCGCGGCTGCGCCAAACTTGATTAAAGACTTGGTGGTACGCGCAATGTTAAATGCCGAAGCACCAAAGCCTGTATCGGCATCGACCAATAATGGTAAATCACAAACATCGGTAATACGGCGAACATCGGTCAACACATCATCAAGGTTGCTAATGCCCAAATCGGGTAAACCTAAAGAACCCGCTGCCACCCCCCCGCCAGATAAATAAATTGCTTTATAGCCTGCACGTTTAGCCAATAAAGCGTGATTGGCATTGATGGTGCCGACCACTTGTAATGGATGCTCGCTTGCGACTGCATCACGGAATTTTTGTCCTGCTGATAAGGTTGACATAGGTTCTCCCTCTTTCCTCATGATTAAGAAAAATGTTGTTGAATATTCTGGTATGACGCAGCAATGTGGCGTCGCATAAGCAGCTCAGCCAATTCCGCATCACCTTCGGCAATCGCGTCTAAAATACGAATATGTTCTGACAAGGCTCTGTGTGGACGATTTGGTGTTTTGGAATACTGAATTCGATACATCCGAATCAAGTGATACAACTCATCACATAGCATCTTTTCTAGGGTTTTATTGCCGCAGTTTTTAATGATGCAATAATGAAAATCGTCCTGACCCTCTTGTAAGTAATAGCCTTTCCCTTCTTTAAAATCTGGGTCTTGTGCATGTTTATGCAGCACTTCACGCAAGTTTAGAATCTGTTGTTTGTCGATGCTTTGCGCTGCCAAACGGCATGCCAGACCTTCTAGATTTTCACGGATTTGATATAACTCAAATAACTGTTGATCTGACAAAGACACCACACGGGCACCCACATGGGCAGTCCGCTCCACCAATTTTTGTCCTTCAAGGCGGTGAATCGCTTCACGTAAAGGACCGCGACTAATGCCATAAACCCGCGCCAATTCAGGTTCAGAAATCTTACTGCCAGCTGCAATTTCACCACTGACAATTGCAGTTTGAATCTTTCTGAAAATTTGGTCGGTTAGCGTCGCATTCGAGGCTTGTTTGGTCTGTGTAGACAGCTCATCGGTTCGCATATTGTCAACAATCAGTTTAATTATTAGCTAAAATAAGCACAAATAAATTAAAATGCAATAAGATTGTCAACAACTTTGGTCTTAGACTTGAAACCATATCTAGAGATGACTTGACAATCCTTCTGTAGCATCATATCTGGTATCTATCCTGAAAGTTGTGCATAAGAAAATCCATATAATTCATTTTAATTCAATGTTTTAAATCTTATATCTGTGTTTATTTTTTTAGCGTAACCACATTTTTTTACTATTAGTGTACTAGCCCTCGATTCGCTGCTGCGGTAGCAAAATCACAATCTGATGCCGAGTGACCCTTGAGTTTTATTGTCGACACTTTATAGATGGAGCGACGCTCTCATTGTTATGCCGTAAACAGTAAAAAGCCTCAAGAGAATGCTTGAGGCTTTTGTTACGATTTATAAGCATGTAGTCAACATGCAAACTTATTTTGCCTTTTGTAAACGTAGCGCATTCAACACCACCGAAAGCGAACTGAGTGACATTGCCACGGCAGCAAACATTGGAGTTAATAATAACCCTGTGAGCGGATAAAAAATCCCTGCGGCTACTGGCACGCCTAAACCGTTATAGACAAACGAAAAGGCCAGATTCTGTTTCATATTGCGTACCCCCAGCTTCGCCATATGTAAGGCATCGGCGGCACCACGAATATCGCCTTTCACCAAGGTCACTTGCGCGGTTTGTTTGGCAATATCAGTGCCGTTCCCCATGGCAATCCCGACATTGGCTTGCGCCAGTGCAGGCGCATCGTTAATGCCATCCCCTGCCATGGCCACAACTTTGCCTTGTGCCTGATACTTTTTCACCAGCTCCAATTTTTCGGTTGGGGTACAATTGCCATGTACATGTTGAATCCCCAGCTCTTTTGCCACCAGCTTTGCATTCTGCTCATGATCACCTGTTGCCATAACCACTTCAATGCCATCGGCCATGAGTTGCTGAATCACCTGCTGTGCATTGGCTTTAATCGCATCGTGAATCGCAATATATGCCAGTACTTCTTGGGAATTACTCAAGAAACTGATGACATTCCCTATGGCACGTTGCTGATCTAACTGGCTTTGCAGATCTGCATCTAAGCGAATGCCGAGTTGTTCCAGTAACTTTTGACTCCCGATATATAACGTTTGTTCGCCAATCTGCCCTTTGACCCCAAAGCCTGTCACATCCTCAAAGTCTGCCACTTTCAGCAATTGCTGCGCAGGTACAATTTGCGTCAGGGTTTGCGCAATCGGATGACTTGAATACTGCTCAATTGAAGCAATCCACTGTTCCACTTGCGCCTGTTCCACTTTAGGACTCAGCAACTGGATTTCTTTGAGACTCGGCTTGCCTTCGGTCAAGGTTCCGGTTTTGTCGACAATTAAGGTATTCACCTTGCTCAGGGCTTCAATGGCTTCGGCATCTTTAAACAACACGCCTTTTTGTGCCGCACGACCTGTGGTGGCCATCACCGACATCGGGGTGGCTAAACCAAGTGCGCACGGGCAGGCAATAATCAGCACGGCCACCGCACACATCAGTGCCAAGTCAAACTGCGCGCCACCAAAGATCATCCATGCCACAAAGGTCAATGCACTGATCAACAACACCACAATCACAAAATACTTGGCGAAGATATCGGCTAGACGTTGTAACGGGGCTTTAGAACGCTGGGCTTCTGCCACAGTCTGAATCATTTTGGCTAAGGTGGTATTGGCTCCCACCGCAGTGGTTTGTATGCGAATACTGCCTTGCTGGTTCACGGTGCCGCCAATCACGCTGTCGTGAACTTGCTTTTTCACTGGCACAGGTTCACCGGTCATCATGGCTTCATCGACATAGGTTTTACCTTCAACCACCACCCCATCCAGTGGAATCTGTTCACCCGAGGCAATCTGTAAAATATCGCCCTGCTTGACCATGCTAATTTCCACTTCAACCACTTGATCGGCTTGTACCAATTTGGCGGTGTGAACTTGCAGTTTGAGCAAGGCTTTTAGTGAGTCGGCAGTTTTGGCACGAGCTTTCAGCTCCATGATTTGACCGAGCAAACTTAAGGAAACAATCATACAGGCCGCTTCAAAGTACACAGCAACCCCATGTCCGGTTTTGGCTTCCACGGGAATCAGGCTTGGGAACAGGGTCGCCACGACACTGTAAATATAAGCGGCTAACACGCCTACCCCAATCAGGCTCCACATATTTAGATTGCCGGTTTTATAAGAGCTCCAACAGCGCTCAATAAACGGTTTACCCGCCCACAACACTACAGGAGTCGCGAGGACTAGCTCAATCCACGGCTGAATATGCGGTGAAATGAAACTATGAAGATGTGAACCCATCGCCATTACAAACACGATTAAGGTCAGCGGTAAAGTGACCCAAAAACGATGACTAAAATCCACCAACTCTGGGTTTGGTGCATCATTTAAAGTGGGTTGCATTGGCTCCAATGCCATACCGCAAATTGGGCAAGTTCCCGGACCTTTTTGCACAATTTCAGGATCCATCGGGCAGGTATAATCCATATCTGCGGCACCCTCAGGTACAGGACGCTGATCTGGCGGAATTAAATAAAACTCAGGATCAGCCTTAAACTTGTCTAAGCAAGAAGGGTTACAGAAATAATAGGTCTGCTGCTGGTAATCGGTTTTTAATTCTGTATTCGGATCCACAGACATACCGCAGACTGGGTCGATAAACTCAGCTGCCCCCGATGGCGCAGGATGCTCATGTTGATGTTTCCCTCCAGCACAACAGCTACTTTTGGCAGCTTCAACTTTGGGCTTTGCTGCGCAACAGCTCGACTGAGTTTCCTCTGCCTGTGTTACAGGGCTTTTCGATGTGCTATCGCAACATGAGGTGGTTTTTTCAGGCTGTTTTTGCTTAGAACCACAACAGCCCGAAGTGGATGTCAACATTGCTGCTGTATCTTTAGATTTTACATAAGCCTCTGGATTGGCAATAAATTTTTGCTGACATTTTTCACTGCAAAAATAGTAGTTCTGTCTCTGCCATTCCGTATGCGGTTTGCTTAAGTCCGTCACAGTCATGCCACACACAGGGTCAATATATTGCGCTAAGACTTGTGACTGCTCCTTCGCTTGCTGCTTTGATGTACAACCACAGCTTTTGGATGCAACGGGTGCAGCTTCAACCTTAGCTTCAGCAGAGGCTTCCGTTACTTCTGCTTTCGTTTTGCTGCAACACGTCTTTGGTGCTTTTTCTGAGGATACATACGCCGCAGGATTGGCAGAAAATTTCGTTAAACAAGCTGAGCTACAAAACAAATAACGTACGGACTGATGCTCATAGACATATGGAGAATCTGCCGCAACTTTCATTCCACAAACGGGATCAATCTCGATTAGGATTGGCGATTCTTTTTCTTTGGAACAACAAGAGGTTTTATTTTGCTCGCTCATGGGGTTCACCATTTATTTCTAGATTGTGCTAGCATAAAGTCTGTACCTAGGTACTGAGTCAAGCCTTTTGGAGATTATTTTATGCTCACTATTGGCAAACTAGCAAAACACTGCCATGTGAATGTCGAAACCATTCGTTATTATCAACGGATTGGGTTGATGCGCATTCCTGAAACGACTCAAAACTATCGTTACTACAATCAACAAGATATTGAAACCTTAAGTTTTATTCAAAAAGGTAAAGATGCTGGTCTGCAACTGAGTGAAATTCAAGACCTGTTACAATTACAATTAGATGACCGCGAAAAAGTCCGTGAAGTCATTCAACAACGGCTGGAAAAAATTGACCAGCGGATTCAGGAACTGAATGCTTTAAAACAGCGCCTGTCAAGTTGGATTGATGAATGTAAAACCACTACAGACAGTTGCTGTCCTATTTTACAAGCACTCAAACAAGACGCTGAACATTAAGCATTTTTCAACTCGTTTAACGCCAACTTCCACAAGGATACTGCTCTGCCATGTCGCATGATCTAAATCAACTTCGTAAAAGCATTCGCCAAAAACGCAGAGCAGTATCGGCATTTCAACAGCGTCATTCTGAACAACTTATTATACAACGCCTCAGAATGCTGCCCGAATTTAAACATGCCAAACGGATCGGTATTTATTTACACGCTTTTGGTGAAATCCAGACCCATAAAATTATTCAGTATTGTTTTCATCAAAAAAAATCGGTCTATCTCCCGATGATTTGCAATATGAATCAGCACTTAGTTTGGGTCAAAATTTCTCAGAACCAGTTTCAAAATCGACGCTTTTCACATCATCCACTGGGTATGCAAGAACCCATGGCCAGTCGTGGACAATCGGTGTCGCATTTGGAGCTGTTATTAATGCCTTTATTGGCATGTGACCGCTTGGGAACTCGTATTGGAATGGGCGGTGGGTTTTATGACAAAACGCTTGCTGCTGCCCCCTATCACCGTCCCTTTCGTCTCGGTTTAGCCCACCATTTTCAATTAGTCTCGGAACGCTTGCTGCGAGAAAAGTGGGATCAACCGCTCGACGCCCTGCTCATGCCGGAACAATATTTACGCTTCAATCGTTAAAATTGGCATTTTTGACTGTTGTGAATACTTAAAAATCACATATTTAGTCATTTTTTATACAATTTGTTTTGACCTGCCCTTGTATTTTTTGAAATACCCATCACTATTAAAAACATGGCAACATCGTTGTCACTCATTAGGAGTGCCCATGTCTGAAATTATTATGAATCAAGAAACCTTAGAGCCTCAGGTTCCAAGTGTATTACCGCTTTTAGCGTTACGTGACGTGGTGGTTTATCCGCACATGCAAATTGCGCTATTTGTAGGTCGTGAAAAATCGATCAATGCAGTTGATGTGGCTCGTAACAGTGACAATCTAGTATTTGTAGTTGCGCAGAAAGATTCTCTGACAGAAGAAATTGATCACGACAACTTATACCAATACGGTACTGTCGCGAAGATTGTGCAAGTTGTGAATCATGAAAATGATGAGAACTGTATAAAAGTATTAATTGAAGGCTTACATCGTTCTAAGCTAGAAAAAATCATTGATGAAAATGATTATCTGACTGCAGAACATGTGCTTAGCCCAATGTCTGTCCACATCGACGAAAATACCCAAGAAACTCGTGTTCAAGAGTTACGCACCTTGTTTGCACAATACGCTGAAGCAAAACTGCGTAATGCCCGCGAACTGGTCGCGGCTGCCAACAAGATTGACGATTTACTGCAATTGTTATTCTTCGTGGCAACACGTGTTCCATTGAATATCGATGTGAAGCAAAAATTCCTCGAACATGATGAATTTGAAGCGCACTTACAAGAGCTCATGACCTATTTGTTGCAACAGTCTGAAGAGCAACAGATTGAACAGACTTTACATGACTCTGTAAAACGCCAAATGGAAAAAAATCAACGCGAATACTTCCTCAATGAAAAGATGAAGGTCATTCAGCGTGAACTTTCCGACATGAATGGCGGTGCTGAAGACGACGTTGCGGAAATTGAAAAACGTCTTGCTGAAGCGGACTTGCCTGAACATGTCCGCAAAAAAGCGGAAGCAGAATTCCGCAAGCTTAAAGCAATGCAACCCGCTTCCAGTGAAGCAGCTGTGGTACGCAACTATTTAGAGGTGATTTTAGATACACCTTGGAATAAAGCCAGCAAAGTCAGCATCAACCTTGCGAAAGCACAGGAAATTCTCGATGCAGACCACTATGGTCTAGACGATGTTAAAGACCGTATTGTCGAATATCTGGCTGTACAGTCACGCGTGAAAAAGCTTAAAGGTCCGATTCTATGCTTAGTGGGTCCTCCTGGTGTTGGTAAAACCTCACTCGGTGAATCTGTAGCAAAAGCCACAGGCCGTGAGTTCGTGCGTATGGCTTTAGGTGGTGTACGTGACGAAGCTGAAATTCGTGGTCACCGTCGTACCTATATCGGTGCGATGCCAGGTAAAATTGTGCAGTCGTTAACCAAAGTCGGCGTTAAGAACCCATTATTCTTACTCGACGAAATCGACAAAATGGCACAAGACTACCGTGGCGACCCTGCATCAGCCTTGTTAGAAGTACTCGATCCATCGCAAAACAACAAATTCAACGATCACTACCTCGATCTTGATCTGGATTTGTCTGAGGTGATGTTCATCTGTACTGCCAACAGCATGAATATTCCAGAAGCCTTACTCGACCGTATGGAAGTGATTCGTCTACCGGGTTATACCGAAGATGAAAAAATCAACATTGCTGAGCGCTACCTCGTTCCTAAAGCCATTAAGAACAATGGCCTACGTGCCAAAGAACTGACTGTGCATGAAGAAGCGATTCGCGATATCGTGCAACGCTACACCCGTGAAGCTGGTGTGCGTAGCTTAGAGCGTGAAGTGTCTAAAATTGCGCGTAAAGTGGTGAAAGAAGCGGTCAGCAAAAAAGCGAAAAACTTGCAAGTGGATGTCACTTCGAGCAATCTTCCTGACTACTTAGGTCCATACAAATTTGACTTTGGTATGGCAGAAGATGAAGCTCAAGTCGGTCGCGTGAACGGTTTGGCTTGGACTTCGGTCGGTGGCGAGTTACTCACCATTGAAGTTGCTGCGGTTAAAGGTAAAGGTAAATTCATCACCACCGGTTCTTTGGGTGATGTAATGAAAGAATCAATTACCACTGCAATGACCCTTGTACGTACTCGTGCCGATGACTTGGGCATTGAATCTTCACGTTTTGAAGAAACCGATGTGCATGTGCACTTACCTGAAGGGGCGACTCCGAAAGATGGCCCTTCTGCGGGTCTGGCACTCACAACAGCATTGGTATCTGCGTTCACAGGCATTCCAATTCGCCCTGACATCGCCATGACGGGTGAAACCAGCCTAGGTGGTCGTGCCATGCGTATTGGCGGTTTGAAAGAAAAATTGCTTGCTGCACACCGTGGTGGCATTAAATTGGTCTTCATTCCTCAAGAGAATGTCCGTGATTTAGCGGAAATTCCTGCCAATGTGAAAGAAGGTCTGGAAATTAAAGCCGTGAAATCCATTGATGAGATTTTACCCCTTGCCTTAACGTCTATGCCTGAACCGTTGCCTAAAACACCCATTGTGAAAACAGTGGATGAAAGTAAAAAGGCAGCCCGTCACTAATTTCAGTGAAAATGAGAAAGAGAGCTTCGGCTCTCTTTTTTTATTACAATTTACTCTGCATAACACCACACATCGGGCTGCTTTTATCCCCTAAAATGAATGGCACACCAAGGATGCAACAGGACAATTACAATGAAAAACCCTGTCGGATGGTTTGAGATTTATGTGGATGATCTCGAGCGCGCTAAACAGTTTTATGAAGCTGTATTTAATATTCAACTCAGCACACTCACTCCGCCCTCAGATGAGATGCCTCTGCAAATGCTGGCTTTTCCTTCAGATATGCAAAGTTATGGAAGCTCTGGTGCATTGGTGCACATATCAGGAATTGCCGCAGGGGGCAATAGCACATTAATCTATTTTTCATGTGAAGATTGTGCCGATGAAGCTGGCAGAATTGATGCCGCAGGTGGCAAAATTCATCAGGATAAAATGTCGATAGGTGAATATGGATTTATTGCTTTAGCCTTTGATAGTGAAGGAAATCTGTTCGGCTTACATTCAATGAAATAAGATCAAAAATCGATAATATCAGCGGTTTAAATTCTGAGTTCAAACCTAAATCCATCTACCATATTGTGCGGTATTTAAACTTGAAAAAGTTTAGCTTAACCCCATATCTATTATAAGAAGATATATGCGCTGTATGTTTCTTCATTCATAAAGGTTATCTGTTTCTCCAGGCGGGTAACCTCTTGATCGCAGTCCTTAAACTATTCAAGGACTGCGTTTTTTTCTAAATTTTAACTCAATCTTCAACTTGACCAAGATCAACTACCGTCATCTTTAAGCTCAGCAGCGTGTTTATTTTAAAAGTGTCTGGACCAAACCATTAATGACTTGCGTCATTTTTTCAAGGTTTAAAGTTTTTAAGGTGTCCGCCGTTGTATGATAATTCTGGTTACGATAAGACGCCGTATCGGTCACCATAATCGCAGGAATGTCATAATTCCAATAATTGCCATGCCCTGAAAAATTAATTCCCGGTGTAAACGCTGGCGCAACCAAACGCTGACATTCTAATTGCCTTAACTGCTGCATGGCTTCACAAAAATTTTCACCTAAGCCACGTGAATTAATATCACTCACGGCCGCAATAAAATTGCCATGGCTTGGATAAATCCATTTCAAGCCCACAGGATATTCCTGTATCAGCGCGGCATCGTAATAGCCAATCATTTCCAGAATATACACCCCCTGAATTTTATCGCGCTGTGCCTGAATTGATTTGGCATGTACATAACTGCCCATGTATTCCGTGTTGGTATAAGGTGGCTCTTCTAGCGTATAAAACACAAATTCAACATTGTGATTCAGGTTGTTTTTCTCTTGCGACAAAATACGGGCGGTTTCTAAAACCCCTGCTACGCCAGAAGCATTGTCATCTGCTCCTACCTGTTGGCCAAACACGTCATAATGTGCCCCTACAATTGCTTTTTCGGGTCGTCCTACATTTAAAGCACACACCACATTGCGATAGTTTTGTCGATTCACAATATAGTTTTGGAACTGGCAAGGAATGCCGAACAAACGCATTTGCTCTTTAATCCAAGCGGACACCCGATTTAACTCTTCAGTATTTTTATGGTTCCGGAACGAACCATTACCCATAATCTGCTGTAAATAGACCTGTAAATTTTGCACATCCGCCTGCTGGCTGATTGCAGAATTCGCCTGTATAGCGCTGGCATTCAACAGGAACATGAGGCTGAATACCCCGAGCCAGCTTGTTTTAAAAACCCTGTTTCTTTGCATTTATTGTTATTCCATGACTTTTGCAAATTTTTAATCACTCTCTAGTGCATTAATGCAACAGCCAGTAATTATTTTCAATTGCAAAATGTATATGCGCATCAGATTACTGAGTTTCGACGTTATAATTCTGCTGAATTTATCTGCGATCGCGAAATATGAAAATACGGATTCTGACTATTGGTCAAAAAATGCCTGCTTGGGTGCTGACAGGTTTTGAAGATTATTTCAAACGAATTCAACCTTTTGTACAAACGCAAATTATTGAGCTCCCGATGGCCAAACGGGGCAAAAATGATTCAGAAGCAGATATTTTAAAGTACCGCCAAATTGAAGGTGACAGTATTTTAAATGCCTTAAAGTCCAATGAAACCCTGATTGCCCTTGAAGTTGGTGGGCGCGAATTCAGCACAGAAAAACTGGCTGAAACCATGAAATCATGGATGCTGGAAGGTAATGATGTCGCATTGGCGATTGGTGGTCCAGATGGTCACTCTGAAGCAGTGCGTAAGGCGGCTGCATGGCACTGGTCGTTGTCCAAACTCACATTGCCCCACCCACTGGTGCGTGTCATGCTGATTGAACAGCTCTATAGAGCCATGAGCATTAACCACAATCATCCTTATCATCGTGCAGGCTAAAGCCTGTTATTTATCATTTCATTATTGCAACAATACGTTGAATAAAAGCTATTTCTTCATATATTTGCCTTTGGCATGATAACCCCATTCTCTCCTTCAACTTAGGCGCAAGACTATGAATCTTCAAACTTTACCTGGTTTATTTATTTCACATGGTTCGCCCATGCTTGCGCTTAATCCTGAACAAGTGGGTCCGGCTTTACATCGTTTAAGTCTGAACCTGCCACGACCTACAGCAATTGTCATCATGTCTGCACATTGGGAAAGTCAGGCACTCGAAGTAAACACGGGGGTGCGCCCTGAAACGTGGCATGACTTCCGCGGTTTTCCGCCTGAACTCTACGAGATTCGCTACCCTGCGCCGGGTCAACCTGAACTGGCAGAAGAGATTTTAAAACATCTTTCCGAGGCTGGATTGGAAGCACATGCCAATAATAGTCGCCCGCGCGATCATGGCGTGTGGATGCCCTTACTGCATATGTTTCCTGAGGCCGATATTCCTGTCGTTGAAATATCCTTACCTATGCATATGAGTGCACAGCAGATTTATCAAATTGGTCAAATCTTGTCTGTGTTAAGGGAACAGCAAATTTTACTGATTGGTTCTGGCAGCATCACCCACAATTTGGCTGAACTTTCATGGCATGGTGATCGCCAAGATGTGCCAGTTTGGGCATCGACCTTCCGTAATTATGTGGTGCAAAAACTCAGCCATCAAGATTATGACGCGATTTTAGACTGGCAAACACTCCCTTATGTGCAGCGTAACCATCCAACCCTAGAGCATTTTGCACCTTTATTTTTTGCCATGGGAACAGGCAACCGATTCAATATTGTGCATAGCAGTTTTACCATGGGGGCTTTAGGTATGGATATTTACCGTTTTGACTAAAATTTTATGAATGTTAAAGAAATGAATACAAATGTTGTACAGGTATTCATTTCTTTTTTTTATTAATCAATTAACCTTTAGTTTTATATCTTTCAGACCAAAGTGTTAATTTAAAAATGAAATTGAAATACGTTTTACTTGCTTTATTACCTTTTTCTTTAGCTGCTTGCCAATCAACTCAAACTCAATCAAATTTGGATCAAGCCGTGAATGTTCAAACAATTCCAAATCAGAACAAAACCCTTGCTGCCTATGAATGGATCAGCACCACATCCACGACACCAAAACCTTTAACCTTGTCTTTTAATGAACAAGGTCAATTGGCCGTTAAAACCAGCTGTAATGGCCTAGGTACCAACTGGAAAATTGAAGGTGACAAAATAATCACGGGTGCCATGATGGGCACAAAAATGGCTTGCGCAGAGCCAGCCATGCAACAAGAGCGTTTAGCTGCTGAATTACTCGGTGAACGTGCAATTCAGTTCAGTTTAAATAGCCAAAATGTTGAAGCACCGACTTTAACGCTCACTTCAGCCAAAGGTGAAAAACATGTATTTGTCGGTCAGATGACAGCTGAAACCAAATACCAATCTCAAGGTGAAATCATGTTTCTCGAAATCTCACCTGAAACTAAAGCCTGCTCTGGTGTCGGCCCAATGACCTGCTTACAAGTTCGTGAAATTAAGTATGATGACAAAGGGCTAAAAACAGCCATCGATAAAAATTGGACTTTATTCTACAGTCAAATCGAAGGTTATCAGCATGACCCTAAAACACGTCAAATCATCCGTGTAAAACGTTTTGAACGTCAAAACCCTGCCGCAGACCAATCGAAATATGCCTATGTAAAAGATATGGTGATCGAAACTGAAACTGTGAAATAAGTTCGATGCACAAAAAAGCCGATACAATGCATTGTATCGGCTTTTTCACATCATAAAAGCTTAGGTTTTAGAACACACCTTGAGCCAACATGGCATCTGCAACTTTTACAAAGCCCGCAATATTGGCACCATCCACATAGTTGACGCTACCATCCGTTTTGGTTCCGTACTTCACGCAGTTACGATGAATGTCTTTCATAATGGCATGTAAGCGCTCATCCACTTCTTCAAAGCTCCAGCCCAAACGAAGTGCATTTTGTGACATTTCTAAACCAGAGGTTGCCACGCCGCCCGCATTGGATGCTTTACCTGGTGCATACAAAATATTGGCTTGAACAAATTTTTCTACCGCATCTAAGGTTGAAGGCATATTGGCACCTTCGGCCACACACAAAACACCATTCGCCAACAGTAAATCAGCATCTTCACCAGTGAGCTCATTTTGAGTTGCACAAGGTAATGCGATGTCACATGGAATACTCCAAGGACGTTGACCTGCCAAGTATTCGAAACCATGTTGAGCCGCAAACTCTGAAATACGACCACGTTTTACGTTTTTCAGTTCCATCACTTCAACCAGAAGTTCGTCAGTAAAACCATCTTTAACGTAAACTGTCCCGTTAGAGTCAGAAAGTGAAACCACTTTCGCCCCTAAGAACATGGCTTTTTCAGCGGCGAATTGCGCCACATTGCCTGAGCCCGAAATGGTCACTGTTTTACCTTCAAAACTGTCACCACGGGTTTTTAACATTTCTTCGGCAAAATACACCGTGCCGTAACCTGTAGCTTCTGGACGTGCCAGTGAACCCCCAAATGCCAAGCCTTTACCTGTAAATACGCAAGACGTGTCATTGCTAAGCTTTTTCATCATACCGGCCATATAGCCAACTTCACGACCACCGACACCAATATCTCCTGCTGGAATATCCGTGTTTGAACCTAAATGGCGATACAGTTCAATCATCAATGCCTGACAGAAGCGCATGATTTCACCTTCTGACTTGCCTTTCGGATCAAAATCAGAACCGCCTTTTCCGCCACCCATTGGCAAGGTTGTTAAGGCATTTTTAAAAGTCTGTTCAAAACCTAAAAATTTGAGAATCGATAAATTGACTGAAGGATGGAAACGCATTCCGCCTTTGAAAGGACCAATCGCTGAATTGTACTGCACACGAAATGCACGATTGACATGGGTATTGCCCTGATCATCTACCCAAGATACTCGAAATTGGATCGCACGTTCAGGTTCAACCAAACGTTCAAGTAAACCATGTGCGGCATATTTCGGATTCTTTTCAATAAATGGCCAAAGACTGGTCATCACCTCTTCGACGGCTTGTAAAAACTCGGGTTGCTGTGCATCACGGGCTTTTACGTAATCTAAGAAGTCGTTCAGGCTACTATATTTCAACACTTTATCCTCAGCAAAAAATGGATCAAAATAGGTCAAAATTAAAATAAGTGATAAATTTTGGCGCAAAACATTAAATAACTTTTGATCAACTTCCACAACATAAATTTAAAATACTGTAATATTTTTAATATATAACAAATAATTATATTAACTATTCCTGAAACTATTCCGCTGTACTTTATCAACCTAGACTTAACAATCCTGTCACAAATTGCACCATTTAAAAACAGCCATTGCATTAATTTGGAACACAAGATAAATCATGGGAATCATGTTAAAATTCACAAAATTTGATTCTATTTTTCTAATCCTGTTTTAAACACAGGCGTGGTTTTCGCATGATTTCGCAAATTGCTCTCATCCAACAGATTGACTCCTTACTGCCACAAACCCAATGTGGTTTATGTGGTCACCGTGATGGTTGTTTACCTTATGCCAAGGCAATTGCAGAAGGTGAAGCAGCGAACAAGTGCATACCGGGTGGGCAACCAGTTGCTGATGCTTTAGCCTATGTGCTGCAACGCCCGTATTTACAAGCAGAAGAAAGTGTCTGGCCCATTCAGCAAGATGGCCGTCCACAGCGCATGAAAGCTGTTATTCGTGAAGATGAATGTATTGGCTGCACCAAATGTATTAATGCCTGCCCTGTCGATGCGATTATTGGTTCAGGTAAATTAATGCACAGCATTTTGACTGACTTATGTACTGGCTGCGAACTGTGTATCCCACCTTGCCCGGTCGACTGTATTGATCTGGTGGAAGATTTAAATGCCCTGCCGAACGATGCAGCGCGTCTGGCAGAGCAAAATGATTTGCGTCATCGCTATTATGCACATATTCAACGTGAAGAAACGCGTCGACTGCATCGTAAAGGCCCTGTGGTGCGTGCGGAAATTGACACGGCGCTTTTCGCCCAGTTCGCTACACAAATTGATTCGGTCCCTGCCATTGCCGTGACTGAAAAAGTATCGGCTCTTGTCGACACTCAGGATGCCAAGTCAACCATTGAACTGGCCAAGTTGCGAACCCAAATTAAGAAATTGGAAAAACAGTTAAGTGTCCGTGAAGATGCGACTAAACGTGCGCAATTACAGACCTTGACTGAGCAATTGAACGTGCTACAAGGACTGTGATCATGGCAACAAAAGCATCAACTGTGAAAAACATGACCAAGAAGCAGATCCAAATCTTCTTTGAGCGTTTACGTGATCAGCGTCCAAATCCAACCACGGAATTGAACTTTTCCAGCCCGTTTGAATTATTAATTGCTGTGACTTTATCGGCTCAGGCGACCGATGTGAGTGTCAATAAAGCCACTGACAAGCTTTTCCCGATTGCCAATACCCCAGAAGCGATTTTTGGCTTGGGCGTGGAAGGCTTAAAGGAATATATTAAAACCATTGGTTTATATAATTCCAAAGCCGAAAATGTCATTAAAACCTGCCAGATTTTGATTGAACGACACAACAGTCAAGTTCCCAATAATCGTGCGGATTTAGAGGCCTTGCCAGGAGTGGGGCGTAAAACTGCCAATGTGGTCCTCAATACCGCATTTGGACACCCCACCATGGCAGTAGATACGCATATTTTCCGTTTAGGTAACCGAACTGGTTTGGCGGTGGGCAAAAATGTGCTTGAAGTAGAACACCGTTTGGTGAAAGTCATTCCGAAAGAGTTTATGGTCGATGCCCATCACTGGCTGATTCTGCATGGTCGTTACTGCTGTATCGCACGCAAACCAAAATGTGCCGAATGTGTCGTGGCTGATGTATGCAACTGGCCAGACCGTTTTGAATTTGGTGCGGCACGAGCCATACCTGTCACCAATCTCTAAAGCTAAAGTGCATGTCACCTCGGCATGCACTGCGATCTCAAAAGATTCTGCTTATTTTTCAGGATTTTTCTGTTTTAATTTCGGATGGAGTTCATACTGGGGCTTTGCCGCAGTTTTACTTGCTTCCTTTTGTTTTTGTTGAGTTTCTCTTAGCATTTTAAAGCTGATGTATAACAAACCCAGCAACAAGGCCAAGCAGGCAATCACTAAAATGATTAAACCAATTTTTAACAAAATCGTATCCTCAAAAAGTTCGGACAAATAAAAAGAGCCCTAATATGACTTAGGACTCTTTTAAAGTCAAAAATTCAGTTTTGAATTATTTTGACTGGTCTAAAATCGCGAACAAATCTTTTTGTACGTCTTCAATTGCACGTAAACCATTAAGTTTGTCGTAAGTCGGTGCATTTTCACCCGAAGCAGCACGACCTTGGTAGAATCCAACCAACTGTTCAGTTTCGGTATGATATGAACCAAGACGCTTACGAATGGTTTCTTCTTGGTCATCTGGACGTTGCACCAAATCTTCACCCGTTTCGTCGTCTTTACCTTCAACTTTCGGTGGGTTGTAAACAACATGATAAACACGACCAGATGCAGGGTGCTGGCGACGACCAGACAAACGCTGAACGATTTCTTCGTCAGGTACATCAATTTCGATCACGTGGTCGATGTTAATACCTTCTTTTTCCAAAGCTTCAGCTTGTGGAATCGTACGTGGGAAACCGTCAAAAATGCAGCCGTTTACACAATCAGGTTGAGCGATACGTTCTTTTACAAGACCAATGATCAGTTCATCAGAAACCAGACCACCGCTTTCCATTACGCTTTTAGCTTTAAGACCTAATTCAGTACCTTCACGAATTGCAGCACGGAGCATATCACCGGTTGAAATTTGTGGGACATTGTAGCGCTTACAGATCAACTGAGCTTGTGTACCTTTACCTGCTCCAGGTGGTCCGAGTAAGATAATGCGCATAAAAAAACATCCTCATTTAAAACAATATGTATGATACTTCGAGCCAACTTTCTTGCAGATCTGAACAGTCGGCATGAGCATCTAATTATAAGAAAGCCACAAACAAATGTATTGTACCAGCTATAAATCCAGTGACCCCACCTAATACAATCAGAATCCATTCGTCTTCCTGAAATGCAGGACGTAATAGGTTCTGGAATTCTTTCGGCGTTAACTCTCGAATACGCTCTCGGAACATTTGAAAGATTTTCTGTGCACGGCTCGCATTGAACGCAGGGTCGCATACTGGCACCATCGTAATTTCAATTGAGCGATCAATCAAGTCCGTCTTGAGTTTTGCGTACTCTTTTGGCCCTAAAGACAACTGTAATGAGGTCCGAACCAGAGGAGTTTCCATAATTTGGTTAATATGGCGTTTGACAATACGACGGGTTTTGTCTTTTTTCCCACCATACATCATTTCCGTCATGATGGATTTTAACGTAATCAGGTCTTCTGTGACTACACTTGCGAACACGTCGGAAACTTCTTCCTGACGTTTCATAAATGCACCCTGGATGTTATAGGTGCCAATTCTTGGCCAGACTGGTTTCACCCATGGGAACTTACGATCTTTAGTTAATTCAGTCAGTTGCGGATAGCGTACATAATGCGGTTCAATCGGATTAAAGACCATCCAAATCGCAATCCAGTTGGTTAAAAAGCCCCAAATGGATGCCCAAAACGGTACGGTCCAGTGCCATGGCACCACAAACCAAACGATCATCTGGAAAATACCAAAAAACATACCAATTAAGGCACTAATATGCCAAATAAAGTTGATTTCCTTCTGACCCACTTTCAGGAACATACGCACCATTAAACGGCGATCACCCTCCATTTGGCTGACCACCATCTCACGCATATCTACCAATGACTCAACGTTCACCGTTAATTCTGTTACCAGTTCTTTCAAAACTTCGGGCAGCTGTTTATGTGCCTGCGCATAAATACGGCGCTTAATCGAATAAGGCAGGTTTTCCCACAAAACCGCATTACGATCGACCATGACTTCATCAATCAGATGTTCCAGCTCAAAGCCGACCTGTTCACCAATAATCCGTGCCATATCCTCAGGATCCATGGCATCGAGAAATTCCCGTAAAGACCCCAGTTTAGATAAGGTATTATCGGTAATAATACCTGAAATACGTCCCGCTTTACGTGGCACAATGCCCTGCCAGCCAACAGGCAAAGGGCCCAAATGGAATCCCCAAAAATTAATTGGGTAGAACACCATTTTCAAAGCCATCCAGACGTGAGCCCAGGTCACAAAAGCAGTTACAGGAATAATGCTTAGCACAGCCCAAAAATCGGGACGGTTCAAAAAGGTTTGCCACAACTGATTGATGTACTCAAGCATGCATATATTCCAAAATAGTGACCAAATAACAAAGATTCATTCTTAATTTTTTTAAACAGGTTATTTTCTGCCTAAGCCCATACTAAGTGTATAAGAGAATTGTATTTTCGGTTCAATGTGCTCCACAACCGTCCCCTCACGATTCTTTAATTCTTCTCCTGCCCCGATACCTACGCTAAAGGTGCTAATGCGATCTGGATCTAATAAAACATATGCAAGATCCACACCCGCACCGAATCGTGTTTCATCTTTATTATCCACTTGCTTACTGCCAATATGCCCAGCATAGGCGCCAATATAATACCCATTTTTATCCTTCCCCGTGAAATAGTAGGGATATCTAAAACCGAGTTGAGCCCCAAAAGGTGAATCATCTGTCAAAAAAAAACCGACCTTAGCATAGGCTATACCATAAGGGTTGACCCATTCAGTATTTAAATGAATTAATTGTTGAGTTACCCCGGCACCAACATTCCACATTTTGGCACTTTCGGGTGTCAATTTCGCGTCAAGGAAATTATTCTGATCTTTTGCATAAGCTGTATTGAGTAACGTAATTAGAATTAACAAGGAATAAACTCTTGTCATTATTGTCACCTTTGTCCTTATTTTAATTTGTGCATGCATTCCAGATTTTTTGCATGTTTTTGACTTTAACAGAATTGTTTCTATTCCTATATACAACACCTTAGCTTTTTGCTGTCTGTAAAGTCAAATCGTCTGGTTGCAAGAAAACAACCCAGCCGTGCTTTCTCCACGCAGATAAGCATTATCAAAGCCTGTGACTTGGGGTAGAATAGCCCCTTCCTGATTCCCTCCCAGCAGTGTAAGTCAATCGCGTATGAAGCAGCACTTTCCTTTAAAAAATGTCCAACAAGAAAAGCGCATTTATCGCAATCGAGTCTTTATTTCTATTGGGATTGTCAGTTTTTTCATGCTGCTGTTAGTGACACGCTATGCCTATTTGCAAATCATGCAATATCAGCAGTTCTCAACAGCATCAGATCAAAACCGTATTCGACTACAACCGCTCGCCCCTGCACGTGGTTATATTTACGATCGAAATGGCATTTTGCTGGCTGATAATTATCCAGTATTCACCGCAACCATGAGTCGCGCTGATATTGATAATATTGATGACACCATTAAACGCCTTACCCCCATTTTAAATTTGACTGACGAAGATATTGAACGCTTCCAGTCGCGTATTAAAACCTCAAAAAAAACAGAACGGGTTTCCATTAAACTGAATTTGACCGAAACCGATATCGCTAAATTCAGTGAAGTTAAATTTCAGTTTCCTGGCGTCAATATAGAGACCCAAATGACCCGTTATTACCCTCATGGAGAGCTGTTCGCGCACGTGATTGGTTATGTGGGACGTATTAACGACAAAGAGCTGAAAAGTATTGATAAAGATTTATATGCAGGCACCAACCTGATCGGCAAAATCGGGGTCGAAAAGTCTTATGAAGAATTACTGCATGGTGTTCCTGGCAATGAATCCGTAGAAGCGGATGCTCATGGCAACGTGCTGCGTCATTTGGGACGGAAAGAACCAATTCGCGGCAATGATTTATATCTTTCTCTGGATTATGGCTTACAAGTCGTTGCAACCGAGCAGCTGGCTGGTCGTCGTGGTGCAATTGTAGCTATGGACCCACGCACCGGTGAAATTCTTGCTCTGGTTTCCAGTCCAAGCTTTAACCCGAATTTATTCGTGACTGGGATTAGTCATACTGACTATAGCGGCTTACGAGACAACCTAGATCAACCGCTCTACAACCGTGCCGTGCAAGGGGTGTATCCCCCAGGTTCGACCATCAAACCGATGTTTGGTTTAGGCGGTATTCATTACGGTTATGTTGACTGGGGCACGGCTATTTCAGATCACGGCTATTTCACCCTTCCTGGTGATTCACACAAATTCCGTGACTGGAAAAAATCAGGTCACGGCGTGGTAAATTTGCATAAATCCCAAGTGGTTTCCTGTGATACGTTCTACTATGTGCTCTCTTACCGTATGGGCATTGAGAAAATGAATTCTTGGATGCGTCAATTTGGTTTTGGACAAAAAACGGGAGTCGATTTACCGAGTGAGAGTGAAGGTTTATACCCTAATCCAGACTGGAAAATGCGTACCCGCAAAAGCAAATGGTTAAAAGGTGAAACCATTTCGGTCAGTATTGGTCAGGGTGCTTTTACGGCGACCCCGCTGCAATTGGCCATGGCAACCGCAATTACGGCCAATCATGGCGCACATGTAATTCCGCATGTACTTCGTTCGAGTAAAGGTGCCAAACAGCATAAAGTTTTGAATGCACCAGATGGTCACATTCAGTTTAATGGTACGGATGATGACTGGGTCAAAATGCGGGATGCTATGGTTGATGTAATTGAAACCGGTACAGGCCGAGGCATCCGTACACCAATGTATAAAATTGCTGGTAAAACAGGAACGGCACAGGTTAAGAGTATTGCACAAGGGAAACGCTATAACGAAGCACTGTTAACCGAACGTCAACTCGACCACGGTTTATTTGTGGGTTTTGCACCTGCGGAAAACCCTGAAATTGCGATTGCCGTGGTTTGGGAAAATGGTCGACATGGTGGTTCTGCGGCACAACTTGCCCGCCCTGTATTTGACTATTGGTTACTCCAGCGCAATAAGACCCCAATTAAACCAGAAGGTCATCAAATCAGTGGTGGCTTAATGACTGCGGGCATTAAACCAGGCGAACTCCCAAGTGGCTCGGGGGTTCCGAATACGAATACCAATACCAACACACCAACTAACTCAGCAACGTCTCCCCCCCCTACAGCACGCCCGCAAGCGCAAGCTGCGGCTGCAAATGCTGCAGAGGAAAGTGAATAATATGAAAAATCAGCTTAGAATTATTGGCGGTGAGTGGAAACGCCGCCAACTGGCTTTTGCCAGTATTGAAGGCTTGCGCCCCACACCAGACCGAGTACGTGAAACGCTGTTTAATTGGCTGATGTGGGAGATTCAGAATGCTCAAGTTCTTGACCTATGCACAGGTTCAGGTGCCTTAAGCTTTGAAGCTTTATCTCGTGGTGCTAAACATGTCACCATGATTGAACCTGACCGTAGCCAAGCGCAATTTTTAAAGCAAAATATTCAGTTATTAAAAGCTGAGAACTGCGACTTAAAAGTTGCTACGGCACAGCAGACCCTGCCTAGCTTAAAAACTATGTTTGATCTAGTTTTTCTTGATCCACCCTATAGCTTAAATCTCTGGCAAGAATTGGCACAACTCACGGACCCGCTGATTGCCGAAAATGGATGGATTTACGTAGAAGCAGATCGTGATTTAAGTAGCCTAGATTTACCGAGCACATGGCAACAAATCAAACACACCAAAGCAGGTACGGTGCGGGCGGGCTTGTATCAAAAATCCAAAGCTGTTTAATGGCGAGAAATGCCGAGCGGCGGTTCTAGTTATTGTATGTGTTTTCCACAATTGAAGTCATCAATCTGAGGATTTGAGCATGACGGCACTGGTGAATCATGCTCCTGCTCACTTCCGCTAGCATTTTAAAAGCCCATCAACTGAATTACAGCTAAAACCCATCACACAATATTTTCAGTTCATTCTTTTACTTGACGTTTTAGCGCTCAATTTTCTTATTCATAATGAAACAATCTAAATATCCCTCGATTGAATACCAAGGGAGCTCAACATAAAAACCAGAAGGAGAAGCTGATCTCCCTCTGGCGTCATGATACTCATAAATCAATTAATGGGTATCGAATAAAATCAACGGTGGGAGATGAACCATTTTTATCCTTCATATATTTTTGATTCGATGGTTCTGGTTGATAATCCGTCTGTTGTAGCATCGGCGTAGAATTTGAGTTGCTCATACCCGTACTATTAGATGTACAACCTATAATCAAGCCTGCTGTAAGTGCAAGCAACAAGGCTGTTGTTCTCATTTTCACTCCCCTTTTAACTAGGGTCGAATCTATATTATTCTCCTTTCATCGGGCATAAAGCTTTTATGTTTGTGCGTTTTTTGTACTATTTTTTAAAATGTGCCAAGCTAGTCTCCAATATCCTCATGTGGAAACCCTGTTTGCAACGCCTAATCCCATTTCTAATCTCGTTTTAATCTAAACAAACGTCCTTATTCAATATCTAAATCGTGAAGTTCAATCCATCATTAACTCTGGATCACTTTTCTGAGCAGCATGTGACGATTCCTTACCACTTTATTTAATGGGGCAATGGTCGAGTTTGCTTATAATCCGGTCGTTGACCAGGCGGTCGACCTTCTGGCGGACGATGCACTGGTGGCCGATTTTCCGGACGGTGATTATGGGGTGGCCTATAGTCTGGATATCCATCATCCCAACCATATGGTGGTCGATGATCATAGTCATAATCATAACTGTAACGATGGTGATGGTCGTACCAGTCATCGTCATACCAAACACAACCCGACAACATTACAACGGCAAGCGATGAGAATAGTATGAGTTTTATCATGATGTTCCCCCTGTTGATTTGGGTACTTGTTTTTATTATTCAGTATAAACATGAATGAAAAACAAACAACATGTTCATTTTTTGTTATGCCTTGACCGTGATCTGCACCAAGCCTCCGCTATAAATGAATACAATATTTAGCAACTTAAGGCTCTTAATTGTCAGCCAGAATTCCCCCCTTCAAAAGTATGCCCTAAGCTTATGTCATCCGACTGATCTATTCCTCTGAACACATCTGAAACAGTGCAGAACAGCATGAAATTATTTCGCTGTATTTATGATCAAAATCATGAAACCGTAATATTTTTTTACAAGTTCAATGAATCAGAATATTGAAGATCATGGCTGATACGTAGCTTATTGTGCAATTTCCGTAAATCAGACTCACTCAATTTCATGCATTTGAAATATTTACATACATATTCTGCCGAAGCTTTCATCTATTTGTTACCGTCGCTACACAGTTCCCATATTACTGTACTCTTCACGTAATTCAATGCGTTTCACTTTGTTGCTTTAATTGCTTGAAACAGCCTGAATCCTTAGCATGAAGCCTGTTCTTACTTAAGTGATGATGAGTAGAACAACTCTAATTAATCTCTTTTAACAACGATTCAGGATGCCAATTATGAAATTAACTCATATCCTACTTGCCACCACCTTTGCCGCTGCGACAACGACAACTTTTGCAGCAACCACAGAACAGCCAAAAACAGAGGAAAAAGTGATTGTGTCGACCCAAGAACAGCCAGACACTGCTGCGATGGATGCAACCTCTGCACAACCAACTTCAGCTACCGCGGCTGCGAGTGAAGCAGCTCCAGCACAATAAAACGTAGCCGACCAGTTTTTCTAGCACATTCACTCCACCTCATTCACTCGAATGTGTTAGAAAATCGCAGGTGAATCAGAAGCTTCTGATTCACCTGTTTATCTTGAAACACCGAGAAAACAACTCCACGTAGGATACTCATGCATAGTTATTAATGATGACTACCTTGGCAAATCTTATAACTTTAAAAATAATAAATAATTATAAATCAAATATATAAGATAAATACTTGCGCTGATCACAGTACGACTTAGACTAGATCTCCACTATGGCATAGCTTGTATGAAAATGCGGCTTGACCGTTAATAGCCTCATTGTGAATAGATTGAATGGAATTCGCTGTGAGCACACGCAATACTGAATTTAAGACTGAAGTGGCTATCTTAGGTGCAGGTCCTGTAGGCCTGACCCTAGCAAATTATTTAAGCAAACAAGGTGTGCAAGTCACGGTTATCGAACAACTTGACCAGCTCATTGATTACCCACGTGCCATTGGTATTGATGATGAAGCCTTGCGTACAATTCAATCTCTGGGATTAGTTGAACAGGTATTACCACATACCACCCCCAATCATGCAATGCGCTTTCTTACCCCCAAAGGGCGTTGTTTTGCCGATATTCAACCTTTAACCCGTGAATTTGGCTTCTCGCGTCGTAATGCATTTATTCAACCCCAGGTGGATAACGTATTACTGCAAGGACTCAAACAATATCCGCACACTCAAGTGCTATTTTCGCGTCAGTTAACCGAGTTTAGCCAAAATGCTGAAGCGGTTACCTTAAAAATGCAAAATAAGGAAGGACAAGCGGAAGTCGTGAAAGCGCAATATTTAATTGCCTGTGATGGTGGCAATTCCGTGGTACGACGTACTTTAAATATTGGCTTCGATGGTAAAACAGCCCCCAATCAATGGATTGTGATTGATATTGAAAACGACCCATTGGCAACACCGCATATTTACTTATGCTGTGACCCAGTACGTCCTTATGTTTCGGCAGCCTTGCCACATGGCATTCGTCGTTTCGAATTTATGGTAATGCCAGGTGAAACTCAGGAAGAACTCAGCAAACCAGAAAACATCAATAAATTATTGGCCAAAGTCTTACCCAATACGGCAAATATTGAAGTGATTCGTCAACGGGTCTACACTCACAATGCCCGCATTGCAGATCAATTCCGTGTAGACCGTATCTTACTGGCGGGTGATGCAGCGCATATTATGCCGGTTTGGCAAGGTCAGGGTTACAACAGTGGTATGCGCGATGCCTTTAATTTAGGCTGGAAAATGAGCTTGGTGATTCAAGGTAAAGCAGGACCTGACGTATTAGATTCTTATCAAGTTGAACGTAAAGATCATGCCAAAGCCATGATCGATCTCTCTGTCATGGCCGGTCATGTACTGGCACCACCAAAGAAATGGCAAGGTTTTGTCCGAGATGGTATTGCCTATGCCCTGAACTATATTAAACCGATTAAACAGTATTTATTGGAAATGCGCTTTAAGCCCATGCCGCAATATCATGACGGTGTATTAATTCCAAATACGCAAAAACACTCACTGGTCGGCAAAATGTTTATTCAACCTAAAGTTGAATTGGCCTCGGGTGAACAGGTGCTGTTAGATGAAGTAATTGGAAATGATTTTGCGATTTTGGCATGGGGTGTTGACCCACAATGGGGGCTATCTGAAAGCAGCGTGCAGCAGTGGCAAAAACTCGGGGTAAAATTCATTCAAGTGTTGCCTGCAATTCAGCTGCAAAATGAAAATCGCAAACAATATCATGGTGTGATTTGTGTCGGTGATATCGGTACAGAAATCCGCACATGGTTTGGTCGAACCAATGATTCGATGGTGGTTTTACGCCCGGATCGCTTTGTAGCCGCTCTGGCTATTCCGCAAAGTATTGATCAGGTGAGTCAGGCTTTATTTGCCAAGCTACATTGCAGCGTATAATTCCTACCAAATTGAACAAACAACCCAGCAGCAATGCTGGGTTGTTTGTTGACTAAAGTGCTTTATTTAATGGCCTGAAACCAAGCAATGTCTTGAACCGAATCACGTGTTTTCATTAACTGCAGAAAAGGTCGGGCTTCGTCAAAATAAGGAATGAGTTCATATGACATGGCATAGACCAACCAATAGGCCAAATATAAATCTGCTGCAGTACACTTTTCCCCAAGCAAATACGGTTTAGCCTGACTTAAACCTTGCTGTAAAAATTGGAATAGGCGCTGCTCATCCCCAAAACTGAGCCCCATCTTCTTACTTTCAATCAGCTCTGCGGCAACATTCAAGTTTTTGACATCCATATATTCGGTTAATGGCCCATGAATAAAGAACAGCCACTTTAAATACGCTCCACGTTTTGGGTCATCCAGTGCCGGGGCAAAATCTTGCGCAATATACTTATCCGCCAGATAAGCAATAATGGCAGGGACTTCCGTCACCACAATCTCACCATCCACCAGACATGGAACTTTTGCCATCGGATTTATGGCCAAATATGCAGCCTGATGGATCTCTTCATAACTCATATTGATCAGCTCGACCTGATCTTCAATCTTCAGCTCTTTCAGAAAAGGTAAAATCGTATTGCCTCGTGATTGCGGATGGGTATATAGCTGCATCATTGTTATGGTTCCACTGTCGATATTTTGCGCTACCTTAGCATGGCTAGCACGGCAACTACGTGGTTGTTCTGTCACGCTCTCTAGACTGCTGGATATCTAAAGCAAAGCATGTATGTCCAAAGGGTTAGAACATGGCCGTATAAAATTGTTCTTTCAGAATTTTTAAAATCAGTTCAATCGCTGCACTGCATTGCTCTTTGCGATAACTGGCATATAGACCAATGGTCGGTAAAGGTTCGAGGGTATTTTTCACCACAATTTTATCGCCCAACAACGGAATCACATAGGCTGGTACCAAGCTCCATCCCACGCCCATGCCCACCAAATTTACATTGAGTAAGATATTGGTGGAATGCTGAACCACATTAACATTCAACTTCGATTGTTTAAAAAAATCCTGAATAATTTTATATAGTTGTGGTGAAGCACCTTCATCGCTGATAATAAAATCCTGCTGATTAAAACTTTTGATACTGACATGACGCTGTGCGGCCACAGCCGAATCTTTCGGGACAATCAGTGCCAAGGGTTCATTAAAAATTTGAACATTTTCCAGATCCTCTGAATCATCGATATAACGGGTAAAGGCAATATCAATATCGCCTTTTTTCAACGCCTTAAACTGCTCGGCATCTGTCAAACTATGAAAATCAATTTTCAGCTCAGGAAAATGGGCACGAATATTGGGCATGATATAAGGAAATATTTTCATTTCTGCCACAGGCACAAAGCCAATATGCAGTTGATCTTTACTTGTGTTTGCCACTTTGCGGGCATCAGAAATGGCTTTTTCCGCATGTTCCAGACTGAGTAAAGCTTCCTTTAAAAAGGCTTTGCCCTCCTCCGTCAGCTCTACTTTACGGTTGGAACGTAGCAGAAGCTGTACCCCCACTTCCTGTTCTAAATCCTTGATCTGCTGACTTAATGAAGGTTGTACGGTACACATGCGCTGTGCGGCTTTGGTAAAGTTCAACTCCTCAGCCACCGCGACAAAATAGCGTAAATGTCGTAATTCCATCGATATTCTCCTCAGGGTTGAACCTGTTTGAGTTGAGGGGCAACGGCTATGCGGAAAACAGCTAAAGTGGCTAATGTAATGAGTGCACACAATAAATAGGTCTTACTGTAGCCCCAATAGGCAATCAAAATTCCCATAATCACCGAACCTAGCGCGAGCCCCAAATCAAACAAGGTGAAATAGGTCGAAACAGCATGCCCGATGCGATGTTTAGGAACCGTCTGAATGGCAACGGTTTGTAAGCAAGGAAATAAAGTGCCATAGCCCACGCCAATTAATATGGCCGAAAGCCAGAGTACCCAAGGCTGATGCAGTTGACTTACCACCGCCAAGCCTACGGCAAATAACGCAAAGGATGGATAAATCACGCTACTTGGTCCTTTTTGATCGAACCAGCGCCCAACCCAAGGTCGGACCAGAATCATGGAACAGGCAAAGACCAAAAAGAAGGTGCTGGTATACGCCATCAGCTGTTGCGTTTCAGTGTAAGCCGCGATAAAACTCATCACACTGGAATAGGAGAAAGCGGTGAGCAGTGCGACCAATCCAACCGAAAGCACACGCATTTCAATGACATCTTGCAGCGCCAATTTGGATTGATGTGGCCGGTGCTCCACTGGCGATGTCGACTGGGCAATCGGAATAAATAAGCAAAACAAGAACCCCAGACTCATTAACCCAGATAAGACCGCAAACAGCAGGGTAAAACTGGCATATTGACTTATCGTGAGCGCCAAAAGCGGACCGAAAACCACGCCAAGATTGGTTGACATGACAAAATACCCCATGCCCTCACCTTTACGCTGCTCAGGAATAAACTCGTTCGCGACAGGGACTGTAACGGTGGTTAAAATACTGAACCAAATCCCATGAATAAACCGCACCAACAGCAAACTCCACATGCTGTCGATCCATAAATAACTGAACGCAAACAGCACGAATAAGGCTTCTGAACCACGGAAACTAAGTTTAATCCCTATCTTTTCTGCAATTAAACCTGAAAATGGACGGACCAAAATGGAGGAGATAAGAAATAGCGTCAGTGCCAAACCCGCCTCTTTCACACTCCCGACAAGGTCTTTCATAATGTAAATTGGCAGCACTGCCAGTAAGGCAAAGTAGTAAGTAAATAAAAAAAGATTATTCACTACACAAAAAATAAAAGCACGATTCCAAAGCTTGAATCCATTTTCAACTGTGCCCATCTCATGAACTCAACTGTGCAGTAGAAGTTGCAACACGTGCGGGTTGTAACACCAGATTGAGTAAGGCTTGAATATAGGCTTCGTCAGGCTGTCGATTAAAGAAAATCATTTGATAATGAATCGGCGCGTACAAGGTATCCAGCATCAGTTCAAAGGGATAATCGGCTCGAATTTCACCACGTTGAATCGCCAAATCAATCAATTTCCGTGTTGCTTCACGACGCGGCAATAAATACTGACTAAAAAACTCACCAGCAGCTTCACGGTGTTCCGATAAAACCACCAAAAGTGCACGCCCAATCGGACGATGCAGTGCTGTCGCCAGTTTGAATAATTGTTGTTTTAAATTAAATTCAAGACTCTGTGCATAATCCAATTCAAATACCGAAGCCGTTTCCTGTTTGAAAGCTTCAAACACCAAGTCGGACTTGTGTTTCCACCAGCGGTAAATGGTTGATTTGCCAACCCCTGCCCGTGCAGCAATGTCTTCAATGGTCAATTTACTGTAGTCATAATCCTCAAGTGCAGCAATGACTGCATCTAAAATACATTGTTTACGACGCGAAGTTTTTTCAACATCTGACATAACCCACCCAAAACGAAACGATACGTATCGTTTTATATTAAGATAAAATTTCTCGTTCTACCAGTGAACTACGACTAAGGTGAAATATTCTGGGCATTCGGCATCACAATAAAAAAAGCCAGTGGCTTTCATAACGCACTGGCTTTTTTGCATTCGCTGAAAATCTTAACTTGGAGTCGAAGATTTCTTATAAATACTGCAAGAAGGATGATGGTTTTCTTGTAAACGTGCCACTTTGCGCTGTTCTGCGGCTTCAAAACGGCAACGCTTCCATTCATTGCTTAAATCAAGCGGTGGAATCTGTTTAGGCTTACCGGTTTCGTCTACGGCAACCATCGTGAAATAACAGCTATTGGTATGACGTACTGTACGTTTTTGAATATTTTGAGCTTCTACACGAATCCCAATTTCCATAGAAGTACGACCAACATGATTCACACTTGCCAAGAAAGTCACTAACTCACCAACATGAATTGGCTCTTTAAAGTTCACTTTATCTACCGATAGTGTCACAACATAACTACCTGAATAGCGGCTTGCACAGGCATACGCAACCTGATCGAGCAACTTAAGAATAGTTCCACCATGAACATTACCCGAAAAATTTGCCATATCTGGAGTCATCAATACAGACATGGTCAACTCCGACTGATCGTCTAAAATAGGAGTAATTTGATCTAATGGGGACATCGCGTTCTCTAGACTCTTGCAAAGATAGGAGGATATGTGGTGATTATTATATAACTTTTGTCATAAATAACATGTTCAAATCGGCAATAATGTCATCATTATTACTTATAGTGATTAATACATCATTCAGTAAAATATATATTAATCCAGTCAACTTTCAGCCAAGCCTATGATTTTCTTAATTTTGATAAAAATTCAGCAAAATTAAAGTAGAAAAATCAACTTTTATTATGCCATAAGCTTCGACTCAATTATTGCAAAATAATGATGAACCTAACTCGATGATACTTTAAAGATGCACGCTATGACTCTAGACAGCATTAGCTTAATGCCAGCATCTCTTGGGCGACATGGTCATATTCAAGTCGTTGCTGCCCCGCTATATCAGCGACTATGCGATAGGAACCATCATTATTATAGGCAACAATTTTGAAGATCATATGCGGTAAATTTGCCAGTTTAACCTGCTGCCCCACGTGCAGTTGGCGCCCAACTATTGTCGTTTTTGTCATGTGTAATAGATGAAATTATCATGTTAAAAATACAGTATATTCAGCACAAGGATTGAAGTAAATCGCTTGCGAATGTTTCTGCTACAAAAGCACCATTCTTATACAATTTCTTTTTATTTCAACAATATATAAAAATATAATTTAAAAATATATAGCTTTTATTTACTCAACAATAAACGTCATCTATCTCATTCTATTCCGTCTATGCGCTTTGCCAATACCATATTGCATGACAGGTCAATGCATCCCCTTACCGGTACAACCATCTTAATTTTTCACCGAATATTGCGGAATTTTATAGCCTTGAGAATAATGCTGTTGATCAAAAACTTTAAAAATCTGACTTAATTGTTGATCGGTGGCCTGAATACCGGCCTGCATGGTCTCCTCACGCCCTTTCACATCAAAAATATGTGATTTCTCCCTTAAATCTGTTTGAATCACAATATCCGCATGTTTTAATTCCTCTTTGGCTAAATGGTTCTGCATAATATTAATATTCTGGTTAAATAACCCCCAAACATTGCTGGTTTCAGTATGTTCAGGTTGTGCCAAAATATCCACAGCTATCACAATGTCCGCACCCAAATCCCGCGCTACATTGACTGGTACAGGACTGACCAATCCGCCATCCACATATTCTTCACCTGCAATTTTGGTGGGAATAAACATGCTCGGAATCGATACAGAGGCACGCACCGCCTGCCCGGTATTGCCGTAATTAAACACCACCTTTTTGCCTTCTTTAAGCTCCGTTGCCACCACATACATCGGAATTTTTAAATGTTCTAGCGGTGTATTCAGCACTTGTTCATTCACATAGTCTTCGACTTTTTTTCCATCGAAGAATCCTGTCATCGCCAGTTTTACATCCCGAACATCATTCGGCTTCATACTCAGCGCCACTTCACGCAATTGTTGTGCATTTTTACCACTGGCATAAATCGAGCCCACGACGCTTCCCGCACTCGTGCCAACAATTAAATCGGGATGAATGCCATATTGTTCTAATACTTGAATTACACCAATATGTGCATAACCCCGTGCACCACCACTGCCTAAAACCAAAGCCACAATCGGGCGATGTTGCGTTTGTTTCAGTTTTCTAAAATCTATACGCTCTGCTTTAACCTGAGCATCAACCAGAACATTTTTTGTTGCCGCATGACTAGGCAGCATAGCGGACTGCGCCATACTCTGCCCTGACACGGTGGTGAACAGCATTCCAATAACAAAACATGACTGAAGTGGCTTCAAGGCGAATTAAACTCTCTGCAAGACTGTGGCTATTCTATGCAAAACCCAACATTTGACTGTTGCATTTCGTAAAACTGACATTTAAGCCCGTTACAATAATGAATAAAAAAAGCGAAATCATGGAGAAAGTGCTACTTTTTTGCAATTCCAGCCAGCTCGCATTAATGCTTAACGAAGCCAATCTCGAAATATTGCACGTTTAGTTTACCCAGCCAGCTTTCGGTCAAACTGGATATTACAGACATAAAAAAGCCAGTCTTAGATTTAGACTGGCTTTTTAAAGATCCAAAATTTGGCAGATTACCAAATATCTGAATTCACCTTATCTTTAAACTTAGGATGATTATCCAACTTAAACTCAGGTTCTTTAATTCCCTGTTTTAACTGTGAGGTATAATCTTTCAAAAGCATTAAAGCAAAAGGCGTTAACAACAGAATGGCAAATAAGTTGATGGTTGCCATTAAGCCCATTGATAAGTCAGCCATTGACCAAACCAGCGGTACGCTTGTGATTGCACCGAAGTACACCATAAATAGCACCAGTAAGCGGAACACAAACATCACTTTACGGTTGTTATTAATGAACTGCATGTTACTTTCGGCATAAGCGTAGTTACCGATAATGGACGAATAAGCAAACATAAATAAAATGATGGCAAGGAAGTCATCGCCCCAGCTACCAATCTGGTTCACTAGCGCCATCTGGGTTAATTGCACGCCTGCGAAACCTGCATCATGGTACAAACCTGATGACAAGATGATAATGGCTGTACATGAACACACCACGAAGGTATCCACAAATACGCCCAACATTTGGACCAAACCTTGGTTCACTGGGTGTTTCACATCAGATGCCGCTGCTGCGTTCGGTGCAGAACCCATACCCGCTTCATTCGAGAACAAACCACGTTTGATCCCCATCATCATTGCCATGGACACCATCGCACCAAAGAAGCCACCTGCTGCTGCATCGAACTGGAATGCATGAGAGAAAATCAATTGGAAAATGTCAGGCAAGATCGGCAAGTTTTTCACGGCAATATACAACGCAACCGCTAAATACATCACCGCCATCAACGGTACAAAACGCTCTGCAACCACCGCAATACGCTTAATCCCACCGAAAATGATCACACCTGTCATGAACACTAAAATGAGACCAACCCAAGAAATTTCAAACGAGAAAAGTCCCAAGTTCAGCATGACATTGGCTTTATCCCAGCCCCATGCATGTGAGGTTGCATCAATAATCGAGTTGGCTTGTACTGCATTAAACACAAAGCCATAGGCTAAAATAAGTGACAGTGCGAATACCACACCCAACCATTTTTGTTTTAGACCTTGGGTAATGTAGTACGCTGGACCACCACGGAACTGCTGGTTTTGCGTGTCGCGTACTTTAAACAGCTGGGCAAGAGATGATTCAACGAAGGCAGAACTCATCCCTAAAAATGCAGTAAGCCACATCCAGAACACCGCACCCGGACCACCAATCGCAATGGCAATGGCGACACCTGCCACGTTACCTACACCAACACGGCTCGCAAGACCTGTTACAAAAGCCTGAAACGGGGTAATCCCATGGTCATCATCGCCCTCTTTACGGCTCGATTTCATGACCTTAATACTGTGAAAAAATAGGCGAAGCTGTACCGCTCCCGTAATTAAGGTATAGAACACCCCAACCACAACCAAAAATACAACCAGAAAGTTCCATAAAGGATCATTCAGCATCTGTACCCAAGACATCAGGGTCGCATTTAATTGTTCATCCATTTTCTTATTCCTTAAGACTCAGCAGATATTGTTTGGCAATTCAAAAAAGGCCTTGAGAACAAGACCTTTTGCTATCACTTAAGCGATGAACTTAAGAATAAGTTGAATTACAGTTGCATTGATCAAGTCAACAAAGAATGCGCCACAGAGTGGAACAATCAGGAAGGCTTTATGTGAAGCGCCATACATATTGGTAATGGCTTGCATGTTGGCAACCGCAGTTGGGGTTGCACCCATACCAAAACCACAGTGACCCGCAGAAAGTACTGCTGCATCGTAGTTTTTACCCATCACGCGGAAAGTGACAAATGCTGCATACAATGCCATGGTAATGGTTTGAGCACCTAAAATTACCACCAATGGACCAGCGAGGTCTGCAAGTTGCCATAATTTTAACGAAAGCAAGGCCATCGCTAAGTACAATGACAGTGAAGCATTACCAAACACATCAATCGCGCGGTCAAAAATACTTACTTTGAATACGCCTTCAAGGATGTTACGTAAAATTACGCCACCGCCTAAAGTCCAAACAAAGGTTGGAAGTTCAAACCAAGTTCCTTTACTGACACCTGTCATAAACTCTGCAAAAGCCAAACATGCTGCAAACATACCTAAAGTAGTAATTGCATTATCCGCAGTAATTAAACGTACTTGGTGCGGATATTCAAACGGTGCTGTTTCTTCTGCTTCTTTCTCGGTCATTGGCGTATGATCACGCTTTTCAATTTGCGCATCAGTTTTTGCTTCAGCCAATTGATAACGGTTAATCAACATCTTAGCCAAAGGACCACCGATTAAACCACCGATGATAAGACCAAAAGTCGCACTGGCCATACCCAGTGCCAAAGCGCCTTGAATACCATGTTCAACTTCTAGGATTTCACCCCATGCACCCGCAGTACCATGACCACCTGTTAAAGTGATCGAACCTGCAATCAGACCAATGAGAGGATCAATACCCAGTAAAGTCGCGAGACTGATACCGACAAAATCTTGCACCACAATGAATGAAGCAACGGCAATCAAGAAGATAACCAAGCCCATCCCACCTTCTTTGAGCTTAGAGAAGTTTGCGCTTAGACCAATAGAAGCAAAGAAAATTAACATAAAGCTAGTTTGTAATTCACTGCTGGTGCTAATGCTAAAACCCCATAAGTTATATACGACTAGGGAGAGGATCGCCGCAACTAAACCACCTGCAACAGGCTCAGGGATGTTATAACGACGTAAAAAGTCGATGTGATTCACAAGGAATCGACCCAATAACAATACAATGACTGCTGCGATTAGCGTATAAAACGCATTAAAAGTAAGTGCCATAATTCTTTTCCGCCAATTTTATCTGTTATTATACAGATAAATAATAACGCCCTAGGCATGAAAAGCTGCAAGCAGCAATTTGTACAAACAGTGAAACACTCTGTACAAAAAATACACTTGCAGTTTTACCCTTAGAGCAAGAGAATTTTAGAAGTTGTAACGTGCCATTGCGCCTACGCGATTATCTTTACCAGTTTTACCAGAGAAAGTTTCACGTTCACCATAAACATATTCAACCCCTAGCGTGACTGGAGTCACTGGGCTGTACATGACATTGAGCCAACCTTGTTGCAAGGTTTTATTCTGTACTGTATCTGTAGAAGCTAAATTATTAGCATAATCATTACTGTCATTCGCCAGCATTAATCCATATCCTAAGGTACTGCGTACTTTTGGATTAAATTGGTAGGTTGCACCTACAGTTAATGCATCAAACTCATTTAAATTAAGACTCAAGTCATTCGCATTAATATTAAATGGACTATTGGAATAAAGCAGAAACTTATCATCGCCCTTAACGTGTGAGTAGTCACCCATAATTTGAAGTTGCTTACTCAATTGGTACTTCACACCAGCTGCGAGTCCCCAAGCAAACTCAGACTCATCTTTACTGATTTGTTTTGTGCCAACGACGACACCATCGGCATCTTTAACATCCTGAAATGCATCTCGACTACGCACTTCTTGAGATAAAGCACGGATTGAAGTCGTACCTTTACCCTCAGCAAAGCTATGCTTCACTTTAGCTGTTAATGCTGGGAAGCGGTTATCGTCACGGCCTTTTTCTAGCCCGACAAAGTAAGAAGTATCTGCACTTAATTTGTCACTATAACGTACCATCGGTGTACGGAATGTGCCAATGCCTAATGGTGAGTTAAAATCAAGCATTTCAGGCTGTAAATCAGTTGCTAAAAAGCTAGATGTCGTTTGACCAAGCAACCAATTATTCAGCGTTAAATAGGCATGGCGAATACGTAAAGAATCATTCGTGCCGCGGAAATCAACTTCGATTTTTCCGCCAACATTCTGTCCTTCAATCGGTGATTTAAAATCTAAGCCCAAACGGGTTGTAGTCGCTGTGCTATAAAAACGATCTTCTGTTTTTGTTTTATCTGCAGCATTATCCAATGCCACCGCATTGATACGGTTAAAAATCGCATTGCCACCCTCGAACTGATAAGAGGCATCACCACGAACAAAACCATACAACTTAACTTCAGCACCGCCCGCTGTTTTAAGCTGCAAAGGTGAAGATTTTTCAACAGTCGGGTTATTAGCGACAGACGTTTTCTCAACGGCAGTCATTGTCGTATTTTTAGGCTGAGGCGCACTCGTAACTGTTGTGGCTTGCTGTACTTGCGGGAGATTTTGCTGGATTAAAGCTTTCAATGCTTCAACTTCTGCGCGTAATTGTGCAATTTCCTCTTGCTCTGCTGTTGCTGCATGAGTCGCTGTCATCATTAGAGTTGCGATAGTAACTGCTAAACTCTGACGAATCGCAGGCTTCTTCATGAGGGATAAACTCATTCCAAGCTCCTTGTTCATGTTGTATTTTGCATAATCATCACGATCCATTTGAATAGATATGCACAAACAAATAGATCGATTCGTTCCTGCCAATTTCGCAATTGACAGCTACAGAATTGAAAGCGCAGTATTATGCTGCTTTTTTGTATAAAGTTTTATTATTTTTTATTAACTCAGTTTTAATTGATTCTAATTTAATCTAGAGCAACTATTCAGACACGCTTAATTATAACCCGATTATTTTCGTAAACTCATTGTTTAAAAACATAAAAAAAAGAGGCCTAAGCCTCTTTTTCACAGAATGATTGCAAAATTTAGAAATTATAGATAGCTACGACATTCACACGATTTTCCTCACCTGTTTTACTGGTTAAAGGTGTCGTTGCATTTGGTGCAGAGAAGGTCTCACGTTCACCATAAGTATATTCAAGACCCAAGCTTACAGGTTTTACAGGGCTATAGAAGACGTTTGCCCACGCTTGCCATAAATCTTTGTTCAACGCAGCTGGAACCTTAGATGCGTTAATATAGTCAAGATCGGTATCATGATTCATATAACCATAGCCCAAAGTACCACGCAACTTTGGATTAAACTGTTGAGTAATCCCGACAGTAATCGAGTCAAATTCGCTTTGCTGAATATTTTTGTTTGCATCAATTGCATAACCTGGGTTTGACCATGAAACAAAACTGCTATCCCCTTTTACATGGTAATAATCAGCTTTTAAGGTCGTGCTAGGTGTGACGTTAAATTTAGTTCCTAAACCAACACCCCAAGCCACTTTTTCATCATCTGAAGTTTGCTTGTCTGCTACCATCGTACGTGCTGTCACAATACCAGCATTGTCGGCAAACTTGTGATTAAAACGTGCAGTTAATGCAGGAATTCGCATTTGGTTATCTGGATCTGAACCTAAGTTCCAAGACGTTCCAGAAACTGAGTCAGAACTATATTTAGAATCTTCTAAAGCAAAGACTAAGTTTGTTTGAGGACTAAATGTACTGGTATAACGCACTTGCGGCGTACGTTTAACAGCACCACCCACATAACCTAAAGCATCAATTGATTCTGGCATATAGTCAGGTACGGCGAAGTTCGACCATGTTTGACCAATTAACCAGTTGGCATAAGTTAAATAAGCATGACGGATACGCAAAGTATCATTGGCGCCAAGAAAATCGACTTCAACCTTACCTGCAACATCACCACTTTGGGTTGGGGTTTTAAAATCAAAGCCTAAACGGGTTGCAGCCAAAGTCGATTTGAAAATATCGCTATTGCCTGGTGTACCTTCTAAAGCGGCTTTGTTAATTTGGTTATATGGATGTGCTTTATTTGGACCACCATCAATCTGGTAGGTCGCATCCGCGCGCACATTACCATAGAAATTGACTTCCGCGCCCCCTAACGTCACGCCTAAGCCTTTTTTCTCTGGTGCAGGTTTTGCGGGTGAAGTTTGTGCTGGTGCCTGAACTTGATAACTTGGTTGTGCAGCCATTTGTTTTTGCTGTTGAGCATACTGCTCCAACATGCCACGTAATTCCTGTACTTCTTTACGTAACTGTTCAACTTCCGTATTGCTATCTGCCTGTACAGTCCCCGCTGCGATCATACCCATCGCCAATACCAAGGTTTTTACACGTACAGACGTCTTCTGAATTGCCATTCTAAATTCCCTATTCATTACATTACACGTTATTGGTTGTTCATTCCAATGAACATTTCTTGAGCCAAAATGTGACAGATAAGTCTAATATCGACTATATATGCTTTAGTCGAAGGCTATTTTTTTGTTTTTTATATAATTTACCATTTTGTTTGAACTAAATTTGAGCTAAGTCTTTGTGTTCTCGACATAAGTATTGAATAATTATCCAAAAATAATGAATTAATATTCATTATTTCAAATTAAAGCGGTTCACGGAATGATCTTTTTCACCCCACCCAATACCTTTAAGGTATTAAATTCAACCTATTAAATGTAAAATTTACGTAAATTAATACCTGAATATTTCATGCGGAACTTTCCATTCAGCATGTGCCACGGATTCTAAGCAAAGAAAAATTATCGATAAAAAGACTCGATATCGCATTACCATACTCAGCCCTGTTATTGTACTCAATAAGTTCAAATATTTAAGCCGCCATAGTAATGAGTCATCAGCAAACCCTGAATAAAAATTATTTTGAAATTTTAATAAGATAGAAATCACTTCATGTGGCGTATTGCTGTCTTCTTATTTTTATCATCAAGTGGAATAAAGAATATCGATCAAAAACCACAAAGCAAATTTCCAATGGCATAAGCTCATCACACCATTGGAATAAAAGCAGGATTAAATCGCCTGATTAAAGGTATCACAATCCTTCAGATTTCCAGTTTGAAGTCCTGTCTGAAACCATTTCATCCGCTGCTGACTGGAACCATGGGTAAAGCTATCCGGCACAACCTGCCCAGTTGCTTGTTTCTGTAGATAATCATCGCCAATTTTATGTGCCGCATCCATGGCTTCTTCAATATCACCCTGCTGTAAAAATTGCGTGCGTTGCTGATTATGGTACGCCCAAATCCCCGCTAAACAGTCTGCCTGCAACTCTTGGCGTACCGAAAGCTGATTCGCTTCTGCTCTAGACACTTGAGTCCGCGCTTGATGTACCTGTTCAGAGATGCCTAAAAGATTCTGCACATGGTGTCCTACTTCGTGTGCCACCACATAGGCTTGGGCAAAGTCACCCGCTTGATCTTGGCGAGTTAACTCGGTTTGGTTTTTTTCTCCACTAATCCCCATTTGCTGACGCATATCTTTAAAAAATGTCGTATCGATATAGACTTTCTGATCGACTGGGCAATAAAAAGGCCCCATGGCAGATTGTGCCGCACCACAGCCAGAATTCACGGCACCAGTAAACATCACCAGTTTAGGGGCAACATAGGCTTGATTAAGCTGTTGCTGAAACACCCTCTCCCAAGTATCTTCCGTATCGGCTAGCACCGTACCAATAAAATCCATGGCTTCTTGCTGCTCGGGTGTCGGATGATCCAAACCTTTAGTTTCTGCTCCAGACGTTTGTTGTGTCACTTGCTGTGTGGCTTGATAAGCTTGTTGCGGATCTACTCCAAAAAACTTCCATGCAACAAATGCAACCACCAAACCGATAATGCTAATGCCACCCATTTTTCGACCACCGCCACCACGGCGATCTTCAACGTTGCGACTCACACGACGACCTTTCCATTGCATAGCCGTATTCCTTAATTTTTATGAAGTAGATTGCTATAGCTTAAGCCTGTTTAGAATTCGGCCAAATCTTTTTAAACACAGTCAGTACAAGAATCACAGCCACGCCAGCCGCAATACCAATCATTAAATTAATTAAAGTGGGGGTTAATGCTCCCACAATATTTCCAATATTCGGAATCAGTTCTAAATGATCAACGGTATCTTCAGTAAAATGATGAATCAGTGGAACAGCATGGTTAATGATGCCACCGCCAACCAAAAACATAGCAATGGTGCCAACCACGGTTAGGGTTTTCATGAGCTTAGGGGCAAATGCCAACAAAAAGCGTCCGATTATTTGCTTTGCGTTCGATGTTTGCTCGGTTAAATACAATCCAATATCATCAATTTTCACAATTAGGGCCACAAAGCCATACACACCTATCGTCATGACGATCGCAATCACACTGAGTACCGTAAGCTTGCTGATAAATGTTGCTGTGGCAACAGTCCCCAATGAAATGACCACAATTTCAGCAGAAAGGATAAAGTCGGTACGTACGGCCCCTTTTATTTTTTCTTTTTCATAGGTCACTAAATCAGTTTCAATGCTTTGCAGTTCTTCTTCTGCTTCCTTTTCATTGGTCGCCTTACGGTGTTGCAGGCTGTGTAAAACCTTTTCCACCCCTTCATAACACAAGAACAATCCACCCAGCATCAATAAAGGATTAATCAACCACGGTGCAACCACACTAATCAATAATGCCAACGGCACCAAAATCAGTTTATTGACAAAAGAACCTTTGGCCACACTCCAGACGACGGGTAATTCACGCTCTGCACGCAAACCACTCACCTGTTGCGCGTTTAATGCCAAATCATCCCCAAGTACCCCCGCAGTTTTTTTTGCTGCAACTTTACTCATGACGGCCACATCATCTAATACCGTCGCAATATCATCTAATAATATTAATAAGCTACTCGCCATTATATTTATCCTAAAAAGTTTGCTGTATTTTAAATTGCTCTGAAGAAAAATACTGTATTTAGTTGATGATTTAAGATGAGATTTGATTTTTTTGTTTTTCTATTTTTTTGTGACTGACATTAAAAAAAATTATACCGTACAATGTAGCCATTTATTTGACTGCAGTTGTAGTGAAAACACTACTTTTTGGAAAAGAAAATGAGTAATCAAGATAATCGTCCCGTCATCTTGACTGGCGACCGTCCTACAGGGCAACTTCACTTAGGTCATTTTGTTGGTTCTTTACGTTCACGTGTAGGTCTACAAGATTCGCATCACCAACATTTGTTATTGGCAGATGCCCAAGCACTGACTGACAATGCGGATAATTTCGAAAAAGTCCGTCGTAATATTATTGAAGTTGCAACTGATTACTTAGCTGTGGGAATTGATCCAACAAAAACCACCATCTGCGTGCAATCTTGCTTGCCTGCATTAAACGAACTCACCATGTTGTACCTCAACTTTGTGACTGTGGCGCGATTAGAACGTAACCCGACCATCAAATCTGAAATTCAGATGCGTGGTTTTGAGCGTGATATTCCAGCAGGCTTCCTGTGCTACCCGGTTGCACAAGCAGCCGACATCACGGCGTTTAAAGCCACTGTTGTTCCTGTGGGTGAAGACCAGATTCCAATGATTGAACAGACCAACGAAATTGTGCGTCGTATTAATCGTCAAATCGGTCAAGATTTATTGCCTGAATGTAAAGCCCTCCTTTCTAATATGGGCCGTTTACCTGGCTTTGATGGTAAAGCGAAGATGTCGAAATCTTTGGGCAACACCATTGTGTTGGATGCCAGCGATAAAGACATTAAGAAAGCCGTCAACGCGATGTACACTGACCCAAATCACCTGCGCATTGAAGATCCAGGTCAGGTTGAAGGTAATATTGTATTTACTTATTTAGATGCATTTGACCCAAATAAAGAAGAAGTTGAAGAACTCAAAGCCCACTACCGTCGTGGTGGTTTAGGCGATGGCACTGTGAAAAAACGTTTAGAAGGCGTGTTAAAAGAACTGATTGGCCCAATTCGTGAACGTCGTATCGAATTAGCAAAAGATCCTGATTATATTATGGATATTTTGAAAGCCGGCACCGATAAATGTCGTGATATTACTCAACAGACTTTAGATGAAGTCAAATCTGGTTTGGGTGTATTCCACTTCTAACATCATTTTTGCATTCAATTTTCAATTAAAGACCTAAACTTAGGTCTTTAATTTTTTTAGCATAAAAATAAATCTGCTCAATCACAAGACTCTCTTACTCTTAACGTGATTTAACAGGATTTAACGTGATTGCTCATGAATTAAAGCGTATTTCCAATTATTCTAATTTCATAGTTTAGAGCACCTAAACTTATAACATTTCTCCTTAACCGAACTGTGTAAACAGATTCGTTGTTCTACGCAATGATCACCCCAATCGTTGCGTATTTTTTTGTCTCAAAGTTTCTTAGACTTAAGTTCATTTCAATGCTATCTTAGAGAATAAAGAATAAATTTGTACTTTATTTGTTATCAATAACTTAATAAAAATAGAGAATTTGAACATGTGGGAACTAGTGACACACCCGTCAAATCTGGTATTTAGCATCTCCATCTGCCTGCTGTTTTTATTTGCCTTTTTAGAACTGACTTTATTGCTCCTAGGCGGTGGTACTCAGGGCGTTCTTGATCAGCTTTTACCCACGAATCTCACCTCTCCCGAAGTAGAGATTGATACTGAAGCTGGTTGGTTGGTGCAGGCTTTGGACTGGTTATATCTCGGACGTATCCCGCTGCTAATTTGGTTTATTATTTTTCTGACCATTTTTGGTTTATTTGGTTTCTTTCTACAAAGCCTCGCCCATCTGCTCACAGGAAACTTTTGGAGTGCTTGGATTTTAGCACCTGCGAGCTTGTTTTTATGTATGCCCTTGGTGCGTTGGGCCGCGAAAATTGTCTCCAGAATTTTACCGCAAGATGAAACTACAGCCATTTTTAGCGAAGAGTTGGTGGGTCGCACTGCCATAATTATACTCGGTATTGCGAAACCACAATCGCCTGCTCAGGCTAAAGTAAAAGATCAATTTGGACAAATTCATTATGTTCTGGTCGAACCTGAACAAAATGAATTCTTTAAGCAGGGTCAACACGTGATTTTGACCCAAAAAACTAAAATTGGCTTTCAGGCCATTCGTTCTGAAACTTAACAATACTTCAATTTTGAGAATAAAATGTTAAATCCCAACCTTATCAATGCATTGGTAATTGCAGGCATTATTTTTGTCGCAATTATTGTGATTGGCTTCATTGTCGCCCGTTTATATCAACGCTCCAGCAAAGAGATTTCTTTTGTACGCACAGGGTTTGGCGGAGAAAAAGTCATTCTGAATGGCGGTGCCATTGTTCTGCCTGTGTTACATGAAATTATTCCGGTCAATATGAATACCTTGCGCCTCGAAGTTGTTCGCGCAGAAGACCAAGCCCTGATTACCCGTGACCGTATGCGTGTAGATGTGATGGCTGAGTTCTATGTACGGGTAAAACCAACGGCTGAATCCATTGCAACAGCAGCACAAACGCTAGGCAAAAAAACCATGTCACCGAATGAATTGAAAAATTTGGTTGAAGGCAAATTTGTCGATTCACTGCGTGCGGTTGCTGCCGAAATGGCAATGGAAGAATTACATGAAAAACGGGTCGACTTTGTGCAAAAGGTGCAGCAAGTCGTTTCAGAAGACTTATTTAAAAATGGTTTGGAACTCGAAACCGTATCTTTGACAGGTCTTGATCAAACCAGTTTTAAATATTTTAATCCACAAAATGCCTTTGATGCCGAAGGTCTGACCAAGCTGACAGAAACCATTGAAGATCGTCGTAAAAAACGCAACGTGATTGAACAAGATGCTGACCTTGCTATTAAAACCAAAAACTTGGAAGCAGAACAGGCGCGCTTGCAAATTTTGCGTGAAGAAGAATATGCCAAATTGCAGCAAGAACGTGAAATTTCAGTACGACGTGCTGAGCAACTGGCGGAAATTGCTGCTCAAGAAGCTGCGAAAAAGCGTGAAGCCGAAGAAGCACGTATTGCCGCTGAACGTGAAGTTGAATTAAAGCGCATTGCCTCTGCACGTGATGTCGAAAATGAAAATATTCTTAAAGCACAAATGGTGCAAAAAGCTCAAGTCGAGCAAAAGAAAACCATTGAGCTAGCAGAACAGGAACGTGCTATCGCGGTCGCGGAAAAGTCACGGGCGGAGTCTGAAGCCAAAGCTCAAGCCGACCAAGCACGTGCCCAAGCAGTAAAAGCCGAAGAAGAAGTCCTAACCGTGCGCGAAACCCAACGTGCCGAACGTGAAAAAGCCGTTGAGCTGGTAGCCGCTAAACAAGCCGCAGAAAAAGATGCGATTGCGATTACTGTAGCGGCTGAAGCTGGTAAAAAAGCAGCAGTAGATGAGGCTGAGGCAATTCGTATTGCCGCAGAAGCGGAAGCAGAAAAAGCCCGCCTTAAAGCCAAAGGTGAAGCCGATGCCAAGGTGCTACTTGCTCAAGCAATGGAAAAACAATATCAAGTAGATGCTGAAGGTACCCGTGCTGTACACGAAGCCAATAACACCTTGTCGAGCGAGCAAGTGGAAATGCAGATTCGACTGGCTCTGCTCAAATATTTACCCGAAATCATTCGTGAAAGTGTCAAACCAATGGAAAATATTGATGATATTAAAATATTACAAGTCAATGGCTTAGGAAATATGGCTCATTCACAAGGTCACGATACTCCTCATGAGCATTCCAACACTTCACTCTCCGATCAAGTCGTTAACAGCGCTTTGCGTTATCGCTCTCAAGCCCCATTGATTGATAGCTTAATGAGTGAGCTTGGTCTTCAAGGTGGCGACATTAATGGCTTAACACAGCAATTAAAACCCCAAGCTAAAGTCTAAACGAGATGAAAGTGGAATCAAGCGCAACACATGTTGCGCTTTTTTCTGCAAAACATTACAGAGTTATTCACGTTATTCATTTAGAATTCAAGCATATAAAAACTCAGTCCAAGGAGCCTACATGCAGCTGCCGATCTATCCTGCTTTGTGGTTTGATAATCAAGCAATTGCAGCCTTTGAGTTTTATTGTTCGGTGTTTCCTGATAGTGAAATTCATCAGCACAATTCAACCGTAGTAAAAGCATCACTTGCCAATCAATTATTTATTGGGATCAATGGCGGCCCTTACTTTTTGCCCAATCCTGCTATTTCCTTTACCGTGCTTTGTTCAAGCCGTCAGGAAATCAATACGCTTTGGCAAAAATTAATGCTGGGTGGTGCCAGTTTAGTCGAGTTAGGGCATTATGAATGGAATGCTTATTATGGCTGGGTGCAGGATCAATTTGGCTATACTTGGCAGTTACAACTGGCACAACTCGAACCCAATCAGCAACGGATTATTCCCAATTTACTCTTTTGCGGCATGCATCAAAATCAATGTTCACAGGCATTACAGTATTATCAAAAAGTTTTTCCCGACTTTCACCGTCAGCACATGAGACGTTACGCTTCGGGCGAATTAAAAGGTCACATCCAACACAGTGTATTTAGCCTCAATCAGCTAAAATTCATGGCAAAAGACAGCCCTTCACAGCATATCTTTGACTTTAATGAAGCCGTATCCTTTGTTATTCCTTGCAAATCGCAGCAAGAAATTGACTATTATTGGAATTATTTTACTGCACACGGCTCAGAAAGCTGGTGTGGCTGGTGCAAAGATGTCTACGGTATTAGTTGGCAAGTGATTCCAGAAAATATCAGCGAAATCTTAGCGACTCGGCACGGAGCACTCGCTGCGCTAACCCGCATGAAAAAAATCATCATTCAAGATTTACTGATTTAATTGATATTCCAGTGCAAATACAATTTATAAAACATGTACCCAGAATAACCGGATCAGTTGCCCTCGATCATATGGAAAACTGGACAGATACTCATAGCCAACTTTATTTCTTTGATTTAACTTAATTTCAATGCCATAACCAAAAGAGATGCTTAAAGCATCTAAATCAGTACTATTAAACTCCCCTGTACCTAATTTATGGCTAAAGTTATCCGTGTTATAAGCGGTATAGTTAAAAATACGAATGTATTCATTTTCATAAAAATTATGATCGAGCACGCTATAGTCTTTTTCTTCTTGATCATGCTTTTGCGCCAGTTTCTGATAATACTGAAAAATATCTTCATCCATAGATTCAGTCAGATATACATCTTCATTTTCCGCATGAGTCACATTAAGGCTAAACAACACAAGAAAAAACAACCGACAACTGAACAAATGAATTTGGCTTAACATCTGCAACACTATGTCTTCAAAGAATTATTTTAAACCTACTATAGCATAGCCAAATTCGAAGCTGCACCGAACAGCTGTATATTTCACGCGCGGTCATTTCGTTTATGCATATGCAGAAAACATAAGCCTCATGATGAGGCTTATGTTTTAACTAGATTCTAGCGCGGGTCTTTGATTTAAAACTGTTTACTAAGCGAAAACACCACACTACCCTTCATTATATTGGCATCGCTATCAATATTATTGTCAATCCAGACCAGTTCGGAATTCAAACCAAGTACTTCCGCTCCGAGTCCAATTTTATAATCAAAATAGTCATCTTGACCGCCATCACCACCAAAGGCTTTGCTAAATTGTTCATTGTCTTCGAGTTTGGTATAACCCAAACTCGAAACAAGTTTGATATTTTTATAAACAGGTAGCTTATAGGTGGTATTTAAATAAATTTCTGTACCCGATTTGAAAGCAAACTCAGGTGAATAGAACACCCCTGCGGTGAAATAATCCTCTGCAGTGATCAAGTCACTGTGATTATAATTCACCCCAAACTCACTAAAGTCGGTGTGGTATTCTTTTATCGTGCCAGGATAATTAACATCAGCATAGTTAATATCTAAAAATGACTTTTCTGTCAGCGGTAAAATATAGCCCACAAAAAAATCCGCTTCTACATTTCCACCTGCGCCCACATCTGCATTCGAAGCCCAAAGACTTAAATAAGCACCTGAGCGGTGAGAAAAGTTTAATGCCCCCTGAATCGCAGGGTCACGATTCGACATTGAAACACCACGAAAACGATAGTCCGTTGCCATGGTCATTGAACCTGATACGCTAATTGCAGGTGCAATTGCTGAACTGTCTTCTGCCCAAGTCGCAGCTGAAGCCGCACATAACGACAACATTACTAAAGGTTGCACACATTTTTTGAACATAAATTTCCCCAAATCGATTAGATGACCATACCGCATAGGAGATATGGTCTTTTCAATTGTGATTCCCTGCTTAATGTTGATGAGTACTATCTTTCGGTGTGTTCAAATTCAATGACGGTGTTTGATCAAAGAAATTCCATGGTTTCAATAACACGTTCACCCATTCTGTCGGCATAATTGGCCATTCTTCTGCGCGCGCAACATGCGTGGTACCTGTGGTTAACCAGACCACCAAGTCTTTGTTATCAATATCATCATTATTTTTAACAAATTGACCTAAACCCGTATCTTTATCCGAACGGTTTGGATAGGCGCCCTCTGGATAGAGTTCATTCGGGTTATATTTTGTCACCCAAATTTGCTTATCCATAAAGTTCAAACGCTTGAATAACCACTCATCTGGGCTAAAGTTTGCACCTTTCGCGATTGGGTGCGTTCCGCCAGCATATGGAATAAGTTGATATGAGACAGGGTTACCCACCTTGTTTTCTTTTGAGTAATTACTGATTAAACGAATGGTAGATGGATCGAATTTTTCTGCTGCATTCTGCTCCGTACGTACCACATGCTGTTCAATTTCCATCGCACTTTTACGGATCCCCTTCTTGTTCACATTCACCACAGGGTTCATATGCGTCAGGGTATTCTTTTCACCATCGACATCTAAATCTAAACGGAAATTATAAATATGTTGGTGAGTCGTACCGACAATATTGTGATCCAGCAAAGTTCCGTAACGCGTATCCTCTTTGGCTGTCGCATCATGCATAGTCGATGATTTGACCCCTTTTACCGCTTCAATGCCTGTTGCACCGGCATTAATGCCCATCGTCCCGTTATCAGAGAAGACCCAATCAAACATGTAATCATAGTTGCCGACGGTACTGATCCAACGGACCACCAACTCACGGCGTTCCACACTCACATTGGCTTGCCCCATTTCCTGATGTTTGAATTCAGGTCCAGCATAGCGCTCAAATACGGCAATGGCATTTGGAATGGTAACTGGATTACCCTGATAGTCTGCAATGACAGCATCAAGTAATACGGCATTTTCTGGCACATCTTTGCCCAATTCGATGGAAGAGGTCAGTGTGCCCATGCCATATTCACCAGAATCGAGATATGACTTGAAGTACCAGCCCATATCTGGATCACCATAAGGTACGACCATGCCGCCCAGATTCCCCTGATACATCACTTTGCGTTTCACGCCTTTATCTTTAAAGGTGACCGTACCCAGCTGTAAGCCCACGCGAGAATCCAGTCCGACGTGGAAGCACCAATTGCCCCAATGAATATATTGCCCTGTAATGCTGTAGTTTTTTCCCTCTGGCTCCGTAATATTTAACGGCTTCCGTGTTTGAGCTTTCTGATCACGACCATCATAGGGACGAGCCGCCATCGGCACTGGGACTAAACTGCCCTCTTCAATTTTGATGATTTTCTTTTTCTCTAAATCAACCACAGCCACCAAGTTTTCAATCGGATGTGCCCAGTAATTCCCATCACCCACATCTAAATAACTGACAATTTTTAGTAGACTCAGCTCTTTATTCAACCCATCCTGACCACCAAAATAGCCCACGGTTAATGGCGTTCCCACCACTTTGGTTACATCCGTGATGCCACGTTTTGCCAAAGCGGCATGATATTCAGGGCTCTTTTGAATAATTTCTTGCACCGTCATGAAATCATCCAGCAAAACCATACCATGCGTTGCAGGTAAGACTTTCCAGCTGGTCACTTGCTGCTTATTCAGGTCAACCACCCCCTCAATAATATTATCGTTCTGTAGGAGGCTAAATTCGGCTAAACGTGGACCATTATAGCTTTTATGATTCAGTACACTGTCCCACACCGCATTTTTCTCAGGCTCTTGCAAACGAACGCGGCTAAAACGCAAAGTTTTAGGTGCACGTTGATCGGCCTGAATCACTTTAGTGACAACTTGAATCTCTTCCCCAGTGAGCGTATTCAAAGGGTGTTTAACTGTTTCAACCTGAAAAGTTTGATCTAAACCCGATTGGAAAATTTCATTTGCCAAGGTTTCAGAAGCCATGGCTTGGCCATTTTTAACCACAATCGGTGCTGAAATTTTTAATGGTTTACCATTCACCATAATGGTGGTTGAGTTCGGTTTGGCGCGCACCAAGGTCGAATTTTTACTGATGGTATAAACATTCGCATATTGATCTTGCTGTACAGTTGCACCAACCGATTGCATAGCCTGCTGCAGCGGTAACATTTTAGCCGCCTCACCATGCGCCATCACTTGAGTTGCACATGCGCCAATCGCCATTACACCCATAATATTTGACATTTGCTTCAAATATTTGCTTAGTTTTTGTGAATGTAATTTCTTCATCTTGAATTCCCTTCGTCGCAGACACAATTTTTTCTATGCTGAAAAATTACGCTGTTCCTGAAATAAAAAAATCATCCCAAAGGATGATTTTTAAAATTCACGTCAGATTTCTCATTTTGAGGCTAAAGATGAATACCGCATAGCACCCGACTCATTAACTCCTGCCGACTTTTCACCTGTGTTTTTTGATATATATGTTGTAAATGGGTTTTTATCGTAGACACACCACAATGCATCTCATCGGCAAGTGCTTGGTTGTTTAATCCTTTACATAACAAATTCAGTATCCTGCACTCCTTTCGGGTTAAAGACTCAGTTAAAGCTTCATTAAAAGTATTTACCTGATGATGGGTCACAGCCAACACCTGATTAAAGCAACTGACCGTTAAATCATAATACGACTCAACCAATTTAAGGTCTTGTAACGAAAACGGCTCGAGTGCATTCGAACGCACCAAACTCATTCCCTTTACGGGCACGCCATTCTGCCGAAAGAACAGTTCAAGGGTATCTTGTACATGCCATTTTTTTAAAAATTCATCATATTCTTGATTAGATTCAGCCGTGTGTAACACGCTAAATTTAGTTTCAGGCTCATAATAACTGTGCATGAAATGTACGGGATCAAATTGTTGTTTCTTCCCCAAATATTCATCTGCCGCCTGATGATTAATGCCTTGAAATGAATATTGACTCCCCGTCATTGCCGAATCGATATTAAAGGCAACGAATCCTTCAAAAGGAATCACTTTCTGAATATTTCGGCAAAACTCATCACTAAACTGGTTCCAATTAACTTCTTGCATTGAGGTAAGAGAATACTATTTCGAATTGTTGCCTCAATTCAGCAATATATATACCAAAGCCGTACTCCATAAAAAAAACCGCATACTAAAGCCATAGTATGCGGTTTTTAAGATTAAAGCTCGGGTATTAAACCAGACCTTTGTCTTTTAAGACTTGATACATGGTCGAACCCAGTTCTGCTGGACTACGTGTATAGGCCATGCCGGCACGTTCAAATGCTGCGAATTTTTCTTCTGCAGTACCTTTACCACCCGAAATAATCGCTCCCGCGTGCCCCATACGTTTGCCTTTAGGTGCAGTTACCCCAGCGATATAACCTACCACAGGTTTCGTGACATTTGACTGAATATATTCAGCAGCCTCTTCTTCTGCCGTTCCGCCAATTTCACCAATCATGATAATCGCGTCAGTATCTGGGTCATCTTGGAACAATTTTAATGCATCAATTTGGTTCATTCCTGGAATTGGATCTCCACCAATACCAATACAAGTAGACTGACCTAGTCCCAGTTTCGTAGTTTGCGCTACCGCTTCATAGGTTAAAGTACCTGAACGAGAGATAATCCCAATACGACCTGGTTGATGAATATGCCCTGGCATAATGCCAATTTTGCATTCACCCGGGGTAATTACACCTGGGCAGTTTGGTCCAACCAAACGTGTGCCATTGCCATTGGTTTCTAAATAACGCTTGGCTTTTAGCATATCCAGTGTCGGCACACCTTCTGTAATCACCACAATCAGACCAACCCCAGAATCTACTGCTTCTACAATTGAGTCCAACACATAAGGAGCAGGTACATAAATAACCGATGCATCCGCATGCGTCTCACGTACGGCTTCTTTCATGGTATTAAAAACAGGTAAATCTAAATGTGTTGTTCCACCTTTACCCGGAGTAACACCACCGACCACTTTGGTGCCATAATCTAAGGCTTGAGCAGAATGGAATGTGCCGTTTTTCCCTGTAAAACCTTGTACCAAAACTTTTGTGCTTTTATTAATTAATACGCTCATGCTGGCACTCCTTATGCTTTCACTGCTGCAACAATTTTTTCTGCGGCATCGGCTAAGCCATTGGCAGAAGTTAATTTCAAACCTGATTCATCTAGAATTTTCGCGCCTAATTCTGCGTTATTTCCTTCTAAACGAACCACAACAGGAACCTCAACATGTACTTCCTGTACTGCAGCAATAATCGCTTCAGCAATCATGTCACAACGTACAATCCCACCGAAAATGTTAATCAATACCCCTTGAACCGAGGTATCTGCCAAGATTAATTTAAAGGCTTCAATCACGCGCTCTTTGGTTGCACCACCACCGACATCTAAGAAGTTTGCCGGTTGTCCACCATAAAGCTTAATGATATCCATGGTCGCCATGGCTAGACCTGCACCATTGACCATACAACCGATATTGCCTTCTAGAGCAACATAGTTCAAATCAAACTCTGATGCTTTCAGCTCACGCTCATTCTCTTGTGATTTATCACGTAAAGCAGCGACTTCAGGAATACGATATAGCGCATTCGAGTCGATCCCAACTTTGGCATCAACACATAGGATTTCACCATTTTCACGTACAGACAGCGGATTAATCTCAAATAAAGCAAAATCATTTTCAACAAATGCCTGATAAGCAGCGGTCATGATTTTTACAAACTGAGCAATTTGTCCATCTTTTAATTTCAAGGCAAAAGCGACTTCTCGCGCCTGAAAAGGTTGTAAGCCGACCAATGGATCAACTTCAACTTTAATAATTTTCTCTGGTGTTTCTTCCGCGACTTTTTCAATTTCGACACCGCCTTCAGTGGATGCCATAAAAGTCACACGGCGGCTAGAACGGTCAACCACCGCACCAAGGTACAATTCACGCTCTACAGGATAAACATCTTCACAGACCAGTATGCTGTTGACAGGCTGTCCATTCGCATCTGTTTGATACGTGACTAAGCGAGTACCGATAATTTGGTTGGCATAGTCTGCGGCTTCTTTGCTTGATTTTACAACCTTGACACCGCCTGCCTTACCACGACCACCGGCATGCACTTGCGCTTTCATTACTGCAAATTTGCCACCCAGTTGCTCAAAGGCTTGTACGGCTTCATCTGCGTTCGTTGCCAATACGCCTTCTTGAACAGGCATACCATATTTTTTTAATAACGCTTTGGCTTGATACTCATGTAGATTCATTGACTAACCTTTTACTACTTCTTCGCTTTGTTATGGGGTGACTAACCTTCAGACTCACGTCTATCCGGATTAGCTCTTGTTTCATTTTTTCTTTCTTATTTGTAGTAGATTGTGTGGCTAAAAACAACCTATAAAATTAAAAAGAGCGGTTAAACCGCTCTTTTTTTGATCTTACTTACGCTTACGCTGAATTGCGTGAATTGCACGGCCATCTACAGCCAATGCAGCTTCATGTACAACTTCAGAGAAAGTTGGATGACCAAATGTCATCAATTGAAGATCTTCAACACTTGATACGAATTCAAGTGCAATCATACCTTGGTGAACGATATCAGACGCAGCAGGTCCAATCACGTGCATACCCAATAAACGGTCAGTTTTTGCATCCGCAACGAACTTCACAAAACCTGCATTTTCACCAGCAGCCATTGCACGACCATTTGCAGCGAAACCAAATTGACCAGTTTTCACTTCATGGCCTTTTTCTTTGGCTTGCTCTTCTGTTAAACCTACCCACGCCGCTTCTGGGTGTGTATAGATTACAGAAATGATGGTGTCATAGTTCACTTGTGCAGCATGACCGTGAATACGTTCAACAGCCATTACGCCTTCTTCCATTGCTTTATGCGCAAGCATTGGACCACGGACTAAGTCACCAATTGCATATACACCTTCAACAGAAGTTGCACACCAATCGTTTACTTCAACTAAACCACGTTCAGTGAGTTTAATACCTGAATCATCAGCCAATAAACCTTCTGCATAAGCACGACGACCAACACAAACGATTAACTTGTCAAAAGTTTGAGTCTTATCTTCGCCACCTTGCGTGTACTTAACTGTCACTTCACGACCGTTAACTTCAGTACCTGCAACTTTAGCGCCTACGCGAATGTCTAAACCTTGTTTAGTCAATACTTTTTGGTAATCTTTAGCCAACGCTTTATCAGCCATTGGTAAGAATGCATCCATTGCTTCAAATACAACAACTTCAGCACCTAGACGACGCCATACTGAACCAAGTTCTAAACCAATGACACCAGCACCAATAACACCTAAACGCTTAGGAACTTCTTGGAATTCTAAAGCGCCAGTTGAATCAACAATAATGTCTTGATCAACAGGAGCTACAGGAATATTTACAGGCACAGAACCAGATGCAAGAATCACATATTTTGGCTCTAAAATTTGAGTTTCACCTTCATGAGAAACAAACTCAACTTTTTTACCCGCAAGTAATTTACCAGTACCTTTTAACCATTCGATACCATTACCTTTAAGAAGGCCATCGACACCCATAGTTAATTGGTTAACGATTTTATCCTTGCGATCCAGCATTTTAGCCAAGTCAAACTTCACTTCACTTGTTGTAATACCGTGATCATCTAAATGATGAACTGTATCTTCATAGCGATGAGAAGAATCAAGTAAAGCTTTAGAAGGAATACAACCCACGTTTAAGCAAGTACCACCTAAAGATGGCTTACCTTTGTGAATACGTTTTTCGATACAAGCAACTTTAAAACCTAACTGTGCTGCACGAATCGCTGCTTCATAGCCACCTGGGCCACCGCCAATTACAACAAGATCAAATTGTTGAGACATGTTTATCTCCAAATACAGGCTTAGAGGATCACTCTAAGCCTGGTATTTTTATGCTATCGATTAAAGGTCAAGGATTAGTTTAGCTGGTTCTTCTAACAATTCTTTGATTGTTACCAAGAAACCAACAGCTTCTTTACCATCGATTAAACGGTGGTCATAAGAAAGCGCTAAATACATCATTGGCAAGATTTCTACTTGACCATTTACCGCCATAGGACGTTCTTGGATTTTGTGCATACCCAAAATTGCAGTTTGCGGCGTATTCAAGATTGGTGTAGAAAGCAATGAACCGAAAGTACCACCGTTAGTAATGGTGAATGTACCGCCAGTCATGTCTTCGATACCCAACTTACCGTCACGTGCTTTGTAAGCGTAGTCACGGATACCGTTTTCAACTTCAGCGTAGTTCATACGGTCAGTATCACGTAGAACAGGTACGACTAGACCACGGTCAGAAGAAACTGCTACACCGATGTCGTAGTAACCGTGATAAACGATGTCATCGCCATCAATTGAAGCATTCACTGCTGGGTAGCGTTTAAGTGCTTCAGTTGCTGCTTTAACAAAGAATGACATAAAGCCAAGACGTGCACCATGACGCTTCTCAAATGCATCTTTGTATTGCGCACGCATTTCCATGATTGGCTTCATGTTCACTTCGTTAAACGTAGTTAACATTGCAGTTTCTTGAGTTGCTGCAAGTAAACGTTCAGCAACACGCTTACGAAGACGTGTCATTGGAACACGTTTCTCAATACGTTCACCTACTGCAACGCTTAATGGTGCAGCAGCAGGAGCTGCTGGTTTAGTTTGATGGTTAGCAACATCTTCTTTCGTGATGCGACCACCACGACCAGTACCTGCAACATCAGTAGCAGCAATACCAGTTTCAGTTAACGCTTTACGAACTGCAGGAGCTTGGTCTTGTACTTGTTGAGCACGTTCTACAACTGGCGCAGCACCCGCTTGAGTGTTCGCAGCAGCTTGTTCAACTTTCGCTTCACCTTGAACTGCTTCAGTTGCAGCAGCACCAGAAACCGCACCTTCTTCAAACTGAGCAATTACTTCAGCAGAAAGAACTGTGTCACCTTCATTTTTGATGATTGCAACGATTGTACCGTCAGCAGGAGCAACTACTTCTAAAACAACTTTATCTGTTTCAATGTCACAGATCACTTCATCACGTGATACTGCTTCACCTGGTTGTTTGTGCCAAGTTGCAATCGTACCGTCCGCAACTGACTCTGGGAATACCGGTGCTTTAATTTCGGTTGCCATTATTGAGATTCTCCTGATTGTTCAGCTACGATCGCTAAAGCGTCATTAACCAGCTGAGCTTGTTGTTTTGCATGCAAATATGGTGAACCACAAGCCGGTGCAGCAGAAGCTTCACGACCTGCATAACTGATACGTACTTGTTTACCTGATTTCATTACATCTTCGTATAAACGAGGAGCAATAAACAACCAAGCGCCTTGGTTCTTAGGCTCTTCTTGAGTCCAAACTACATCTTTAAGGTTCGGATAAGAAGCCAATACTTCAGCAATACGTTGTTCTGGGTACGGGTACAATTGTTCAACACGGACAATTGCCACGTTATTTAAACCTTGTTCACGACGTTTTTCGAGTAAGTCGTAATACACCTTACCACCACAAATCACGAGACGAGTTACGTCCGATTTGTTGATTTGATCCACTTCATCAATCACAGTTTGGAATGTACCGTTTGCAAGTTCACTTAAAGTTGAAGTTGCAAGTTTGTGACGAAGTAAAGACTTCGGTGACATGATGATCATTGGCTTACGAATTGGGCGAATTGCTTGACGACGTAAAGCATGGAAAATTTGCGCAGGCGTTGTCGGCGTCATCACTTGCATGTTGTCTTCAGCACATAACTGTAAGAAGCGCTCTAAACGTGCAGATGAGTGTTCAGGACCTTGACCTTCAAAACCGTGTGGTAACAACATGGTTAAACCACAAACACGCTCCCACTTGGTTTCACCAGAAGCGATGAACTGGTCAATTACAACCTGTGCACAGTTAGCGAAGTCACCGAACTGAGCTTCCCAAATCACCAAGCTCTTTGGCAATGTCGTTGCGTAACCATATTCAAATGCCAATACTGCCATTTCAGACAATAGCGAGTCATAAACAGCAACACGCGGTTGGTTTTCTTTGATGTGGCAAAGAGGAATATAAGTCGAACCATCAACTTGGTTATGCAGTTTCGCATGACGATGTGAGAATGTACCACGACCTACGTCTTCACCCGTTAAACGAACTAAATAGCCTTCATCTAACAGAGTTGCATAAGCTAAAGTTTCAGCAGCACCCCAGTTCAACGGCATTTCACCCGTTTGCATTTTCAAGCGATCATCAATCACTTTTGCTACTTGGCGCTGCATCACAAAGCCTTCAGGAAGCTGACGCATAGTGCGACCAAGTTCTTTTAAGCGATCTTCAGAGAACGTTGTATCCCAAACATCTGTATAGTCATGACCCAAGTACGGAGTCCAATCTACAAACATTTTTGTATTTGGCTCAAGTACCAGTGCATTCGCAACGTGATTACCCGCTTCTAAATCAGCACGGTAGTCTTCAATCATTTGATCAGCTTTAGCACGATCCAACACGTTTTCTTGAACCAATTGGTCTGCATATAGAGCACGTGTTGTTGTTTTCTTGTTGATGACTTGATACATCATTGGCTGTGTTGCAGCTGGCTCATCCGCTTCGTTATGACCACGACGACGGTAACAGAACATGTCGATGACAACATCTTTACGGAACGTATGACGGAAGTCATGCGCCAATTGAGCAACAAACAATACTGATTCAGGATCATCACCGTTCACATGGAAAATCGGTGCTTGGATCATTTTCGCAATATCAGTACAGTATTCTGTAGAACGTGCATCACGCGGATCAGATGTTGTGAAACCGACTTGGTTATTCACAACAATATGCACTGTACCACCTACGGTATAACCGCGAGTTTGTGACATTTGGAAAGTTTCTTGGTTTACACCTTGACCAGCAAATGCCGCATCACCGTGAACAATCACTGGTAATACATCGTCACCGCCGATGTCTTTACGACGAACTTGACGTGCACGTACCGAACCTTCTACTACTGGTCCAACGATTTCTAAATGCGATGGGTTAAATGCCAATGCCAAGTGAACTTCGCCACCTGGAGTCATTACATTTGAAGAGAAACCTTGGTGGTATTTAACGTCACCAGAACCTTTTTTGTGTATGCTCTTACCTTCGAACTCACCAAATAGGTCTGCTGGGTTTTTACCCATGATGTTAACCAATAGGTTTAAACGGCCACGGTGTGGCATACCAATCACAACTTCTTTACAACCTACAGAACCTGCACGTTGAATCAAAGCATCGACCATTGGAATGAAAGATTCACCACCTTCCACGCCGAAACGTTTTGCACCGACGTATTTATTACCCAGGAATTTTTCAAGGCCTTCAGCTGCAGTTAAACGCTCTAATACGTGTTTCTTCTGTTCTGCAGTGAAATTAAATTGACCACGTGCACCTTCAAGGCGTTGTTGAATCCAACGTTTTTCTTTGGTATCAACAATATGCATGTATTCAGCACCAATCGAAGCACAATACGTTGCTTCCATGGCTTGAACCATTTCACCTAAAGTTGCTTCATCTTTACCGATAAGTAAATTGCCAGTATTGAAAACAGTATCTAAATCTGATTGGGTCAAGCCATGAGTAGCAAGATCAAGATCTGGAACGATTTCACGTTTCGCCAAACCTAATGGATCAAGCTTTGCTTTTTGATGACCACGGTTACGATACGCTGCAATAAGTTGTAATACGCCAATTTGACGACGCTCATGTTCAGTACTCACTGTGCTTTGAACCACGGCCTGTACACGACTTGAATTGCGACCTAATAAGAGGAATTGCTCACGTACATTGCTGTGTGGTTGATCACCTTTCGGGAATTTATCGAAGTATGTACGCCAATCAGCTCCAACTGATTCTGGTGACGTTAAATACTGCTCATAAAGTTCTTCAATATACGCTGCACTATCAGCGGAAAGTTCAGTGTCAAGACGCAAAGCGTCAGCAACTTCTTGCATTTGTGGACCCATTTCCTATTGCAAAAATATTTCAGGTGCTTGTTAAGCAACCCCATGATTGATAATGTCAAATTGGTAACATGACATCAGTCCCCAGCAGACATTTGCCTTTGGGCGTTATCACCACATTAGGATTATCCTGATGTGAAAAATGAACAACAACACCCTCAATGGCATCATCACTCATCCATAAATACTCGACCGAAACCGAGCAATTTTTTGCAAAATCGTTTTAGAAAAGGTAAATTCTCGATTTAGCTTTTCTAAAACCACTTCTTGTTTAAATTTTGTGCTTATTTAACGAGAAAATGCACACAAATTAACCACTTTTTTTCAATATAACGATGTATCAAATCGTAACATGAACCCTTACATGCAATTGATTTTTTTGACACATACCATTCATAAATCAGCTAAATACACATTGATTTACATCAGGTAAACTATGGTGCGTCATCACTCAACAAGATGCAATTTAGACCAAAGTCCAATTTCAGTTTTGCTAATAACAAAAAAGAGCACCTTTTCACAAATTGCCCTTTTATAACGTTACATCATAGCATTTATTTTACCCTACTACTGCATTCTCGCCATAGATAATCTTCACCTTTTTACATGAATCGCACAAATTCTGATTAGCCTTTCACCACTCCACAGCAATCCGATCATTTCAGCAGCAAAATTGCTATTCAATAAAAAAAGCACACTCGAAAGTGTGCTTTTTCTGCATTCGCTAACTGTAAAAATTAGCCAGCCATATCTAAAAGCATGTTACGGATGTGACCGATTGCTTTAGTCGGGTTAAGCCCCTTAGGACATACTGACACACAGTTCATGATGCCTTTACAACGGAACAAAGAGAATGGGTCGTCAAGACGAGCCAAACGCTCTTGAGTTGCTGTATCACGAGAATCGATGATAAAACGGTAGGCATTCAACAATGCTGAAGGACCCAAGAACTTGTCTGGGTTCCACCAGAATGATGGGCATGAAGTCGAACAGCATGCACAAAGAATACATTCGTACAAACCATCTAAGTGTTCACGGTCTTCAGGAGACTGTAAACGCTCTTTTGGTGGCGCAGGTTGGTTGTTGATCAAGAATGGATGAATTTTGTTGTACTGATCGTAGAACTGATTCATGTCCACAACTAAGTCTTTAACCACTGGCAAACCAGGTAAAGGACGAACTGTAATCACTTCTGGTAAATCGTTTAGGTTCCAAAGACACGCTAAACCATTTTTACCATTGATGTTCACACCATCAGAACCACAAATACCTTCACGGCAAGAACGACGGAACGTTAAAGTTTCATCTTGTACTTTCAATGCAAGAAGTGCATCAAGCAACATACGGTGCTTATCAGTCAATTCAAGCTTAAAAGTCTGCATGTAAGGTGCTGCATCCTTATCAGGATCGTAGCGGTAGATATTAAATGTACGAGTACCTCTACTCATCTTACTTCTCCTAATTAGAATGTACGTGGTTTAGGTGGAATAGCTGCTACAGAGAGCGGCTTGTAGCGCACTGGCTTGTACTCTAAACGATTGTCAGCAGAGAACCATAACGTGTGCTTCATCCACTCATCATCACGACGACCATATGGGTATTCTGGATGATCTGGAGACTCTTCAAAATCAACAACCGTATGCGCACCACGACACTCTTTACGTGCAGCAGCAGAAATCAGAGTCGCTTTAGCCACTTCATACAAGTTTTCAACTTCTAATGCTTCAATACGCGCAGTGTTGAAAACTTTAGATTTGTCTTTCAAATGAATGTTGCGAACACGTGATTCGATTGCAAGGATTTCTTTCACACCTTTGTCAAGCAACGCTTCTGTACGGAATACACCAGCATGGTCTTGTACGATATCACGGATTGCATCAGCAACTTCTTGAGCATTTTCACCTGAAGTTGACTCATCCAATTTACGGATACGCGCAACAGTTTGCTCAAGTACAGTTGTAGGAAGCGGTTGATATTCATCACCGTGGTGTTTAGTCACGTAATCAATGATGTGTTCACCAGCAGCTTTACCAAATACAACCAAGTCAAGTAGTGAGTTGGTACCTAAACGGTTTGCACCATGTACAGATACGCAAGAACATTCACCAATTGCATAGAAACCCTTAACAGGTTTCGTGAAGTTACGCTCACCCGCATTGGTCGAGTAAACATCAGTATCTTTGTTGTAGTTGGCTTCAAGCGGTGAAGTTTCACGACTTTCAGGTACAACAACTTGACCATGAATGTTCGTAGGAATACCACCCATTTGGTAATGGATTGTCGGTACTACAGGAATTGGCTCTTTAGTGATGTCAACGTTCGCGAATTTCTTACCAATCTCGAATACAGATGGAAGACGTTTCATGATTGTTTCAGCACCCAAGTGCGTCATATCAAGCAAGATGTAATCTTTCTTCGGACCACAACCACGACCTTCTTTAATTTCTTGGTCCATAGAACGCGATACGAAGTCACGTGGTGCCAAGTCTTTTAAAGTTGGTGCATAGCGCTCCATGAACGGCTCACCCGCATCGTTACGAAGGATTGCACCTTCACCACGACAGCCTTCGGTCAACAATACGCCTGCGCCCGCAACACCCGTAGGGTGGAATTGCCAGAATTCCATATCTTGTAATGGAATACCTGCACGAGCCGCCATACCAAGACCGTCACCAGTGTTGATGTAGGCATTAGTAGATGCACGGTAAACACGACCCGCACCACCTGTAGCAAACAATGTCGCTTTGGCTTGGAATACTGCAATTTTACCGGTTTCTTGGTCAATTGCCGTTACACCTAAAACATCACCCGCTTCGTTACGAATAAGATCAAGTGCAATCCATTCAACAAAGAATTGTGTACCCATTTTCACGTTGCTTTGATAAAGCGTGTGAAGAAGCGCGTGACCAGTACGGTCAGCAGCAGCACAAGCACGTGGAACCGCTTTTTCACCGTAGTTAGCAGAGTGACCACCGAATGGACGCTGGTAAATCGTACCATCTGCATTACGGTCAAATGGCATACCCAAGTGTTCTAATTCATAAACAACCTGTGGTGCTTCACGCGTCATAAATTCGATCGCGTCTTGGTCACCTAACCAGTCAGAACCTTTAACAGTGTCATAGAAGTGGTAGTGCCAGTTATCTTCTTGCATGTTACCAAGAGATGCACCAATACCACCCTGCGCCGCAACAGTGTGTGAACGTGTTGGGAATACTTTAGTTAGTACCGCAACTTTCAAACCAGCTTGAGCAAGTTGGTAAGACGCGCGCATACCTGAACCACCACCACCCACGATGACAGCATCGAAAGTTTCGTGTGGAATATTTGTGTAATCTTCTTTAGGGGTTATAGCGCCCATGATCTATTCCTATCAATTCGCCCAAAAAATCTGGATTGCCCAGATCGCATATGCAAATACAGCAATAATTACTGCTGAAGTCAGTACAAGGCGTAAACCTGAAGCTGAAGGACCCATTTGACGAGTAGTCACATAATCCGTGAATACCTGCCACATACCGATCCATGCATGTGCAACAAGAGATAAGACTGCTAATAAAGATAAGATCTTCATTGGAGCTGTCATCATAAAGCCGTACCACTGTTCGTAGCTAAAACCGCCATTGCATAGGATCCAACCTAATACAACAACTGTATACACTGCTAATACGACAGCACTTACGCGTTGGATAAACCAATCACGAGAACCTGAACCCGTTAAACCAGTAGCACTTTTCATTAGATAACAATCCATACAAATGCCGCAATGATACCGATTGCAGACAAGATCAATGAAATAGTAGCTGCGACACGACCACTTTGCAGTTCTTCAGCAAAACCTAGATCCGCAAGTAAATGCTTAACACCCGCAATAAAGTGGAAAATTAAGCCGGCTACAAATACCCATACGACAAAACGCACAATGAAACTATTAAAAATAGCTTGCACTTGCGTAAAACCTTCTGGAGAAGACAATGACTTGTCTAAAATCCATAAAAGTACCGGTACGAGTAAAAATACGATGACACCAGATAGACGGTGTAAAATTGATGCAATAGCCACAGGGGATTTTAAGTTTACTTCTAAAACTTGACCCATGGACAAATTGACAGGTCTGTTGCTTTTCACAGCGGGCATCCTGTAAGTAAAAACTCCATCCGGAGTTTGTTGGAATTAATTCGAAGGAAAGCTGGCATTGTCAGGCAAGCAAATGCCTAAACTTAGAACGACACCGAATTATAAAACGCGAAAAGTCAAAATACAAACAATCAAAGACTGGTTTTTTAACAAAAAAACCATAAATAAGAATCATTAACAACACTAAACATTCTATATAAACCAATAATTTAGCATCAAACCAATGCTATGCTATTGGTTTTTATCACTTATCCAGTGAATTTTACCATTCATAGCCCCTCAGGTAGATACCCGATCTTTAGACTAAAGATATTTAGAACAATTACTCAGTTTTACCTTCAGTTTATTTTATAGAAGAGGACTTGCATTTCCTATCAAAATGTTCACTATTTATTTAAAGCCATATTTTTAAGATATCACCAGATTAAATAACAACTTAGCCAAAATAAAATACAGAACACGAATAAATTTTATGGATTAAAATTACACAAAAATTGCAAAAACTAACGCTTAAAGTCTATTTTTTAATCAATTTTAAAAATTTAATGAGTTATTTTTTAACCAATCAGACACATCTTTAGTCTAAGAATTTCATGCCAAATTTCAGCCTAAAATGGAATAAAAACTAAACAAAAATAGATGTAAGTTATGAAAATTAGATAAATTTCAATTCTAAATGCTCGTACCATTTGTTCAAAAAAATATGTCCTTTATTTTTTATAAATACTTACAATTCAGCAGATGTCCCGTTTTTTTTCTGCACCTCAAGAATAATTTGACTTATTATAGCGGCGCGGTGCTGTGATTTTACTCATTTTTCTAAGGAAGGATTTGACTAAACCTCTGTGGGCGCGTCAGTTTTTATCCATAAGTATAATTGACAAAATTCCAGTACTCTCTAATCTTATTAGCAAATTTTTGATCCGTCTGATTCGCGCATTAAAAGATTAGTACTACGAGTCAGATTAAACATTCACCAGGACAGGAGATCTATTGAATGTCTGAAGCAACTGGCAAAAAAGCCGTATTACAGCTTGATGGCAAAGAAATTGAATTACCAATTTACAGCGGCACATTGGGCCCAGATGTAATCGACGTTAAGGATGTGTTGGCCGCAGGTCACTTTACTTTTGATCCTGGTTTTATGGCTACAGCAGCTTGCGAATCAAAAATTACCTTCATTGATGGTAACAAAGGTGTACTTTTACACCGTGGTTACCCAATTGACCAACTTGCAACTAAAGCTGACTACTTAGAAACTTGCTACTTATTATTAAATGGCGAACTTCCTACAGCTGAACAAAAAGTTGAATTTGACGCTAAAGTTCGTAACCACACGATGGTTCACGATCAAGTAAGCCGTTTCTTCAATGGTTTCCGTCGTGACGCTCACCCTATGGCAATCATGGTTGGTGTAGTGGGTGCACTTTCTGCGTTCTATCACAACGGTTTAGACATCGAAGATGTTAACCACCGTGAAATTACTGCGATTCGCTTAATTGCGAAAGTACCTACACTTGCAGCTTGGAGCTACAAGTACACTGTAGGTCAACCATTTGTTTACCCACGTAACGACTTGAACTATGCAGAAAACTTCTTGCATATGATGTTTGCTACTCCAGCAGACCGCGATTACAAAGTAAACCCTATTCTTGCGAAAGCGATGGACCGTATCTTCACGCTTCATGCTGACCACGAACAAAACGCGTCTACGTCTACAGTACGTTTAGCGGGTTCTACTGGTGCTAACCCGTATGCATGTATCGCTGCTGGTATTTCTGCACTTTGGGGTCCTGCGCACGGTGGTGCGAACGAAGCTGTTCTTAAGATGCTTGACGAAATCGGCACTGTAGAAAACGTTGCTGGCTTCATGGAAAAAGTGAAGACTAAAGAAGTTAAGTTAATGGGCTTCGGTCACCGCGTTTACAAGAACTTTGACCCGCGCGCTAAAGTAATGAAAGAGACTTGCGACGAAGTTCTTGGTGCACTTGGCATCAACGATCCACAACTTGAACTTGCTATGGAACTTGAGCGTATCGCACTTTCTGATGAATACTTCATCAAGCGTAACCTTTACCCGAACGTAGACTTCTACTCAGGTATCATCCTTAAAGCGATTGGTATCCCAACAGAAATGTTTACAGTAATCTTCGCGCTTGCACGTACTGTTGGTTGGATCAGCCACTGGTTAGAAATGCACAGCGGACCTTACAAAATTGGTCGTCCACGTCAGCTTTACACTGGTGAAGTTCAACGTGACATCCAAGGTCGTTAATTCGCAAGAATTGATGAATCAAAAAACCACCCTCTCGGGTGGTTTTTTATCTTTGCAGAAAACAAGTCGATACAGCTACTGGCTCACTGCGAACAATCAATCAAGTTTTAACTGACCTGATAATTGTCTAAATCCAACTTTTGCAGTTTTTGCTTTAATTGCTTGAGTGACCATGGCCAGGCTGCAAAATTACGGCCATTTTGATCCAGATAATACGATTGACAGCCACCCCGTTTAAACACTGTGGTCTGTAAATGTTTTTGCACATCATGATTATATTTCTGAATTACATTAGATTTAATTTCGATACGCTGAATACCCTGATCGCGCATTTGCAATAAGCCACTGATAATGTAATCCAGCTGCGCTTCAGCAATCCCAATAAATGAATCATAGACCAAAATATTCGGTCCCAAGACTAAAAATGCATTCGGCACCTGTTCCAAACTGGTGCCTAAAAAGGCTTCTGGAGAGCTATCTTGCCAACGCTTTGCTAACAATTGCCCTTTGGCATCATAGACACATTTTCCAATCGGGGGATGTGAAACTTCAAACCCCGTTCCCCAAATAATCACATCAACCGCATGCTGTTCGCCATTGGCTGCAATAACGTTATTGCCTTGTATTGCAACCAAACCTTGTGGCAGCAGTGTGACATTGTCTTGCTGTAGGGCTGGATAATAGTTATTGGCAAATAACAGCCTTTTGCAGCCAATTGAAAAGTTTGGAGTCACATTTTGACGCAAGCGTTGATCCTGAATTTGTAGTTTTAATAACTGCTTGCTCAGTAGATTGATGGGCTCAAGTACTTGCGGATGACGTAATCCAAAGTTAATGCCATTTAGAATCTGAGCGACACTGCTGCGCCACATTCTCTGTATGTCGGGATATTTTGCGATTATTCCTTTTGCCGTTTCATTTAAAGTCATATCAGCTTTAGGTAGAACCCACGGTGCGGTCCGCTGAAATACAATTAAGTCTTTTACGATAGGCTGAATTTGAGGAATAAACTGAATAGCAGATGCCCCTGTGCCAATCACTGCAACCCGTTTTCCCGTTAAATCATAATCATGCCTCCAGCGGGCTGAATGAAACATTGCCCCTTGAAAGGTTTCAATGCCCTTAATTTGGGGCAAGGATGGCTCAGTAATGGGTCCAGTCGAGAAAATGACCGTTTTGGCGAGAAACATCCCTTGCGATGTTTGCAGTTGCCATTGCTGTTGGGATTCATCCCATTTTGCTGATACAAGCTCATGATTGAACTTAATGTTTTCCATCAAATTAAATTTCTGAGTCACATCTTCCAGATATTGCAAGATTTCTGCTTGTTTCGCAAAAAGATGACTCCACTGATGACTCGGTGCAAATGAAAATGAATATAATGCTGATGGAACATCACAACCGCACCCTGGGTAGGTATTGTCACGCCACGTCCCGCCCACCCGCGCGGCTTTTTCTAAAACGATAAAGTCATGATAGCATGCCTGTAGCATTTTATAGGCAGCGGCAATACCTGAAATGCCTGCGCCAATCACAATACAATCATACACATGCAGGCTTACTTGGCTGTTCTCTTGCTCACGTGTTTGTCTGGCTTTGGCTTTTCGTGGTTCTGAAGTCTCATCCGCATCATTTTGTGGATTAGACACGGGACCGTCTAATGTAATTTCTGAGGTAGATCCTTCATTTAAGCTGTTTTCGGTCATGTCATTCTCTTATTTTTATTTCACATACTTTTTAAACAGTGGATAGCCCATTCCCAATAACTTGGCATATAGGTTAGGAGCTGCACGCTTCATCCACCAAAACAATTTGGCATCTGGCTGAGGAATGGTATACAACTTGCCAGCATCGAGATGATCCAGCGTTTTGATCGCTACTTGCTCACTACTCACAAATGCATGATTCATCAATAAATCATCGGCTAATCCAGCATAATGCTGAGGTAAACGCCCATGCTTCATAATATTGGTTGGAACCAAGGTTGGACACAGCACATTGACGCGTATATTGGCACTACGCAACTCTGCCGCTAGCGTTTCAGATAGTGCCAGCACACTTGACTTGGTCACGTTATAGGCGGTCATTTCAGGGGCCGCTGTAAACCCCGCTGCCGAGGCAACATTTATAATTGCCCCATAGCCTTGTTGTTTAAATTGAGGTACAAAATAATGGCAACCATGTATTACCCCCCATAAATTGACCTGCATACACCACTGCCAATCTGCCAAACTGACTTCATCAAACTTCCCACCTAAGCCCACGCCTGCATTATTAATAATGAGTGTGGTGCTATGCCCCATCAATTGTTCGGCTTGATCAGCCAAAGCCTTGACCTGATCTGCATCTCCCACATCGCACTGCAAGGCATAACTCGCGGTTGGATATTTTGCATGAATTAAAGCCACCGTTTCTTTAGCCGCGGCAAGATTGAGGTCGGCACATATCACGCGACTGCCACGCTTCGCCAGCTCTAAGGCAAAACTGCGCCCAATACCACTCCCTGCGCCAGTCACCACGGCATAAGCTTGATAACTTGGTTTGGAGCTGTGATTAAATTTCAACATTTCAATTCCCCTCTCCTTAACAACGTAAAGCTGGGGTAAATTCACGCGTAAAATATGGCAATAAAATGCCATGTTCGGGATGTAGCAGTTTCTCTTTGTAATAACTTAAGTAGGCAGAAGTATCATGATCATTGGGGTGAAAATCAGGACGTAAATAGTCAAAAATATGCCGAAAAGTGCTGCCATAGACGCCATCTTTAAAACCAAAAATTAAACGAACACTCTGCGGCAGTTCCTTCCAATATCCCCAGCGGATTATGTTTTTCGGTTGTCGATAGAATGGCACCAAAACAGCCGCGGCTGAAATTAGCACCAGAATGGTAATTAATGCAGGGAAAAAACCGGCTATGCGTAAGGCATAATTATTAGAAAGCGATTGAAACACATCATAAGCAATATCTTTGTGTTCAGATTCTTCCAGCATGTGCCACATCCAGATGGCACGTTGTTTCTCATCTTGCGAACGAAAGAATATCGCTTCATGTTGCATCATATATTCAGCCAGTACTGCCGTAAAATGCTCAATACCGGCCATTAAAGACAACTTCATGGGTTGCGGTAAGCGATTAAAACCATATTCGAAGACCCAACCTGCCCATGTCCGAAATAACCGCACAGGATAATCAACCTGCAATAAAGCATCGTTTAATTCATTATGCATTTTGGAGTGAATGGCTTCCTGCCCAATTAAAGCCGTGACCCGCTGCTTTAATAACGGATCTTTGAGCAAGTCGCGATGATAACGCGCAGTATCTATCACCAAGTCTTCGCCAAACGTCAGGAAAATCGAGAGGGATGCAAAATATGCACTGGCCAATTCTGCATTCAAAAAAAACTTATGATCAATTTGCTGGGAATCAAAATCAAAACGCATATGCCGAATCGGAATCATGGCTGACTGCTGTTTGGCATCAAATTTAGGGCCTGAAAATACATGGCGAAATGTATTTTTGAATGGCGTAATGAATTGCATACGGAGTCCTTATTTTTCTACTGTAATTGCAACTTGCCAGCCCCACACCATCAAATTGGTCGGGGCTACAGTAAAAAATTAAGGGAGCTATAAACCTATGCCACTAGCAATTCAATTCATTTGATTTGCAATTTATGCCTTTCCCCACGCTTGTCGGACAGTTTAAAGTGAGAATTATCTGGACGGGACAGAATCATGCTTTGCGTGCCAAGAACGGAATACAGTCCTCATAAGCACGACAGTCCTGCCGCTGCGCTCTTTTTATAAAATAGTCTTGAACCATTTGCGCCTGTTGCTCTATGCCATAATTCAAAAATAATTTACCTTGCTGCAAAACATAGCGATAACGACGATCAAAGATGGCTAAACGTACCACCGCAATTCCATGCTGAAATTGCCAAACATGAGTCATTTCATGAATAAACCAAGATTGCACACGTAAAGCGCTTTTAGAAAAATCTTCGCAGTAATTTTGTGGATGAAAATAAATTTGCCCATTGGGACTGAGCGCATAATTTTTCAGTATGAGTTTATGCGCCACAATTTGGACTCGGTCCAGTGCTATGCTGTCTGCGAAGATACTACGAACCAATGCTTTTTCACCCACTGTCAGCTCCCTGCGAGAGACTACGCCAAACCCGCGGAATTGCTGCATCAGTGTTGATAAGTATCGCGGCATATCTCTAACCTTTTCAGTGAAATAAAATATACAATTCATCTGTTATTATGAACAAATCTGCTCAATGCAAATAAGAATTTTTTTTGGATTTATACACTACATTTGTCGCAATTCGTATATAGTATCAACGCAAATTATTTATTTATTATTTTGTCGTTAATTACACAGTACTGAACCCACAACGATAAAAAACTCAGTCGTCTGTGTATACATCCCTATAGCTTTAGGATTAAGTTGGAATGAAAAGTTTTAAGATTGCCCTAGCACAATTCTCTCCGCACATTGGCAATATCGAAGCAAATGCTGAAAAAATGCAACAATTGGCAAATGAAGCCAAAAAGCAACAATCAGATTTAATTATCTTCCCAGAATTATCAACGATTGGATATCCAGCAGAAGATTTATTACTCCGCCCAAGTTTATCTAAACGTACTGAAACCGCCTTCGAACAACTGCGTCAAGTAAAAGACATCGTCATGGTGTTTGGTTTTGTGAACCAAACTGAAGATGGTCAACGCTACAACTCAGCAGCGGTCATGAAAGATGGAAAAATTCTGGGCATCTATAACAAACAGAATTTACCAAACTACGGTGTCTTTGATGAAAAACGTTACTTCAACGAGGGGCATCAGCACTTAGTCTTTGAATATCTAGGGCACAAATTTGGCTTACTTATTTGTGAAGATATTTGGTCACTCAATACGGTTCAACAATTGGCACAACTCAATGTTGAAACGGTACTGGTACTGAATGCATCCCCTTATGAAGTAGGTAAACCGCAGCATCGTATTGATACCATGCAAGCGTTGGCGAAGCAGCTAAATATTAATTTGGTCTACGCCAACCAAGTGGGTGGTCAAGACGACTTGATCTTTGATGGAACCAGTTTCGTCATCAATAAAGATGGTGCTGTTGCCTTACAAGCGCCAAGTTTTAAAGAAGCATTATTTTATGCAGACTACCAAGTAGAACAGCAAAGCTTCCAAATTGCGGAAAGCGAGCCAACACTTGGCACTATGGCTGAAATTTACCAAGCTTTGGTCATGGCAACTCGTGATTATGTTCAACGTTCAGGATTTCCAGGTGTCATTCTTGGACTATCCGGTGGTATTGACTCAGCCTTAACGCTGGCAATTGCTGTTGATGCAATTGGTGCGGACAAAGTACAAGCCGTCATGATGCCTTATACTTATACTTCACAAATCAGTGTAGAAGATGCCGCAGCGCAAGCCAAAACTATGGGCATTACCTTCGGCATTGCTGAAATCAATCCGATTGTAAATAGCTTTATGCAGACGCTTTACCCATTCTTTGGTAATGCACCTGCCGATGCGACCGAAGAAAACCTTCAAGCACGTGCACGTGGAACGCTGTTAATGGGGCTTTCAAATAAGTTTGGCAATCTGGTGCTTTCGACAGGTAACAAATCTGAACTTGCAGTGGGTTATTGCACACTTTATGGCGATATGGTCGGTGGCTTTGCGGTACTCAAAGATGTGTACAAAACCATTGTATTTGAATTGGCAAAATACCGTAACAGCATTGCAGAAACCCCTGTCATTCCTGAACGCGTAATTACTCGCCCACCGTCTGCCGAATTACGTCATGATCAAACCGATCAGGACTCTTTACCGCATTATGATGTTTTGGATGCGATTCTTTATGCCTACATTGAAGAAGATCAAAGCCAAGATGACATCATTGCCAAAGGCTTTGATGCAGAAGTCGTGAAGAAAGTGATTCGCCTCGTCGACTTTAACGAATACAAACGTCGCCAAGGTGCCATCGGCCCACGTATTAGTTCACGTGCCTTTAGCCGAGAACGTCGCTATCCAATCATCAATGGCTGGAAAGCTGGTGTTTAAGTCTAGATAAAAACAAAAAGCCCAAACAACTGTTTGGGCTTTTTTATAGCTACTTTTTTTAAATATATTTTTCGCGCACAAAAAAAGAGACCAAGCTGAGAGCTTGGTCTATAAAAATGGTGGCTATGACGAGACTTGAACTTGTGACCCCCGCATTATGAGTGCGGTGCTCTAACCAACTGAGCTACATAGCCGTAAACTGTGTGCGCATTATGCAAAGTTCAAAGCCTAGCGTCAACCCTTTTTTATACGCAAATGATCACCGAATAAACAAAAACACTTTAAACCATCAAATTTATAGCAAGCCTCTCTTTTTAAACTTATTTTTATGTCCATGCTGTACCGAAGTCGGCAAAATTTATGCGAAAGATCATGAAAAAGAAATTCTATTTTTGCTTCATGCTAAGTACAGCCGCATTGAGCAGTTGTCAGCGTATATCCCCTGATGAGCGACTATAACGGTGTACGACGTGATGTTGCGAGCTATATCAACGCCAATCCTTTGTTTAACCTCAAAGATCGAGAACTCTTGGTTAACTCTGCCCAAGGACAACAAAAAATTCTGACCGTAGATGGTTAGCCTCACAGAGCAACATAAGCTCGCTTTAGAGACAGCCGAAGCACGCTACTGCTCTAGTCAGCATATCAGTTTAAAAAAATTGAATTTAGTCGATCGTAAAATCTTTGCCCTAGCAGAACAACAGACCAATTTGCAGCAGATTCAAAACTTGCAGATGCGGATTAACTTTAGCCCGGATATGCTTGACTGCACGGGAAAATTTTAAAATACAAAACTAATTTATAACTTTGACTTTTTTCAGGCAAAAAAAATCACGTTATAGGAACGTGATTTATAAAATGGTGGCTATGACGAGACTTGAACTTGTGACCCCCGCATTATGAGTGCGGTGCTCTAACCAACTGAGCTACATAGCCGTAAACTGTGCGCGCATTATGTGTTTTTCTCTGCGGTACGTCAAGTACCTAATGCACTTAATTGATCAAAATTTGATGAAGTGAGCCGATAAGCCGGGTTCTGTCGTGAACGATCATTCCTCTAGGCGTACAATCACTCATACGCTCCAGCGACCTACCCGGATCCAGCATGGGCCATGCCTAAAGGATCCCTATTTGGTCTTGCTTCCGGTGGGGTTTACCATGCCATGAACTGTTACCAGTCATGCGGTGCGCTCTTACCGCACCCTTTCACCCTTACCTCCGATTCCAATTGCTCGAAACCATAATGAAGGCGGTCTACTCTCTGCTGCACTTTCCGTCGGCTCACGCCGCCCAGGCGTTACCTGGCACCTTGCCCGTTGAAGCCCGGACTTTCCTCCCCTGCTTTAGTCACGGAGACCTCCACAGCAGCGATCGTCTGGCTCACTTCGAAGGCGCATCTTACCAAATTTAAAAACTATTTGCTTGTGCTTTTTTGAGCAATTAAACGTTGATACTTTTCCATCAACTGTTCTTGGCTTTCTGCATGATTGGGATCTAGCGGAATACAATCTACAGGACAGAACAGTTGGCACTGTGGCTGATCATGATGCCCGACACATTCTGTACAAAGATCAGGGTTAATTTCGTAAATCAGTTCACCCATAAAAATTGCTTCATTTGGACAAACAGGCTCACAAACATCACAATTGATGCATTCATCAGTTATATATAAAGACACTCTACCAACCTTGTTGATGCTTCTGCTCAAAGGCTTTGACCACCGCCTCAGGAACGAATTTGGTGACATCGCCTTTCAGACGTGCAATTTCACGAATTAACGTGGAAGAAATAAATGAATATTGTTCAGATGGAGTCAAGAATACTGCTTCAAAACGTGAATCTAATTGACGGTTCATATTTGCCAATTGAAATTCATATTCAAAATCAGAGACGGCACGCAAACCACGCAATACCGCTGTGGCATTTTGTTCACGGAAAAAATTCACCAATAAACCATCAAAACCAACAAATTCAACATTCGGAAGATGGCTCAGAGAAGCCTGTGCCAGTTCAACGCGCTCTTCTAACTTGAACAAAGGATTCTTATGGTGTCCAATCGCAATTGCAACAACCACCTCATCAAACATTTTAGACGCCCGAGTAACGAGGTCTACATGTCCATTGGTAATTGGATCAAATGTTCCTGGATAGATTACGCGAGTTTTAGACATCCATTTGTACTCTGATTCATTTTATTGGGGGCTATTTTAACAAAATCTTGTTTTTTTGGCGAAGAAACTCTATAAATTTGAAAAATCTTCACTATTTGGTCAAATATTAGTACGCATTTTCATTTTTTAAAATAGCCTATCCATCAGGCGACAAGCTCTTCGCTTTATATTAAAGCTGGCCTAGAGCATTTAAGAATTGTCAGTGCCATCATGTTACGGCACAATAGTCATAACTTTGGAAGTGACGAATTATGGCGAAAGCAACTGTAGTGAAGAAACATAATGGCGGAACGATTGCGCAAAATAAGCGCGCACGCCATGATTATTTCATTGAAGAAAAATTTGAAGCAGGACTCTCCTTACAAGGTTGGGAAGTCAAATCCTTACGTGCTGGCCGTATGACACTGACGGAAAGCTATATTTTATTTAAAAATGGTGAAGCCTATTTATTTGGTGCACAAATTCAACCGCTTTTATCTGCATCTACACATGTTGTGCCTGAAGCAACACGTACGCGTAAATTGCTGCTGAATCGTAATGAAATTGCCAAATTGTTGGGTGCAGTCAACCAAAAAGGGTTCTCATGTGTCCCTTTAGCCTGCTACTGGAAAGGTCCATTAGTCAAGTTGGAAATTGCTTTAGTTAAAGGTAAGCAACTGCACGACAAGCGTGCTACAGAAAAAAACCGTGATTGGCAACGTGATAAAGCCCGCCTATTTCACAAATAACAAAAACCTCCCGATTGGGAGGTTTTTTTATGAAACGCATGGATCAATAGTCAGCCTTTAACTCGACTAAATATTTACCAAACTTACGTGCTGTTTCCAAATCCCCTTCGGGTGGGGTAACTTCCACACTAGCATTGTCTGACTGTGTCATTAAGCCCAAAAAACTGGACATACGATTAATATCTTGCAGACCACGTCCCGTTGGCATAAACGGTAAACCTGCCCACAACATACCATGCTGCATCGCAAACAGATTAATCTGCTGCAATACCGCCAATTTATCGCCACTTAAGCCACCACCATTGGTAAATCCTGCCGCAAGCTTGCCTTGCCATGCACGAGCCAACCAGCGCTTGGAAGAATCTTCCATAAATTGCTTAAGTGCAGAAGTCAGACTGCCCATATAGGTTGGGCAGCCCATAATAATAATATCGGCTTGATCTAGAAGCTCCCATTGCACTGCGGCAACAGAAATCAGGTGCACATCTGCACCGGCCTGCTCTGCGCCTTGCGCAATATATTGCGCCACCTTAGCCGTATGACCATAAGGACTATGATAAACCACACACACATGAACAGGAGCAGGAGAAACAAGATCAGTGACAGACATGGAAACTTTTAAAACCAAATAATTAAGTCAAGTTTAACACTTTTCGCTCGTCGGAGGGAGAGCAGGCAAAATCAAAACATTACACCTTGCTTAACAGGCACAGGGCTCATTTTAAAAATACAAACGTCGCCATACGACCCGTTTTAGCATTACGGCGATATGAATAATATTCTTCCGCTTGGCGGTAGGTACATTGATCCCCACCTAAAATCTTCGATACCCCATGTTGCTGCAAGATATAGCGAGCAATCGCATATAAATCGGCAAAATATTTACCCGGTTCTTTGGCTGGTTCAAAAGCAGAGCTTAATGCAGGATATTTGGCACAAAAAGTTTGTTTAACTTCAGCTCCAACTTCAAAACATGGCTGACTAATTGCAGCACCTAACCATGCCCAAGCCGGTGGATGTTGCATCGCAGCGATGGTGTTTTCGACAATTCCATGCGCCAGTCCACGCCAACCAGCATGTAAATTAGCAACCTCTTGGGCATCGGCATCCCCTAAAACAATCGGCAGACAATCTGCCGTCATCATCATTAAGGCATGTTGTTTGCGCTGCGTGACCAGACCATCACCTTCAGGGGCAGTAAAATGAATTTGTTCATCCACGCGGTGACAGATTGTGCTATGGGTTTGCGTCATCCATGTGATTCTATCCACCCCAAAACTAGAAAAATCTTCGAGCAATTGCATGCGATGCTGTTGCACTCGTTTCGCATCATCCTGAACATGCAATGCCAGATTAAAACCCGCTAATTCAGGTTTTTCCGAAGCTAAGGCATGCTCATGATGTACGCGGGTTTGCCCTACACAGATCCCTTCTGGCAATCCTTGAACAAATTGCATGTTTTATTCCTTATTATAAAATCTTCATTCTTCACGGTACGACTGATGGAAAGCCATACCGTGAAGTCATTTCAAGTCAGCGACTTAATACGCAGCATCTTCGCTACGCAAAACGTCAACCAATACTGCAAAATCTTCTGCCCATGGTGCTTCGAACATCATATCTTTGCCAGTACGCGGGTGAACTAGGCCCAACTGCGCAGCATGCAATGCCTGACGTTTAAATGTACGCAAGGTATCATTCAAAAGTTCAGATGCACCCGCTGGTACTCGAACACGCGGCATATAAACCTGATCACCCACTAGGCCAAAACCGATGTAAGAAAAATGCACACGAATCTGATGGGTACGACCGGTTTCCAGACGCGCTTGAACACGGGTAAAATGTTGGAAACGCTCTTTCACGTTGTAATGTGTGACTGCATCTTTACCGCCTGGTAATACCGTCATTTTCACGCGATCCACTGGATGACGTTTAATCGGCTCATCAATCGTACCGCCTGCAATCACGTTGCCATACACGATTAAATCATAAACACGGTACACCGATTTATTCGCCAATTGCTTGCTTAAAGCGAACTGCGCTTCGAGGTTTTTCGCAACCACCAATAAGCCACTGGTGTCTTTATCAATACGATGTACCAAGCCTGCACGTGATAATTCAGCTGCTTTCGGATAGTGATATAACAGCGCATTCACCAGAGTTCCTGAAGTATTGCCAGCACCTGGATGCACGACCATACCGACCGGTTTGTTAATGACAATAATGTCATCATCTTCATAGACAATATTTAAAGGGATATTTTCAGGCTGACTGGTGGTCTGTGCTTCAAGCTCAACATCAAGTGTAAGCAGCTCATTTCCTTCAGATTTGTACTTTGGTTTGACAATGTTACCATTTACCAACAAATGCCCGTCCTTTAGCCACTGCTTGAGTTTTTCGCGTGAAAAGTCGCTCCAAACATTGGCCGCAACCTGATCAATACGTTGCCCTAGGTAGCTCTCATCCAATTGAAATTGCAACGATAAACGTGTTGCAGTTGCATCAGAAGTATGGTTATCTGCTTCGTCTGTTTCTTCAAGTAAATTGAAATCAGTTTCTGCAAAATTTGTGTCAGTAGATTGTGCTTGGGTCATTTGATCATTCAAACAAAAGTGGTTTAATAGCGCAATTGTAGCTCATTGCCCGTAATAACAGAGGAATTTTTATGTCGCTACCACGTTATAAAATTACAATGCTCGCTCTTTCTTTAGGCATTGCGTCTGCAATGGTGGGCTGTAGCAGTAATCCAAAAAAAGAAGTGGTGGATACAGGCCCACAATTAAGTGAGCAAGTGTATATACAAAAAGCTGAGAAAGCGCTGGATAACGGTCAATATACTGATGCAGCCAAGTACCTAGAAGCAATTGATACCTACTACCCGACTGGCGATTATGCGCAACAAGCTCAACTCGAGTTGTTGTATACCAAATTCCAGCAAAAAGATTATGAAGCAACCATTAGCCTTGCCGAGCGTTTTATTCGTTTAAATCCGCAGCATCCAAATGTCGATTACGCCTACTATGTGCGTGGTGTCGCGAATATGGAACAGAACTATGATGGTTTAATGCGTTATACCTCATTAAAACAGTCCCATCGTGATACCAGTTATTTAAAACTGGCTTATCAAAACTTTGTCGATTTTATTCGCCGCTATCCATCTAGCACCTACGCGGTTGATGCTGCACAGCGTATGAAATACATTGGCAATGAATTGGCTGAAAGTGAAATGAATGTGGCACGTTTTAATATTAAACGTAAAGCATGGTTGGCTGCTGTAGAACGTTCGCAATGGGTGATTGAACATTATCCGCAAACACCGCAAATTCCTGAAGCATTAGCAACAGTGGCATATGGCTATGAAAAGTTGGGCGACCAAGCCACCGCGCAACAATATATTGATGTGTTAAAGCTGAACTATCCAAGCTTGGTTAAATCGGATGGAACTGTAAATTTACGTGCAGCTCGCAAAGAAGGCAGTTGGGTCAACCGTGCAACCTTGGGTGTATTTGGTCGTGAAGAACAAAGCACAATCGAAACACCAAAAACAGCTACACCCGCAGAGCAACGCAGCTTAACCAACCGCATGAGTTTTGGTTTACTGGATCGTCCTGCAACTTCAACAGAAACACCTGCATCAAGCACATCTGCTGAATAAAACCGCAACACATCGTGCAATTTCACAAAGGGCAAGTTATCATACTTGCCCTTTTGTTTTTTGTATTTGGCTTGATCAAAATGATTAAACCCTATACAACTAAATAATATTCTTTTGCTCAGTTTGTTTTACACAAACTTGGCTTTGCATTTTCATTTTGCTGCTCCAATCACGATAACGACTATGGCTATTCCTCAACACACGATAGATCAAATCCTCGATCGCACAGATATTGTCGACTTGATTGGTCAACGCGTGAAGCTGAAGAAAACGGGACGGACCTACTCAGGTTGCTGTCCGTTTCATCAGGAAAAATCGCCTTCATTTCATGTCTATCGTGACAAACAGTACTACCACTGCTTTGGCTGTCAGGCCAATGGTAATGCCATTCGCTTCCTGATGGACATCGACAATCGCAACTTTGTCGATGTGATGAAAGACTTATCGAGCCAAGCAGGCATTGAACTCCCCAAAGATAATCAAGATTCCAAACGTCTATCCTATAAGCGTGAAACCAAGCCCACGCCAGAACAAAAAAAGTCCGTTCCGGAACAAAAATCAGCTTCTATTCCTAGCGCTGTAGCGGCACCCAATACCAATACTCCTGTGGATGTAGATTTTGATCCATTTGAGCAGTTTCGAAATGTCGATGATCCTTTTGCCCAGTTTGAGCCCTTTCAGGAATTTCATGAAGCACCGGCACAAGATGGTAATCTCTATGACCTACTGGAAAATGTAGCGCAGTTTTATGAACGGCAACTACCACAAAGTCAAAGCGCACAACAGTACTTTAGACACCGTGGCTTAGGCCCAGAAACGATTCAATTCTGGCGTTTAGGCTATGCCCCTGAAGACTGGCAACATCTAGAAAAAGCCTTTCCGCAAGACATTCAAGGTTTAAAATTACTGGGTTTAATTCGTACCAGTGATAGTGGTCGAGATTTCGACCTGCTGCGTGATCGGGTAATTTTCCCGATCCGTGATGCCAAAGGCCGTGTGGTCGGCTTCGGCGGTCGTGCCCTGAATGATGAAATCAAACCGAAATACATCAACTCGCCTGATTCCGAAGTGTTTCATAAAAATCAGTTACTGTATGGGCTGTATGAAGGGCGTAAACAAAAAGCCCAAGACTGGCTGATGGTTGAAGGCTACATGGATGTTATTGCACTACAACAAAATGGCATTTATGGCGCTGTGGCAACATTAGGAACCGCGAGTAATACCGAACATTTAAATATTCTGTTTAAACAGAATAACCGCATTACCATTGCCTTCGATGGCGATGCCGCGGGTCAAAAAGCGGCACGACGTACCTTAGAAATTGCCTTACCTTTACTCAATGATGGTCGTGAACTGAAATTCTTTGTCCTGCCAAATGATCATGATCCTGACTCACTGATTCGTCGCGAAGGTTTGGAAAATTTTCAGCGCTTATTACAGCAAGCCCCTTTGCTTTCTGACTTTGTCTTTGCGCATTTAACCCAAAATCAGGATATCAGCAGTCCCGAAGGCAAAAGTCTGGTCATGGCGGAACTGCGCCAACTGACGGAACTGTTACCGAAAACAGGCTCCTTCCGCTATTTGCTCAACCAGTCTTTTAAAGAAAAACTCGGCTTTGGCAAACGCTGGACGCCGCAGCTCAGTAATGATGCCTCTTTATCGTTTAATATTCGTACCAAAGATGAAGACTTTGCCATTGCAATTCTGATGCACCATCCTTTTTTATATATACATTTTGAAACTTTGCGGGCTTTTGTCCCCAACCACGAATTACTCTCGTATATTTTAACCATTCTGAACCGAATTTTTGATAATTTACCAGATGATCAGGAACTGGCAACCTATTATGTTTTGGGCGCTTGTAGCAGCTATAGTTTAGAAATTGCCGATATTATGCGTCGTACCAATATAGAAGTATTAACCCATGCACCGGAAATGGCAGATAAACTGGCTACCGAATATGCGCTAGCATTACAAGAAAAGTATTTACGCCAAAAACTGAAAGACCCGAATTCACTGTTAGAGTCGCGTAATTTACGCCAGCAACTGAATGAACTGACCAAGAAAATTGGCTTACGTTTACTTACCTAAGCCAACTTAAATCAATCGATTATTTTTTAGCTTTGCGACGATGTTGCTCAACCTCTGTCAGGCTGTGCTGCAAGTATTCTAAATAAGCAGGATCTTCCGCTTTTGCCGCTTCTCTTAAAACAATTGAAGTCGGATGTAATAACTTCTGCGTTAAGCGATGGGCAAACTCGCGCATAATCTGCTCGGCATTTTCACCTTTGGCTAAACGTGCTAAGGCCAGCTGTAACTCTTCTTGCTGTAATTCATGCCCATGCATGCGGTATTGATGAATCGTTGCACCTGCGGCATTGACGCGTTCATGCGTCACCAGCTCAATCGCCAACTGATTGACCATGACTTCGGCTTCAACCGCAGCTTGGCGACGTTGTGCCAAATTTTCATCAATCACCGACTGTAAGTCGTCCACCCCGTAAAGATAAACACCATCCAGTGATTCCACCTTCGGCTCAATATCACGCGGCACTGCCAAATCGACTAACAGCATCTGCTGATAACGACGTTTCTTTAAAGCGCGTTTGACATCCTGATAAGAAATGACCTGATGCAAACTACCTGTACAGCTAGAAATCACATCAGCACGATATAAGTGCTCAGCTAACTGGGAAAAATCAATAATTTCCACATCGACCTGATGGGCAATTTCTTGGGCTAACAATTCGGCACGTTCACGGGTTCGGTTACAAATCAGAACTTTGCCCACCCCCATCTCGGCCAAATGTTTAGCGACCAAGCTATTCATTTCACCAGCCGCCACAATCAGCACAGTCATTTTTTCAGGTTGGCTAAACACTTGTAATGCCAGTTGCGCAACAGCATAGCCCATGGAAACGGCATGGCTACCCACCGCAGTTTCTGAGCGAACTCGCTTCGCGGCATAAAAGGCGTATTCAAAGATTCGGTTTAAATTACCTGAAACAGTATGGGCTTCTTTAGCAATAGAAAGGGCGGATTTAACCTGCCCTAAAATTTGCGGTTCACCCAGCATTAAGGAGTCTAGTCCACTGGCCACCCGCATTAAATGCGTAACGGCTTGCGCATTTTCATAACGATAGACATGATTGACCAGTTGCTTAACATCTAAATCATTTGCTTGGGCGAGCCAGTTTAATACCTCATCCGCATTTTCAGAGATGGCATAAACTTCTGTCCGGTTACACGTCGACACCACCACCAAATCATTTAATTCGGTGTTGTGACTTTGCTGAGCAAGCAATACACTGAGCTTTTCGGCATTAAATGCAATTTGCTCACGCAACTCTACAGACGCGGTTTGATGGTTGACCCCCAATGCAAAGAAAGACATATCAGATCATCAATTCATTAAATTTATGCTATTGTGCAACATCGGTGTCATAAAAAGCATTACTTGGATCAAGAAAAATTGCGTCAAACATACAGCCGTATGAACGGCACGACGATAAAGCACTATTCTACCACATTCTTACTGCTTGGTAGCATGGCTTCTCTTCCTCATGTCAGAGCATCAGAGGCAGTTTATCATGCAAATTCAAATAATAATGCCATAAAGCAAAGTATGATAGCCGAATTCGCTTTGGCTTATCATGACATCCCGACCGCTTTGCACAACTATACCGTCTTGGCTATTCGCAGCAATTCCACGCTGGTCAAGCAACGCGCCTTAAACATTGCGCTTGAACAGGATGACTTAAAAGCTGCACTGGATATTGCCACCCATTGGGTGGTGCAAGAACCAGAAGATGTCCCTGCCTTATTTTATTTATCTCACATTGCGCTAAAAGCACATGAATATGAGCTGGCAGCAGAAATGCTGGATAAAATTTTAAATATCGACCCGAATGCCGATCTAGAGCAAATTTTGGCCGGAATTTCCCCAGAATCGCAACTCGATCGTGACGTGCTCCTGAAGACCTTAGCTGCGAGCAAAGAAAAAGATAACCCTTCCGTACTGGTGCTGATTGCAGGACTAGAAGCACAAAACGGTCAATTCGAACAAGCACTGACCACCATTAATCGTGCATTACGTAAACGCCCGAAGGTTACAGGCTTTATCCTGATGAAAGCGAATCTGCTGAATGCTTTGGGCAACTCAGAAGAAACCCTGAAATGGTACAGCACATCGAGCCGCAAACATCGCGATAATTTAGAGGTTCGCCTTGCAGAAGCTAAATATCTGATTAAATTAAACCAGTCAGAAACTGCACTCAAAAAACTCGATAGCATTTTAAAAACCTGGCCAAAACAGGAAGAAGCTTTATTTCTTGCTGGCTTAACCAGTATTGATTTAAAACAGTATGAAAATGCTGAAAAATATTTGGTTGAACTCCGCTACTCCGCCCAGTATCAAAACGATGCCTATTACTATCTGGCAGTCAATGCAGAGCGCAAACAGCACTTTGAAACAGCCAAAGCCTATTACCGCTTGGTGGATGGCAGCCTCTATCCTGTTTCCAGACGCAGCATGATTAACATCTATGCGCAGCAAGACAAACTTCAAGATGCCTTGCGCTTTTTAACCCAAGAGCGCGTCAATTATCCGCAGCACGCCAGTTTTTTATATCAGGCGCAAGCCGATATTTTAAAGCGCATGAACAACAATAAAGCAGCACGTCGCTTATTGGATGAAGCCATTAAAAATCTGCCCGATGATCCTGACCTAATTTATGCCGAAGTGCTATTACTCGATCCCTTTCAAGATCGGGCCAAGTTGGAACAGTTACTCAACAGATTACTGGAAATCGAACCGAATAGTCCAACCTATCTCAATGCTTATGCCTACACACTTGCCTTGCAAAACCGACGTTTAGATGATGCTCGGCATTATGTCGAACTGGCCTTAGAATACACCCCAGATCAAGCTTCAATTTTAGATACCTTGGGCTATATCACCTATTTACAGAATGATTTTGAAACATCGGCACAGGTGCTTGCTAAAGCTTATACCTTAAGCAATAGTGTCTCGATTGGCGTGAGATATGCCAAGGCTTTGTATATGCAAGGGAAAATTGCAGAATTTAGCGCGGTGTTACAACAATTAAAACAAAAACATCCAAATGATCCGCAATTGGAACAACTTAATTCGTTACTGTTACCTCAACAAGTGAAAAAGAGCTAATTCATTTTAATGCGTGTATTGTCCAAAGTCGGTCTTACTCTATTGACCAGCAGTGTTTTTGCCCTTGGCGGCTGTCAGCAATTTACTCAACCGCAAATTCCGGCTGAAAGCCCAAGTGCGTCAGAGCAGAACAATTTTAATCTGCAAGGTAAAATTGGGGTCAGAACCCCCCAACAATCTGGCAGTGCTTTTTTCACTTGGCAGCAACAACAGCAAGAATTTGATATTGAACTCAGTGGCATTCTCGGTGTAGGCAAAACGCAAATTACAGGTAAACCTGGTGCTGTAAGCCTAAATAGCGCCAAAACAGGACTTATTCAAGCTGCAACACCCGAAGAGCTACTGGAGCAAGCCACCGGTTGGCAAGCCCCGATTACGCATTTAATTAACTGGGTACAAGCCCGACCAGCAACCTTACATGCTCAAATCAATAAAGATACGGCAAACCGCCCTCAGCAAATCATAGAGGATGGTTGGCAAGTCGATTTCAGCTATAACAATACTGCGCAGCTCCCAAATAAATTAGTTCTGAAACAAGAACTTGAATCTGGTAAAGAAAATCGTATTACAATGTTGATTCACAACCGTTAATTTGGCTGGCTATGATTCGTGTACCTTCACCTGCAAAACTGAATTTGTTTTTACATATCACGGGGCGCCGTGAGAATGGTTATCATGAGTTGCAAAGTATTTTTCAACTCATCGACTTATATGACTGGCTAGAATTTGAACCCACGGTGCAAACTGACATTCAAATTCAAGGGTTAAGCAGTGTAGACCTTGAGCAAAACTTAATCTACAAAGCCACTCAAATGTTAAAACCGTTTGCCCAGCACCCGACCGGACTTAAAATTCGGATTGAAAAAAATATTCCCATGGGTGCAGGACTTGGAGGCGGATCGTCAAATGCAGCCACCACCCTTATTGTTGTGAACCAACTCTGGCAGTGTGGATTAACGATTGAACAACTTGCAGAGTTGGGTGTGAAGCTCGGTGCAGATGTGCCTATTTTTGTTCATGGACAAAATGCATGGGCTGAAGGCATTGGAGAACACTTAACATTCATAGATTTAGCTCAAAAAAGATTCATTGTGCTAAAACCTGACTGTTTTATCAGCACTCAACTACTTTTTTCACAAAAAAAGTTGACAAGAAACACGAAGCCATCTAAATTTTGCGCCTATCAGATAAAGCCATCTGACTTTGGAAATAACTTTGAACCTCTGGCAAGAAGTCTATATCCTGAAGTCGATGAAGCGATGCAGTATTTAGATCAGTTCGGTGTTGCAAAGCTTACAGGTACAGGTGCTTGTGTTTTTACTGAGGTAACTGCAGAGATGCACGTTGATGAAATTCTTAAATATGCACCATGTAAAGCTTACTTGGTAAACAGTTTAAATGAATCTCCATTACGTCATTTCCAAGTTCAATAGGGGCGTCGCCAAGTGGTAAGGCAGCGGGTTTTGATCTCGCCATCCGTTGGTTCGAATCCAGCCGCCCCTGCCAATTTTCACCTGTAGATGTATGTATTAGGGGCGTCGCCAAGTGGTAAGGCAGCGGGTTTTGATCTCGCCATCCGTTGGTTCGAATCCAGCCGCCCCTGCCATATACACATCAAATTTAGGGGCGTCGCCAAGTGGTAAGGCAGCGGGTTTTGATCTCGCCATCCGTTGGTTCGAATCCAGCCGCCCCTGCCAATTTCAAGTTTAAAAGACAGAACACATCTTTGCTTCTTCTTGTTAATTTTCCTTGACATGAACGCGCAAAAATATTAAAGTTCTGCCGCATTAGGGGCGTCGCCAAGTGGTAAGGCAGCGGGTTTTGATCTCGCCATCCGTTGGTTCGAATCCAGCCGCCCCTGCCATCTCATTTCAAACACACCAACCGCCAAGGGTGCTTCATGCCCAATCTTGTCGTTTTTAGTGGAACTGCTCATCCACAATTCGCTCAAAAAGTCGTAAGCCATTTGCACATTCCTTTAGGTGCAGCATCAGTTTCAACCTTCTCTGATGGTGAAATTGCTGTTGAAATCACTGAAAATGTTCGTGGTAAAGACGTATTTATCGTACAACCTACTTGTGCCCCAACTAACGATAACCTGATGGAAATCTTAGTGATGGCTGATGCATTGCGTCGCGCAAGTGCTGGTCGTATAACTGCTGTTATTCCTTACTTCGGTTATGCACGTCAAGACCGTCGTCCTCGTTCATCTCGTGTTCCAATCACTGCAAAAGTTGTCGCAGATATGCTGACTACTGTAGGAATTGACCGTGTTGTAATGATCGACCTACATGCAGACCAAATCCAAGGTTTCTTCGATATCCCTGTAGACAACATCTACGGTACTCCTGCATTGCTTGCTGACTTACGTCAACAGTCTCATGACAACCTTATGGTTGTTTCTCCAGACGTTGGTGGTGTAGTTCGTGCGCGTGCTGTTGCTAAACAAATGGGTGATATTGATCTTGCGATCATCGATAAACGTCGTCAAAAAGCGAATGAATCACAAGTGATGCATTTGATTGGTGATGTGAAAGGTCGTGACTGTGTCATTGTTGATGACATGGTAGATACAGCAGGCACTTTATGTAAAGCTGCTGATGCACTGAAAACATTTGGTGCTCGCCGTGTTGTTGCCTATGCAACTCACCCTGTACTTTCAGGCAAAGCCATTGAGAATTTGAAAAACTCTGTAATCGATGAACTCGTTGTTACAGATACAATTCCATTGTCTGAAGAAGCGCAACAGCTTGGTAAGATTCGCCAAGTTTCGGTTGCCAGTATGGTTGCTGAAACAATTCGTCGTATTAACAACGAAGAATCTATTAGCGCAATGTTTGATAGTTATCTATAATATAGCGCTGAAATTCCAAAGCCCTGCCCAGTGCAGGGCTTTGTCTCACTAGGTCGGTCGCAGATCTAGTTTATTTAAACTTAAATTAAGGATGTCTATCATGGCAAACTTCGTATTAAACGCACAAGCACGTGAAGCAGCTAACCAAGGGAAAGGTGCGAGCCGCCGCCTTCGTCACGCTGCACAAGTTCCAGCAATCATCTACGGTGGCAGCGCTGAACCTGTAGCTGTTACTTTAGAACTTCGTGAGCTTGTTAAAGCTTTAGAAAACAACGCTTTCTTTGAAGAAGTTGTTGAAATCAAAGTTGGTGACAAAGTTGAAAGCGTTAAAATCCAAGCGTTACAACGTCACCCAGCTAAAAACACTCCTATGCACGCTGACTTCAAACGCGCATAAGTGTTGAATGGTGTAAATTAGTGTCAAATATTTCGCTAATTGTTGGTTTGGGCAATCCTGGAAAGGAATACGCCCAAACCCGCCATAATGCAGGCTTCTGGTTTGTAGAACGCATTGCAGACAAATATGGCATTACATTAAAAGCCGATCCTAAGTTCCATGGAATTAGCGGTCGCGGTAATATCGAAGGTCAAGACGTCCGTCTGCTTATACCAACAACCTTTATGAACCTTTCAGGCAAAAGTGTTGTTCCCTTCTGCAAATTTTATCAAGTTGCACCTGAAGCAATGTTAATTGCCCATGATGAGCTTGATATGAATCCTGGTGTGATTCGCCTGAAAACAGGCGGCGGTCATGGTGGTCATAATGGACTACGTGACATTGTTCCACATCTGGGTCCGAATTTTCATCGTCTGCGTATTGGTATTGGTCATCCTGGTTCAAAAGAACGTGTCTCTGGGCATGTGCTTAGCAAAGCGCCAAGCAGTGAACAAGGGTTAATGGATGATGCAATTGACCATGCACTTTCACGACTCAAGTTACTCGTGAATGGTGATATCCAGCAAGCAATGAATCAAATCAATGCTTATAAACCCAACTGAATTTATTTGAATTGTTGAACAATCCTTCTTGCCATGTTGCTCATTTCAGAGCAAAATGCGTTTTTTGCCGATTACTCATCCAGTAAGAAGCGATTGATTTAACCATAAGATAACGGTCTTAGGTCCACTCAGGAGACGCTCGCCATGCTATCTCGTTTATTAAAATGCAAAATTCACCGCGCTGTTGTTACACATGCAGAACTTCATTATGAAGGTTCATGTGCAATTGATGGTGTGTTAATGGATTTAGCTGGCATTCGTGAATATGAAGAAATCCATGTTTGGAACGTTACCAACGGTAAACGTTTCGCAACCTATGCGATTCGCGGTGAAGATAATTCTGGCATTATCTCTGTGAACGGTGGTGCTGCCCACCAAGCTGATGTTGGTGATCTAGTCATCATTGCAACTTTCGGTGACTTTACCGAAGCTGAAGCCAACGCACACAAACCACGTTTAGTCTACGCGAACCCAGACAATACCGTAAATCACACGGCAAACTGTATTCCTGTACAAGTGGCATAAGATGTTTAAAAAGCTCGCAGATTGCGAGCTTTTTTATTACTGTGAAAAGATAAAATTCTCTAAGCTCCCCTTCTCATGATTCCTTTCTCTGCTTGCTTGAATCCATAGCTGATTTTCTCAAATGATTTTCAGAAATACAGATAATGCTGTCATTACATGAAAGATCACATTTTTTAAAAATCAGTTTATAATCCACCTACATCGCTTCAGGGCGGGGCGCAATTCCCCACCGGTGGTAATTTCAGTCATAGTATTCCCAATACTGTCTGATTCAGCCCACGAGCATAGAATGTTTATTCATGACATGCAGATTTGGTTCAATGCCAAAGCCGACGGTATAGTCCGGATGAAAGAAGACGACGTTAGCAAACCTACTCTTGATGGCTAAAGTCCATTAGAGTGCTTTGTTACGAGCCTATTTTCAAATGTCCTGAAATGTTCAAGCGTATAATCCACTTACGAGAGCGTTTCAATGTCTAGCTTAATTCAACCTGAAATCTTTTTTTCAGCTCTACCTCCTGCCGAACAGCGTATCCAACAAGCTTTAGCCGATATCCGCCAAGGCAAACCAGTCTTGGTCATGGATGATTTTGATCGTGAAAATGAGGCCGATTTAATTATTGCGGCTGAGACTTTAACAGTTGCCACCATGGCACGCATGATTCGTGATGGCTCGGGCATTGTATGCCTATGTCTCACCAATGAGCTTGCCGACCATTTAGAACTACCACCGATGGTGAGCGATAACTCTAGCCAGTTTAAAACTGCTTTTACCGTGACCATTGAAGCGGCTCAAGGGGTAACAACTGGGGTTTCAGCACAAGACCGTGTAACCACCATTCAAGCAGCTACCCGTACCGGTGCAGTTGCTCGTGATTTAAATCGCCCTGGCCATGTGTTCCCCTTGCGAGCACGAGATGGTGGCGTACTTAGTCGCCGAGGTCATACTGAAGGCACCATCGACCTCGCTCGTTTAGCTGGGCTTAAACCCGCTGGTGTTTTGTGTGAATTAACCAATCCCGATGGAACTATGGCTTCGGGTATTCAAGTTCTGGCATATGCAGAAACGCACCAGCTTACGCTGATTACCATTGAGGAACTGGTGCAATATCGCTTAGCTCATCAAGTCTAAAAAAAAGCTGTCCCAATTTTCACATTGGGACAGCAATGTTTATAGATTGAAAAGTCCGAATTAGAAGACAGTCGCATAAATTCCGTAGAGTGCCACGACAATTAAAATTCCACCACAACAAGCTAACAAATGCTGATACAGCTTAGAGCGTGAAAAGCGGTTAAACATCAAATACACACAAGACAGTGTCGCAAAATCGAGTGCAATCCAACTGACGGTCAGAATACTTAAACTCAAATTCAAATTTGGCGTAATCTGTACAAATTGTGGGAAGAAGGAAGCAAAGAAAATAATATCTTTAGGGTTTGAAATGGCGACAAGAAAACCCTGCTTAAATCCACCATTCTCAACCGTGCCTGACGTATTCTCAGCACCAACCTCACCCTGCCAAACTTCTCTTAAAATTTGGATACCCAAATAAACAATATACAGACAGCCTAAAATCTTCACCGCATTGAACCATTGCTCACTCACGGTCAGGAAACCCTTTAAAATGGCAACAGAGGCTGCAATTAAAATCAGAGATGCCAGATTGGTACCAAAAATGGTTTGCAGTGCACGTCGATAGCCCCCTTTTAAGCCCGCACTCGCCACCAGCAACATCACTGGACCTGGGGTTGCAATCATCACAATGACCGCAAAACAATATAAAAAGTATTCAATATAATTCACAAGTTCTAACTTTCTTTTAGTCCGTATTCAGTTGAAAACAATCCTTTAATCACCCTCGGATTCACGTAATAAGCTATGGCTAATCCCATCTGCACGTAAAAATGCCAAATCATAACTGGCCGTCGCCAAGGCCAAAACACGACGTTCAAATTCTTGCCACAAGGGTTTCACTTGCTGCTCTGCTATACCCAAGCCACTTTGATGGGTGAAGTTTTTATTCTTTTCGCAAATTTTGAGGGCATGATATAACTTGCGCCCTTTCGAAGCATCTGGTCGTAACCGCACACGCTTGGACAACACAAAGCCTTCCACATGACGTAAATCAGCAAAGGGCAACATTGGAACTAATATCTGATCCAGTTGAGCATCTAATCGCAGCCAAACTGCATGTTGTTGTTGTGCCGTGTAAGTATTCCACTTAATCACTTCATGATTAAAACGACGACACCCCCGACAAACTGCATCACCAAAGACCGTTGAACAACGCCCAGCACAAGGCGTAAGTGAAGCAATCCGACGATCATTACTCAAAATAAGCTCCTGAAATCAGTAAGATACAATCTTAAAAACAGTCATAAAGGTTTTTTAACAGCCATTAAAAACCATGCCAGCATAATACCTTTTCTGACCACATTAAAAAACCATAATTCTTGATGGGTTTTCTCGCTTATTACAGCAATTCGCGCTAAAATACGCGCCTTAAATTTTATCCTTCGTTTATATTTGGAGTACTCCATGAACGCTACTGTAGAACAGCTTGCACCTGTAGAACAGCAAGCGACCTCTGGTTGGGTTGTTGCCGCACTTTATCAATTCAAAGAAGTTCAGGATCCTGCTGATCTGCAACAACGTCTTTTAGACTTGGTAAATTCTATCAACCTGTGTGGTACTCTAATTGTGGCGGGTGAAGGAATAAACGGTACGGTTGCCGGTGACCGTGCAGCTGTTGATGCAGTTCGTCAATTCCTGTTAAACGAAGGTTTTCACGCAATGGAATATAAAGAGTCGCATAGCTCTGATAAACCATTCCGCAAAATGAAAATTAAACTTAAAAAAGAAATCGTAACGCTCGGTGTTGAAGTTAAACCGCGTGATTTAGTCGGTCACTATCTCGATCCAAAAGAATGGAACGAACTGATTGCTCGTGATGATGTGATTCTAGTCGACACGCGTAATGACTACGAATACAAAGCAGGGACTTTTAAGGGTGCGATTGACCCGAAAACAGAAACTTTTCGCGAGTTTCCTGAATACGTAAAACAAAACCTTGCTGAACATAAAGATAAAAAAATCGCCATGTTCTGTACAGGCGGTATCCGTTGTGAAAAATCGACCTCTTTGCTTTTACAAGAAGGCTTTGAGGAAGTGTATCACTTGAAAGGTGGTATTTTAAAATACCTCGAAGAAACACCAGCCGAAGAAAGCCTGTGGGAAGGTGAATGCTTTGTCTTTGATGGTCGTACTGCCGTGACTCACGGTGTAGAAGAAGGTCAAAACATTAAGTGTCACGCCTGCGGTTGGCCATTGCTTCCTACTGAAGTAGAAGAACCAAGCTATGAACATGGTGTGTCGTGCAAATATTGCGTAGACAAAACCACTGAGAAGCAAAAAGATGGTTTCCGTATGCGTCAATCTCAAATTGCAGCAGCAAAACGCAAACGCCTGTAATTGTGTCTATTGAAAAAAGCCTCCCCTGTGGAGGCTTTTTTACATGGCAAGATCATAGCAAACAAATACAAAACAATGCTTTACCCTACTTTCAAATCCCACTAGGATAAATGATCTTTCACTTTCATAAATGTCTATGAACCTGACAGACTGGATTATCTCCATTATGGAGCAATTGAGCTATCTCGGCATTGCCCTACTGATGTTTTTGGACAATGTTTTTCCGCCGGTTCCTTCCGAAATTATTATGCCCTCTGCAGGTTACTCCGCCTCACAAGGCGAACTTGTACTCTTTGGGGTCATTATTGCAGGGTGTATCGGCTCTTTAATTGCCGCTGCCGTACTGTATTGGGTCGGCTATAAATTTAACCACGATGCTATTTTTCGTTTTGTCGACCGATACGGCAAATATTTTTTTATTAAATCGGCAGATGTAAAAACAGCACTGGACTGGTTCGAGCATTATGGGCATCGGATCGTATTTTTTGGGCGCATGGTGCCCGCGGTGCGTTCCCTGATTAGTATTCCTGCCGGCATGAGTCATATGCCGTTTTGGAAGTTTATGTTTTATAGCAGTTTGGGCACCATCATTTGGACCACTTTTTTGGCCTGCGTCGGTTTTTATTTTGGTGAGAACCAAGTCTTAATGCATCAAATTTTCAGCCAAGTTGGCTATGTGATGATCGGGGTTGTGATTTTAATTCTGTTATGGATTTTCTACCGACGACATCAGCGAAAATCACGATCTTCTACCGATTAAGCAAATCTATTGAGGAATTTGCATGACCCATTATTTAAAACATTTTGCTGCCGTCTATAGCATTGCCTTGGTGCTTTTGGTTGCAGTCTTGATCTTTGGACTCCAGTTCAGTGGGATTACGCTGATTCCTGCACTGATTGCATCCGCACTCATCAGTGCAGGACATTTTGTCAAAAAGGAACAACGTTTACCGAGCAATGATGAAAAAATTCAATTGGTCTGGGGCTGTAGTGCCGTTGCCGTTATGATTGCTAGTTTCTTTGTATTCTTTTTGGTTCTCATGAATCCGCAGGCCGAACAAATTTTAAAAGCAGCCGATGAAGCTGGACTGGGTCTTGCAGCCGTGATCATGCTCTGCCTAATTGCGATTCATGGTGCAATTTTCCATTTCGCCTATGGTTGGTATGCCACTTATCGTTTTCAAAAGCTGAAACAACAGCCCTCTGCATAACCGATGTTTACATTATTTCAGCATGCTAAGTTTGGATTGGCTCGCATGCATTTCTTCGGTGAGCCACTGCTGAAAAATCACTTTGCGTGGATCATCGTCAAAAGGTGAAGCTGAAAGTAAATAATAGGCCGAGCCATCGGGAATGGCTGGTGTCAGTCTGTGAAGCATTTGAAAATCAAATTCCTTTTCAACCATATATGCTGATACCACGGTTGCCCCTAAACCTGCTAAACAGGCTTCTATGCACAAATAAAAGTGTTCCAAAGATACTTTTTCGAAGGTGTGAAATTGTGTTTTATAACGCTCTTTTAATTGCGACCACATTTTAGGTCGAGAACTAGAAATAAACAGCGGTTGCAACGGATCAATCTGATTTTGCCGTGACACGCACACCATATATTCATCGGCTAATTTTTCGCTATAAAGCGCTTTGCCCCAATCAAAATCATTGCGTCTAAGCGCTAAATCAATATGCTGAGCATTAAAATCAGCGACTCCCCCAGCGGTTAATAAACTGATCTCAATCTCAGGATAGCGCTGTTTAAACTGAACCAGACGAGGAATCAGCCATTTCATGGCAATCGTTGGCTCACAAGACAAAATTAAGGCTCTATTGCAATGGCTTGATTGATTGAGCTGTTGTAAGCACTGATCAATTTTCGGAAATACTTGCTCACAGCAATCCAACAATACTGTACCAGCACTCGTCAGTTGCAGCTTTTTTCCTTCCCGAATAAATAAATTACAGCCCAGCAACTCTTCTAAGTTTTTTAATTGTTTACTCACAGCACTTTGCGTCACACATAACTTTTCCGCAGCAACGGTTACACTCTCATAGCGTGCGATATAATAAAAAAACTTAAGGGAATTCAATGACCATCGCTCAATCATTCCAAAAACTCATCCTTTTACACGAAATAAAGTCGATTTTAAATATAGCAAATATATGAAAAATATATAAATCCTTTAGTTCGATTCAAATAAGGATCTATGAGTGAATGAAATAATAGCGATTTCGATCATCACATTACTAGCTGTCATCAGCCCTGGGGCTGACTTTGCTCTTGTCAGCCGTAATAGTTATTTATATGGTCGCCAAAGTGGTATCTATTCGGCTTGTGGTATCGCCAGCGCTGTATGGATACACATTGGCTATAGCCTGTTAGGTCTGAGTTTTCTAAAACATCATATGCCTAATCTTCTCGATGTTATTCAATATGTCGGTGCACTTTATTTGATGTATATCGGCTATAAAACCTTTACACAACATCCTATTGTTGAACGGACAGCATCGAACGCAGCTCAGCGCTGGCAAGCATTCAGACAAGGTTTTTTCACCAATAGCTTAAATCCAAAAACTACCCTGTTTGTAATGAGCATCTTCACACAACTACTCTCAAACCAAAATCATATGCCAACCTTAATTGGATACGGAGTTTTTATCTCTGTTAGCCACCTCTTTTGGTTTATGCTCATTTCCTTATTTTGTTCCACGCCTACCATTAGAAATAAAATCTTACAGCAACAAATGACTATTAACTGTTTAATTGGCAGTATCCTGAGTTGTTTAGGTCTGAGTTTATTGCTTGTTCACTAATCCAAAATAATTGAGCTAGAGAAGCTCAATTATGAAATTTTGCAATAAAAAAACGTCCGCTAAGGACGTTTTTTATTTTTCGATGAATCCTACCTGCCATCCATAATAGCAAAAATAAGCTTTACGCTGGGGTGTGATACATCAAATATAATTCATTTAAATTGTCTGGAATTTCTTCAGCTAACTCATCCATCAACTGACCGTTGCGACGGAAAGATTCCATTTGCGGATCTTCTTCATCAATGCCACTAAACACCATGATCGGTAAAGTCAGGTCAACCAATTGCTCTTCATATTCAGGGGCAAACCATGCCTCTTCATTTAAGAACATCGCATCAACAAAACCGACACTCCAGTCACCTAGGCTTGATTCCACATCGGCTTCTTCAATCTCGAAAGGAAACTCAATCCCTTCCTCATTGGCCAAATTCTGACGAATACTGTCTAACCAAGATTTCACTTGTGCAATAATCTCGGCAGGAACTTTTTTCTGATTGCTTTCAAAAAGTTCATCTAACCAACCATCAAATTGCGGACCAACAGCAATTGCACATAAAAAACCATGAGTCGCTGCAAAATCTAGACCATACTCATTTTGGTCACCATCTAGATATTCACTCAAAAGGTCTAAATCTAAAGCACTCATTTCATATCCAAGCTTAAAATTGTAAGACGTAGCATAACACTTTCAACGCACGATTCTCATCGTGTGTATCAATCATCTTCATCATCAAAGTCGTCGTCATCGTCTATATCATAATCAAAATCTTTTAACTCGCGCTCTAAACGGCGTTGTGCGAGTAAATCATCGATTAATCGACGTTTTTCCAGCGACTCTTTTGCGCTAATCTTTCCTGATGCCTCGTCAAAATTGACGTCATCATCACCGTAGTTATCATCTAATTCAAAATCTGTTGAAGACACTCAAACTACCTCAGAATAAAAATATAATGGGTCTAGGCGCTATTTATCCTGCTTCAGAATCCTTGTCAAGATTTATTTAAATTTATCCCATTTAATTTGAATTTTAGTCTTTATTTTTAACCATTTTTTATGGCATGATATAATCCACCTTGCGTCTTTCTGTTTTTCGGTATTTTTAATATCAAATCCAAAAATTTTGATTTGGATTTTAAACTGACAAGCGTGAGGGATGAACTTGAAAATAACAATTTCACCCCCATCTTTATCACTGAATTTACATTTAATATTTTATCAGGCGGCTTATAAGCTGATTATTCCTGATGAGATACATTGCAATTTACAGATTAAATTTATGAAGCGAACTGAGCTATCTAGCGCGGTTTTTCACAATTACAGATTCAACCAAGAGTAAGCAAAGATGAGCGATATGACTTCCCCTACTTCGCAAGTAGCGGCTCTGATTAGCCGAGGCAAAGAGCAAGGTTACTTAACTTATGCTGAGGTTAACGATCATCTCCCAGACTCGATCACTGAAAGCGAACAGATTGAAGACATTATTCAAATGCTTCAAGACGTCGGTATTCCAGTTCACGAACGTGCACCTGAATCTGACGATACCATGTTCGAAGACAATGCAGAAGCTGCGGATGAGGTTGCTGAAGAAGAAGCTGCTGCCGTTCTTGCCTCTGTAGAAAACGAACCTGGTCGTACTACCGATCCTGTACGTATGTACATGCGTGAAATGGGTACGGTTGAGCTTTTAACCCGTGAGGGTGAGATTAGCATTGCGAAACGGATTGAAGAAGGTATTCGTGATGTCCTGCATTCTATTGCCTACTGGCCAAATGCAGTTGAAGTCGTTTTACAAGAATATAATGATTATCTAGAAGGCGAACGCCGTCTAGCTGATATTTTATCAGGTTATTTAGACCCTGAAACTGATGATGAAATTCCAGAAGTTCTGGAAGAAGTATCCGAGCTGGAAGAAGAGGAAGAAGCATCAACCAAGTCAACTAAAGACGTTAAATTGGATGATGATGACGAAGATGAAGAATCTGAAGGTGATGATGACTCTGAAGGTGATTCAGGCCCTGACCCAGAAGTGGCAAAAGTTCGTTTTGAAGAGTTAGAAGCAGCTTGGAATGAAACCAAATCTGTAATTGCTAAACATGGTCGCAACAGTGAAGAAGCGAAAGCTTCGCTTGAAGCACTTGCTACTGTGTTTATGATGTTTAAATTTACCCCGCGTTTATTTGACATCATCTCTGAAATGATCCGTGGCACACACGAACAAATTCGTACCTCTGAACGTGAAGTGATGCGTTATGCAGTCCGTCGTGGTCGTATGGATCGTACGCAATTCCGTACCTCGTTCCCAGGTCAAGAATCAAACCCAGCTTGGTTAGACGAACAAATCGCGAAAGCACCTGCTGAGCACAAAGCACATTTGGAAAAAGTTCGTCCAGACGTACTCGCATTCCAGCAAAAAATTGCCGATATCGAAAAAGAATTGGGCTTGAATGTTAAAGACATTAAAGACATTTCTAAACGTATGGCCGTGGGCGAAGCGAAAGCACGTCGTGCGAAAAAAGAAATGGTTGAAGCCAACTTGCGTTTGGTAATTTCGATTGCGAAAAAATACACCAACCGTGGCTTACAATTCTTGGACTTGATTCAAGAAGGTAACATCGGCTTGATGAAAGCGGTCGACAAGTTTGAATACCGTCGTGGTTATAAGTTCTCAACCTATGCAACCTGGTGGATTCGTCAGGCGATCACCCGTTCGATTGCAGACCAAGCACGTACCATCCGTATTCCAGTACACATGATCGAAACCATTAACAAGATCAACCGTGTATCACGTCAACTTCTTCAGGAAATGGGCCGTGAGCCGACTCCAGAAGAATTAGGCGAACGTCTGGAAATGGACGAAGTTAAGGTCCGCAAAGTGCTTAAAATTGCCAAAGAACCGATTTCTATGGAAACGCCAATTGGTGATGATGAAGATTCGCATTTGGGTGACTTCATTGAAGACAGCAACATCACCTCTCCAGTGGATGCGGCAACTTCAGAAGGCTTAAAAGAAGCGACTCGTGAAGTCCTTGAAAACTTAACTGAGCGTGAAGCAAAAGTCTTAAAAATGCGTTTTGGTATTGATATGCCAACGGATCACACTTTGGAAGAAGTGGGTAAACAGTTTGATGTAACACGTGAACGTATTCGTCAGATTGAAGCCAAAGCTTTACGTAAATTACGTCATCCTTCTCGTTCTGAACATTTACGTTCATTCCTTGAAAATGACTAAGACCGTATGACACGGATAGAGGCCTTGAAAAACAAGCAAGCGCCTCCATCTTGTATCTATGTGAAACACAACGCCTGCTCTCCCGCAGGCGTTTGAAATAAGGGCGCTACAATGTTAGACCGTACACCATCTCGCGAACTTCAAGAACATCTTTGGGTTTTCCCAATGGATTACCCAATTAAACTCATTGGGGCAGCAGGTGATGAGTTACGCATTGCAGTCGTTGAAATTTTGGTAAAACATTTTCCAGAGTTTGATGACGAAAGCTTGCGTATTCAACCATCACGTACAGGGAAATACCATTCTCTGACGGCTCAACTCCGTTTCGAAGAACTTGAACAAGTCCATGCACTTTACGCAGATTTAGCCGCTTGTCCATTAATTAAGACCGCGCTCTAAATTCCTAAAAAACACGCAATCAAGCGTGTTTTTTTATGCCAATTCTACCGCCCCGTTTAAGAATAACTCCCCTATCTTGCGCTGCTGAGCTTATAATTTCCAGTAATTGCAAATCTTGATAAGGACGCTGCAAACGTGACTGATCCTGTTCTAAAACCTACTCTAATCATTCGCCAATTTAATCAGCTAACGCCTTATGCAGACCGTTTTCAGGAAATGAAGCAGTTCACTGAACAACGTCATGCGGAAACACCCGATGAACTTTGGTTGTTACAACATCCCGATGTGCTCACCCAAGGACAAGCTGGCAAACCAGAACACATTCTAATTCCATCTAATATTCCTGTGGTGCAAAGCGATCGTGGGGGGCAAGTCACTTGGCATGGACCGGGTCAGTTGGTGGCTTACTTTATGTTTGACTTAAACCGTTTAGGCTGGAATGTCCGTACGCTGGTGTCCTATGCCGAAAATTTGATGATCGAATTGTTGAAAAAATACGGCATAGAAGCTTATGCCAAACCAGATGCACCTGGGGTTTATGTGAATGATCGTAAAATTGGTTCACTCGGTTTTAAGATTCGCCGCGGACGCAGTTATCACGGGCTCGCCTTAAATATTGATTGTGATTTGACTGGTTTTCACACCATTAATCCTTGTGGTTATGCTGGACTCGAGATGGTGCGTATTCATGACCTTGTCCTACAAAATCCGCCAAATTTTGAAAACATATGTGCGGATATCATTGAAACTTTAGAAAACAGCGGGTACTTTAATAAAGTCCAAATTGTTCAACAATAAGCACTTTACTTTTACCAGTAAAATAAATTAGAGTATTTACTCTAAATAAAATAAAAGACTCCTAAACAAAGGGATAAGCTAGTGATTTTAAATAAATCAGTAAAGCCTGCTTTACAACTTGCCTATGTCAAACTCATGATGGATGTGATTGGCAGAGGTTTAGTCATGGCAAGTCAGGTGGATGATGAAATTAAACAGGAAGTTGCCAAATTTCCAGCCAATTTTATCTTATCCATGAATGTTTTTCCGCGCGGACCCGCGTTTATTGCCCAAGTCACTGATGACCATCAATTGGTGCTCATAAATAATACTGAGCAAAAACCTGATCTGACCATTACCTTTAAGCATCTGAGTCATGCTTTTCTGGTTTTTTCATTTCAAGAAAGTACAGCACAGGCTTTTGCTAATGATCGGATGATTGCCGATGGTGACCTGTCCTATGCAATTCGCTTGGTGCGCTGCTTAAATAAAATGGAAGCATTAATTTTACCGAAATTACTGGCCGAACTCGCAGTCAAACAATATCCACACGAACTTAGCCTAAAAGAAAAACTGACAGGCGCAGCCAATATCTATCTTAAATTGGCTCAATCATATTTCAAACGGAGTGCATAACATGGCAAAGCCTTATTACGAATTTTTTTGTCCAGTTAAAGTTATTGCAGGCAATGCAGCGTTAGAACACATTCCATTTGAACTGTCTACCCTAGGTGCAAAACGTCCGATGATCATCACGGACAAAGGCGTGCGTAGCAACCAGTTACTGGCTCCAATTGAGGCTGCTTTTGAATCGACAGATGCTGTGATTGGCTGTATTTTTGATGATGTTCCACCCGATTCAAGTTTAGATACGGTTCGCCAAGCTGCTGCTCTGTACCGTCAAAACCAATGTGATGCCATTATTGCAGTAGGTGGTGGTTCAGTGATTGATACCTCCAAAGCCACCAATATTTTAGTCAGTGAAGGTGGTGAAGATTTACTTCAATATTCTGGTGCGCACAATTTACCTAAACCATTAAAACCTTTTTTTGTGATTCCAACTACATCGGGAACAGGCTCTGAAGTTACGATGGTTGCAGTGGTATCTGATCCTGCCAAAAATGTGAAAATGGCTTTTGCATCTTATTATTTGATGCCTCATGCGGCCATTCTAGACCCACGTATGACGCAAACCTTACCACCGCATTTAACTGCCATGACGGCAATGGATGCACTCACGCATGCGGTAGAAGCTTATACCTGTATGGCTGCCAATCCGATCAGTGATGCCTATGCAACTGCCGCAATTAAAAAAATCTGTAGTCACTTGTTTAATGTCTTAGATAATCCCAACGATGCGCAAGGCCGTTTAGAACTGGCTCAAGCGTCTACCATGGCAGGCATTGCATTTTCCAACTCGATGGTCGGTTTGGTGCACTCTTTGGGACATGCTTTGGGTGCTGTAGCCCATCTCCCCCACGGACTATGCATGAATCTGTTCCTTCCATATGTATTGCAATACAACAAAGACGTGAATGGTGACAAAATTGCTGACTTGCTACTCCCTTTAGCAGGTGCAGATATCTATGCACAAACTCCTGCGCATCTGCGTGCTGAAAAAGCCATTAACACCATTCAAGCCATGCGTGACCGTTTGTTCAGCTTAACCAAACTCCCAAGAACGCTTCAAGAAACCGGAAAAGTCACTGAAGCACAACTGGATGAAGTGGCAGAAAAAGCTCTGAATGATGGTTCTATCATTTACAATCCAAAAGAAGCGACTCTTGAAGACCTCCGAGCGATCCTGCAAAAAGCTTGGTAAAACAGCGTGATCATTTAAAGCCTGATGTATAAACATCAGGCTTTTTCGTCAATGACACTAGAGTCATTATTTTTTCACCTATTTGGCAGAGAATTTGCTAAAAAATTCTACAAAATTACTGACAAGTGCCATCAATTTAGGATAGATTGGCGCACTTTATTTACTCGTAGGGGGGATCGTTCGTCTCAAACGATCCTTATAAACATGACTGATCCTTGATCAACGATTAAGAGGATAACGCCGTTGACAAATATCTCTGGGACTCAATCGGCAGCTAAACTGCAGAAAACGCTTGGACTTTGGCACATTATCATCATTGGTTTAGCTTATATTCAACCAATGACTTTGTTCGATACTTTTGGCCTAGTATCAGAAGAAAGCCATTATCATGTTCCGACCTCTTATATTATTGCCCTGATTGCAATTTTATTTACCTCCATTAGTTATGGACACATGATCCGTCGCTATCCATCTTCGGGTTCTGCATATACTTATGCACAAAAATCGATTCACCCGAATGTCGGTTTTATGGTGGGTTGGTCATCATGGTTAGACTATCTTTTATCACCAATGGTCAATATTATTTTGGCGGTGATTTATCTTGAAGCCTTATTCCCTAATGTAAACCATTGGGTTTGGGTGTTTGGTCTAACTGCATTTATGACTGGGGTTAACCTTCGTGGTGCGCGTTTTGTTGCCAACTTTAACAGTCTGATTGTTTTCGTTCAGTTAGGTGTAATTGCTTACTTTACATGGATGGTATATCAATTACTTGCTGCTGGTGTGAATGCAGATGGCACTTTAGTCAATGCAAGCTATCAACTCTGGAGTCTAGAACCATTTTGGAACGAGATGACCACTGTTGGTGCATTAATTACTGGTGCAACCCTACTCTGCTTCTCATTCACAGGTTTTGACTCGCTCAGCTCTTTGGCTGAAGAAACCAAAGATACTGAAAAGACTTTGCCTAAAGCCATCTTTATGACGGCATTAATTGCAGGTATTATTTTCATTATCAGTACCTACTTTATGCAGATCTACTTCCCGAATGATCCAAAAACCTATTTTGAAGATGTTGCTGCAACCCAGCCTGATATTTTACAGGCAGTTGGTGGCGTAGCCTTCAAAACAGCGGTACTGTATTTTGCGATCGTAACGGTTATGGCATCAGGGATTTCAGCACATGCTGGCGTATCACGCTTAATGTATGTGATGGGGCGTGATGGCGTGATCAACAAGAAAGTATTTGGTCATATTAGTCCGAGAACGTATACACCATCTTACAACATTTTAATTGTTGGTTCTGTTGCACTGACCGCGGGCTTTATGGATCTGGATATCGTGATTTCAATGATCAGTTTCGGTGCATTAACAGCCTTTACTTTTGTAAACTTGTCTGTGATCTCTCGCTATGCATTACGCGATGGTCGCACCAAAACAGCCAAAGAAATCATCAACTTTGTGGTGATTCCAATGCTTGGTTTCATCAGTATTTTTGCGATGTGGCTCGAAATTGAAGAAACCGCGTTGAAATACGGTTTGTGGTGGGCAATGTTTGGTATTTTATACTTAGGCTATAAAACCAAAGGCTTCAAACAACCTGCTCCACAGCACAATGAGTTTGATGATCATCACTAATTTGTAGTGTTAAATTCATTAAAAAAAGACGCGTTAGCGTCTTTTTTTATTCAACTTGATCTCAACAGTTAAGCAACAAATTTCTGCGTAATTGCAGCAATACGCTGCGCATACTCTTCAGCTGTCTGCAAATCACCGGATGGAATCTCTTCGACTCCGGCATCTGAAGGCGTTTGCACCAATAACCCAACAGAACCACCTAAATTATTCACATCCTCTCGGGTTGCCGATTTACTATTTGCAGGTAATAAACCGAGACTCACCCAAATACCACCATGCTGTGAAGCCAAGGTCTGGAGTTGAATTAAGGTCACTTGCTTATCACCATTCAAACTTGCGCTATTGGTAAATCCTGCAAAAATTTTGTCTTGCCACGCACGAGTGAACCATTTTTTTGAGCTCGCATCTGCAAACTTCTTAAATTGCCAAGGGGCTGACCCCATATAGGTGGGCGCACCGAATACAATTGCATCAGATTGATCGAGCGTGTGCCAATCTTGTTCTTGAATTTCACCATTGCTATCAATTTCTATTAAATGCGCTGCAATTTTATTTGCCATGGTTTGTGCAATTACTTTGGTATGACCATAGCCAGAGAAATATACGACTGCAATATTCGACATCTTGTTTTCCTCATCTTGACATCATGCTGGGTTAGCCCCAACTGAGCTTCTCAGCAGAACCCTTTCGCACTGAACAGCTTTACCGTGTATGAATCCATGATACACTTATGCAACCTAGTATCAATTAGTTACCACTTGGTAACTGGTCTAGCAAAACGGTGTTTGACTGTTCCAAACAGATAGATTCGGCAGGTGTGATATGAATAAGCCAATGAAATTTAATATTTTTCACCCAGAATGTCCTGCACGACTATTTTTTGAAAAATTTGCAGACAAGTGGATTCTGTTAATTGTTTATACGCTGGATCAGCGGCCTCAGTACTTTAACGAACTGAAAAAGAATATCTTAGGTATTTCACCTAAAGTACTGTCGCAAAAATTAAAAATTTTAGAACGGGATGGTTTTCTAACACGGACAATTCATGAAGATAATGTGATTCGCGTGGAGTATCAACTGACAGGAATTGGCAAAGACTTTGCGCAAAATGCCTATCAACTCAAAGACTGGGTCGAAGCCAATATGGAAAAAGTTCTCGATTTAAGGGCGGGATTTGACCAACGCCAAGAGCACGTAGAGTGAGTTTAAACTCACTCTACTTTTATAATGGATTATTCGGCTAAAGACTTAAAGCCTTGCTGACGCCAAGCTTCATAAACAATCACGGCTGTCGCATTCGATAAATTCAAGCTTCTAGAATTTGGTGCCATTGGCAAACGAATCCAATGTTGCTGAGGAAACATTAAACGGACATGTTCGGGTAAACCACGTGTTTCTGGCCCCATGAGCAAAGCAATCGGGCGATTCAAATCAGAAGTATGCGGCGTTTCAGTGCCTTTGGTAGTCAAAGGATAAACTGCATTCTGATCCACCCCTTGCGCGGCTAAAAATTCAAGACATTGTTCAATATTGTCCCAAATTTGCATACGTGCCCATTCATGGTAATCCAAGCCTGCTCGTTTCAGTTTTTTATCATCCAACTCAAAACCCAATGGCTTAATCAGATGTAGCTGCGCTCCAGTATTGGCACATAAACGAATGATATTTCCTGTATTGGCAGGAATTTCAGGCTCGTATAAAACAACATGGATCACAGTTTTTCTCTACTTAATAACTTGACCATCTATGCTACTTGCCAATTACGGTACAGTGCCATACCGCAATTGCAAATAAAAGAGATAGCGAATGGATGAAACAATGGCAAGGTGCTATTGCCATTGTAATTGTTCGCGCAAACTCACTACTTCACCAATAATGGTTAAAGTTGGCGCTTGAATATGATGTTCACTGACTTTGCTGGCAATATCTGCCAAAGTTCCCACCACAACTTTCTGTTCTGGAGTCGTGCCTTTTGAAATCAGGGCGACAGGCATGTTCGGGCGCTGACCATGCGCAATCAATTGTTGGCAAGTATTCTCTAGACCCACCAAGCCCATATAGAGCACCAGCGTCTGATTTTCATAAACCAGTTCAGGCCAAGGCAGTTCAGGTGAACCCTCTTTAAGATGTCCGGTCAAGAACCGTACACTTTGCGCATAATCCCGATGGGTAAGTGGAATGCCCGCATAAGCGGAACAGCCTGATGCTGCCGTAATGCCTGGTACCACTTGAAAGGTAATACCAGCATCAAACAGTTCTTGGATTTCCTCTCCACCACGACCAAAGATAAACGGATCGCCTCCTTTGAGACGGCAAACTCGTTTACCTTGACTGGCGTATTTCACCAATAAAGCGTTAATGCCTTCTTGCGGAACAGCATGATTAGATCGTGCTTTGCCGACATAAATTTTTTCAGCATCACGACGACAGAGATCCATGATCGGTTGCGATACCAAGCGGTCATAAATCACCACATCCGCTTGTTGCATTAAGCGTAGGGCTTTTAAGGTGAGCAGTTCTGGATCTCCAGGTCCTGCTCCGACCAAATACACTTCGCCTTTTGGCGTTTTCCATGCCTCTAAGGCGAGTTCAATCAGCCGATCAGCTTCAGCCTCATTACCATGAAACACCTGCTCTTTGAGTGGACCCGCGTACAAGTCTTCCCAAAAAATTCGACGCTCATCTGGATTACTGATTTTCTCTTTCACCGTTGCACGCCATTTCCCTGAAAACTCAGCCAGCTTACCCATACCATGGGGAATTAAGGTTTCTAACTGAGTCCGTAGCTGACGCGACAACACTGGAGAAGTACCGTTACTGGCAACTGAAATCACCAATGGGGAACGATCAATAATGGCAGGAACCATAAAGCGACAATGTGGCGGATCATCCACACTATTGACCAGTACCTTTTCGGCTTCGCAAGCTTCAAATACCTGCTGGTTGACAGCACGGTCATTGGTCGCAGCAATCACTAAACGATAGTCACGCAAATTGACTTGCATGGCAAAATGTTCAGCAAAATACTGGCCTTGGGTTTGTTCTACCAAAGCCAATAGATCATGTTCAATTTCAGGCGCAAGCACATGCAATATTGCCCCTGCTTTGGCTAATAAAACTGCTTTACGATAGGCAATACGCCCACCGCCGACAATCAGACACGCTTGCTGTTGCAACTTCAAAGAGATTGGAAATATCTCCACGGAATACCTCTAATATTTGTATCTGATCGTCTTAAAGCAATTTTCGTGCACAAATGCAGTCATTCATCGACTTTAATATTAGTCAATGAAGGTTAAGCCGCCCATATAGGGTTGCAATACTTCTGGAATCTCAATCGAGCCATCTGCGCGCTGATAGTTTTCCATCACGGCCAATAAAGTACGCCCGACGGCAAGTCCAGAACCATTTAAAGTATGCACAAACTCGGTCTTCTTCTGATCTGCACGATAACGTGCCTTCATACGACGCGCTTGGAAATCCCACATATTTGAGCATGAAGAAATTTCACGATAAGTGTTTTGACTCGGCACCCAAACTTCAAGATCATAAGTTTTTGCAGCACCAAAGCCCATATCACCGCCACATAATGTGATTTTACGGTAAGGTAAGCCTAATGCTTGCAAAATACCTTCTGCATGACCGGTTAATTCTTCAAGGGCTTGCATTGAATCTTCTGGTTTAACAATTTGCACCATCTCAACTTTATCAAATTGATGTTGGCGAATTAAACCACGCGTATCACGACCATAAGAACCCGCTTCACTACGGAAACATGGCGTATGTGCTGCATATTTTAACGGTAAACGATCTGCATCAATAATTTCGTCACGCACAAAATTAGTTACAGGCACTTCGGCAGTCGGAATCAAATAGTATTCTTTTTCACCTTGCAATTTGAACAAATCTTCTTCAAATTTAGGCAGTTGGCCCGTACCACGCAAAGAGTCTGCATTGACCAAATACGGCACATACGCTTCGGTATAGCCATTTTTTAGCGTATGCGTATCGAGCATGAATTGGGTGAGCGCACGTTGCAAACGTGCTAAAGGCCCTTTGAGCACGCTAAAACGCGAACCAGTAAGTTTGGTTGCCGTTTCAAACTCTAAACCACCCATCCACTCACCAAGATCCGTATGATCTTTGATGTCAAAGTCAAAGCTACGTGGTGTGCCCCACTTATACACTTCAACATTATCACTTTCGTCCTTACCTTCTGGTACAGACTCATGTGGCATGTTTGGAATAGACAACAATTTAGCTTCAAGCTCTGCCTGCAATTCTGCTAACGCAACTTCGGCCGCTTTGATTTCGTCACCAATCGCAGCCATACGCGTCATAATTTCAGAAGCATCGCCACCCGCTTTTTTAATTTGACCGACTTGCTTCGCACCCGCATTACGCTCAGCTTGTAAAGCTTCTGTTTTGGATTGTAAATCTTTACGGCGAGCTTCTAATGATGCCCACTCTTCTACATCCAACTGGATACCGCGTTTTGCTAAGGCTAAATTTACAGCCTCAATATTTGTTCTGATTAATTTCGGGTCGATCATAGCCAATCTTTGCTAAGGGAAAAAACTGGCTATAGTGTAAGCTGTTCATCTTAAAAAATACAGTCAACAACGTTCCGACACCGAGACATTCAGGTAATAATCCATCAATTAAGCTGATGGCTATAAACTTTAATGCTCAGGATATTGCGGCAGACTTGGTAAATATTCTGGACGGACAAATTTTTTCAGTGTGTAGTAGGGCAAAGTCAGCTCACTCATGCCTTCTGCATAGGAGGCCAGCTCATACAATGGATAAACAAAGACCAGTCCATTCGCACCATAATAAAAATTATCACTCAACTGCAATTTGCCTTTTTCAATATTATGTTCTTGTAGCCAATTCAAATTATTATCATACAGCGCCTCTAAAACTTGTGTATCCACACCCTCAAGCAAAATATCTTGCAAGGCTAAACGTTTTTTCTGTTTCAAATCAAAATTCACAAATTCCTGATGGTACATGCCATGTGCTGCACCTGCGGAATAAGTGTAACTTTGCATGGCAAAGGTGGCAAAATTATTGTTCTGTCCGACATAACGCACATAAGTCGAGCTTTGATTCAGGCTCGGTTGAGCATTATCATCCAAACGCACTTTTTGATTGGGCTGATCCGAAAAGGCTATTGGATCGGCTTTTTTTATCCGATCCATAAAATACTGATCAATCCATTGCATGTTCGTTTTCACAGTTTGAATATCATACTGTGTGCATCCTTCAGCCTCACAGGCTTCCGGTTTATTTAATTTCACCGCAACCACTTTGGCTTGAATGGCGGGAATCGTATCTACGGTTGTCGAGTGTTCGGCCGCCTTAGAATCTGAAACTGGCTTGGATGCTTCCTTAGGTTGGCAAGCTGTTAATAAAATGGTAGAACAAAGCAGCGGTAAGACAAAATATCGTTGTTTTAATTGAAAAGCATTCATAAATAGACCTTAAGTTCGGCATTTTTAAATATTGTCTTCACTATACAAAGTCTGACTTCTAGAAGACATTACAAAATGTAGCCCGACCCTATCTAGCAACTATTTTCTTTTTTCTCTTGTTAAAAAGCAGCGATCTGGTCGCTGCTTTTATGGCTCAATTTTCAATCAAAAACAAGATTCAGCTTATTGATCAATAATATCCGTGCCCTTTGGCGGAGTAAAATTAAACGTCGATGCAGGAATTGCCGCATTAAGCTTTACATTATTGAACTTCACATAAGTGGTTTGACCCAATGAATCTTGTAAAATCATAAGATTCGGGGCTTTGTTTATACCAAAACTAATCGTTAAGCTTTGGAAGGCACCATCATCACTTTTCGGATAAAGGGTATAATAGGTTTTGCCTTTATTCGGTTGAGTAATGCGATAAGACTTCATAATTTGGTTGGTATTACCCGACAATAACAATGCTGGCGTATTCGCAACTTGTTCATCTAGATTCTGACGCACCGCTTGCTGTAAATCTGGATCATAAATCCATACTGTTTTGCCTGAAGTCACGATGGTTTGCTTAGCTGGCGATGTCGTTTCCCAGAAAAACTTCCCTGGTCGAGCGACTTTCATTGTACCTTTAAAAGCCTGATTCATATGTTGAGCCGTCAAGCCTTTCTTTTGACTGCTGCGATTTCCCGATGTTACCTTGGTGGTTTGTACAAAATTCGCACTTAAGCTCTGAATACCACTTAATTGTTTTACCAAGTTAGCTGTTGCTTGTTGCTCCGATGCCGCGACAGGTGCCGCAAAAACAGTCGTACTCATCATTGGAGCCAAGCTCGCAGCTCCCAATGTCATAGCACACATGGTTTTACGAAGCATATTCATGTCATCACCTTTCTTTTTTGCAAGTTTGCAATCTTTGGAAAGACTCATATTAAACTAAATTTTTAGGCTAATAATCGAGAAAATAAGAAGATTTGTATATTTATTAAGGTGAAATGTAGTGATCCATTCATCATAATGAAGATCTTATTGGTATTTTCAAATGCAGAAAAGCCCCTGAATCATCAGAGGCTTCCCTGCTTGAGCAAAGACAAGGATTACTTATTTCCATTGCCAACCCACTGAAGCGCCAGCTCCAAAGTCACCTTCACTATTAAATGTTACTGCTGCTTTATAGACATATTTATTACTTTCAGTCACACCACTCATACCGAAGGCATAACCTTGTTCTCCTTCCCACATACCGACACCAGCACTAAACATACTATAACCAGCTTCAGTAGGTTGCGGTAAGGACGCGATCGCAATACTTGAAGCAACTGCGGCATAGGTTTTATCCTCTAATCTCCGCATATCTTGATTCAATGCATTGACTCGGCTGTCTGTATAAGCTTTCGCATCATTTAAGGTTTGTTTTCCTACTTGATCTACATACGTTTTCGCTTGATTTAGGATAGTCGTATCTGCCGCTGCCATGGCTTCTGGGGTAATACCATTGGTTCCATCAGCACCCGCTTCACCTTTCAAACTAGCCAACCATTCTATAATGGTTCCTTTATAGCCATTTGTAACTGCAGCATTATATGCACTTACACCAGTAGCGCCTGTAGCACCCGTTGCACCTTTTAAACTTTCTAGCCATTCAGTAATAGTACCTTCATAGCCTTGTGATACTGCTTGTTGATAAGCACTCAAACCTTGAGCACCTAGTGCACCAGTTGCGCCTGTAGCACCCGTTGCGCCTGTGGCTCCCGTAGCACCTGTGGCTCCCGTAGCACCCGTTGCGCCTGTGGCTCCCGTTGCACCTGTGGCACCAGTTGCGCCTGTTTCACCTGTAGCTCCCGTTGCGCCTGTAGCACCCGTTGCGCCTGTGGCTCCCGTTGCACCTGTGGCTCCCGTTGCACCAGTTGCGCCTGTTTCACCTGTAGCACCAGTTGCGCCTGTGGCTCCCGTTGCACCTGTGGCACCAGTTGCGCCTGTAGCACCAGTTGCGCCTGTGGCTCCCGTTGCACCTGTAGCTCCCGTTGCACCTGTAGCACCCGTTGCGCCTGTAGCTCCTGTAGCACCTGTGGCTCCCGTTGCACCAGTGGCTCCCGTTGCACCAGTGGCTCCTGTTTCACCTGTAGCTCCCGTTGCACCTGTAGCACCCGTTGCGCCTGTAGCTCCTGTAGCTCCCGTTGCACCAGTGGCTCCTGTTTCACCTGTAGCTCCCGTTGCACCAGTTGCGCCTGTAGCACCAGTTGCGCCTTGAAGACTATCTAACCATTGGCTTTCTGTCCCCTCAAAACCATTGTTCACCGCAACTTGATAGGCACTATCTCCATCTTGACCATCAATACCATTTGTGCCATCCATACCATCTTGGCCATCTGCTCCTTGTAGGCTGTCAAGCCATTCTGTTTCAGTCCCCTCAAAACCATTATTGACTGCTACTTGATAGGCACTATCACCGGCAGGTCCTGTAGGACCAGTAGGTCCAGGTATTCCATCGGTTGGACAATCACCTGTGTCTTGATTAGCATTACACGAAGCTGCAAAAACATTTGTATTCGCTGTCAATAAAATTGCACTTAAAAGAAGCACTTTCAAAGCAAACTTTTGTTTAGGTAAATAATGATTTGGCTCAAGTTGATTTAGATTCATTGCGGTGGCAATTGCAGCGCTCACTGGGCTTTGTTCATTTTTCAACTCATTCACAAAGCCTTGCGTAATTTGGCTGTCCGAAGAGTTCAAGACATTTTTATCTATTTTTTTCATGTCTTACTTCCTTATCTTTCTCCTATTCACACTATTACACCCTTAAAATAATGTGATGTACATCACCATTTATAGGTATATTGTGATAAAAGAAACTTTAACTAATAAGGCTTTTTCTTATCGGAACATGATTAAATTATTCTTTATTTATTAGGTATTAACGATAAAAAATTTAAATAAAAAAACCCGCTCAAAGCGGGTTTTCTCGAACTATTTAAGCTTAAGCTTCAACAGTTACATAGCGACGGCCAAATTGACCTTTCACTTCAAATTTTACTACGCCGTCAGCAGTAGCAAATAAAGTATGGTCACGGCCCATACCAACATTTGCACCAGCGTGGAATTCTGTACCACGTTGACGAACGATGATGTTACCTGCAGTTACAGTTTGACCACCGTAAACTTTAACACCTAACATCTTAGGATTTGAGTCACGACCGTTCTTAGTCGAGCCACCGGCTTTTTTAGATGCCATGTCTATTTACTCCTCGTGATTAGCCTGAGATACCAGTAATTTTCAACTCGGTAAACCATTGACGGTGACCGGTTTGCTTACGGTAGTGTTTACGACGACGCAACTTAACGATGCGGATTTTGTCGTGACGACCATGGCCAACCACTTCTGCAGTTACTTTAGCGCCAGCTACAACTGGAGCACCGATTTGAATGCTTTCGCCGTTTACAACCATTAATACGTCATCAAACGTAATAGTCGCACCAGTTTCAGCTTTCAATAATTCAACTTTAAGGGTTTCACCCTCAACTACACGGTGCTGTTTACCACCGCTTTGGATTACTGCGTACATAATGTACTCCAAACATGCCCGTGTCGTCGTGCCGATAAAGGGATATATCGATCTTAAAACGATCGCCACTGGGGTTATACAAGGGGACAGATTTTAAGTGATAATCGCACAAACAACAAGCCATCTTCAAAAAAAATCCTGAACTTGCTACTCAGTTGGAGTTAAAGTAGCAACATGCTAAATTAAAATAGAATGAAACACATACGACTGTGTAATAAACAATAGATTTTTAAAATCAATTCGCTACTATAGTCAGCAGATACATTTTTGATGTCGCTAATCGCGTCTTTAGCTGAATGAAGGCAAACCAATCGATGCTATTTTCTAACCTAGCAATGCTCTGTGTTCGGTTTTAGTTTCAAAGATATCGATTGGTTGTCGTATCAATTTCCAGCGCAATAGATCAATACATCACCCAACCAGTAGAGGTTTCTATTCCTATGGCCATCGACTTTAAGCAAGATATTCTCGCCCCTGTAGCTCAAGACTTTGCTGAGATGGACACATTTATTAATGAAGGAATCACCTCTAAAGTAGCTCTGGTGATGGCAGTCAGTAAACATGTCGTAGAAGCAGGCGGTAAACGTATGCGTCCGATTATGTGTTTACTTGCGGCAAAGGCCTGTGGTGCAGAAGATTTGGCGCAGCAACGCAAATTGGCCGCAATCATTGAAATGCTGCATACCGCAACACTGGTGCATGATGATGTCGTGGATGAGTCAGGTTTACGTCGCGGTCGCCCTACTGCAAATGCTACATGGAACAATCAAACCGCTGTGCTCGTTGGAGACTTCCTGATTTCACGCTCTTTTGATTTATTGGTCGATCTGAATAATATGACCTTATTAAAAGACTTTTCTACAGGAACTTGTGAAATTGCTGAAGGTGAAGTTCTTCAACTGCAAGCCCAACATCAGCCAGATACCACAGAACAAACCTATTTAGATATTATTCATGGCAAGACCTCACGCTTGTTTGAGTTAGCCACTGAAGGTGCTGCCATTTTGACAGGTACTCCACAATATCGTGAACCATTAAGAATATTTGCAGGCCATTTTGGTAATGCTTTCCAAATTATTGATGACATTTTAGATTACACTTCTGATGCAGAAACACTCGGTAAAAACATTGGTGATGACTTAATGGAAGGTAAACCGACGCTGCCATTAATTGCTGCACTACAACATACCACTGGTGAACAACACCAAATTATCCGTAAAAGTATTGCCACAGGCGGCACAGCACAACTTGAACAAGTCATCAACATTGTGCAGCAATCAGGTGCCTTGGACTATTGCCGCAAACGCGCCACTGAAGAAACTGAAGCGGCTCTATCTGCATTAACAGCCTTACCAGATAGCCCTTATCGTCAAGCCTTGTCTAACTTAGCACAATTGGCTTTACACCGAATTCAATAAAGAAGACTCGCCTATTTGCTTATGCATATCCAATTTAATCATGTGTTACGAAACATGCAGGAACAGCTTGAGAGCACTCAAGCTGTTGAAGATCGTTTACTGATTGAACTGGTCAATCTCGTTCGACCTAGTGACAGCAAGAATGTCGAGGAAATTGAGCTAAAATTTAGACAATTCATTCAGAGCCTGCTCATAACCCCTCAAGCAGCAAATACGTTGCAGTGCTATTTACTCCGCCTCATCAATCAATATAAACAGACCAGTTTATTTGCAGATACAGGCATTTTGTCGCTCGATGGTTTCTGGAATCAGCTGGCCCAACGTCTTGGCGCCCATGTTTTACCGCTCATAAATGACGACACGCAATTACAAGATCTGGTTCGTCGTGTCTTTCACCAACCGAATGACCAATACTGGTTGGACCAAATTTCGGAACAGCACTGGCGTCAATTGTTTCAGTTATTGAATCAGGGCCATAGCAATCAAAAAGAAAAGACCAAGATCAAAGATCAACTGATTAAAGCCATTACCGTCATTTCTTATCGTATTAGTGGCATTGGTCTCTATCCAGAATTTATTAATGCCCAGCCCGAACTGACAGAATACGAGTCTCCATTTTTAGTCCAAAATCGCGAAATTATTGATTTTATTCAACAATATAAAACCCTGCATCAAAATCAGGACGAATTTGCGTTGATTGCCGTACCCGATGCAGCTCAAGCGATGGTCATGATTGATCAATGCCGAGAAGTTGTGCTGAAAATACGACGCGCGACCAAACGCATTGGCGTGAGCATTAGCCTCACCTATTTGCTGTCCTTACTCGAACAATGCTTAGACCGTGTCGAGCTGCTACTGCAATTGATTGTTGAAGATGATGACTTCCGCTATCAAGCCATGAGCAGTTTACTGATTGATATTACCCAAGCTATTTATAACGAGCGAAGTGTACGTGCACTTTTAGCCAACAATAGCGAACTCATTGCCTTACAAGTGACTGAAAATGCCAGCAAAACTGGTGAACATTATGTAAGTACAGACAAAAAAAGCTTTTGGTCCATGTACCGTTCGGCGGCAGGTGCAGGTGTCATTATTGCCATCATGGCGACTTTAAAAACGCTGGCTTCGCGTGTTGTGATGGCTCCCATCATGCAAGCTTTTGTGTTTAGTATGAATTATTCATTCGGCTTTATGTTCATTCATATTATTCACTGTACGGTTGCCACGAAACAACCCGCCATGACAGCTGCGGCATTAGCAGCAACCGTACAACAGCGTAAAGGTTCCAAAACTGCTCAAATTGCGGAATTGGCGGCACTGATTATTAATATTATTCGCACGCAATTTATTGCCATTTTAGGCAACATTTCCATCGCTATTCCTGTGGCCGCATTGATTGCATGGCTCTGGCAAATCGGTTTGCATGAACCCTTAATGAATCATGCCAAAGCAGCAAAAGCCTTACATGACTTAAATCCCTTCACTTCTCTCGCGATTCCCCATGCCGCAATTGCAGGCGTCTGCCTGTTTTTTTCAGGTCTGATCGCAGGTTATTTTGACAACATGGCGGTATATCGCAAGGTGGGACCGCGAATTAAAGCCCATGTCTATTTAAAATTAATGCTGGGACAAGAACGGCTGAACACATTCGCTGAATACATTGAGCGAAATTTAGGGGCACTGGCAGGTAATTTTATCTTTGGCATCATGCTGGGGAGCATGGGAACCATTGGTTTTATTTTAGGACTCCCTCTCGATATTCGTCATATTGCCTTCGCATCTGCCAACTTTATTCAAGGCTTAATGAATATTAACGATAGCCCTGATATTGGTCTAATTATCGTTTCGTTTCTCGGGGTCCTGTTAATTGGTTTAACCAACTTATTTGTGAGTTTTACCCTAACGATTATTGTGGCTTTAAGAGCACGTCGCGTAAGGTTTGAGCAATGGAAACCCTTGGCTAAACTGGTTCTCACTCACTTTTTGACCCGTCCAAGTGACTTTTTCTGGCCACCTAAAACGCCCTTAGTGGTTGAAGAAACTACAAATAATCACAAAACTTTAAGTAAATGATTTGTTATATTTTCACCTCACTATAGATAAATTTAACCGAGTTCACACAGACTTGAAAAAAAGTGTACTGACTAGTACACTTTGACCCAGAGATTAACTGGGGAGGTCCGGTTAAAACGAACAAGAGGTTAATGCATGCCATACTTGTTGTTAATTATTGGTTGTTTTTTATTATTTTTCAGTGTTTTGATCTTAAAAACTCCCACTTTGCTGACACTCGACTTAACAATTGTCGAATGGGCAAGTCTTCATCGCACTGAAGAACTCAATCAAATTACAACCCTTCTTTCAGCAGTCGGCGGTATGCCTTTCGTGCTTTTTTTTACCACTTTATGGTGTTTAGCACTATGGAGGTATAAAAAACACTCATATATCTTTCTAATCTGTTTAGGATTATTTGGAAGTGGAGCAATTGCTTGGCTACTTAAATACTGGATTGCAAGACCGCGCCCACCTGAAATGCTGCATTTGGTTCAGAGTTATGGCGCCTCTTTTCCCAGTGCGCATAGTGTCTATGCAGCAGCATTAAGTTGTTTAGTTCTTTATCTCTATCAGACCCATTCCAAGTCTATCTATATCTGTAGTTTTGCAGTGTTATGGCTGATGGTGATGGGATGTTCGCGAGTGTACTTGGGTGTACATTTCCCTTCCGATGTTCTTGCAGGTTGGAGCATAAGTTTTATTTGGATTAGCCTGCTTTATATAGTGTATACGCATTATACAAAGCGAAAAATAATTTAATTTTTAGATAATAATCTATCCGAGGTGGAACAATGATGTCTGCAAAGCTTTGGGCGCCTGCCCTCACCGCTTGCGCATTAGCAACAAGTATTGCACTTGTTGGTTGTAGCAAAGACCCTGAAGATGCTCAAAAAGCTGCAGCATCTCAAAAAATGCCCCCAACTGAAGTGGGCATTATTGTTGCTCAACCGCAAAACGTCGAACAATCTGTAGAATTATCTGGCAGAACCACAGCGTTTGAAGTATCAGAAGTTCGCCCGCAAACCAGCGGTATTATTCTGAAGCGCTTATTTGCAGAAGGTAGCTATGTCCGTGAAGGTCAAGCATTGTATGAACTTGATTCTCGTGCCAACCGTGCGACTTACGACAATGCCAAAGCATCGCTCCTACAACAAGAAGCCAATCTAAGTTCATTAAGAACCAAGATGAACCGTTATCAACAACTGGTTTCGAGTAATGCTGTTTCAAAACAAGACTATGATGATTTAGTCGGTCAAGTGAAAGTGGCGGAAGCACAAGTCGCGGCAGCCCGCGCACAGGTTAAAAATGCTGAAGTTGACCTCGGTTATTCAACCATTCGTTCACCTATTTCGGGTCAAACCAACCGTTCAACGGTAACTGCGGGTGCCTTGGTAACCGCAAACCAGACTGAACCCTTGGTTACGATTCAACGTTTAGATCCAATTTATGTGGATATTAACCAATCAAGCTCTGAGTTATTGCGCTTACGCCAGCAACTCAGTAAGGGCAGCCTCGACAGCAGCAATAACACCCGCGTTAAGCTCAAACTAGAAGATGGCAGCGAATATCCTGTAGAAGGACGTTTGGCATTCTCTGATGCCAGTGTCAATCCTGATACCGGAACAGTGACGATTCGTGCGGTATTCCCGAACCCGAATCATCTGCTTCTTCCAGGCATGTTTGCCAATGCGAAAATTGTTCAGGGTGTGATTCCGAATGCAATTTTAGTCCCGCAAGCCGCGATTACACGTACTCCAACGGGTCAAGCCATGGCGATGATTGTGGATGCAAAAGGGACGATTGAATCGCGCCCAGTAACAACGGTGGGTGTTCAAGGTCAGGACTGGATTGTGACTGAAGGCATTAAAGTGGGTGAAAAAATTGTAGTCGATGGTATGGCGAAAGTAAAAGCAGGACAAACTGTGACTACCAAACCATATCAACCTCAAGCTGGAGCACCAACTGCTTCTGCACCTGCACCAACTGAAAAACCGCAAGCGAAGCAAGCTGAATCAAATACTGATCAAAAAGCTACTTCACACGCTTAAGGGGTAGACTGAATGGCTCAATTTTTTATTCATCGCCCCATTTTTGCGTGGGTGATTGCACTGGTCATCATGTTGGCGGGTATTCTCACGCTAACAAAAATGCCTGTTGCCCAATATCCAACCATTGCACCTCCTGTGGTGACAATTTCTGCAACGTATCCAGGAGCTTCGGCACAAACTGTTGAAAATACCGTGACCCAGATCATTGAACAACAAATGAATGGTCTAGATGGTTTACGTTATATTTCATCGAACAGTGCTGGTAATGGTCAAGCATCGATTAACTTGAACTTTGAACAAGGGGTCGATCCTGATATCGCTCAAGTTCAAGTACAGAACAAACTACAATCTGCAACCGCGCTTTTACCTGAAGATGTACAACGTCAAGGGGTAAAAGTGACCAAGTCTGGTGCGAGCTTCTTGCAAGTTCTTGCATTCCACTCACCAGATAATAGCCTGACTGCGGCAGACATTAAAGACTATGTAAACTCAAATATTTCTGAACCACTTAGCCGTGTTGCGGGGGTGGGTGAAGTACAAGTATTTGGTGGTTCATACGCCATGCGTATTTGGCTAGATCCTGCCAAAATGACCAGTTTGCAAATCACACCGAGCGACGTAGCTGCTGCGATTAAAGCGCAAAATGCGCAAGTAGCGGTGGGTCAGTTGGGTGGTGCTCCAGCGATTCAAGGTCAAGTATTGAACGCAACCGTCAATGCACAAAGCATGTTGCAAACCCCTGAACAGTTCCGAAATATTTTCCTGAAAAATACCACTTCAGGTGCTCAGGTTCGTTTGGGTGATGTTGCCCGTGTTGAATTAGGCTCAGATAACTATCAGTTTGATTCAAAATTTAATGGTAAACCTGCTGGCGGTATTGCAATCAAATTGGCCACTGGTGCGAATGCGCTAGATACCGCAGCAGCTGTAGAAGAACGTTTAAGTGAACTGCGTAAAAACTATCCTGAAGGTTTAGAAGACACGCTGGCATATGACACAACCCCATTTATTAAGCTTTCAATTGAAAGTGTGGTACACACCTTAATTGAAGCGGTAATTCTGGTCTTTATCGTCATGTTCCTGTTCTTACAAAACTGGCGTGCAACCGTTATTCCTACGCTTGCAGTGCCCGTGGTTGTTTTAGGTACATTCGCAGTCATTAACATGTTCGGCTTCTCGATTAACACCTTAACCATGTTTGCCATGGTTCTCGCGATTGGTCTTCTGGTCGATGATGCGATTGTCGTGGTCGAAAACGTTGAGCGTGTGATGCAGGAAGAACATTTGGATCCTGTGGTTGCAACTGAAAAATCAATGAAACAGATTTCAGGTGCACTGATTGGTATTACCAGTGTTTTAACCGCAGTATTCGTTCCGATGGCATTCTTTGGGGGCACAACCGGGGTTATTTACCGCCAGTTCTCCATCACCCTAGTCACCGCAATGATTTTGTCATTGATTGTGGCATTAACATTTACCCCTGCCCTGTGCGCAACCCTGTTAAAACAACACGATCCGAACAAGCCTGAAAGTAATAATATCTTTGCACGCTTCTTCCGTTGGTTTAACAGCAGCTTTGAAAAACTCTCTGTGAAATACCAAGGTGGTGTCAATCGTATGACCCATCACAAAGTGTTCTCAGGTGTTGTGTATGTCTTGGTGATTGCTGGTTTAGTAGGTCTCTACAAAGTCCTTCCTTCTTCATTCTTACCTGAAGAAGACCAAGGTGTGGTCATGACCCTTGTACAACTTCCACCAAGTGCAAGTCTTGAGCGTACAGACAAAGTCGTCACCACAATGACTGACTACTTCTTGAATAAAGAAAAAGAGCATGTACAGTCGATCTTTACGGTTTCTGGCTTCTCCTTCACAGGGGTTGGTCAAAACGCAGGTCTAGCCTTTATTAAACTGAAAGACTGGAGCGAACGTACCACACCTGAAGCGCAGATTGGTGCCATCATTCAACGTGGTATGGCGTTGAACATGATTGTTAAAGATGCGTCTTACATCATGCCATTACAGTTACCTGCAATGCCTGAATTAGGGGTTTCTTCCGGTTTCGACATCCAATTAAAAGATGCGAGCGGTCAAGGTCATGAAAAACTAATTGCAGCACGTAATGCCATTTTAGGTATGGCCGCTCAAGACAAACGCCTAGCGGGTGTACGTCCAAATGGTCAAGAAGATACACCTCAATACCAAATCACCATTGATCAAGCGCAAGCTGGTGCAATGGGTGTAAGTATTGCAGATATCAATAGCACCATGAGCATGGCTTGGGGTGGTTCATATATTAACGACTTCGTTGATCGTGGTCGTGTGAAAAAAGTTTATGTACAAGGCGAAGCCAATACACGCATGATGCCTGAAGACTTGAACAAGTGGTATGTCCGCAATAATGCCGGCACGATGGTTCCGTTCTCAGCCTTTGCAACAGGCGAATGGACTTATGGTTCACCACGTCTAGAACGTTATAACGGCGTATCTTCAGTCAATATTCAAGGTACTCCAGCACCAGGCGTGAGCTCGGGTGATGCCATGTTAGCCATGGAAGAAATTATTGGTAAGTTGCCATCTATGGGCTTACAAGGTTTCGACTATGAATGGACAGGTTTATCTTTAGAAGAACGTGATTCTGGTAGCCAAACTGGACCGCTTCTGGTTCTTTCCATGTTGATCGTCTTCTTGTGTCTTGCAGCCTTGTATGAAAGCTGGTCTATTCCTGTTTCAGTATTGCTGGTTGTACCTTTAGGTATCGTCGGTGCGTTTACTTTAACTTGGTTAGGCATGATTATTAAAGGTGACCCTAACCTGTCGTTTAACATTTATTTCCAAGTCGCAATTGTTGCTGTGATTGGTCTTTCGGCGAAAAACGCGATTTTAATTGTCGAATTTGCCAAAGAATTGCAGGAAAAAGGTGAAGATCTGTTTGATGCAACCTTACATGCTGCAAAAATGCGTTTACGCCCAATTATTATGACGACCCTTGCCTTCGGTTTTGGTGTACTTCCGCTTGCCCTTTCTGCAGGTGCGGGTGCAGGTAGCCAGCACTCTGTCGGTTATGGTGTGCTTGGTGGCGTCATTAGTTCTACACTTTTGGGTATTTTCTTCATTCCAGTATTCTTTGTTTGGATTCGAAGTATCTTCAAATACAAACCTAAGAAACAAAATCATCAGGAGCAAACATCGTGATGCAAAATGTATGGTCTATTTCAGGTCGTAGCATTGCGGTATCGGCACTTGCGCTTGCTTTGACAGCATGTCAAAGCATGCGTGGTCCAGAACCCGTCGCTCAAGCGAATATTCCACAAGGTTACACAGCGAGTGCTTCTGGTACATCCGTTGCTGAACAAGGGTATAAAGACTTTTTTGCTGATCCGCGTCTGGTACAAGTGATTGAAATGGCACTTGCCAACAACCGTGACTTGCGTACTGCTGCCTTGAATATTCAACGTGCCCAGCAAACCTATCAAATTTCGGAAAACAATCAGTTACCGACCATTGGCGCAAGTGGCAGCATTTTACGTCAAGATACGCTCAGCAGCACCAAGCCGATCACCACTTACAATGTAGGTTTAGGGGTTACCGCCTATGAGCTGGACTTTTGGGGCCGTGTACGTAGCCTGAAAGACAATGCTTTAGACAGCTATCTAGCAACGCAAAGTGCGCGTGATGCCACGCAAATTTCCTTGATTGGTCAAGTGGCTCAGGCGTGGCTCAGCTACTCTTATGCCAATGCAGGTTTAAAACTTGCCGATCAAACCTTGAAAGCCCAGCTTGAATCTTACAATCTCAACAAAAAACGTTTTGATGTGGGGATTGATAGTGAATTGCCTGTACGTCAAGCGCAGATTTCAGTGGAAACTGCACGTAATGATGTAGCGAACTACAAGACTCAAGTGGCACAAGCCCAGAACTTACTCAACCTGTTGGTGGGTCAAGCTGTACCAGAAAACTTGCTGTCTAAACAAGCCGTGACTCAGGTTAGCCGAAGCTCTGCCCTCGGTGCAGGTTTACCTAGTGATCTTCTGACCAACCGTCCCGATGTTCGCCAAGCGGAATATCAACTGTCTGCTGCGGGTGCCAACATTGGTGCAGCCAAAGCGAAGTTGTACCCAACCATTAGCTTAACGGGTTCTGCTGGTTATGCTTCGACAGATTTAAGCGAGTTGTTTAAATCGGGTGGCTTCGTTTGGTCATTAGGTCCAAGTTTGGATATTCCAATCTTTGACTGGGGCACACGTAAAGCCAATGTCAAAATTTCTGAAATTGACCAGAAAATTGCCTTGTCGAGTTATGAGCAAAGCATTCAAGCCGCGTTCCGCGAAGTGAATGATGCGTTGGCAACCCGTGAAAACATTGGTGACCGTTTAGCCGCACAACGTCGTTTGGTTGAAGCCACCAACACCACGTATAAGCTGTCTAGTGCGCGCTTCCGTGCTGGTATCGACAGTTACTTAACCGTACTCGATGCCCAGCGTAGTGCCTATTCCGCACAGCAAAGCCTCTTGTTGTTACAGCAAGCGGACTTAAACAACCAAGTTGAACTGTATAAAACGCTCGGTGGCGGGGTCAAAGCCAATACTGGTGATAGCATTCAGCATCAACCTTCAACTGCAGAAATGAAATCTGCCAAGTAAAAGTTGAAGCGATCAAAGCTCACCTCGGTGGGCTTTTTTTATTGCTTTTTATCGAACTTTTTCCTATCTTCAAGATTCTATTTCAATTTTCTCATTGGTTTTAACCTGCTTATGTTACTCAGTAATCTTGAAACTGTTCCAGGACATCATATTCGCCAACAACTGGATGTTGTCTATGGCAGTACCGTACGCAGTAAACATGTCGGACGTGACTTACTGGCAGGATTAAAAAATATTGTCGGTGGTGAACTCACTGCCTATACCGAACTCTTAGAAGAGTCACGCCAAGAAGCCATGAACCGGATGATTGAAAAAGCCCGCGCCTTGGGTGCCAATGCCGTGGTCGGCATTCGCTTTTCGACCTCGAATATTGCACAAGGGGCCTCAGAACTGTTCGTCTATGGCACCGCGGTGATTGTTGAACCCCAGCAGCGTATTCCCGATCCTTTTCCAGCATAAGGCACACTCATGGATGGTTTAATTTTCCAAGTCATCATCTTTGCCGTGTTGTTTGCTGTCGGTTGGGGCTTTGGACGGCACAATGAGCGTCAGCACCTCATGCAACTGGCCCAGCAGGAACAACGGCTCGCCTATATTCGCCTCGACAGCAGCCGTTTTAAGCAAAATACTGCGCAGGGACAACTGGTCAGCAGTAACGTGGTGATCTCACATGATTACTTCAAATACATCATTGCCAATCTGCAAAATCTACTTGGTGGTCGACTGACTAGCTATGAAACCGTGGTTGATCGCGCACGTCGCGAAGCCATTGTGCGGCTAAAACTCGAAGCAGAAAAACTCGGTGCGACGCAAATTCAGGGCTTACGCTTAAGTACCACAGAAATGGGCATGCAAGGCGGCATGGTTGAAGTATTTGCTTATGGCACTGCCATTCAAGCACCAGCCGCAACTTAAAATAAAAAAAGCGAGAGGATCGCTATCCATCTCGCTTTTTAATCCCGCATGAACAACTTTATTTGACTTTGGCTTTACGAATCATACGGTACAGCGCACTTGGCGATAAACGCGACATAAATACCGCCAGTGTTTCTTTACGCCCACCGACCACAATATATTCTTCACCTTGCATTAAGGCTTTCACGGTGTCTTGGGCAAAGACATCCGCTTCCAAACCATTGGCCGTCACTTCGTTATCATAACCTTGTGCCTGTCCGGCCCCATTTAAGGCATTAATCGACACATTGGTTTTCACAAACCCGGGGAACACCACAGAAACATCAATGCCCTGATCCGCCATTTCAGCACGTAAGCTGTTTGCCCACATATGAATTGCCCCTTTTGCCGCAGAATAAGAAGCGCGATATTGCACCCCCAATAAACCAGCAATACTGGAGACAAACACGACGCGACCAGACTGCTGCTTTAACAGGGTCGGTAACACTGTTTTGGTTAAAAACACCTGTGAAAAATAATCCACTTCCATAATGGTGCGTTCAGTTTGCATGGTGGTTTCAGCAATCAGGGCACGCTGACTTAAACCGGCATTGTTAATGAGCCAGTCGATCCGACCTTTGGCGGCCAAGACTTGTTCATAGGCATGTAATACTTGGGCTTCATTGGTAATGTCCATACAAATAGACAAATGCTGATCGGGGTTCAACAAACCAACACGGACGGTTTCCAACTCATCATAACGACGTGCAGTTAAAATAACTTGTGCGCCTTGCAAAGCACATTCCTGTGCCAATGCCTTCCCCAAACCTGAAGATGCTCCAGTAATCCATACCACTTTATTTTCTAAACTGTCTAGCTTTGCCATTGTTGTCTATCCTGATTCAATTGCGGCGTGCGCCCTCATTGTTGGTTGAATTTCTTAAAAAAACAAGAAAATGATTGAAATAATGACTCATGGTTTTCGCATCATATTGCGTACCTAACTTGTCGAAACGCTTATAGCCCATTTGCGTGGTGACGTGAATCACCCCATTCAAGGTTTTATCCACCATGACATTAAATTTCAGCATCTGTTTCGGAATCCGAATTAGATGGGTCACCCCTTGATCGACAATGTCGGTAAATGCATGAAGTGCCGGCATGACAGCCTCATTAATCCCCTGCTGCATTTGTTCGGCATTACTCAGCAGTGCCTCTACACTTTGTGAATCGACAGGATAGGATAAGAAGTATTCCCCGTCTTGCTCCGACATCAAACCATGTAAATAATTCACCATCGGCAGCAAGCGTTCATTGCCAAAAAGTGACACTGACCATGGCATATATTTACGCGTGGTTTGCATAATATGCTGAATCACGCGAGCCGATTCCTGATCCCCCGACTGTGACACACGCGTAATCTCGCCAAAGACCTGATCAATCACTTCATAAGATATATCCGCCAGCACCTCCCCCAATGCCTTGGCTAAATTGTCATTTTGCCCTTGATTGAGTTGCTGATGAATGTCCTGAAAACGTTGATGGGTTGCTGATTTCAACTGAAGTGAAATAACATAACTCATTCTATTTTTTCCTTTTTATCAAGTTCTGCGATCTGATGCGCAGTCGTTCTACAAGCTTCATCATAAAACCTATCACCTGCCGTGACAATTGCAGAAACAAAGCATTTGACGAACATCCCAAAGCCCTTATTTTTTTGCTACACTAGGTGCAATTTTTTATTCACTTTTTATCTGTTCTGACTATGACTGATTCTGCGCAAAATATTGCTACGACTTACGATCCGACTGAGATCGAGAAAAAATGGTACAAGACTTGGGAAGACAAAGGCTACTTTAAGCCATCGGGTCAAGGCGATTCATTCTGTATCATGATTCCGCCTCCGAACGTCACAGGCAGCTTGCACATGGGTCATGGTTTTAACAATGCCATTATGGATGCCCTAACGCGCTACAACCGTATGTCGGGTAAAAATACCTTATGGCAACCGGGGACTGACCACGCAGGTATTGCAACCCAGATGGTGGTTGAACGTCAGTTGGGCGCGCAAAACATTAGCCGTCATGACTTGGGCCGTGAAAAGTTCATTGAAAAAATCTGGGAATGGAAAGAACAATCGGGGGGCACCATTACCCGTCAAATCCGTCGTCTAGGTTCTTCGGTAGATTGGTCACGTGAACGCTTCACCATGGATGAAGGTTTATCCAATGCGGTGAAAGAAGTGTTCGTAAAACTGCATGAAGATGGCTTGATTTACCGTGGTAAACGCCTCGTTAACTGGGACCCGAAATTACAAACGGCGCTTTCTGACCTTGAAGTAGAGTCAGACAAAGAAGAAGCCGGTTCACTGTGGCACTTCAAATATTTCTTTGAAGATAAATCACTGCGCACGCACGATGGTAAAGATCACATCGTGGTGGCAACCACGCGTCCTGAAACATTACTCGGTGATACAGCTGTTGCAGTTGCGCTAGATGATGAACGCTATACGCATCTTGTCGGTCAGAACATCATTCTGCCGATTACAGGTCGCGCTGTTCCTATCGTTAAAGATGAGTATGTTGATAAAGAATTCGGGACAGGCTGTGTAAAAATTACCCCTGCACACGACTTCAATGACTATGAAGTGGGCAAACGCTGCGAATTGCCAATCATCAACATCTTCAACAAAAATGCTGAAGTGTTGGCTGAATTTGAATACATTGCCAAAGCGGGCGAGCAAATTTCTAAAACCATCGCTGCACCCGCAGACTATGTGGGTTTAGAGCGTTTTGCTGCACGTAAGAAATTGGTTGAACAAGCGGAAGCTGAAGGCTGGTTAGACCAAATTCAACCGTATACCTTGAAACCACCTCGTGGCGACCGTTCAGGCGTGATCGTTGAGCCATTATTGACCGACCAATGGTATGTGAAAATTGCACCACTGGCTGAACCTGCCATTGAAGCAGTGAAAGATGGTCGCATCAAGTTTGTTCCAGAGCAGTACAGCAACATGTACATGGCGTGGATGAACAACATTCAAGACTGGTGTATTTCACGTCAGCTCTGGTGGGGTCACCGTATTCCGGCTTGGTACGATGCGCAAGGTAATGTCTTTGTGGGTCGTGACGAAGCAGAAGTACGTGCTAACAACAACATCCCTGCTGATGTTGCATTGAGTCAAGATGAAGATGTATTGGATACATGGTTCTCTTCTGCCCTGTGGACCTTCTCAACTTTAGGTTGGACAGGCGACAAAGCCAAAGACGCGGAAAACTATTTCCTCAATACCTTCCACCCAACGGATGTGTTGGTAACAGGTTTTGACATCATCTTCTTCTGGGTCGCGCGCATGATCATGATGACCATGCACTTCATGAAAAATGAAGATGGCACGCCACAAGTTCCGTTCAAAACGGTGTATGTACATGGTTTAGTCCGTGATGGTGAAGGTCAGAAAATGTCGAAGTCGAAGGGTAACGTACTTGACCCATTAGACTTGATTGATGGTGTAGACCTTGAAACTTTGGTACAAAAACGTACCACTGGTTTGATGAACCCGAAACAAGCAGCGAAAATTGAAAAATCGACCCGTAAAGAGTTCCCAGAAGGTATTCAGGCTTACGGTACAGATGCTGTGCGTTTCACCTTCTGTGCGCTTGCCAATACAGGTCGTGACATCAAGTTCGATATGAAGCGTGTTGAAGGTTACCGTAACTTCTGTAACAAGATTTGGAATGCCACCCGTTTTGTATTGATGAATATTGAAGGTCAAACCGTGGGGCAAACTGCACGTCCTGATCTTTGGGAATTGCCTGAACAATGGATTATGAGCCGTTTACAAAAAGCGGAAGCTGCGGTTCAACAAGCCTTTGCAACCTACCGTTTAGACTTGGCTGCTCAAGCAATTTATGACTTCATTTGGAATGAATACTGCGACTGGTATGTCGAACTAACCAAGCCAGTATTAAACGATGCAGAAGTGTCTGAAGAGCGTAAAGCTGAAGTTCGTCGTGTGTTGTTGGCGGTGATGGAAGCATCTTTACGTTTAGCTCACCCAATTATGCCGTACTTGACTGAAGAAATTTGGCAAACGCTTGCGCCAATGCTCGGTATTCAAGGTGAAACCATTATGACTGCGGCATACCCTGTGCCTGCTCAAGAGAAAATCAATGAGCAAGCTGAAGCAGACATGCAGTGGTTACAAGGTTTGATTGGTGCGGTGCGTAACATCCGTGGTGAAATGGGCTTAGGTAATGCACGTTTATTACCAGTTCTGCTTCAAAACACCACTGAAGCTGAAAAAGCACAGATCACCCGTATTGAAGCCTTGTTTAAAGCTTTAGCGAAAGTTGAAAGCATTACTTTCCTAAATGATGCTGAACAACCACCATTGTCTTCATCTTCTGTTGTGGGTCACGTATCTGTATTTGTTCCAATGAAGGGTTTAATTGACCCGAAAGCAGAATTGGGTCGCCTTCAAAAAGACTTAGACAAAGTGCAAAAGCAGCATGACCAGATTGCAACTAAATTGGGCAATGAAGGTTTTGTGGCAAAAGCACCTGCGGCTGTGGTTGAAGGTGAAAAAGCGAAATTGGCTGAGTTTGCTGACCAGTTAGCAAAGATTAAAGCGAATATGGAGCAGATTGCGGCGCTTTAAGTTATTGTAATTTAAAATTTAAGATGTAGTATATGGGCTGATTATTCAGCCCTTTATTATTTTAATTATGAAATACTTAATGAATATTAGTGGAAATACTCCACATGCAAAAATTGAAAATATTGATATTCCACTAAATGGAAAAAACTTAATCATTACTGGCAGGAATGGAAGTGGTAAAACCAGTTTTTTAACAACATTGGAAAGGAATATATTAAATAAACTTGAAAAAAAAGATCAGCAATTATTACAATCTCAGAGAAATATCGAAAGCTGGACAAATTATCGTAATACACTTGCTAAAACGTCTGAGCAATATTTTAGTATATCCACACAAATAGAAAATGAACAAAAAAATATTCAACTATTAAATAGTAGTCTTCAGCTAAATTTTAATAGCTTTGATGAATTGCAATCAAATTACGATAATTTTAAAGCAATTTTTAGAAGCTTTCCTGCTATGCGTATTTCCTCTATAAATCACGCCACACAAACCACCTCCCTCATCGAAGAAAAAACTATTGCGAAACAAAATTTCAAACAAAACTTAGGATCAAAGCTCGAACAACATCTTATAAATATAAAAACATCCGAGGCTTTTGCAAAAGGGATTGAAAAAGATGAAATCAAAGGTAAGAAATTTGAAGAATGGTTCCTATTTTTCGACATATCTTTAAAAAAATTATTTGAAAATAATAATGCTGAATTAGTATTTTCAAATGAAGAAAGAAAATTTCGAATAACTGATGGTAAGCTTGTATCATCCTTTCAAGATTTATCATCTGGTTATAAAGCTATTTTTGATATTTATGCTGACTTACTGTTAAGAACTGAGTTTTTTGATATTACTCCATCTGAACTTCAAGGCATTGTCTTAATCGATGAGATAGATGCTCATTTGCATATTTCACTTCAAAAATTAATATTACCTTTCTTTACTGAATCTTTTCCAAATATTCAATTTATTGTAAGCACTCACTCACCATTTGTTATTACATCAACAGATAATAATACTGTGATTTATGATGTCTCTACTGGCGAATTTTTCGAAGAGGATTTGAGTCGATATTCTTATGAATCTGTAATTAAAGGATTATTTCATGTAAATCCTATGAGTGCTGAAACAAAAGAATCTGTTAAAATACTTAAAAATCTTTTAGATGAAAATCCTACTCAATATGATTTTATAAGATCAGTTATCAAAGACTTAATTCCACTAGAAAAAAATGATCTATTAGACAAAAAAGTAAAAACTCTCTATCTTCAGGCTATTAACTTACTCATAGACAACAATGAGCTTGGAGATCTAGATGTTTAAAGTATCTAGATCTGTTAGACCTTCTGATTGGATAACAAAAAATTATCGGGATCCTTTGGTTGTACGTGCTTTAAGAAGAGATTTTCATGGCAAATGTTATATCTGTGAACAGAAACATTTCCCAAACTTAAATGTAGAACATTTTATTCCACATTTAGATGATGAAGCTCTTAAACTTGATTGGAATAATCTTTATTTTGCATGTTCAAGATGTAATTCAATTAAAAATAAGTATTACGACAATATGCTAGATTGCTGTAATCACAATCATTTAGTTGAAGAGTGGATTAAGGCTTACTATAGTAATTTTGACGATGATATTGAAGTTATTAATGCATGTCCTACCGATAACCCTTTTTACGAAAAAGCTTCCGTTTCCCAAGCATTAATTACGAACTGCTACAATAAAAGTGATTCTAGTGGAGCGCAAGAAATATCCAAAGAAAATCTACGTGAAAAAATTCTAGACGAATATAATGATTTCCTAACATTGCGGATAAGTTTAATCAGAAACTTAGATAAGTTATTAGATGAGGATAAAATTAAAGAAGCTAATAAAATTAAGCTTCGTTTGAAATCACATTATCCATTCTCTGCGATTTTGCGTGGAGCATTAGAAAAAGATTCCAGATTAAGAGATGTTCTAGAAGAAATTGAAAATCTCGAACTTCAGCAATCTGCTTAACTCTAACCCTCTCCCTTTGGGAGAGGGAGCATCCTTTGTGAATTTAATAGTTATTCGATACTCAACGTTCCCTCTCCTTTCAGGAGATGAGCAGCGTTGCTGCACAAGGGGAGAGGTGCTTTTATAGGCTTACAACACCCCATGCCCCAACAACATCTCCACCCCACTCACCTTTTTCATATGCTTTAAACGCTCTTTTTCCCACTTCAACTGCTGCTTTAACTCAGCACAGTCAGCATCTATGGCTTTATACACATCACTAATATGTACATGCTCTGCTTTCACCTTTTTCGCCAACTGAAAAGAATCTAAAATCTCAGTAATTTGACTTTCAAGTTGCTGACTTTGTGCATCCAACGCCAGTTTATAAAACTTCACTTGCTCCGCAGATAACGCTTTTGCGCCTACGCCTTTATTCTGTTCAAGCTGCAACTGAAGTTTCAGCAAATAAAATAAATCCTGCTGTTCATAGGCCTGACTGGCTTGTTGGAACAACTCGGTTTTTTCTGCTTTTTTAGACTCGTCTTGTTCACGGTCAGGATGAATCATTGCGGCAATTTTTAAATATACGGTTTTCAGCGACTGCGCTGCCATCTGCTCGGCTTGTTCTCGCTTTTGTTGCTGTCTTTGCTGTTTGGCTTGTTCACGCGCTTGTTGCTGCTCGGCAGCATAGTGTTCAAAGTCATCTGCATACGATGTTATTTGCTCATCACGTTCAGGCTGATCCATACTTATGTGCTGTGCTTTTTTAATTTTCTTAGCGGACTGTTGTGTATGTTGCTGATAAAAATTATAAATCTCATCGACAAGTTGTAGCTGTTGGTTGGAGAGCATTTTGGAATGCTTGAGCATACGCGCACGCTGGGCAATGCTTTCATCCAGTTGCTGCATATCCGCTTTGGAAAATTCATGCAGGTGTAGCACATGCCAAAGCTGTTGCAACTGCTGAAACAAGACACTATGCAATTCGTTATAGACAGGCAGCAGTTTTTGCCGTGTGTGTTGTTGAATTTCGGCTTGGGCATTTTTCCATGTGGTAAGGCTGATTTTTTGCTGTTCGATTTTATCAATCAGGCGATTCAGCTTTTTCTGCTGTGGAGACTGTTCCGCCCTTTGCTGTATGCTGACTTTAAGATCGAAAGACATCGCCAATCCCCACTAAAAACAAGCACTATAGCAATATTCAAGTCAGGGCGAAACGTCAACACAATATGTAAACAAGACCTTCATTTCAGCTGCTGTATAGCCATGTGCATTATTTATGGGCAACTGGGCAATGTGGATTTCCCCATCAAATAAGTGTGCCCAAAAATTCAAAGTTGCCGATTAAATATACAATCAGTAGCGTAAATAGATATTCCCCATCAGATAAAACAACTATTTAATATTTTAAATTCAAATAGATAGTATTAAAAAATATCTTAGCCATTGAATTTTCTTGCTGATGCTGTTCTTCAATTATTGTTTATTTATATTAAAAACATTATGTTATTTAATATCACAATCTTGCTTAGGCATAGTTTCTGCTTTGTTCACTGATGACTTCGTCCATCACGCTTAAATTTGTTTAAATCTTAGACAGTTATCATTAACAAAGCATCAACAATCTGGGCTTCGCAAGCGGTTAAAACTCGCGCTAAGATGAAGTGAAAGCTGTTTGTCTAACAAACAGATATATGCAAAAAACAAATAAGCTGATGGATATTCAGTCAATAAATAAAGCGAATGATGACAATAAAACACAAGGAGTTTTATCTATGTTACTTAAACGGTCTCTAACCTCTCTATTCTGTGCCAGTACCTTAGTACTTGGGCTGAGCGCTTGTAGTGACAAATCACCAAGTAGTAATGAAACAGCGACCAAAGACAACGCGACTTCGGGGACTTTAGACAAAATTAAACAGTCTGGTACCATTGTGCTTGGCTACCGCGACTCTTCTATTCCCTTTTCCTATATTGCCGATAATCCGAACCAACCTGTCGGTTATGCTCATGATTTACAGCTGAAAGTGGTGGATGCCGTAAAACAAAAACTGAATATGCCTGACCTGAAAATTCGCTATAACTTGGTCACCAGTCAAAATCGTATTCCTTTGGTGTCGAATGGTACAGTCGACTTAGAATGTGGTTCGACCACCAACAACAAAGAACGTCAGCAACAGGTCGATTTTTCGGTGGGCTTTTTTGAAGTGGGCTCTCGCCTACTCACCGCCAAAGATTCTGGGGTTAAAGATTTTGCCGACTTGAAAGGTAAAAAACTGGTCACGACTGCGGGCACAACCTCTGAACGGTATATCCGCCAACATGAAAAAGAACTGGGGATTGGAGAAATTATTTCTGCCAAAGACCATGCTGAATCCTTCCTGATGCTGCAAAACGGACGTGCCGCTGCATTTATGATGGATGATATTTTACTGGCCGGGGAAAAATCCAAATCTAAAGATCCCGATCATTGGGTGATTGTCGGAACATCGCCAGTCCATGAAATTTATGGCTGTATGCTGCGTAAAGGCGACCCTGAATTTAAACAAGTGGTGGATGATGCGATTAAATCGGTGTATAGCTCAGGTGAAATTAACAACATGTACAAGAAATGGTTTGAGCAACCGATTCCACCGAAAAACATTAACCTAAACTTCCCGATGTCTGACCAACTCAAAGCTTTGATTAGTGCACCGCATGACCGTGATCAATAATATTGTTGATCACTGATCTTTTATAATTCAGGCAGGTTCAACACCTGTCTGATAGAAAGACTGGAGCTCCTATGAACTATAGCTGGAACTGGGGCGTATTGTTTCAATCTACTGGTGTCGGTGACAGTACCTATTTGAACTGGATTTTAACGGGTCTAGGATGGTTACTGGTCATTGCCCTTGTGGCGTGGTCAATTGCTTTCGTGCTAGGCAGTCTGCTTGGCATTATGCGTACGCTTCCGAACAAAACTGCTCGTGCCATTGGCACAGCCTATGTGACCATTTTTCGTAATGTCCCATTATTAATTCAATTGTTTATTTGGTTTTATGTGGCACCCAATTTCCTACCCGGCTCGCTACATGATTGGTGGGTAAATGACCTGAGTGCCAGTACCAGTGCACTGATTTCCGCCAGTATTGGTTTAGGTTTATTTACCGCAGCGCGGGTATGTGAACAAGTCCGTACAGGGATTGAAGCCCTGCCGACTGGACAAGTCAATGCAGGCTATGCCTTGGGTTTTAGTACGGCACAGCTGTACCGTCACATTATTTTGCCGCAGTCATTTCGCACTATTTTGCCACCATTAAGCTCGGAACTGACCAACTGTGTGAAAAACACGTCAATTGCATCATTGGTTGGTGTGGCAGAAATTATTTCGCAAATGAAAACCATCAGTGAGTACACTCAAAACACCATCGAGATTTATACCTACGTCACCATTATTTTTATTGTGATTAATATCTGCCTGATTCAATTGATGACTTTGCTGGAAAAACGCTTACGCATTCCAGGCCTAATTGCGGGAGATAAATAATGGATTGGCTCACTGCATTTTTTCAAGATTTACATCTCTCTGCGCCTGCTTTATGGCATGGTCTGAGCATTACTTTAAAAGTTGTGATTCTAGCCACGCTGGGCGGGATTTTTATTGGAACCTTGCTGGCGCTGATGCGGCTTTCTTCCATCCGTGCCCTAAATTTAATCGCGCAGGCGTATGTGAATTTGTTCCGTTCCATCCCCTTGCTGCTGGTGCTGATGTGGTTTTACTTTGCGGTTCCATTTTTCTACACTGCGATTACGGGCACTTATCTGACCATTGATACCGCATTGGTGTCGAGTATTGTGGCGTTCATGTTGTTTGAAGCGGCTTATTTCTCGGAAATTGTCCGCGCAGGCATTCAGTCCATTCCCAAAGGTCAAAGTGCTGCAGCCTATGCTTTGGGCATGAATTATAGTCAGTCCATGCGATTAATTATTCTGCCGCAAGCCTTTCGGAAAATGACCCCGCTGTTACTGCAACAAACCATTATCTTGTTCCAAGACTCCACCATGGTCTATGCCATTGGCTTGCTGGACTTTTTCCGTACCAATTATGTCCGTGGCGACCTGATGTCATTATTGACCCAGTACATTCTATTTGCCGGTCTGGTTTACTTTAGCGTCAGTGCCTTGGCGACATTTGCCGTGAAAAAACTACAAAGGAGATTAAAAGTATGAGTGATAAAAAAGTAATGATTGATCTCCAAAACGTCAGTAAATGGTATCAAGATTTTCAGGTGCTGACCGATTGCAGCACGCAAATTTGCCAAGGTGAAGTGGTGGTGGTCTGCGGCCCTTCAGGCTCAGGTAAATCTACTTTAATTAAAACCGTTAATGGTTTGGAACCCTTTCAAAAAGGGCAAATTTATGTCGATGGCATTCCCATTGCCGACCCGAAAACCGACCTGAACAAACTGCGTAGCCGTGTGGGAATGGTGTTCCAGCATTTTGAATTATTCCCCCACTTAAGTATCACTGAAAACCTGACCATTGCCCAGATTAAAGTATTGGGGCGCAGTGCAGAGGAAGCCAAGAAAAAAGGACTCGCCTATTTGGATCGGGTTGGTCTGAGTTCCCAAGCCAGCAAGTACCCGGCGCAACTTTCGGGCGGTCAGCAGCAACGGGTTGCGATTGCCCGTGCATTGAGTATGGACCCGATTGCGATGCTGTTTGATGAACCGACCTCGGCACTCGATCCAGAAATGATTAACGAAGTACTGGATGTGATGGTTGGACTGGCAAAAGAAGGCATGACCATGATGTGCGTGACCCATGAAATGGGCTTTGCCCGCCAAGTGGCAAATCGCATTATTTTTATGGATCAGGGCAAAATTGTCGAAGACTGTACCAAAGATGAATTTTTTAACACTCCGCGCGGAGAACGTGCACAACTATTCCTAGATAATATTTTGCACTAAACCCTGTCTCACCAAGTGCTGGCATGTTGCTGCACTTGGTGAATGAATACCACCGCAAGGCTCTCTGTAGAACCCTCAATCACTCTGCTCTCAATTCTGAATCCATCCACTGATACTCTTGATCAGTTGGTTAATCAAATAGACCATCAGTCTTATGGATTTTCTGAACAATAATTTAATTTATCACTATGATTTCTAATTTAATTCTTCTAAATCTCTAATTTTCTTGTATTTAAAATATGTCAATTACAGCACTGTTTTAAGTCAATACGCACTATTTTCCACCCAATTCATCATAATTTCATCAAAATTGGTGCATTTTTTGCTTAGCTATTTTCATGAACGGAGTATTTTGAAGAAGGACTCCAATTTTTAGATTTACTAAACTATTTTGGTGCAAAATCATTTCCCATATTTGTACCTAAAGTCGTATTTAGCACTTTTTTCGAGCAAACTATGCAAGATATCGATTTACTTTTTCTACTGCTAGGCGCAGTGCTGGTACTGGCAATGCATGCTGGTTTCGCATTTTTAGAACTCGGAACAGTTCGACATAAAAATCAGGTCAATGCGCTCAGTAAAATCCTGACTGATTTTGCACTTTCTGCAATGGCATACTTTTTTGTGGGTTATTACATTGCCTACGGACACCATTTTTTCCACATGGGTGCCACCTTAGCCGCTGATCATGGTTATAACTTGATGCGTTGCTTCTTTTTATTAACCTTTGCTGCAGCCATTCCAGCCATTATTTCGGGCGGGATTGCTGAACGAGCCAAAATGCGTTCCCAAGCAATTGCCACCTTATTACTGGTGGCATTGGTTTATCCTTTTTTTGAAGGGATCGTCTGGAACGGAAACTTAGGCATACAAGCCTGGTTAGAACACACTTTTGGTGCACCATTTCATGACTTTGCAGGTTCAGTGGTCGTGCATGCCATGGGCGGTTGGATTGCCTTAGCCGCGGTGATTCTTTTGGGTGCACGCCATGGCCGCTATAAAAAAGATGGTCGTGTCAGTGCACATCCGCCCTCTTCCATCCCGTTCCTTGCACTAGGGTCTTGGATTCTGATTGTGGGTTGGTTTGGCTTTAACGTCATGAGTGCTCAGCGTTTAGATGCCATTTCAGGCATGGTCGCGATTAACTCCTTAATGGCCATGGTGGGTGGCACCATTACCGCCAACATGATCGGTAAAAATGACCCCGGATTCTTACACAATGGACCCCTCGCAGGCTTGGTAGCGATTTGTGCAGGCTCAGACATAGTGCATCCTTTTGGTGCATTAGTGATTGGTGCCATTGCAGGCATCATCTTTGTGAAATTCTTCACTTATACCCAAAACAAACTCAAAGTTGATGATGTGCTTGGGGTTTGGCCCTTACACGGCATTTGTGGCGCATTTGGTGGCTTGGCTGTGGGCATTTTCGGACAACAATGGTTAGGTGGCATCGGTGGCATTTCCATGATGTCACAAGTGATCGGCACACTATTTGCCATTGTGATTGCGCTGGCTGGTGGCTTCGTGGTTTATGGCGGCTTAAAAGCATGTATTGGCATTCGTCTATCACAAGAAGATGAATTCCGTGGCGCAGATTTGTCTATTCACAAAATTTCAGCCAATTCCGATGACAGTATGTTTTAATCTTTTTCATTTTCTGCATGTTGCGAAGCGATTTTCAAGAATCGCTTTTTTATGCATGTTCTACACATAGAGATCTCGCCCAACCACCCGTGCTTGAGCACATAATTCTGCTGCTACTCCCCTGCGTTTAAGATTCAATTAAGTCTGCCTTAAGATCGCTTTGCTCTAATCAGTGCATCGAATCTTTCTCAGCTCGGCAAGATGATGTCAGAATTACAACGATTTAGTCTGTCCCAAGCCCTGATTTTACTGATCAGTTTTTTATTGCTACAGACTTTTTTCCCTGTCGCAGGACAACTCGACTTAAGCCTCATTCAGCCTTGGACAGGACTACATGGTGAGTTTCCTTGGCGCTATAACTGGTTTTTGGAAACCCTAAACCATCGTTATATCAAAAATCTCATTATTTGCTGTGATGTCATTTTTCTGGGTCTGTGGCTTGCCAGTTTCAAAGTGGAAAGTCTTGCCCCGCAGCGTTGGCAATATGCCTATCTGATTTTCTTGGTCATCTTCAGTAGCAGTATGATTGGTATCCTTAAATCCCAATCAGGACATGCCTGCCCTTGGAATATGACCGATCCCACGGCTACAGGATTTCTGTGGAATTTTAGCCTGCGGCACGGGCACTGTTTCCCGGGCGGACATGCCGCCACTGGCTTTTCCCTAATGGCAGGCTTCTTTGCATTTCGCCAAAGTCAGCCCAAACGGGCTTATTTTTATTTGCTCGCAGGCTTGATATTGGGCTTTGCAATGGGCTGGGCACAAATGATGCGTGGCGCGCATTTTCTTAGTCACAATCTTTGGACGGCGTGGGTCATTTGGAGTTGTAATGTTTGCCTCTATCCAATGTTTAACAAATATTTAGTGCGTCAAGGCATAACACATTCCGCTCAAGTGTCGTCGGACTTACCCGCAGTTCAAGCTATGACAGCCGCATCAAACAAAGAAGCCGCATAAGCGGCTTCTGGGGAAATCCATTTAAATCGACTTAAGATGATAAGCAAAGTGATCTTCACCATCTGCGCTAAATAGACCCGTATCAATTGCAGGGTATTATAAAACCGTGATCTTGAAACATCTGGGTCTAGATGACCGAACTGAGGCTATCCATTCAAACAAGCAAAATGCTTATCTTACAAAATGAGGCTGGATTTATTCATGGACCGGCTGATTTTGCGGAAATTGAATCTGTACAAATAATCCACCCAAGCTTTCACTGCGACCAAACTGGATTTTTCCGCCTAGGTGTTCTGTGGCTTTCTGCACAATCGACAAGCCCAAGCCACTGCCCATTTCCAAATGATGATGAATCCGATAAAACCGCTTCATAATCTGCTCATACAGCTCAGGTTCAATGCCGGGTCCACTGTCCTCAACTTGAATCATCGCATTGCCATCTTGAGAAAAAATAGACACATTAATCACGCCACCTTTAGGTGTGTATTTAATCGCATTATCAATCAAATTATAAATAATGGAGCGTGCGGCAAATTCAATCCCATACACCACAACTTCTTCCTGCCGTTCCATACCCAAATCAATATCTTTTTGCAAAGCCACATGGATTAATTGCTCAACACAATTTACGGCCACTTGGTTTAAGTAAAAGGGATGCAAAGTGACAGTATCTAGGCTGCTGGCATCTTGCTTGGCCAAATCCAGTAACTGGCTAATCAGATGCTGAATACGAATAAGCCCCTGACTTAATTTTTCTAGTGCCGCATGTTCTGGAAATTCACGTAATAAAATCTGCATCTGTAAGTTCAGGGCAGTAATCGGCGTTCTGAGTTCATGGGCAGCATCGGCAATAAACTGGCGTTGTTCCTGCTGTGCTGAAGAAATCCGCTCAAAGAGATAATTCATCTCTTGAATGGTAGGAATCAATTCCACAGGATAACGGTTCAAGCGAATCGGACTCAGTTCATCGAGTCCACGGCGTGCAATTTCTTGTCTAAATTCATCCAAGGGTCTGAGGCTACGCAAAATCACCCAACCTAAGCCCCATAAAATAAAAGGAATCATCAGCAGATAAGGCACAAACATGCTGCCAGCCAATTCCAGTGCTAGATGACGTCGGACAGTTAAAGGCTGACTGACTTGAATTTGATAGGTGTCTGTGGGGAGAACATAGGTTCTCCAGTCACCTTGGCTGGTCGCCTGATCGTAAAAACCAGCCTGCTTCACCTGATGTAACAACAAATTAAACTGATGATCTGGCTGCTTTTGTTTTTCCCAGACATCAACAAATAAATCTTCTTCGTGGTAGTGTTTGTGCATGTCGTAATGACTTTTGATCGGCTCGGGATCATGCGCTGCAACACGTTCCGCCAAATTTTGCATTTGCGCATCAATAATTTCATCAATTTCACCTAATGAAATCCAATACGCTGTAAAAATAAGCAAACCACCCAACAATAGACTAAAACCTGAAACAAATAGAATTAAGCGTTGCTTCAGCGACATTTTGGCCCGTTTTTCAGTCCATCGTTGCATCATGTTTTTAGTCCAATTTACCTAAACGATAACCCAAACCACGAATCGTCCGAATAAAATCTTTTCCCAGTTTGGCACGTAAGTGATGTACATAGACTTCAATGGTATTGCTATTCACTTCACTGTCGAAGTCATACAGCTTATCTTCTAAATTGGCTTTGGAAAAAATCTTGTTCGGGAAACTCACCAACGGAACCAGAATCGCCCATTCTCGATTCGACAGTTCTAATTCCTGCCCATTCAGCAAGGCAATATGTTGTTCAACATCTAACTCCAAATGGCCATAGCGCAATAAGCTCACTTCTGAGCTGACGGTTTCATGATTACTTCGACGTAACAAGGCCTGAATCCGTGCCAGTAACTCAACAAATTCATACGGTTTAACCAAATAATCATCTGCACCCTGATTTAAACCATCAACCCGATTTTGAACCTGATCACGTGCAGAAATAATCAATACAGGCAAGGCTGGAAAGCTCTGACGGATTTTAGCAAGCACTTGCATGCCATCCATCATGGGCAGCCCTAAATCCAGCAACACCAAATCAAAAGGCTGTTGCGACAACAGTTTTAACGCATCTAAACCGTTATTGACCCACTCAACGGCATAGTCATGCAATTCCAGTAAGGTTTTACTGGATTCTGCAATCATAAAATCATCTTCAATCATTAAGATTTTAGTCATTCTTGTTATTCCGACTTAGGCTTTGCCCGTTGAGTTACTATTACATTGTTTTAACATATCATGTTTTTCATCAATCACTTGGGTTTGTACATCCAGTAGACTCAAAAGGGTTGGGAATAAATTGTCTTGACTACGTACTGCCTGTTTTTGTTGTTGCAAACAGTTCACTTGCTCAGGATTATGCTGCTGCCAAGCCCCCGAGAACCACATGATCATTGGCACATGCGTTTGTTGACTCGGTGCAATCGCATAAGGTGCACCATGCAAATACATCCCACTTTCACCGGTTGATTCGCCATGGTCGGACAAATACCAGAATCCAGTTTGATAATTCGGCACCGCTTGAATGGTCTGAATCACCTGATTTAAAACATGGTCAGTGTAGACAATCGAGTTATCATAACTATTGAGTAACTCATCATGACTACAGCCCTGAATCGCATTGGTATTACACAGCGGTTTAAATGGCTGGAATTTTTCCGTCGAACGTTTGTAATACGCAGGACCATGACTACCCATTTGGTGTAAAACAACCAACTGTGGGGTTTTATCGTCGGCTGGAGTGCTGGCGAGGTAGCTTTTTAAGCTATCCACCAAAAGTTCATCCCTACACTCGCCTTCAGCATCACACCATTTCTGTTTTAATGCCGCTGGAATTTCAAATTTGTGTACACGATCACAAGCACCTTTACAGCCCGAATTGTTGTCAATCCAAGTGACTTTATAACCTGCACGTTGTGCAATATCGAGGAGACCTTCTCGATGGCTTGCCAATTTTTCATCATAATTCACACGAGGCATACCCGAGAACATACACGGCACTGACACCGCTGTTGCCGTACCACAGGAACTCACCTGAGAGAAGTTTATGACGTTTTGTTTCGACAATTCTGGATTGGTATTTTTTGCATAACCATTTAACGAGAAACTTTCTGCACGCGCTGTTTCGCCCACCACCAATACCATGAGTTTAGGCAAATTTTGTCCACTGGTTTTTTCAACACGATGGGCGTCTGTACCATAAGTGACTAAAGGCAGATTTTCTTTCGGGGCTTTCTTTTTATAGTAAGAGCTTAATGATGCAATCATGTTTTGCGGGGAAATCATGCCTTTTAAATCGCGGTTCTCACGGAAAATTGCAGCAAAATCGACATAAAAAACAAACAATAATGCCAAGACCATAACCAACGACATCACAGCGGCTGCCGATTTTTTCATGACTTGGCGAAGCATCAGCTCAGGCTTAATTTGCACCAGAATAATGGCCAAAATTGGCAATATGGTCATGCCAAGGGTCCAGGTCAGCAATTGCCATGACCAAGTATCACGTGCTTCAGCCATATCGGTTTGCATTAGGTTTTGAATTTGATCCGGGGTAATTAAAACCCCCAGACTACTAACCGCATAAGAGGCAAAACCTCCCAAAAACACCAATACAATCGCAATCGGTTTCGCGGTATATCTCCAATTAAATAACTGAAAGATAAAAGTATAGGCTGCAATTAAGACACCCGCTGAAGCAGCAACAAATAGACCCGATTTAAACCCCGTATACGGGGTTAAAGCATGTAGTTTTTCATAAAAAGCGTAGTTCAGAAAAACCGCCAACCAAATCGCAAGCAGCGAGTTAAAGGTCAAAAGCGAAATTGGTCTGGTCTTGAATTTTTGTCGCAGCATTTGTTATCACAATTAAAAAAACCTTAGCCTGTGAGCTAAGATAAAAAAATAAACTTAAAACTGACTTAAAATAAAAAAAGGACGCTGCTTTTGCACCGTCCTTTTGAATGGTTTTTTAGAGTTAAAATTAGAACTTGAATTCTAAACCTGTACCGACAACAGGTTGTTTAGTCTCTAAGTCACCACGTTCAAGTGTTAAATAGCCACCATAGCCATACAACTTCACTTGCTTACTGAACGCATAGTCTACGCCTGCCATAATTTGGTCAGCATCGTAATCATCAGAGTTATCTTTAAAGCTAGTAGAGTTCGCGCTGTACTGTGCTTTAATGGTCCATGCTTTTGCTGATGGGAAGTTATATTCCGCACCCACTAACCAGCCGTCAGATTTATCAATATTCGCTGCAGCTGCATCATTGCCTTTTTCGTTGTTTACTTCAGAGGTTTGGTATAACGCTTTTAATGCCAAGCTATTGTTGAGCACATTTAAACGACCAATCGCACGCAGTGTATCTGCTGCAGCAAAAGCTGTACTAGCGACTGTACTAGTCACTTCTGGTGCAGAAGCATTTGCCATACCACGACCTGCAAATGTGGTTGGTACTGCTTGGTCATACGCCACACCTGCAACAAACATTGGGCTGTCATACACCAAAGAAGCCGACCAAGTGTCGCCTAAACCACGACCACCCGCTTTAGAAGCACCATTACCTTTAGAAATACCGCTATCTTCACCTGTTGCAAGTAAAGCATTAAATTTGATTGCACCTGTTGGTAAAGTCAGCGCAGGAGATTCATAAACTACTACATTCGCAAGACGTACTTCACCCGTCATAATGCCTGTAATATCTGCTTTGTTCGCAACATAGTTATTGAACGTATCAACAACACCAGACAGTTGTTTTAATGGCGTGTCATGTGCACCGACTTTCACTGTACCCAATTTTGCATCTTTTAAACCCACGTAGCGGTTACGAGCAGACCAATCAGTCCCGTCACCATCGGCATTAAATGCCCACTCAGCCAAGTAAACTGCACTTAGGCGATCATTTAATTTTTCATCCCCTTTGACACCAAGGTAAGAACTGTTTGAACTAACCTCTACAACATCTTTATCTGAAGTACCCGAAGCATTATCTTCTGGTAAATAGTCCACACTTGCATCAATCTCACCATAGAACGTTGGTGCTGCAAAAGTTGAACCCGCTAACAAACTTAAAGCAATCGCTGCTGCAATTTTGGTTTTCATTAATCATTTTCCCTGGTGTTAATTTTGTTACAAATATTACATTGCAGTGACATATTACAAAAGGATGAATTTTTTATTTATATATATGTTTTAATACTTTAGGCTAACTTAGGCCAAACAACTGAATTGTAAGATTATTTTTCAACCACCATCCATCGAAAAATTGTAACAAGACAGAGAATCGCGATAAAAAGAATAAAAAAGAGGTAGTTTGCATAGCCTAAAGCATCTGCAAACATCCCACTCACGCTATATAAAAGGCCGCTAATGGTTGCCATTAAAGCAACCTGAAAGGTGAAATCTGTTGCGGCAAAATTGGGGCGACTATAGTGCATAATCATGGTGAGCATAACGACTAACAGCATGGCGGATACACAATCTTCAGCAGCATTAATCGCATAAATCAGCCATGTACTCACCGCCTGCTGTTGTTCATATTGATAAGCCAACCAGCAATAAGCTGCCAAACACATAATTTTAAGTAAAGAAAACCACCACAGCGCATGAGTACGCGGCATTCGCTTGAGCAATGCACCAGCCAGCCCGGCGCCACATAAAGCCGCCAGCGCCCCCAGCATCGTAATGTACAAGCCTATTTGACTAAAACTTAAGCCCAAATCCACCATCAAAGGTTTCAGCAAAGGACCAGCCAAACCATCAGCAATTTTAAAAGTACACAGCACCGCTAGCCAACGCCATAAATTCGGGCTGCTACGGTAATACGCTAAATACTGACGGATAGCCCTATATTTTTGTGAGTAAGATAAGGACTGATGCTGAACCGTGTTATTTCTTTTGGGTTCTTGATAACGCCAAATGGGCAAGGTGTTGAATAACACCAAAGCGGCGAGCAACCCGAAGCTTATACGCCAATCGAACAGATCAAGCATCCAGAGTACAGCACCCCCTCCAATGATAAAGCCCAGACGCGACCCGATCACCTGAAAGGTATTGCCCCAATGCTGCTGCTCAGTTTTTAGAATGCGTACCGCAAGTCCATCGGTAGCGACATCCTGCGTTGCCCCCACAAAATTGATCGCCAGGAGCACAATAAAAAACAGGCCGAGATATAAAGGCTGCTGCAATAAATGAATCGGTAAAAATGACAGCATGATCAGCAAAATGACGGTCAATAATTGTGTAGGTACAATCCAGCTGCGATAATGTCCACGCTGATTATTTCCCAAGCGGTCGACCCATGGTGCCCAGAGAATCTTAATCGACCAAGGCAACATTAACAGACCAAAACCGCCAATATGAGTTAGCGATACGCCCTCTGCTCTTAGAATAACGGGCAGTGCATGCGTCATAAAGCCGACGGGTAAACCTTGTGCCCAATACAGCGAGAACAATAGCAGATATATATTCTGTGCTATGGGCATGGCGACCATCCGGTTGGTTAATTTTTCACACAATGCTGAGCATTTTTGCATATTTCGGCTCACATTTTGCCAATGAAGCGCGAGAAGTGAAAGCGTAATATCAAGAAAAACCAAGAATATTTGTCAGGATGACAAGCCCATGTCTGCGTCTCGCTTCCCTACCTTACCGCCGCATGTGCCTGCACGAGGCTCGCGTTGGAGTAAGTCTCTTTTCCGGAAAATTTTTCTGGCGCAAGGCTGGTCATTTGAGGGTGAGTTTCCAGACTTAGCCAAAGCTGTCGCAATTATTTCCCCACATACCTCAAATATCGATGCCTGGCATGGTTTTACAGCCCTCTTAGGTTTGGGAATTCAAATTACCGTGTTTGGTAAGCACACCTTGTTCCATACCCCGCTTAAGCCTTTGCTAGAATGGGTGGGTGTGATTCCTGTTAATCGAGCGACCCCACATGGACTCACCCAGCAAATTATCCAGATTATTCAGAATAAAGATCAAATTTGGGTGGGTATGGCACCTGAAGGTACGCGTAAAAGTGCCAACACTATAAAAAGTGGCTTTTATCGAATTGCTGTTGGGGCACAGATTCCGATTGTGATGTTTGCTTTTGATTATGAAAAGAAAATGATTCGCTGTTTAGGCGTATTTCATCCCTCTGGAAATTTTAACGAAGATTTGCCTAAAATTCTGGCCTGCTATTCGGGACAGTTCTCGGCAAAAAATCCTGCATGGTTAGCCAAACCGTTACAAACTCTCGTCAAAAAGTGACTGGAAAAACATGCCAAAATTTGCTCTGATGTGCGCAACTTTTATGCTATTTCGTGTGTAATGACCCAGCTACGTTTTTTTCAATATGGCCTGATTGGCTTACTCGGCTTGAGCCTTGCAGCGTGTGATAAAACTGCCACCAAACCACCTGTAACCACGCCAGTCCAAGCCCGGGAACCTGTTATCGCGATTGCACTTGGTGGTGGTGGGGCCAAAGGTTTTGCACATATTGGTGTACTTAAAGTGCTTGAATCACATGGTATTAAGCCAAAAATTGTGACAGGAACCAGTGCAGGCAGCTTCGTGGGCAGTATTTACGCCAGTGGAAAAACGCCATATCAATTACAACAACTCGCTCTTCAACTCCAAGAGTCTGACCTACGTGACCTAACGCTCAGCAGCCAAGGCATTGTGCTCGGGCAGAAATTGCAAGACTACGTCAATAAAAATGTCAGCAATAAACCAATTGAAAAATTCCCGATCCGCTTTGCCGCGGTTGCCACCCGTTTGGACAATGGCAAGAAAGCCGACTTTATTATGGGTAATGCAGGTCAGGCTGTGCGGGCATCGTGCAGTATTCCGAATGTGTTTGTACCGACCACCATTCGTGGCACCAAATATGTCGATGGCGGCTTAGTCAGCCCCATTCCAGTCACCACGGCCAAAGCCATGGGGGCCGATATTGTGATTGCCGTTGATATTTCTGCCCGTCCAGTCGGCAATAAACCACTAAATATGTGGGGACTGCTTGATCAAACCATCAATATTATGGGGCAACAGAGCATTAATGCCGAATTAAATCAGGCCAATATCGTCATTCAGCCCAAAGTCGGCCATGTAGGTACACTTGATTTAAAAGCCAGCAATCAATCCATCTTAGAGGGTGAAAAAGCCGCCCAACTTAAAATCAAGGCCATTCAAGGGGCGATCAGTAATTTTAAAAAATCACCAGCCGCCTTTAAACCTGCGCCCAAAGCCAAATTCTAAATAAACACTTTTTTAATTTTCATCATCTTAGACATCTGATACAGTGAATGGTGCGTCTTTTATCATCACCATTCACTAACAGAATACACGAGTAGATGTATGGAATTTGTTTTTGAACCTTGGCATTGGTTTGTCCTCGGTGTTGTTTTAATGCTGTCCGAATTGATCATTCCTGCTTTTGCCGCATTATGGTTTGGTATTAGCGCCATTTTAGTGGGCATTATCTTTTGGCTTTTCCCATCGCTCAGCCCAATCTTCCAATTGGTCTTATGGATTATTTTGTCCATTCTCTGCACTGTCGCTTGGTTTCGCTTTGTTAAACCACTTTCGATTGATAAAACACAAGCGGGACTTTCACGCGAAGCCACCATCGGCCAAGTCGGCATGGTAATTCAGGTCAATATGGAACATGAGCAAATCAGAGTTCGGTTTCCTATGCCAGTTTTAGGCTCAGATGAATGGAACTGCCGCACACTTAGCAGCGTTAATGTCGGTGATCGAGTGCGCGTGGTCGATATTCTGGGCAATGACCTTGTGGTTCAACCACATCGTTCCAATAATGACAATCAATAAAAGCGAGTAAACTTATGTCAGCGGGATCTATTATTGTTATTGCGTTGCTGGCCTTTGTCGGCATCACGATTTTTAAAGGGGTACGTATTGTTCCTCAAGGCTACAAATGGATTGTGCAACGTTTAGGTAAATATCATATTACCTTGAGTCCAGGGCTAAACTTTGTCATTCCCTATATTGATGATGTGGCCTATAAAGTCACCACCAAAGATATTGTTTTGGATATTCCTTCACAAGAAGTGATTACCCGTGACAATGCCGTGTTATTGATGAATGCGGTGGCCTATATTAATTTAACCACGCCTGAAAAAGCCGTGTATGGCATTGAAAACTACACTTGGGCAATTCAAAATCTCGTTCAGACCTCGCTGCGCTCGATTGTCGGTGAAATGGATTTGGATGATGCCCTGTCATCACGTGATCACATTAAAGCCAAGCTTAAAGCTGCGATTTCCGACGACATTGCCGACTGGGGCATTACCTTAAAAACCGTTGAAATTCAAGATATTCAACCTTCGCAAACCATGCAGTCTGCGATGGAAGCGCAAGCCGCTGCGGAACGTCAACGTCGTGCGACCGTGACCAAGGCCGATGGTGAAAAGCAAGCTGCTATTTTAGAAGCGGATGGTCGCTTAGCAGCGTCTCGTCGTGATGCCGAAGCACAAGTGGTTTTGGCAGAAGCTTCGCAACGTGCCATTGAAATGGTTACATCGGCTGTGGGAGATAAAGAAATTCCTGTGGCGTACTTACTTGGCGAGCAGTATGTCAAAGCCATGCAAGAAATGGCCAAATCCAACAATGCCAAGACCGTGGTCTTGCCTGCCGACGTGTTAAATACCATTCGCGGTGTTATGGGTCGTAACCCTTAATTCCGATAAACAATTTCTGATTAGCTTTCAAAGCAATAGGCAGTTTATGACTGCCTATTCTTTTTTACAGAACAAAAAAAACAGAAAACATTGTGAATTTATGTTTAAATCGCGCCCTTGTTTTTAGGATATTGTTGGCTTTTTGTAATTTTTTACATTTTAAAAGCCATTTTTCAGTTTGTGATTTGACTCCCAAGGATAAGCGTATGAGTTCACTGAATCCGACCTTAATCACTTTTTTCTTCTATATCATTGCCATGGTTTTTATCGGCCTCATGGCATATCGTGCAACCACCAATTTTGATGATTACATTCTCGGTGGTCGTAGTCTAGGAAGCTTTGTAACTGCACTTTCTGCAGGTGCATCCGACATGAGTGGTTGGTTACTCATGGGCTTACCGGGTGCCATCTTCCTTTCTGGTTTATCTGAAATGTGGATCGGCGTTGGTTTAATTATCGGGGCTTGGCTCAACTGGCTTTTGGTTGCGGGTCGCCTACGTGTACACACCGAAGTGCAATACAATGCTTTAACCCTACCAGACTATTTTTCAAATCGTTTTAACGACCATAAAAAAGTCCTGCGTATTGTCTCTGCATGCGTCATTTTAGTGTTCTTTGCAATTTACTGTGCCTCAGGCATGGTTGCAGGCGCACGTTTATTCGAAAGCATGTTTGGAATTTCTTATACAACCGCGCTTTGGGTGAGTGCAATTGCCACCATCAGCTACGTATTTATTGGTGGTTTCTTAGCAGTGAGCTGGACCGATACCATCCAAGCTACACTTATGATTTTTGCTTTAATTCTCACCCCAATCGTGGCTGTACTCAGCTTTAGCGACACCCAAGAATTAACGCTGGCGCTAGAAGCTGCACGCCCTCAAGCGATGAACCTGTTTGGGGATTTAAGTGTTGTCGCGATTATTTCGCTAATGGCATGGGGTTTAGGCTACTTTGGTCAACCGCACATTCTGGTGCGTTTTATGGCAGCCGACTCTGTGAAATCAATTCCGAATGCACGTCGTATTGGCATGGCATGGATGATTTTCTGCCTTGCGGGTGCGGTTGCTGCTGGTTTCTTCGGGATTGCTTACTTCCAACAGCACCCCGAATTGGCGGCTGCTGTGAATGCCAACCCTGAAACGGTATTTATTGAATTAACCAAAGTGCTGTTTAACCCATGGGTAGCGGGTATTGTCTTGGCTGCAATCTTAGCCGCAGTCATGAGTACCTTAAGCTGTCAGCTCTTGGTGTGCTCAAGTACCTTAACTGAAGATTTTTATAAATCATTCTTGCGCAAAAATGCCTCACAAAAGGAATTGGTTTGGGTCGGTCGTCTGATGGTACTGCTGATTGCCATTCTTGCAATTTGGATGGCGGGTAATCCAGATGCGAAAGTTCTTGGCTTAGTGGCATATGCATGGGCGGGCTTTGGTGCTGCGTTTGGTCCATTAATTATTCTGTCTTTGTTCTGGAAACGCATGACCTTGAAAGGTGCTTTAGCAGGTATGATTACTGGTGCAATGATGGTTATTCTCTGGAAAAACCTGTTCAGTGCGACTGGCATTTATGAAATTATTCCAGGCTTTATCTGTGCAAGCATCGCGATCGTGGTGGTGAGTTTAATGGATAAACCCCCTGCGAAAGACATTACTGAACGCTTTGAACAAGCGGATACATTGTACAAATCATCGCACTAATGTGCGTAAAAAAACTCTATATTGCCTACGGGCGATATAGAGTCTTTGAGTTCAAGACCTGAGTGCTCGGTTCAGAAAGAGTCAGGGCAGCGGGTTAAAACTGACGCGACAATAAAAACTGAGAAATCTGTTCTAATTCTTGAGCCTGACCTTCAAAGTAATGAAGTGCAGCAAATGCCTGATCATGTAAATCTTGGGCATAAGCTTGGGCCTGCTCTAGTCCCATTAGCGCAGGATAGGTCGACTTCTCGACTTGCTCATCCTTCCCTGCAGTTTTCCCCAGTTGTTCGGTATTGGCAATAATATCTAGAATGTCATCTTGGACTTGAAAGGCGAGACCAATATTTTGGCCATATTGGCGTAATTGCGGAATTGCGGGATCTATACCCGGAAAAATGGTGACCGCAGCCATCATAATGGCCGCTGTAATCAACGCCCCTGTTTTATTACGATGAATATTTTCTAGCGCCTCTTGATCGATGTGCTTGCCTTCGGCCTGTAAATCCAAAACTTGCCCACACACCATTTTTGACGAAGCCGTCGCCAGAATTTGCATCTGTTTTAAAACGATCGATGCCTCTACCGCTTCACCTTGATCGAATAGACGGCTGCCCAAAACCTCAAAGGCCATTGACTGTAAAATATCCCCAGCCAAAAGTGCGGTGTCTTCGCCATACGCCACATGACAAGTGGGTTGACCACGACGTAACTGGTCATTGTCCATGCAGGGTAAATCATCATGTGCCAAGGAATAACAATGAATCAGTTCGACTGCGACCGCAGCACGACGCACAGCGGCACGATGTTGATTGGGACGAATGGCTGCAGTTGCATAACATAAGGCTGGACGTACACGTTTTCCGCCCAACATCACGGCATGATGTACTGCACTTTTTAACGGCTCAGGTAAAGAAAAAGCCTGTAATGCAGCAAGGAGATCTTGCTGAATCTGCTGTTGCGCTTGTTGCAACGTATTATTTTGTACGTCGGTTAAAGATGACACATTCGCCTCGCGTATTTTCGCTAAACAGATCCATGAGGATGCTGTTTAACCATCAAACTTTGGATTGGCTGTGATTGTACGCTAAATGCGAATTTCGCCATACACCCAAATCCCAATTAGATCAAAGTTAATGCTCTACAATCCACACCCTGCTCAAAATCAAGCATCCCACCAGAGGTCGTGTGAGAGTGAATGTCTTACAGCATTCGGCTTGGTCCAATAAAGATGAGCATGCCTTGGGAGATGACTTAACCACATGCAGCACCACGGCAACAGACGGATTTGAGTGGATACGAATAGCAATCGGTATGATTGGTGTAGTAGACACAATTTTTGCGCGAACTTTTCGCACAATACAGGGCTTGATCCGCCAGTTCATACAAACGACGTGCGAAGAGGAATTCCGCGGTATGCGCCACCCCCACCGAAATCGAAAACTCGTTTAAGCACTGACCATGAAAATCTTGCCCCAATGCTTCAACAGCTTGACGATATTGCTCGGCTTGGATACAGCCCTGTTCTAAAGTCGTATTCGGCAACAAAATCGCAAATTCCTCGCCACCAACCCGATAAATATTCTTTGCCACCTCCACCGCACTCACATTCAATAAGGTTTTTGCCATGGCCTTTAAGGCATCATCTCCTAGGCTATGCCCATAGCAATCATTAATTTGTTTGAAATTATCCACATCAATCAGCAGGAGTGTCAGTTCCTGAATCTCATTTTGTGCCAAGCCCTGCAAATAGTGCTGCAACTTCAAATCAAATGCTCGGCGATTGGCTAAGCCGGTCAAATAATCCTTTTCACTGATACGACGCAACTCATGGTTACGTGCCTCTAACTGCATTTGATTCTGTTTTAAATCGGAAATGTCTGAACTGCACAAAAGTAACGATTCAATTTCACCATTTGGAGCACAGTTCGGTTTTACGACAATCCAGTAATAACGCCCCTCCATTTGATATTCAAACGGTTCCACAGGCAAGCCCTGCTTAAAGCGCAGCAAATTTTGCTCAAAGACCTGAAAGCATTGTGGTGAAAACTCGGCAATGTTTTGCCTCTGCATCTGTTCTACCGAAACAGCAAAGCATTCTGCAAAAAAACGATTGGCGAAAAGAATTTCTCCCGATGGTTTAAGCAATGCTGTCGCCAAAGGCAGTGAATCCAAGACTTCATGTGCATCAAAGTCACTGGTATTTTGAGTCGAATGAGCAACCATAATATTTACATTTTTTCAGGTTAAAGCTACGCAAAATGCTATCAAAATTAGAATGTCAAAATATCTAATAAATTACGAATAGTTTATGAAAATAAAATATATACAAATTTAAGATTTATATATTCATTTAAATGCATAAGACATAAAAAAAGCCCTTATCTTGCGATAAGAGCTTGTTATTTAAATTTCTTTTAGGAGGGATTATTTGAGACAGTCTTCGGGTACACGCACCCAGCCTTCCATTAATACCCGCGCACTCCGGCTCATGATGGCTTTTTTCACCTGCCACTGACCCTGTGCAAATAAGGCCTGAGCACCAACTCTTAAAGTCCCTGATGGATGACCGAAACGTACTGCTTCACGTTCACCCCCACCCGCAGCCAAATTCACCAAAGTGCCTGGAATGGCGGCAGCCGTTCCAATTGCAACAGCAGCGGTGCCCATCATGGCGTGGTGCAGTTTACCCATCGATAATGCACGAACCAATAAATCGGTATCGGCTTCCGTAATCGCTTTACCACTCGAAGATACATAGGCTTTAGGCTTGGAAACAAAGGCGATCTTAGGCGTATGCTGACGCTTTTCTGCTTCAGAAATGTCTTGAATAATCCCCATCTTTAGAGCGCCATAAGCACGAATGGTTTCAAAACGGGCTAAAGCGGCTGCATCACCATTAATCGCATCTTGCAGTTCAGTGCCGGTATAGCCAATGTCTTCGGCATTTAAAAAGATGGTCGGAATACCTGCATTAATAAAGGTTGCAGGGAATGAGCCAATATTCGGCACCTCCAAAGTATCCACCACATTGCCTGTTGGGAACATGGCACCACCATCTTCACCATCATCCGCAGGATCTAAAAATTCAATTTGAACTTCTGCAGCTGGAAAAGTCACGCCATCTAATTCAAAGTCACCGGTTTCTTGAACCTGACCATTGGTAATCGGCACATGGGCAATAATGGTTTTTTCAATATTCACCTGCCAAATACGCACGGTGCAAATACCATTTTCAGGAATGCGTTCCGCATCGACCAAACCATTAGAAATCGCAAACGAACCGACCGCAGCCGTTAAATTACCGCAGTTACCACTCCAATCCACAAAAGGTTGATCAATCGAAACTTGTCCAAACAGATAATCCACATCGTGATTGGCTTGAGTGCTCTTGGATAAAATCACGGTTTTACTGGTACTGGAGGTTGCTCCACCCATTCCATCAATTTGTTTAGCATAAGGATCTGGACTGCCAATCACGCGCAGTAAAATTTGATCACGAATTTTACCTGGTACTTGAGCCGCTTCAGGTAAGTCATCGCGCTTAAAAAATACACCCTTACTGGTACCACCGCGCATATAAGTGGCTGGAATTTTAATTTGTGGTGCGAAACTCATGGCTTGTTCATCCTTCCTGATTCTTTGTTTTGGCGTATTTGCTCAATTTCAATCGTACTCATCATACTGCTTTTTATGAAAAAATTTGGCGTTGCAGGACTTAAGTATAAAAAAACAACGCTTGATCATTTTTTTCACAGCAGGCAGAACGTTAGAGTCATTTTTTAAATAAATCTAAACAATTGATTCATCATTCGATTTTATATGCAAAGAAACAATTCCCCCTAGTTAAATTATTTGACCGTTGGTTCATCTACTAGGCTAAGTGTAATCAATCCTTTACAATCCCTATACATTCATCGTCGGGCTGAGAACTTTGAACAATAACTCTTCACAACTTCAGCGTGGCTTAAAGAACCGTCACATCCAACTTATCGCCATGGGTGGCGCAATTGGTACAGGCTTATTCTTAGGTTCCGCACAGGTTATTCAATCTGCAGGTCCATCCATCATTTTAGGTTATGCCATTGGTGGTTTAATTGCATTTTTGATTATGCGTCAATTAGGGGAAATGATTGTCCATGAACCAGTTGCTGGTTCATTTAGTCATTTTGCTTATCGATATTGGGGGAAATTCCCTGGCTTCCTAGCTGGATGGAATTACTGGATTCTCTATATTTTAGTGGCGATGACCGAGCTGACGGCTGTCGCTAAATATATTAATTACTGGTGGCCTCACATCCCTGCTTGGGCTTCTGTACTCTTCTTCTTTATTGTCATTACGCTTATTAACCTTGGCAATGTGAAGTTTTATGGAGAATCAGAGTTCTGGTTAGCAATTATTAAAGTTGCTGCTGTCATTTCCATGATTGTCTTCGGTTTATACTTATTATTTACCGCAGATGCTACCTCTACAGCGTCTTTTAGTAACCTTTGGACTCATGGTGGATTCTTCCCGAATGGTTTTGAAGGCTTATTTTATATGCTGGCTTTCTTGATGTTCGCCTTTGGTGGGATTGAGTTGATCGGGATGGCTGCAGCAGAAGCGAAAGACCCTGAAAAAACTATTCCTAAAGCCATCAACCAAGTCGTTTTTCGTATCCTGATTTTCTATGTGGGTTCATTGACCATTCTCTTGTCTTTGGTGCCTTGGAATCAGCTTGATTTAGGTGGTTTGGACAAAAGCCCATTCGTGATGATCTTTAGTCAAATGGGAATCCAATGGGCGGCACATTTACTGAATTTCATTATTTTGACCGCAGCACTTTCTGTATATAACAGCGGGATGTATGCAAATAGCCGTATGTTGTTTGGTTTAGCGGAACAAGGAAATGCGCCAAAAGTTTTCTTGAACGTGAACAAACAAGGGGTGCCTATTCCAGCTGTGCTGTTCTCTGCATTATTAATTTTCGGTTGCGTACTATTAAACTACTTCGTTCCTGAAGATGCATTGGGTCACTTGATGTATGTGGTTGTCGGTGCATTGGTTTTAAACTGGGCCATGATTAGCTTGACCCACTTAAAATTCCGTCAAGCGATGAAAGCGACGGCAACACAAACCAAATTTCCTTCATTGTGGTCTCCGCTAAGTAACTATTTGGTACTGATCTTTATTGCGACAGTGCTTTACATTATGTGGACGCAAGGCTTCAAAGAATCTGTACTCATGCTTCCAATCTGGGTTGTACTGATGTGGATCTTCTTTAAAATGATTAAACCAAGCAAGAACTAAATCGTTTATTGCTTAGGAAAGAAGTTATTGTTTCGGCAATAACTTTTTTTTTGCTTTAAAATCAGTTACATTATTTGCGCTTGGCGCTCTTAGCTTAACTGGATAGAGCAGTTGCCTCCTAAGCGACCGACGTGGGTTCGAGTCCCGCAGAGCGCGCCATCCATTTATTATCATCGACCAAGCTTGGCTTTCTCAGTATTTAGACCGAGCTACCCGTGATCTGTTTTTTTCTCAGCCCATTGCATGGCAAATTTTACTGGCTATCGTAATTAATGCGGCTAACGAATAATGATCAACCCTTAGCTTTGTTATTAATACACAGCCTTGAGGTAAGCGTTCCAAGGTCAAGACTGCTCTCCCTTGCACAAAAAAAAAGATTAGGGACAGATTCGAGATCGTTTTCTATTCCTACTCAGCAACATGGAGCAGCTATTCAGATTTGTACAGAACAACCTATTTCGCTAGGCTTATTCATGCACAAATCTCTGAATAACTACTTTTTCAATTAAAATCGAACGATGAATTTACCGGTATTTTCACCTTTAAATAACTGGATTAAACCATCCGGTAAGGCTTCAAAACCTTCGATCATATGGGTCTTAAATTTAATCTTACCCTCTGCAACATAACGACCCAGCGTAGACATGGCTTCATCGCTAATGCCCACATAGTCCGTCACAATAAAGCCCTGCACGCTTAGACTTTTAAGGTTGATATCCACCCAGCTTGGTCCTTTGGTTGGCGTGTCATTGCTGTAGTCTGAAAGTACGCCACATACGATGACTTTACCATAGCGATTTAATTGTTTAAAAATTACCTCTTGAATTGGACCGCCCGTATTTTCATAGAAAACATCGACACCATTAGGTGCAGCGGCAAGAAGCTGTTCTTCTAAATTGTCAGACTTGTAGTTAATGGCTGCATCGAAACCCAATTCCTCAACTAACCATTTGCATTTTGCATCCGAACCTGCAAAACCAACTACACGCAGCCCCTCAGCTTTGCCCAGTTGGCCTACCAATGAGCCAACTGACCCAGCAGCACCCGTCACAACTAGCGTGTCACCTTTTTTCGGTTTTCCGACTTTCATCAGACCAACATAAGCCGTTAAGCCTGTGAAATAAAAAATTGATAATACCGCTTCAGGAGACAAGGCGGCATCTACAACATTCATTTCTTCATGCCCCAGCACATATTCACTCCAGCCGGTAATTCCCACCACCTGTGCATCTACTGGATATTTTGGATTCAGTGACTCGACAACAGTACCAACACCATATGAGCGCATAACTTCGCCAATTTGTACTGGAGGTAAGTAGCTGTCTTCACGCTGTTGCAGCCAAGTACGCATGGCTGGATCTAATGACATATGTGTCTGCTTGACCAGAAACTCTCCGTCTTTCAAAACGGGTTTTGGCAATGCCACCAAATCAAAAATATCTTTTGAAATATGACCCTGAGGGTACTTTGCTAATTTAAATGCCTTATAACTCATCTTCTTTCCTGAATATCATTCTGTATTTTCATACCGTTAAGTTGCAGCTATTTTGAATAGTGCATATTTTTTTCAGACACTTTGTAAAAGTGCTGAATCCTAATGAAGTATCACAAACTACAAAATAGTGAAGATGACCGATGAAGAAACCACTCGAATGAATGGTTTCTTGATATTTATTGCTGTTCTGTACTTGCAAGCGAGAATGCAATTACAATGCATTAACAGCATAAGAGTCTGAAAATAAATAATTTATGCAAAAATTAGGCTGTCTTTTCTCAAATATCGTAAAAATGGTGCTTGCTTGCCGCACTGAACAACAAGATGGTTGAAGCCATTGCGGTTCATCATTTTCAAATGCAGGCCATGCAAAGCTTCAGCAGTGTTCCTGAGCAACAAGTTTTTTCAGCTTGCTTCGCCCTATCGCATGCAAACGCGATGATTGCTCAAAGCAGAACATTGTCTTCGGACTTAGCCAGCATGAAGCTAAGGGGTTCGAGTGTCCAAAGGTATATACCGTAGTAGACACGGTTTGACCCATTTATAAAGCACTTAAGTCCTTCAATTTAAAACAGATGCTCTTAGACTTCCCAAGCTAAAGATCCATCGAACTGGTTTTTAGCCTGATGCTGATGTCTCCCAAAGTTAAATATCTGTCTCATAAGGTCAAGTTTAATTTTGCTCAAAGGTTAGTATAAAAAGAAGAATACAAAAACTGCGACATGGAGCCGCAAAAATGCAAATGGAATATGATGTAGTCATTATTGGTGCAGGTTTGTCTGGAATTGGTATGGGATGCCAGCTTGTCCAACAAAATCCAAATAAATCATTCACAATTTTAGAACGCCGCCAAGCACTGGGTGGAACATGGGACTTGTTCCGCTACCCAGGTATTCGCTCTGATTCTGACGTAATTAGCTTTGGTTTTAAATTCAGTCCGTGGAACAGTAATAAAGTTCTGGCTTCAGGTGAATCGATTAAAAAGTATCTTGTCGAAACCGCAGAGAAGTTTGGCGTGAATCAAAAAATCCGTTATGGGATTAAAATACTTTCTGCAAATTTTTCTACGCAAACCAACCGCTGGACGGTAAATGCGATTGATGAGTCAAATAATGAAGCTTGCCAATTTACGTGTAATTATCTTATTACTGCAACTGGTTACTATAATCACGATCAAGGTTATACGCCAAAGTTTGAGGGTGTAGAAAACTTTAAGGGGCAATTTGTGCATCCACAGCACTGGCCTGAAAACTTGGATTACCGCAATAAACGTGTGGTGGTTATTGGTAGTGGTGCAACAGCCGTCACTCTGATTCCGGCTATGGCGAATGATACTGCGCATATCACCATGCTTCAGCGTTCACCAAGTTACGTGATTAATGTCCCAAATACCGACAAATGGGTGGATGCTTGCCGTAAAGTGTTATCGGAAGAACTGGTCTATAAAATCTTCCGTAAGCGAAATATTTTTATGCAGCGCGGTATTTACAAGGTCTCTAAACGTTTCCCTAAACAAATGCGCTCGTTCCTGCTTTCAGGAGTACAAAAAGCTTTGGGCGATGACTATATGTCACACTTTACCCCGAAATATATGCCTTGGGATGAGCGTTTATGTGCCATTCCAGACAACGATTTGTTTGATGTGATTCGTGATGGCAAAGCGTCTGTCGTGACCGATCAAATTGAACGCTTTACTGAGAATGGCATTTTACTCAAATCAGGACAAACCCTGGAAGCCGATATTATTGTGACTGCAACTGGTCTTGAGTTACAAATGTTGGGTGGTATTCAAATTTCGGTGGATCAAGAGTTAATTCAACCCAATGAAAAAATGAGCTATCGTGGTGTCTTGATTGAAGATGTACCGAATTTTGCTTATTTATTTGGCTATACCAATGCCCCTTGGACCTTAAAAATTGATTTAGCGTGTGATTATATCTGCCGCCTAATCAATGAATTGGATATTCGTCAAGTGCTCGCGGTCAAAGCTGTTGCACCGGTCAATGAAAAAACTGAGCACAGTATTGTACATGGTATGCAGTCTGGTTATGTTCAGCGTGGTGACTGGGTCTTGCCGCGTCAAGGAAAGTCGGAAGATTGGTTTGTCAGTCACAATCTGGAAAAAGATAAGACGATGTTCAGCCAGCCGATTGATAGCCCGCATTTAGTCTGGCTAAAAAAAAGCGAACAGCAAAATAAAGCAAAGGCTAAATCTAAAGCAGCTTAAGTCGTGAGTGACTGTGGATTCGATACGAGGATGAGTATCGAATCCACTATAAAGATAACAAGGGACTACAATCATGAACACCTCACAACTCAATTTTATTAGTCGTGGCACGCGTTGTGCAGCAACCTTACAATTACCCGCAAACCATCGTAAAGCTCCCGTCATTATTATGGCGCAAGGTTTTGGCATGATTAAGGATGCTGGCCTGCCTAAATTTGCAGAACGCTTTGTTGCACAGGGCTATGCCGTATTTTCTTTTGATTATCGTGGTTTTGGTGAAAGTGAAGGACAACCTCGCCACTGGGTGAGTCCAAAGCGCCATTTAGAAGATTGGCGAGCTGCTTTAAGTTTTGTAAGAACACTCAATGAGATTGATACACAGCAAATTATTCTTTGGGGTTATTCATTTTCTGGTGGGCATGCTATTCAAACTGCTGCACGTGATGGGCACGTCCAAGCTGTGATTTTACAGGCACCTCATGTTGATGGTCTGTCTGGTTTGAAAGGCGTTCCATTATCTAAACTTGCAAAATTAAGTCTTGCTGGATTTATGGACTTATTTGGTGGCTTAATTAACAAACCAGTTTATCGCCCGATTATTGGTCGTGAAGATGAAATTGCCGCGATGACCATGCCAGAAGCTTGGGATGGGTATTTATCCCAGCTACCTGATCATGCAAATTGGGAAAATAAAGCGCGCGCCCGGGTTTTCCTAGAAGTCGGCACTTACAACCCGATCAATTTTGCACATAAATTATCTATGCCTGTTATCGTGATTTCGGGGCAACGAGATACTGTCATTCCAGAACATTCTATCCGTAAGGCTGTACAAAAAATGCCAAATGCACAGTACTTTATGTTGGATAGTAATCATTTTGAACTGTGTGATGGAGAGCTTTTTGAGCAAAACATCCGTTTACAACTTGAATTTCTGAAAAAGCATTGTCATATACAGGGCGAAATTAAAATCGCTGCGTAACAATCTAGCCACTTAACGCCTAAAAAAGCTCAGTGCTGAAGTCATGAATCAGACCTTTTAGACAATTAAACAAGTCACGCAGTACTATGTATCAAAATTGAAAGACGATATTTAGTAAAGCTTATTGTTTGATCTCTAAAAAGGTTTGAGCTTCGCACTCGCCATTCTCATCAAGCCTTTAAAACTAAAAAAATAATGTGCTGAGCAGCTCAATACAATTTATCTTTTTATCCATATTTTAGATTAAATCTGGATGAAACAATTCCACTACTGCATGGAACAGTAAGGCTGATTCAATCGCTAAATGAAATTAAATCAGCCTAGTGCAATATAAGACTGTAACAAAAAGGCTCAGGGAAATGAGCTTATCGTTTTATGCACAGTATTCGTCACGTTGATGTTCAATCAGAGACAATGCGGCATTCCATGCTTTTAACATCACCATTTCAATGAGTTCACTTTCGAATTGTTGCGTTGTGTGTTGACGTACCGCTTCAGAAGGCAGGTGCAACTCTGCTCCACCCGCCATGGCTTTAATCTGGGCTTGGCAAGCACGCTCTAAGAAATAGATTTCGTGGAAAGCGCGCTGAATAGAATCCCCTGTCGACAATAATCCATGATTACGTAAAATCATGACACGGTTTTGCCCCAAGTCTTTTACCAAACGCTCGCGTTCTTCGGTCAATAAAGCTACGCCTTCATATTCGTGATAGCTGACCTTGTTGTAAAACTTGAGGGCATGCTGAGACAGCGGTAACAACCCATGCTTTTGCGCCGAAACTGCAATACCATCCGCTGTATGGGTATGAATTACACAGTGCACATCTTTACGTGCATCGTGAATCGCTGAATGAATCACAAAGCCTGCAGTATTGACCATTTTACCTTGATCATAATCTGCAACAATTTTGCCATCATAATCAATTTTGACCAGATGTGAAGCGGTCATTTTTTCAAATGGAATGCCATATTGATTAATCAGGAAATGCCCCTCTTCGTCGGGGACACGTAAGCTAATATGGGTGTCAATTAAATCGGTCATCCGAAAATGCGCGATTAAACGATACAGTCCCGCCAACTGACAACGTGCTTCCCATTCTTTTTCAGATACCACATCTTTTAAACTGTGCATTGCTTGTAAACTGGTCATCCATCTACCTCTGCTTTTTTCCATGATTTTATGCAGCACTGAACTGCGGTGGCTCCGACAAGTCCAGTGCCTATCTGCATCCATGCGGTGACATGGATTGTTGTGTTGTATTGATTGCATCCAGCAACTGAAATATGCCCACTCAACTCGAGTGCCGAGCAATTTCATCCAAAACTTTTTCAAAGTCTGAATTTTTAAACTATCCCAGCCTTGAGCTTTGCTCAATGTTATTTTCCATCACCACTTGTCCGCAGGCGCAATGATGGATCTGAGAAAATGCGTGATACCTTTGAGTAAAGGCTTTGAATTTTGCTAAAACCCACGTTTTATCCACGCCAATGCCCAAAGTCTTAACTTTTATTTAGCGATAGCTCGATTGCCAAAGTGTCCATTTTTAAGGATTTTGGGAACTGGACAGTTTCTCCAATCAGGGATGCAGGGATTACGGAAGTAAAGCTGCTCTGATTCACCGCAACACTGATAGTAATCAGGGGAAATTAGACCTCAAAACATAAACCGACCCCAGCAATGGTCGAGATATATTGCGGACTGATGGCAGAGTCACCCATTTTTGTTCTGATTTTTTTCACCAAAATACGCAAATAATGCGTGTCTTCTTCATGCGTGATGCCCCACAATTCCGTCATAATCTGTTTTTGCGTAACAATTTTTCCTTGATGGCGAATGAGTAAAGCGTCAAACAGGGGCAAAAGACCCACCCCAGCAATAGAAAAACTAGGCAAGATCAAACAGATATGGGGAAATCAGAAAGCGCTATGGCTTTCTGACTGTATTTCGAGTTAAGAGGCTTGGCTTTTAATGACATGATCAGAATTAAAATGCGTATGGGTCAAACGCTCAGCCGTATTTTCAGCCAGAGGTTCAACTTCTTGCATTGTAGTGAGGCAGCGTGTGGTTAAATCCATATATTGCTGTGTACCCTTAAATTTCCACGCCATCTCTTTTTCAGTCAGGGTACGAATGATCCGTGCAGGACTTCCCACCACCATCGAGTTGGCTGGAATCTCGGCTTTGGCTTTGACTGTGCTATTGGCACCGACAATGCTATTTTCGCCAATATAAGCCTCATCCAAAATCACGCTATTCATGCCAATCAGGACATTTTTTCCAATGCGGCAACCATGCAGAATCGCACCATGTCCAATATGGCCATACTCTTCCACCACAGTCACATTATTCGGAAAACCATGAATAATGCAGGAGTCTTGCACATTGGCATTTTGATGGATGTGAATACCACCAAAATCTGCGCGCAAGGCCGCAAACGGACCAATATAAGCCCCTGCTTCTACGATCACATCGCCAATCAAGACTGCGGTCGGATGCACATAAGCTTTGGGGCTGACCACGGGAATGACACCATCAATGGCATAACACGGCATAGTTTATTCCTTAAACTGTTAGATAAATTTTTATGTGCCTAGTAATTCAATTCTTCCTGTTTTAAGCCACCAAAACGCTTATAGAATTGAGGATGAGCAGGCGGCATAGAACCTTCTGACGTCCGCGCAATCTCCATAAAGAATTCATCGCCTGCCATGACCACGGTTTGATACAGATTGCTGCTCAAGTTGCGCGAATTCAGTGACAGCCAGTTGGATGGCAATAATTCAAAGGGTAAATTTGGATCTTTGAGCAAAATTCGACGATATTGATGAATCAGTAAAATACGAATCTGAAACGCCTGCATCGGATTGAGTTCTTCTTCACTGTCGACCAGATTAAAGAACTCTCTGAAATCACTGATGAACTTTTCATAACGCTGATGCAGCTCTTGCACAGGCCAGTTAATTTCAACCATGCGTTTCACGGTCGGATAAGACTCTTGCCAGAGCTGCAAGGCTTCGGCTTTAAAGATCACCACTTGATCGGTCATCTTTAAGCTGAGCAACAGGTTTTGTAATTTGAGATGGTCACAACCTGGATAGGCCATGACATTGGTTGCGATATTGGCAAAGCCCAGCCATTCCAGCTCTTTTTTCAAGGTGACTTTATTTTCCAGTTCCACCGAACTGAGCAAAACCAGATCCCATTTTTGGTCCCACTCTTGTTGTGTGAAACTGTAAATTTTCTGATCGGCCATAATAAAGCGCTGACGACTGCTTTCCGTGACACGGTAATAACTAGTGCGGCCGATTTTCTCCGAAATCAGCCAACCATTCTGGACAAGGCGAAATACGGCTGTACGAACAGATCGTTCGTTAAAACCAAATACATCCATTAACTGAATTAAGCTGGCCAGGCTGATAATGCCGCCACGGTGAAAAATACAGTCACCAAAGATGGTCATAATCAGCGAGGTACCACTGAGTGCTTCGTTGTTAATGAAATCATCGATTACTTGTTTTAATTTGAGATTCATTGCGTTCAACTATTACCTTGTCAGATCAGAATGATAAATCATGTGACCTATCATTCAACTAAAACTTATGCCGATTTTCGAATATCAAAGACGCGTTGCGCTTTCCCCTCTGAACGTGGCAGGCTGCCTTCAGGTAAAATTTCCACCATGACTGAAATACCGACCATGGTTTTAATTTGGGACTTCAGCAAGGCCGCAATTTGCGGGGTCAACGTTTCACTGACATCTCTGCGCATTTCAGCACGAATATGCAATGTATCCAAGTGGCCTTGTTTGCAAATTTGAATTTGGTAGTTCGGCACCAATTGTGGAATATGTAAAATCTGTTCTTCAATTTGCGAAGGGAACACATTGACCCCACGAATAATCATCATGTCATCGCTACGCCCGACAATCTTGTCCATACGGCGCATAGTCCGTGCGGTACCAGGCAATAAACGGGTCAAGTCACGGGTACGGTAACGAATCACAGGCATGCCTTCTTTGGTAATGGTGGTAAACACCAACTCACCCAACTCACCATCTGGCAACACTTCACCGGTTTCAGGATTGATGATTTCTGGATAGAAGTGATCTTCCCAAATGGTTGGACCATCTTTGCTTTCTAAACATTCCATCGCAACGCCCGGCCCCATCACTTCAGACAAGCCATAGATATCCAAGGCATCAATACCTAGGCGCTCTTCAATTTCACGGCGCATTTCATTGGTCCAAGGTTCTGCACCAAAGATGCCTGTTTTGATGGAACAGTCTTTGGCTGTACCGAATTTCTTTTCCAGCGCTTCAATAATATTTAAGCAATACGATGGCGTTACCATCAATGCCGTTGGCTTAAAGTCATGAATCAATTGTGCCTGACGCTCAGTTTGACCACCTGACATTGGAATGACGGTCGCACCCAAACGCTCTACGCCATAATGTGCACCTAAGCCGCCAGTAAACAACCCGTAGCCATAAGACACCTGAATAATGTCTTTATGTGACAAGCCTGCCGCACGTAATGAACGTGCTACCACATCCGACCAGACATTAATATCGTTTTGGGTATAACCCACGACTGTAGGCTGTCCTGTGGTGCCTGAAGATGCATGCACACGCACAATCTGTTCTTGCGGCACAGCAAACATGCCAAACGGATAGTTGTCACGTAAATCTTTTTTGGTGGTAAACGGGAACTTGGCCAAGTCATCTAAAGATTTGAGATCATCAGGATGCACCTCTGCATCATCAAATTTCTTTTTATACACTGGGCTATTTTGATAGGCGTGTTGCAGTGTCTTTTTCATGCGCTCCAATTGCACATGACGTAATTCATCCACTGAAACCGTTTCAATTTTTTCCAAAGCATTGTTATTCATATTCTGTACTCCTGACGCAGTCATCCTGACTGCGAGTTAATCCATTTGGGATTATTTCCTTAATCCACATTTTCTATAATCAGTGCGACACCTTGTCCGACACCCACACACATGGTGCAGAGCGCATATTTTCCATTGCGACGCTTAAGTTCTTTCATGGCGGTAATAACCAAACGTGTACCACTCATGCCCAGTGGATGACCCAGTGCAATCGCACCGCCATTGGGATTAACGCGATGATCATCATCCTGCAAACCGAGTTCACGCATCACTGCCAATGACTGTGCAGCAAAGGCTTCATTCAGTTCAATTACATCCATTTGATCGAGCGTCAAACCGGTCTGTTTCAAGACTTTTTGCACCGCAGGCACAGGTCCAATGCCCATGTATTTGGCTTCAACACCCGCTTGAGCAATTGCCACCACTTTCGCCAGCGGTTTTAAGCCATGCTTGCTGGCAAATTCCTGACTGCCCAGCAACATACATGCGGCACCGTCATTCACACCTGAAGCATTGCCCGCAGTAACCGAACCGCCATCTTTACGGAATGGGGCTTTCAACGCTGCTAGCGCCTCCACTGTGGTGTCTGCACGCGGGTGCTCATCGCTATCAATGGTGATGCTGTTTTTCTTACGGTCTTGAATCACGACAGGCAAAATTTCTTCCGCCAAAACACCATTTTGCTGTGCCACTGCGGTTTTTTGCTGACTGCGATAGGCAAATAAATCTTGATCGTCACGACTAATTTGATATTTCTCAGCCACATGTTCTGCCGTTTCCGGCATGCTATCGACACCAAAATGAGCTTTGAATTTTGGATTGATAAAACGCCAACCAATGGTGGTGTCATACACTTCTGGGGTACGGCTAAATGCGGTGGTGGCTTTCGATTGTACAAAAGGCGCGCGGCTCATTGACTCTACACCACCTGCCAACACAAATTGCACTTCACCCGATTTAATTGCACGTGCCGCTAGTCCGACGGCATCTAAGCCCGAAGCACATAAACGATTGACGGTAATTGCAGGGACTGAATCGGGTAAACCTGCCAACAGTGATGCCATACGCGCCACATTACGGTTGTCTTCACCCGCTTGGTTGGCACAACCTAAAATCACTTCATCCAGCTCCTCCCAAGGCAAGTGCGGATGCTGATTCTTCAAATACTGAATCGGTAATGCGGCTAAATCATCGGCACGAATGCTACTTAAGCTTCCAGCATAACGACCAATTGGGGTGCGAATCCCATCTAAAATATAAACCTGTTCCATGTGTCTCTTCCTTTAGCCTGCAATAAGAAATTGTTGTGATTGCGGGCTGTTTTGCACCTGTCCTCGTGCAGTTTTCTTCGCTAAATATATACTTGGTCTGTAGCGTTCTTCACCATAAACACGATACAGATTTTTCAAAATTTGTAAAATAGTGTTGTATCCTATTTTTTCCGCCCACTGGAATGGACCTTGCGGATAGTTCACGCCATATTTCATTGCTGAATCAATATCTTGCTCAGATGCAATCCCGTGTAACACCGCTTCACAGGATTCATTCACCAACATTGAAATGGTTCGTAACACATAAAGTCCAGCATGATCCTGCGTCCACAGCGGTATCACATGCATGCCAATGAATAAAACATCAACAAGGCTCTGCTCCACTTCCGAACAAGCTACGGAAGCCACCACGGGAATTGCTTTGGCTTCTGCCCAGTCCGCATGCCAGTCCATCAACACGACTTTCTGATCTGCATAATCCAGATCAACCGACTCGCCCAATGAGAGACGAATAGAAACTTCCCCCACCAAGATTTCATCCTGCACAGCTTCGACAAATCTTACATCCAGATGTGAAGCTTGTGCCAAGCGTTGAATCAGCCCTGAAGAATGTTTCCAGTCGCCTTTCACAGTGACCGCCAGTTTCTCAACCGATTTGGCATAACGCACAGGCAATTCAAACTGTGGGCTTGGCGTGGCTTGGCTGTAGTCGTAAAAGCCTTGTTGGGTTTTACGCCCGAAGCAGCCTGCATCGACCAATTCTTTTTGAATCAGCGATGGACGGTAACGCGGCTCATAAAAGAACTCTTGATAAACACTTTGCGTGACGGAAAAATTGACATCTTGACCAATCAAATCGGTCAGCTCACACGGTCCCATGGCAAAACGACCACATTCGCGCAGAATAAAATCTAACTGTTCAGGGCAAGTCACATTTTCCTGTAAGGCACGAAAGGCTTCGGCATAATACGGACGCGCCACACGATTGACGATAAAACCCGGCGTCGATTTTGCCAAGACGGGCACTTTGTTCCACGACTTCATCAGCGCTAGCAAGGCATCGGCAATGGCTACTGAACTTTTTAAACCGCGGATAATTTCCACCAGTTTCATCACTGGTGCTGGGTTAAAGAAGTGTAAACCCACGACACGCTCTGGATGTGGCACCGCAGCAGCAATCGCTGTAATCGAAATAGATGAAGTATTCGAAGCAAAAATCGTGTCTTCAGCACAAATCGCGGCTAACTGTTGAAATAAGTTTTGCTTCACTTCTTTCTTTTCAACAATCGCTTCAATAATCAGTTGTGCAGGAGCTAACTGTGACAATTCCTTTGCAATGCTTAAATGGGCAAAAGTACTGTCATACAGTTCCTGCGTCATTTTACCGGCTTGCACACGTTTTGTGAGTTGTGCAGCCAGTTGCTGTAATGCGGCTTCAGTTTTTGCCGCATCCACATCATACACAAAGGTGGGATGTCCATGCATCGCTGCTAACTGGGCGATACCAATTCCCATGGTACCGGCACCAATTACAGCGACAGTCGCCTGCTGTAAATTGATCTTTTCCATGTGTTAGCAACCTTTATATTCTGGAGTACGCTTTTGCATAAAGGCTTGTACGCCTTCACGGTAATCGCTGGAACGACCGGCCAAACGCTGTAAGTCACGCTCTAGTATGAGCTGATCATCCAGATTGTTGTGCGCTGCCGCATGAATGGCTTTCTTAATCAGCGACAAGCCGTAAGTCGGTTGTTTGGCCAGATGTTCCGCCAATTTATGCGCTTCAGCTTTCAGCGCATCATCTTCCACGGCTTGCCAGATCATGCCCAATTGCACCGCTTGTTCTGCTGGAATTTTATCGCCCAACATCGCTAAGCCCATGGCCTGAGCACGACCGACCAAACGTGGCAGGAACCATGTCCCACCAGAGTCTGGCACCAAACCTAAACGGCAGAATGCTTGAATAAAAGAGGCTGATTTGGCAGCGATCACCAAGTCACAAGCCAAGGCAATATTCGCCCCTGCGCCTGCGGCTACACCGTTTACAGCACAAATCACTGGTTTAGGCATTTCCGTAATCAGTTTGATCAGCGGGTTATAATATTTTTCAATTGATAGCCCTAAATCTGGCGCATCGGCATTTGGATCTACCACGCGGTCATTTAAGTCCTGACCGGCGCAGAAACCACGACCTTCTGCCGAAATTACCACGGCACGAATGGCGCTGTCTTTCGACCATGCTTTCAGCACACTCGAGACTTCTTTGTGCATGGTTTCATTGAAACTATTTAACTGCTGTGGACGGTTAAACGTGAGATAGCCCACTGCATTTTTTTCTGCAACAATAATTGTTTGGTATTCCATTACACACCTCTAAATTCTGGTTTTCTTTTCTCTAAAAATGCATTAATGCCTTCTTGGCGGTCTTGCGTGGCTGCCAACCAAACAAAATGCTGACGCTCTAGCTTTAAGCCTTGGCTTAAGGTCACTTCATGAATTGATTTCAAGGACTGTTTAATCACGCGAATCGCCAATGGTGCCTGTTTGGCAATTTTTTCGGCCAATTCCACCGCATATTGCACAGTTAGCCCGACTGGGCAGACTTGGCTAGTAATGCCGTGTTGCAGCGCAGTTTGTGCAGAAATCATGTCGCCTGTCATGGCCCAACGCATGGTGAGTTGCTGCCCGACCAAACGTGCTAAACGTTGTGTACCACCTGCACCGGGTAACATACCTAAGCCAATTTCTGGCAGAGCAAACTGTGCATTTTCACCCGTAAGCACGATGTCTGCATGCAGCGCCAGTTCAAAACCTGCACCCAAAGCATAACCATTCACCGCCATAATCAAGGGCTTAGAAAACTCATCAATCCGTTTCCACAACTGTGGGCGCAGGTCTTGCTGAATGCTGACCACATCCAGCTTGGACAATTCATTTAAATCTGCCCCTGCGGCAAAACATTGTTGGTTGCCCGTAAGCACCACGACTTTCACCGCAGCATCAGCTTCAAGTTGTTGCAGACAGTCGGCAATTTCTTGCAAGGTGGCATTATTTAAGGCATTACGCTTTTCAGGTCGATTCAGTTCAATCAGGATTACACCTGATTTTGGAGAACTGGTTTTGATGAGTTCCATTCAACAGCTCCTTTTTCCGGCTTATTCGTCAAAGCTTAAACGGACATTGGCGGAAGTCGGCAAAGCCTGACAGCTCAATACATAGCCTTTTTCAACTTCATCTTGTTCAAGGCTATAGTTAATCGCCATTTCGACCTGACCTTCCAGCACCTTACATTTACAGGTTGCACAGACACCGCCTTTACAGGCATACGGCAAGTCCGCGCCAGCACGTAGCGCTGCATCTAAAATACTGTCATCTTGCTTAGACACTTCAATGATCAGTTCACGACCATCCAGAATAATGTTGACCTTTTCTTCACTACGACTTTCAATTTGCTGTGCCGTCGCTTTAGGTGCAGTACCAGTATTAAAACGTTCCGTGTGAATTTTGCTGCGCTCAATCCCAAATTCTGGCAAGACTGTTTCAACCGCGGTCATCATCTCTTCTGGACCGCAAGCAAAACAGTGATCCGTTGCGGCATCAATCAAATCTGCTTTAAACAATTGCTGTAATTTTTGGGCATCAATTCGACCATTAAAAATTTCACTGTCGTTCATTTCACGTGAAAAGATATTGATCAATTGCAGACGTTCTTTAAAACGGTCTTTTAAATCCATAATCTGTTCGGCAAACATGGTTTGCTTCCAAGAACGGTTGCCATACACCAAAGTAAACTGGGCATCGGCTTGACGGTTCAGCACCGATTTCACAATGGATAAAATTGGGGTAATCCCACTGCCCGCAGCAAAGCCTAGATAGTTTTTCCCACCGACTTTGGCCGCTTTCTGGAAAAACACGCCTTGCGGTGGCATCACTTCCAGCACATCACCCGCTTTAAGATGATCATTGGCCCAAGTAGAAAATTGACCTTGCTCAATTTTTTTAATCGCAATACTCATGTCTTCCGCAGCATCGCTACAAATGGAGTAGCAACGACGTAGCTCACCCTCTTCTGTAACATGGCGAATGGTCAGGTGTTGTCCTGGTTGATATTCAAAGGCTGCGAACTGCTCAGGTGCCAAATCAAAGGCAATGCAAATGGCCTGTTCAGTTTGTGGCTGTATGGATTTAATCGTTAATGGTACAAATTGGCTCATCTAAAATTCCCTCTTTCTTTTCGATTTTTCAATGCTTTTGCGACATGTTTTACATGCCCTGGTCTCGGCTTAAATACACTTGAAATAATCGAAAGGTTCTAAGCAGTCTTGGCAACGATATAAGGCTTTACATGCTGTCGAACTAAATTCACTTAATAATTTGGTGTGCTGACTGTGGCAACGTGGACACTGAATACCATCGGTCAAAGCGACATGTGTACCACAACTGTGTGAAGTGCCTTGCGGCGGCGCAATGCCATATTGCTGCAATTTTTCTTTACCCGCTTCACTCATCCAATCCGTGGTCCAAACTTCGGACAGATCCACCACCACTTTTACTGGTGTCAAACCTTTGGCTGCAAAAGCTTGGGTAATGTCTGCGGTTAAAACATCAGTTGCAGGGCAACCGCTATAGGTCGGCGTCAGTCGCACAACAATTTCATTCTGAGCGTTGAGCTCAACGCCACGAATCATGCCTAAATCAAGTACCGACAGAACTGGAATTTCTGGATCAGAGACTTCAGCTAAAGCATTCCAGCATTCATCTACGACATGTCGAATTAAATTCATGCGACTCACTCCCTGTGATTGCGTCTTACCAAGTCATATTTGGATAGGAACGTTGCAGATATTGCATTTCTGCCAGAATGTAACCGAGGTGCTCCGTGTGCAGTCCTTGTTTGGCACCACTGCGATAGGCACCTGCGTCTGGTAGGCTCAGTTGCATACGGACTAATTCTGCCTGTACCGTTTCCAACCATTGCGCTTTTAAAATCTCAAGATTTGGAATCAGACCGGTATCCACCAACTGCATTTCGGCCTCAGTGAGTTGGAACAACTCCGCTGTGAAACGCCATAATTGATTCAGACCTTGCTGAGTTTTTTCATGTGCTTCCGCAGTGCCTAAACTCAAACGTTCCATCCATGTGGTGGAAAAACGTAAGTGATACTTCACTTCCTTTAAAGACTTGAGTGCAAACGCAGAAACATCGGCATGGCTACTGTTGGTTAATGCTGCCAATAACAATGCGTGGTAGTGATCCATCAACCATTGACGCACGATGGTTTGAGCAAAATCACCATTTGGCTGTTCAGCCAGCAGTAAATTGCGATATTCACGCTCAGTTCTGAAATACGCCAGTTGATCTTCATCACGCCCTAAACCTTCAACCTGACCTGCAAGACTTAAAGCGGTACGCGCCTGACCCAACAGATCCAGACCAATATTGGCCAAGGCAATATCCAGCTCTAATTCGGGTGCATGTCCACACCATTCAGCCAAACGGTGTGACAAAATCAGTTGACTATCGCCCACATGTAACAGGAATTCTGCTAAAACTTGTTTACTCATTGTTTTTCTCCCCGTCCTTACATGTGCTCAATGCCATCTGGAATGTTGTAAAACGTGGGATGGCGATAGACCTTGTCTAAAGATGGGTCAAAAAATTCTGGTTTTTCATCGGGTTGTGAAGAGGTAATCAGCTCCGATTTCACCACCCAAATACTGATGCCTTCATTACGGCGCGTATACACATCACGCGCATTTTGCAGCGCCACTTCATCATCAGATGCACGCAAGCTGCCCACATGACGATGACTTAAACCTTGTTTACTACGGATAAACACTTCGTAAAGTGACCAGTTATTTTTGTTATCCATGACCTTATTTCCCTTTATCTCTCAATCTGTTTAAGCAACTTGCTGTGCTTGTAGCTGTTCTTGCTGTTTCTTGGCATACACGGCAGCAGATTCACGTACCCATGCCCCGCCTTCCCATGCTTTACGACGGGCTTCAATACGCTCGTGGTTACATGGGCCTTTGCCTGCAATCACGTCAAAAAATTCATCCCAGTTCACTTCACCAAATTCGTAGTGCCCCGTGTCTTCATTGAATTTCAAATCTGGATCTGGCACGGTGAGGCCAAGTTGCAACACTTGAGGCACGGTGTTGTCGACAAATTTCTGACGCAATGCATCGTTACTGAATAATTTGATTTTCCATTGCATGCTTTGCGCACTGTTTGGCGAATTATCATCACTTGGGCCAAACATCATCAGCGCGGGCCACCAGAAACGATTCACAGCATCTTGCGCCATCTGTTTTTGTTCTGCTGTGCCATTTGCCAATTGCATCATCGCTTCAAAGCCTTGGCGCTGGTGGAAACTTTCTTCTTTACAGATACGCACCATAGCGCGGGCATAAGGCCCATAAGAGGTACGGCACAGCGCAACCTGATTCACAATGGCAGCCCCATCTACCAGCCAGCCAATCGCAGCAACATCCGCCCAAGTCAGTGTCGGGTAGTTAAAAATTGAAGAATATTTCATACGGCCAGCGATGAGTTTGTCCATCATGTCATCACGGTCTGCACCCAGCGTTTCTGCTGCACTGTACAGATATAAAGCATGGCCTGCTTCATCTTGAACTTTCGCCAACAATACGGCTTTACGTTTTAAGGTTGGTGCACGCGTAATCCAGTTGCCTTCTGGCAACATTCCCACGACTTCAGAGTGTCCGTGTTGACCAATTTGACGAATTAAGGTTTTACGGTAAGCGTCTGGCATCCAATCCTTTGGCTCGATTGAAATATCCTTTTCAATGCGCTGGTCAAACGCTTGTTGTTGGTTATTCATTTTTCCCTCACTTATCCCAAGTGTTGATACGCTTAAATTAAAACGATACACAAATAAAATCAATATTAATTTTTAGGTATCATTTAATTAAATCCCATACATCAAAATAAGTTATTGTTTTTATTAAATATATTGGAATTATTATTTTACTTTGTTTTTTTAACCTGCGAATTACGATTGACTTTTACCCGTTTTAATAACAAATTATGAAACATCAAAACTAAAATATAGTTTAAAACGTATCATAAAAGGAGTTTTACCATGCTAGAGTTAGAACAGAACTCAATGGAGCAACACGATACAACGCAAGACAACTCAACTCAGGCACTAAAAACCTTGAGCTCATTGGTGTACGGACAGGAATACGCTTCGCAGGCAGAGTTACGTACGGTTTATCATGCGATTAGCGGTGAAGCGATCTACCAAGTCAGTAGCCATGGCATCAATACCAAAGCGGTGGTCGACTATGCCAAACAGCAAGGGGCTGTTATTGCCACGTGGACCTTCCACCAACGTGCCAATGCCTTAAAACAAGTGGCGCAATATTTATTAGAGCGTAAAGAACACTATTACGAACTGGCCAAAGCCACAGGCTGTACCCGTAAAGATGCCTGGATTGATGTGGAAGGCGGTATCGGAACGCTATTTGCCTACTCTAGCCTTGTGCGTCGTGAACTCAGTGATGAAACTGCGTTAGTGGAAGATGCATGGATTCCACTGTCCAAACACGGCAATTTTGGTGCTAAACATATTCTTACCTCAAAAGCTGGGGTCGCTCTGCATATTGATGCCTTCAACTTCCCGATCTGGGGCATGTTAGAAAAAATCGCACCGACCCTTTTAGCGGGTGTGCCTTGTATTGTGAAACCTGCTACTGAAGGTGCTGAACTCACGCATGCCGTGGTCAAAGACATTTTGGCCAGTGGCTTCTTGCCTGCGGGTTCACTGCAACTGATTTGCGGTCAAATTTATGACTTAATTGAACATTTAAACCCGCAAGATACTGTCACTTTTACGGGTTCAGCAGCTACGGGGCAAAGCCTACGTGCCAACCCACATTTAAACCAATACTCCATTCCCTTCTGCATGGAAGCGGACTCGGTCAACAGTGCCATTTTGACTGAACAAGCCAATGATGAAACCATTGATTTATTTGTGCGTGAAGTGTTCCGCGAAATGACTACCAAGGCAGGTCAAAAATGTACGGCGATTCGTCGTGCCTTTGTTCCTGCGGCTTTACTGGAAACAGTGCAAGCACGTTTAGTGGCAAAACTGCAAAAAGTGGTGGTGGGCGACCCAGAACTTGAAGGCGTTACCATGGGTGCTTTAGCCAGCGTGAAGCAAAAGTTCAGCGTAGCGGAAAAAGTAGAACAGCTCAGCCAAGATGCCAAAATTGTACTCGGCAGCCACTTACGTCAGGACTACACCATTCAGGCCAAAAACCCAGAAAAAGGTGCCTTTTACCCACCAACTTTGCTGCTTTGCGAACAACCGACTACAGCGCAGCATATTCATGAAGTCGAAGCTTTTGGTCCAGTTTCAACCTTGATGCCTTATCAAAATCTGGCTGAATTGGCAGACTTGGTGGCACGTGGTGAAGGAAGCCTAGTCGCGTCAGTGGTGCGCAATGTCGATGAAAATATTGAAGCGCTAATTAGCAAAATTGCGCCATGGCATGGTCGTGTCCACATTCTGGATGCAGAAAGTGCCAAGGAAAGTACCGGACATGGTTCGCCATTGCCGTATTTGGTGCATGGTGGTCCAGGACGTGCAGGTGGTGGCGAAGAACTTGGCGGTTTACGTGCCGTGAAACACTATATGCAACGTACCGCTCTGCAAGGTTCGCCCAATGCCATGACCCAAGTCGGACACAGCTGGACTGCGGGTGCGCAAGTGTTTGAAGATCGAGTGCATCCGTTCAAAAAAGATTTTGACGAACTGCGTGTCGGAGAACGCTTACTCACAGCACGTCGGACCGTGACCGAAGCAGACATCGTCAACTTTGCTTGCCTCAGTGGCGACCACTTCTATGCCCATATGGATAAGATTGCCGCGGCCGACTCGCTGTTTGGAGATCGTGTGGCACATGGTTATTTCATTGTCTCAGCTGCCGCAGGTCTGTTTGTCGATGCCGCGCCGGGTCCAGTCATTGCCAACTATGGTATGGATAACCTGCGTTTTGTTGAACCGGTGAAAATTGGCGATACCATTCAAGTAGAATTGACCTGTAAGCAAAAAACTCCGAAACCACTGCGTGACCCTGAACAAAAACCACATGGTGTTGTGGTGTGGGACATTAAAGTCAAAAATCAGCGCAACGAATTGGTGGCGACTTATGACATTTTGACCTTGGTCGAACGTGCCGCCTAAACCTGACTCATAAAAAAAGAGAATCATATGATTCTCTTTTTTTTATATTAAAAAATAAATGTATCTTTTTATCACAAAGCGATTGACCGCATGAAATTTAACCCGTAGATTAAAAACAAGACGATACATAATAAAAATAAAATTAAACATAAAAGTATCAAATTAACTCAAACAGTCAGCACAGGAAGTTGCATGATGAGCGATAAATCACTCGATATAGAACTGGTTGAAAGGACGCTTCAGCCAGAAACTCCAAACAACCAAACCACACCGGCTTCAGTCGCTGCTGAAGTGCCTGAAACACGCAGTAGTGCCTATCACTGGTATGTGGTGGTCATCTGTATGCTGGCCTACATTCTTTCGTTTGTAGATCGTCAAATCTTATCCCTGATGATTGAACCGATTAAACAAGACCTCATGCTCAGCGATACTCAATTCAGCTTGTTGCAAGGTCTGGCATTTTCATTGTTCTATGCTTTTATGGGAGTGCCGATTGCGGCACTCGCCGACAAGAGATCTCGGATTAAAATAATTTCCATCGGCATCGCGTTTTGGAGTCTTGCCACTGCGGCCTGCGGTTTAAGTAAAAACTTTGTGCAGATGTTCCTCTCACGCCTCAGTGTCGGCGCAGGTGAAGCCGCCTTATCCCCTGCCTTCTATTCGATTGTTGCCGACCTATTCCCGAAAGAAAAACTCGGTCGTGCCTTGGGGCTGTATGCAATTGGCGCCTTCATTGGTTCGGGGCTGGCTTTCTTGATTGGCGGTTATGTGATTGGTTTACTCAAAAATGTAAACTTGGTGACCCTACCACTGATTGGTGAAATTAAAACTTGGCAACTGACCTTTATGATTGTCGGTTTACCGGGGGTGTTATTGGCATTGCTGATGATTTTGACCGTGCGTGAACCTGAACGTAAAGGCTTGAAAGTTGGTCAGGATGGTCAGGTGGTCAAAGCCTCGTTCAAAAACTCGATTGCCTTTATTAAAACCCATAAAAAGACCTTCTTCTGTCATTTTATTGGTTTCTCTTTTTACACCATGATGCTATATGCCTTACTGGGTTGGGCACCTGCTTTCTATATGCGTAATCACGGTTTGGATGCCAGCCAGACGGGTTATATTCTCGGGATCATCATTTTGATTGCTAACACTTCAGGTGCATTATTCTGCGGCTGGCTGATCGACTGGTTCTCTAAACGTGGCTATAGCGATGCCGCGATTCGTAGTGGCATGATTGGCTGTGCAGCCCTGATTATTCCAAGTGTATTATTTACCCAAGTGGATAATATGTACCTCTCATTTGCGCTAATTTTTGTGGCGATGTTCTTCTCGACCTTCCCGATTCCAGCATCTGCAGCCGCCACGCAAATGCTGACACCGAACCAGTTACGTGCGCAAGTGTCTGCCAAGTTCCTATTGGTGTCTAACCTGATTGCCTTAGGCATTGGAACCACGGCGGTGGCATTAATTACCGATAAATATTTCCAAAATACCGTGATGGTGGGTAACTCAATTTCGATTGTAAATGCCGTCGCTGGGGTACTGGGGGTCTTCCTGCTGTATAAGGGCTGCCAATATTACCGCGAAAGTATTGAGGTCGAAAAAAAGGCGGAACACGTCTAACAAACACGTAGCAGCCGATTGATTGCAGCGAAAGGTCTTCCCTTTCGCTTTTTTATGGCTACTCGCGAATCGACGCTGCGCTTTAAGCGGCGTGTTCTAAAGCCTGAATAACCGCCAATGCAGTCGGGCGTGCAGAAAAGGGATTCTGCCCAGTAATCAGTTGACCATCGGTCACGACATTGGGCGCAAAAGGAATCATTTTTTTCGTATACAGCGCACCATGGTCTTTTGCCATCTGCTCGGCATTATACGGGACTTTTTTACTGACGCCTGCCAGTACCTCCTCGGTCCACGCAAAGCCCGTAACATGTTTACCTTGAATCAAATATTGACCATTAGAAAGTTTAACTTGCAATAAAGCACAGTAACCATGGCACACACTGGAAATAATCTTGCCATGCTCGTACATGTTTTGAGTAATTTGCTGTAATTCAGCCTGATCGAAAAAATCCCACATCACGCCATGCCCACCGGTAAAGTAAATCGCATCATAATTGCGCCAGTCGACATCGGAAGGTTTTAAAGTATGCTCAAGTAAACGCATAAATTTTGGATCGTGATAACGCTTCATGACCGAAGCATCGGCAATCAGTTTTTTTAAGGATTTCGGTTCTATCGGCGACTGACCACCCAATGGGCTGACGATATCTTGCAGATAGCCACGTTGTTCAAACTCATCATAGGCATGCGTGAGTTCCCCCAGCCATAGCCCTGTCGCCTCGGTTTGATCTGCATAATGTGCCACATTGGTGACCACATGAAGAATGCGTTTTGTCATTATTGTTCACCTTATATTGTCCAGAGCATTGCATTACCTTAGAGTTGAATGCGGCTCTTTGTAAACCCTGATGCGATGAAAGCTTTCTGCAAGATTCTCTTGCTGCACTGCTTTGGCCAGAGATTGGGGATGAATATTGCCATTGGCCAATACCATGCCTTAAAGATAGGCAGGCGCCTTGCTCTATTGATTCCATGCTCCAACCTTAAGCTTAAAGTGAACTTTAGAGTCAATAGGGAACCGTAAATTTATATTGAATTCATATCAACATAATCATGCCCAAGAATACTTTTCAAGCATCATCCATTGAGCAGCAGCACAATACAATGCTGCCTCTGAAGCTGGGTTTTCAGGATGTTAAATTTATTGTAATCGACTAGAATAAATTTTTACTCCGAGCGACATATAGATATTCATTTGCATATTTCAAAGCAAATTTGGTGCTTGGAAGGTCTCAGGCATCTTCAGTTGGGGAACAAACCTAAGCGCCACAGCATAGGGACTGTTTCGCCATAGTGCTGAACTCCCCGATTAGGTTGAATCATGCAACTCCACCGCCCGTCCGTTATCTACTCGTCCTCGAAGCAATGCAATCTGTTTAATTTTTTCTGATGCTTACTGGTCTAGAATCGCCTATGTCCCTCAATACCATCCCTGAGTCTGAGTACACCCTAATTGACTGTAATGAAGCCGATCATGCTCTGGCCATTTTAGACATTCTCAACGATGCGATTCTGCATTCTACCGCGCTGTATGACTATAAGCCGCGGACTCTACAAAGTATGCAAAGCTGGTTTGCCAGCAAACGTGAACAGCATTTTCCTGTGCTCGGCATCATCAATTCTGCTGGGAAATTACTGGGTTTTGCCAGTTGGGGCAGCTTTAGAGCCTTTCCCGCTTATAAATATACAGTTGAACATAGTGTCTACATTCATCCCGAACATCGTGGTTGCGGATTCAGTAAAATTTTAATGCAGGCGCTGATTGCAAGAGCACAGCAGCAACAGCTCCATGTCATGGTGGGTTGTATTGATGCCGAAAATACAGCCAGCATCCAATTGCATCAAAAACTGGGGTTTAGCCATTCCGGCACCATCCGACAAGCAGGTTTTAAGTTTGGCCGCTGGTTAGATGCGGCTTTTTACCAACTCATACTCAGTACCCCATCGCATCCTCAAGATGGCTAAGGCGGTATTGCCATCCATCCCCCATCAAAAAAAACGAGAGCTTCGGGCTCTCGTTTGGGTCATGTATGACATCGTTTAACTGGCGTGTTGAAGCTCAGCAATTGGGGTAATTTCATAAGGTAAACCCACATAGTTTTCTGCCAACGTAGTTTGCCCAGCCAATGAACCAAGAATATAGCTCAACTCTGCTTGTTTAATCTTATGGTCAAACTCACTTTCGCTTTCAAAGCGATGCAATAAATGGGTCATCCACCAAGAGAAGCGTTCGGCTTTCCACACCCGTTGCAAACATTTTTCCGAATACTCATCGATACCCTGTTCCGAGCCATCTTGGTAATACTGAATGAACGCTCGGGATAAATAGGCAATATCTGAAGCCGCGAGATTTAACCCTTTTGCCCCTGTCGGTGGCACAATATGCGCGGCATCGCCAGCCAAGAACAGTTTGCCAAACCGCATCGGTTCAGTGACAAAACTACGCAGCGGTGCAATGCTTTTTTCAATTGATGGACCTGTGACTAATTTTTCCCGACTTTCAGGATCAAGACGGTTTTTTAACTCTGCCCAAAACTGCTCATCAGACCAATTATCAACATGATCGGTTAATGGCACTTGTAAATAGTAACGGCTGCGAGTTTCTGAACGCATACTGCACAAGGCAAAACCACGTTCCGACTGTACATAAATCAACTCATCTGCGACAGGTGGCACATCGGCCAATACCCCCAACCAGCCAAAAGGATAGACTTTTTCAAAGGTTTTAATCTTGTCTTCAGGCACACTGGCACGGCACACGCCATGAAAACCATCACAGCCCGCGATAAAATCACATTCAATTTGATAAGACTGGTTGTGATATGCAAAAGTCACTTTCGGCTGGGTGTAAAAATCGTCAATCTGCACATTTTGTGCTTCATAAAATGAGCTTAAACCTGCTTGCTCACGTGCCTGCATTAAATCTTTGGTCACTTCAGTCTGACCATACACGGTGACTTGCTTCCCGCCTGTGAGTGCCGCTAAATCCAGTCGGTGCTTTTGTCCCTGCGTCAGGATTTCAATGCCTGAATGCGGCAAGCCATGCGCTTTGAGATTTTGATCGACACCAGCCTCCGCCAGCAAATCGACAGAAACCTGCTCCAAAATTCCTGCACGAATCCGCGATGCCACATAGTCTGCACTACGCTGTTCTACAATCACGTGATCAATCCCTGCTTTATAGAGCAACTGTCCGAGTAACAATCCTGCGGGACCTGAACCAATAATGGCCACTTGGGTTTTTACAATTTCCATGTTGTTCATCCTTGTTCGTTTCTTATTTCAAATTACGACAGGTTGAATTTTTGAGCTATATCGCCAAAGTGAAATTGACCGTATATCATTAAGATTGTCCGTATAGCGGACAAAAGCCATCATTATTCAGGGAAAAGAACATGCCAGCCGAACACAATGAGGTGATTCACCCACAGTCTCTAGAACGAATTCCACATGCGGACTACATCGCCGGCTTAGCCAAAGGCTTACATATTTTAGAAGCCTTCGGGGTGGATAGACAGCGCCTGAATGTGACCCAAGTGGCTGAACGCACTGGTATCAGCCGAACTGCAGCAAGACGGCATTTAAAAACCCTGAAATTTTTAGGTTATTTGGAGACTGATGAACATTATTTTTGGTTAACCCCGCGGGTCTTGCGTTTTTCCAGTGCCTATTTAAGTTCAGCACATCTGCCCAAAGTGGCACAATCTTTACTCAATTTACTCTGTGCACAAACGCAGTTGACCTTTTCCATGGTGGTTCTGGATGAGCATGAAGTGGTGCCGATTGCGCGAAGTTATCTGCCGCAACAGGAGCAATTTCGGGTTAATCCTTATGGCATGCATTTGGGAAATCGCCTGCCTGCACATGCAACTTCGACGGGTAAAGTTTTATTGGCAGCCTTATCGGTTGAGGAGCAACATGCTTGGGTGGAAAAGTACGGGCTAAAACGTTTAACTCCACTGACCATTACCGATAAAGATCAATTTTATGCCGTACTGCACCGTGTCGCTTTATCGGATTATTGCCTGTCCAAAGAAGAACATGAACTGGGGATTATTGCGCTTGCAGTGCCTGTGCTTAATGCACAAGGTCAAACAATTGCCGCGATTAACTGTATGTCGCAGAGTAACCGGACCAGTGAAGAGCAGCTTATTCAGCAGGTTCTACCGTTATTGAGGCATGCGGCAAATGAATTACGTGCTTTAATTTAAGTCCTGATTAAATATTGGTACCTTAAATAAAAGCACACAAATTGCCATGAAGCTCACAATTAGCCAAGTACAAAAAAGCCACGACTATGGCATGGCTTTTTTTATAAGACAGAAGATAAAAAGACCTGTTTAGCCGTTTATTTCACAGGAATCATAAGGTGTTGATAAGGGGTACCGGACCACATGATATAAGGCACGGTAGTGTCCGGTTGCGCACTTTTCGGATACATATCATAAAAACTTTGTGATGCCCCCACGATCATGACGTGCGGTCCTGTTTGTATCCAATGATTGTTGGCGCTCGGTTTACTTGCATAAGGGTCTACATTGCTCGCATCGGTCCCTCCCATGAGCATGTACATAAAGCCTACTTTACCTTCAACAGGTTTGGTGTGCCCAATCCAAGCTTCTGCCCATGCTAAAGCAGCGGGGTCCATACACATGGGGTCTGGTCCTGGCGTGGCTGGGTTATCTGGCATACAGGTAAAATTATTATGACCTTTGCGTAAGGTCCGCATTTTGCCTTTTGCATCCATTGCAATGATGGTTGCTTCGGCACTGACATTCATGGGAGCTGCACTCATGGCACTCATGATTGCTTTTTTATCATCTGCCGAAAGGGAGGTTTGCATAGATGCTTCCATACTTGCTCCACCATGGGATTCCATTGCGAATGCCATCGGGGTCAATAAGGAAATACATCCAGCACTGATTAAACATTTAAGAAAATTCATGGCATCTCCTCCGATTTTGAGGTTAGGTGTGTAATGCCAACTTCCGTTCTGCACTACACCTGCCATAGCTTTAAAAATGGAATGAAATTTAGGATTATCATTCTTATCAAGTCTATTTTTTAACCAGACCCAACCTAAGTCAATAGAAGGGACACCTTATATTACAAAAATAAAAAAATTATATAAAAATCAGAACTATAATACTTAACTCAATTCATTCTGTGTTTCTTTTTGCTCGATATAACTTTCTGGATATGGATCTTCTTGAATGACCTTACGGTACTCAAATACCGCTTCAAGCAACAAATGATCTTTTTCACTCATATAGCGACTTGGCAATAAAAAAACCTCTTGAGGGTCTTTGAATCCATACAAAGCAAAAATCTGCTCTGATTTTTCTGAAAAATGTTTTAAAGAGTTAGAAGCATTTTTAATAATAAAAAATAAAATAAAATAAAATAAAATAGATGTTACAGACCAAATCAATATATTTTCTAAAGAAAAATCAAAACCCCAAAAAACTAAAAAAAATGAGCCTATAATAGAAGTTAAAAATAAAAACCTTCCACCTTTCATTGCTGACATATTATGCGTTTTAATGGATGCTCCCATGCCAACCTGCATATGTAGTAGACCTGTTTTAGGGCTCAATACTGAATAAAGCTCATATAAGTTGTTTTCTAGCCGTCTTACAATGCAAATAACATACTCATTCTGTTCGAATAGAGCACGATGAAATTGACCCACACAAACTTTACCG
>NZ_JCAXDV010000020.1:0-2506 GCF_059758585.1 Acinetobacter sp. GQ146
ATTTTTCATTTTTCATTTTTCATTTTTCATTTTTCATTTTTCATTTTTCATTTTTCTATATGGTCATGGCAAGGATTTTTTCATTTTAACGTCCTGCGATGAGGCCCATTGCGCTTGCCCGAGGCAAGCGCTAGACAAGCATCCTTTCTTTTTAAGGGATAATAATAATATTGACGCGTCGATTGGTCGCGCGATTCTCATCGCTTGTATTGGGCGCAAGAGGTTGTGTAGAGCCACGACCAAGGGTCTGTAAGTGGTTGCGTTGAAATCCTGAACTTAAGAAAATGCTGGCCACACTATTGGCGCGCTTTTCGGATAAATTTTGATTATATGTCTGGTCGCCGATGTCATCCGTATGCCCCACGACTTTAATTTTATCGAGTTGGTATTTTTGTAACTGGGTAGAAAGACGCATTAATTCCTGTGTCTGTTCGGATTTAATCTCGTAACTGTCAAATCCGAACAGCAGACGCTCGGGTAAGCGTAAACTCCAACCTTCATCAGTGAGGACGAAGCCTTCTTTTTTAAGCATGCGGGCTTGTTTGTAGTTTAAATGTCCCCAACTTGCACATGCACTCAAGACACAGCTGATGAGTAACACGAGTGTTAGTTTAATCGGGCGAGAAAAAGTGATCATTGTAAAGTTCCTAGCGGAGAGAGAAGTACCAGCCTTGTTGCAATGATTTTGCTTTATACATTGCACTATCGGCGGCAGTAATTAGGTCTTCGGGGCTATTGGCGTGTTCAGTTGAAGCAATACCGATGGAAAAGCTGAAATAAATTTCGTGTTGTTCGTAACGTAAAGGGGCTTCACAGCACTTTAATAAATTTTCACTGATTCGAACCAAATGTTCGTCTTTGCTGATATTGCGGATCAGAATGGCAAATTCATCACCTCCTAGGCGAGCAATAAAATCATCCTGTCTTAAACCGGTTTTTAAACGGTTTGCCATTTCCTGTAAAACGGCATCACCCGCCAGATGCCCATACTGATCATTGATGTCTTTAAAATTATTGTTATCAATAAAAAATAAAGCTGAAAATCCTTTCATGGGTTGTTCAAAGGTGTTTAACAGGGTTTGATAAAAATAATGTCGGTTTGGAAGTTGTGTCAGTTGGTCATGTAAAGCTTGGTGAGCCAGAACATCATTTTCTGCGCGTAGTTTTTGATTGGATACTTGAATTGTGTCTAAGAGCTCATTAAACACATTATTGAGTTGTTGTAATTCCTGAATGTTGGATTGGGGCAGACGTAATTGATAGGCTTTAGATTCGCTAATTTCACGAGCTTTAGACACCAAAGGGTGAATTGATTGCATTAAATATTGATAAGTCGAACGTACTGACAACCACAGTGCAAATAAAATCAAAACAATAGCGACACACAAGCCTATCAGAATTTTAAAGAAAAAATCCAACAGGCTTTGTGAGCTGCCATACACCACGATCGAGCCATAGTATTGTTGGTTGTGTTCGATCGAAATCTGGATGGGTTGCTGAAAAAACAAATGATCCAGAACAGCTTGAGTGGTTTGAAATGATTTGACCAGTTGTTTGCTCGAAGCAATTTTATTGTTGGATGGATCTAAAACCTCAATGGAGCGAATTGCATACTGTGAGGTATAGTCATCAAGAATTTGTTGAATGGTAATCCGATCATTAAACACCATTGCGGGTTGAATACGTTCATTCAAAGCTTCTGTAAGGATGTTCAGACTCTGTTTGGCATAGGTGTTCATGGTGTAAGTGGACACGATCACAAAAATAATGGTGCAAATTGAAAAAGTCAGTGCAAACATCACTAATTGTGAGCGCTTAAAGAGCGATTGTAATGAAGTCATACGAGCGTAATTGTTCATGATTATTGCTCCGTAGACTTGGCGAGTAATAAAACACGAGGGTCGACTCTAACTTTAGACTGGCTCAAACTGTCTAAATTGACTTTAAATGATGTTCTGTTGTTGCGGGTGTAGAGGCAGAAAGCACTGCCAATTTCGCAAGCAATATTGGTCGAACTAAAAGACAGAAGTGGATCTTGTTTCTGGCTGTGAATAATTTTTTGTTCTTCTTGGGGTGAAAAGGTGGAGAGGAAAATAGCATTACAAGCAGATCTGTCTAATTCGTTTAAGCGAATAGATGAGATTTTGTAATGTAAGCCTTGTTGGCGTAGAGCTTGATTAAATTGTATCGCGTAATTTGGATTGTCGATGACACATAAAGCAGGTGTCGAAGTGTTCCATTTGGCATAACTAAGAATAGAAAGGGTAATCACAAAAATATTATGTGTTGAAAAAGCGTATAGGGATGTTGAAAATAGAACAAAGGCGAAAAAACACGCAGAAATAGAAAATTTAATGTTAACCATTTCAAATAATTCTTTGAATATGAGGATTGTGTTGGTGATTGTAGCGAAAATAAGGGAATAAAAATAGCGCTGAAGTAATGGGAGAAATTTTATGAAATCACAATGGTTGCTTAAAAAAGAAACACTCAAAAGCATAAGTTA
>NZ_JCAXDV010000021.1:0-1021 GCF_059758585.1 Acinetobacter sp. GQ146
TGGTAGTAGTCTGATAGCTGCTGATTGAATTGTTCCAGTTGCGGATTACCCGATGCGGTTGCCCCATCTTCTCCCTTTAGGTCTTGCATCCATGCAGGTGCAAAGTGCCAAGCTTGTTCTAGTCCTAGACTGCTGTGGTCATATTGTTCGCTCTGCTGTTGTTTGCTGTAGACGCTGCCTGCACCATCTTCTTGGCTCAAGGCATCAGCTTGCCAGCGTTGGACATGTACCGCTGTCGGTTGTAACTGACGTTGTGCCTGCCAGTGAGTAATGCTGTCAGCTGTTTGTACGGCACTGCTCTGCTGAAAGCGGATACTTTGTCTTGCTAGGGCTTGGTAATGCTGATTGTCATCAATCAGGCGAAGCTTTTGTGCTTGAATCGGGTGATTGATGTGGGGAACTAAGGGCTGTGCTTCATCGATCAGCCAATTGATGCCTTCACTTCTCAGTAAGCGGGTTAAAAAGTCATCATCGCTTTCGTTACTTTGCATCATGAAGGGACGGACATCGTAGTCTCGACTCAATCCTGTTAAATCAAGGCTTAGACTGGCAGCAAACAGCGGACTTTTTTGTTGCCACTCTTGGAATAGGATGTTGACAATATCCACCACGCTTTTATTCATAAACACACGACTATTACGACGTTGTTTCCATAATGCAGTAGGGTCTTGTACAGTGAGACGATATAGTGTGAGTGCACCATCATGCGCACCGACATCAGCTTGGGTAATAATGCCTGTGGTGCGACTCAACTGTCCTGTATCCGTCACCTGGTCAATCGCGACCTGACAGCCAATAAACTGTTTTAGGGGAATAAAGGCATGTGTCGACAAGCAAATTAAGCTGGCTGTTAACCCTTGGTTCAACGCATGTGCCCCATCAATCCGCTGTAAATAGACCTGCTGATTGAGCACAGGATGGGAAAACTGAAGATGTAGCACACGTTTTTGCGCAGTGAACCCCAGCTGTTCAAGCGCCGCATAAATATGATTCAACATAATGTTTTTAATAAATATAAAGT
>NZ_JCAXDV010000022.1:0-871 GCF_059758585.1 Acinetobacter sp. GQ146
ATTATGCAGTTACTTTCGCAACAACACCAGCACCTACTGTACGACCACCTTCACGGATCGCAAAACGTAGACCTGGGTCCATTGCGATTGGGTGGATTAATTCTACTGACATTTCAACGTTGTCACCTGGCATAACCATTTCAACGCCTTCTTGTAATTGGATTGCACCAGTTACGTCAGTTGTACGGAAGTAGAACTGTGGACGGTAGCCATTAAGGAATGGAGTATGACGACCACCTTCTTCTTTAGAAAGTACGTATACTTCTGCGTCGAATTTAGTGTGCGGCTTGATTGTACCTGGTTTAGCAAGTACTTGACCACGTTGTACGTCTTCACGCTTAGTACCACGAAGAAGAACACCACAGTTCTCGCCCGCACGACCTTCGTCAAGAAGTTTACGGAACATTTCAACGCCAGTAACTGTAGTTGTTTGTGTATCACGGATACCAACGATTTCTACAGATTCGCCTACTTTCACGATACCAGCTTCTACACGACCAGTTACTACTGTACCACGGCCTGAGATAGAGAATACGTCTTCGATTGGCATTAAGAATGCTTTGTCGATAGCACGTTCTGGTTCTGGAATGTAAGAGTCAAGCGCTTCAACAAGAGCAAGAACTGAAGGCTCACCGTACTGACCAGCGTCGCCATTAAGCGCAGCAAGAGCAGAACCACGGATAACTGGAGTGTCATCGCCTGGGAAGTCGTAAGTAGAAAGAAGTTCACGAACTTCCATTTCTACTAATTCAAGTAATTCTTCGTCGTCAACAAGGTCGCATTTGTTTAAGAATACGATGATGTAAGGTACACCAACCTGACGTGAAAGAAGGATGTGTTCACGAGTTTGTGGCATTGGACCATCAGTCGC
>NZ_JCAXDV010000023.1:0-825 GCF_059758585.1 Acinetobacter sp. GQ146
ACCATTGCGCAAGTCTCTGAAGTGGTGGAACTGGGTGCTTTAGACCCTGAACACATCATCACCCCAGGTATCTTCGTTCAACATGTGGTGCAGGTGCAACCTGAACCTGTTGCTGTGTAAGTAGGAGACTTTCATGAGCTATCAAAAACTCAGCCGTAACCAGATTGCGGAACGTGTGGCACAAGATATTCCCGATGGGGCTTATGTCAATTTAGGCATTGGCTTACCGACCAAGATTGCCAGCTACTTACCCAGTGACAAAGAGATCTTCCTGCATTCTGAAAATGGGTTATTGGCCTTTGGTCCACCACCAGCCGCAGGTGAAGAAGATCCTGAGCTGATCAATGCCGGTAAAGAATATGTGACCATGCTGCAAGGCGGAGCCTTTTTCCATCATGGTGATTCCTTTGCCATGATGCGTGGTGGGCATTTGGATATTGCGGTTCTTGGCGCGTTTCAAGTCGCAGCCAATGGTGATTTGGCCAACTGGCATACTGGTGCACCAGATGCGATTCCTTCTGTCGGCGGTGCCATGGATTTGGCGGTCGGTGCTAAAAAAGTGTTTATCACCACTGATCATGTCACTAAAAACGGTGAACCGAAGATTGTGGCTGAACTGACTTACCCTGCCACAGGACAAAAGTGTGTTGACCGTATTTATACCGACCTATGTGTGATTGATGTCACGCCTGAAGGCTTAAAAGTGCTGGAGAAAGTCGACGGTTTAAGCTTTGCCGAATTGCAGGCCATGACCGGTGCTCCGTTGGTGGATGCGACACAAGGATAATTAATCTCCCCTAACCCCTCTTTAAGAAAGAGGGGAAA
>NZ_JCAXDV010000024.1:0-689 GCF_059758585.1 Acinetobacter sp. GQ146
CTGAGCAATGCTCACCGGGATGATCTCATGTTTAAAAAAGCCTTGAGCTTGCGCGGTTGCTGTGCGCTGTTGACTCGTCAAGGCAAACTGGTCTTGATCTGCACGATCAATCTTAAATTGTTGTGCCACATTTTCTGCAGTTTGTGGCATGGTCTCTACACCATACATCGCTTTCAGCTTGGGATTGATAAAACGCCAGCCCATGGTGGTGTCTTCAATCTTCTGGCTACGCCCATAAGCACTTTCTGATTTACCCATCACAAAGGGTGCTCGCGACATGCTTTCCACGCCACCGGCAATAATCAGATGGGCTTCTTCGGCTTTAATGGCACGTGCCGCAATGGCAATCGCATCTAAAGATGAACCACATAAACGGTTGATGGTGGTCGCAGGCACTTCCACCGGTAAACCTGCCAATAAGGCCGACATACGTCCCACATTACGGTTATCTTCACCGGCTTGGTTGGCACAGCCATAGATCACATCATCCACCTGTGACCAATCTACAGATGGATTGCGTTGCATCAAGGCTTGAATCGGCACGGCACCCAAGTCATCGGCACGGACAGGCGCGAGTCCACCCGCATAACGACCAAATGGAGTCCGGATGGCATCAATGATATATGCGTCTTTCATTTTTAATCTTGTCCTTTGAATCCCCCTTAGTCCCCCTTTTTAAAGGGGGACTT
>NZ_JCAXDV010000025.1:0-667 GCF_059758585.1 Acinetobacter sp. GQ146
TTGAGCAATGCTCACCGGGATGATCTCGTGTTTAAAAAAGCCTTGAGCTTGCGCGGTTGCTGTGCGCTGTTGACTCGTCAAGGCAAACTGGTCTTGATCTGCACGATCAATCTTAAATTGTTGTGCCACGTTCTCTGCAGTCTGTGGCATGGTCTCTACGCCATACATCGCTTTCAGCTTGGGATTGATAAAACGCCAGCCCATGGTGGTGTCTTCAATCTTCTGGCTACGCCCATAAGCACTTTCCGACTTGCCCATCACAAAGGGTGCTCGTGACATACTTTCCACGCCACCGGCAATAATCAGATGGGCTTCTTCGGCTTTAATGGCACGTGCCGCAATGGCAATCGCATCTAAAGATGAACCACATAAACGGTTGATGGTGGTGGCTGGCACTTCCACCGGTAAGCCTGCCAATAAGGCCGACATACGCCCTACATTACGGTTATCTTCACCGGCTTGGTTGGCACAGCCATAAATCACGTCATCGACCTGTGACCAATCCACTGTTGGGTTACGTTGCATCAAGGCTTGAATCGGCACTGCTCCCAAGTCATCAGCACGGACTGGCGCGAGTCCACCCGCATAACGACCAAATGGAGTCCGGATGGCATCAATGATATATGCGTCTTTCATTTTTAATCTTGTCCTTTGAATCCCCCTTATA
>NZ_JCAXDV010000026.1:0-630 GCF_059758585.1 Acinetobacter sp. GQ146
ACCCGAACCATCAATTTTAAGTTGCGAACCACCTGCGGTAATCACAATCTCTTTCGGACTGGTAATTTCAATGCGGTCTTCTGTGGAAACAATTTGAATATTTTGTTTGGCCAAAATACTCAAGGCATCACTTTGCGCCTGCATTTCAAACTTGCCTTTGGCCGCCACTTGCTTAATGCCGTCCTGTGCTGCAAATAAACTGGCTTTACCACTCACATGTGTAATCAGATTTTTTTGCGTAGTTAGATTGATACTGTCCCCTGCAAACTGGTTAATCTGCCCATCAGCGGACACATGAATGTCCGCATTGGTACTTAAACCAATCCCATCTGGCGAATTTAAAAGTAATAACGCCTTTTCAAATTTTGCAATCTGCGTCTGAATTTGGTCTGCAAATTCTTTGAGTTGCTCAATCGACTCTATTTCATCAGTTTGCTGATTCTTAGCCACTTCACTCAAAGCTTTGGCATTACTCTGGTTGTTTTCCAACTGTTGTTTGGCAACTTGTGCCTCCAGATGATCGCCTTCTGCTTGTACTTGTGCATGCGTGCTGATTAATAATCCTTCACCTGCGCGTACTGCCCCCCATTGGTCAGTCCGCAGTTCAAAACCTTCACCACGGTCTTCACT
>NZ_JCAXDV010000027.1:0-584 GCF_059758585.1 Acinetobacter sp. GQ146
CTCTAATCTTTGAATGCGGCCTTCGATTTTTAATAAATCATACATTACGTTGTTTTTGCTCTATATAACTTTCTGGGTATGGATCTTTTTGAATAACTTTTCTATATTCATATACAGACTCAAGTAACAAATGATCTTTTTCACTCAGGTAGCGACTTGGCAATAAAAAAACCTCTTGAGGGTCTTTGAATCCATACAAACCAAAAATCTGCTCTGACTTTTCTGAAAAAGGTTTTAATGAATTTGAAGATTTTTTAATAATAAAGAATAAAATAAAATAAAATAAAATAAATACAAAGGCTAAAATTAATAATGTATTTAAATTTATTCCACGTGCTAATAAAACAATAAAACTTGTTATGATTATTGTTATAGAATACCAAACTAGCCCACCTTTCATAACTGATAAATTATGAGGTTTAGGTGAGGCTCCCATCCCAACCTGCATATGAAGTAAGCCTGTTTTAGGGCTCAATACTGAATAAAGCTCATATAAGTTGTTTTCTAGCCGTCTTACAATGCAAATAACATACTCACTCTGTTCAAATAAAGCACGATGAAATTGACCTACACAAACTTTACCA
>NZ_JCAXDV010000028.1:0-394 GCF_059758585.1 Acinetobacter sp. GQ146
TGCACAAGCCAAGCACTTTAGTGCCTATTCTACGGTGCGCGATGCTCAGGTCGGTTACTGGTTTATTCTGGAAGATCACCCTGAAATTAATTTACATAGCGGTGCGGACCAAGAGTTTCTGATTACGGAAAAAACCTTTTATAGTCAAAACAACCTACCTAAAGACCTCAATCAACAGCTGCTACGATTACTGCAACAGAGCAACTGGCAGCAACCCGTCTGGAATGGCACCATAGATCCAGAACAACGCCAAGCCAATCAACTACAGTTACAACGACGGCAGATTAAAACCGTTCCAGCCTATCATCCTGAGCAGCACCGTCCATCTGCATACCGACAACGGGCAAAAGTGGTCGGACCAAGTGGTGAAGAAATTCATGTCGATGCATGGGGA
>NZ_JCAXDV010000029.1:0-394 GCF_059758585.1 Acinetobacter sp. GQ146
CGCACAAGCCAAGCACTTTAGTGCCTATTCTACGGTACGCGATGCTCAGGTCGGTTACTGGTTTATCTTGGAAGATCACCCTGAAATTAATCAACACAGCGGTGCGGACCAAGAGTTTCTGATTACGGAAAAAACCTTTTATAGTCAAAACAACCTACCTAAAGACCTCAATCAACAGCTGCTACGACTACTGCAACAGAGCAACTGGCAGCAACCCGTCTGGAATGGCACCATAGACCCAGAACAACGCCAAGCCAATCAACTGCAGTTACAACGTCGGCAGATTAAAACCGTTCCAGCCTATCATCCTGAGCAGCACCGTCCATCTGCATACCCACAACGGGCAAAAGTGGTCGGACCAAGTGGTGAAGAAATTCATGTCGATGAATGGGGG